>NZ_AP018681.1:600035-1200070 GCF_002218025.2 Vibrio casei | reverse complement strand
ATGAAAAGAGAACAGACGATTCACAATCTTGAACGTTTAGCTGAATTAACTAAACAGGTGCAAGCTGACCGCATTGAAATTGTTTTAGAAGAACGTAGAGATGAACATTTCCCACCCATGTCTAAAGCGTTGATGGAAACTCGTTCAGGGCTAACTCGACGTAAATTAGATGAAGCCATTGCTAAAATGGAAGCCGATGGTCATCAATTCACTAAAAATAATGCCAACCATTATTCGATTACATTGAGTGAGGCTCATCAATTAATGGATGCGGCTGGTGTTGATATGTTCCATCAGCGTAAGAAAAATCAATGTAATAAACCGTGGATTGTGAATGTTCAAAACCAAAAGGGTGGAACAGGGAAATCGATGTCCGCTGTGCATATTGCTGCTTGCTTGGCTTTGAACCTTGATAAACGTTACCGTATTTGTCTCATTGATTTGGATCCACAAGGCTCTTTACGTTTGTTCTTAAATCCCCAAATCAGTGTGGAAGACCGTGAAGAAATCTATTCTGCTGTTGATGTAATGCTAGACAATGTTCCTGAAAATGTTGAAATTGATAGTGAGTTCTTACGTAACAATGTGTTGTTACCGACTCAATATCCTAATTTAAAAACGATTTCAGCGTTTCCTGAAGATGCCATGTTCAACGCTGAAGCTTGGCAGCATTTATCACAGAATCAATCATTGGATATTGTTAAGTTATTAAAAGAAAAGCTAATTGATAAAATTTCTGATGATTTCGATATTATTATGATGGATACCGGACCACATGTTGATCCTTTGGTGTGGAATGCCATGTATGCTTCGAATGCTTTATTAATTCCATGTGCCGCTAAGCGTTTAGATTGGGCTTCCACGGTTAACTTTTTTCAGCATCTTCCAACGGTTTATGAAATGTTCCCTGAAGACTGGCAAGGGCTTGAGTTTGTGCGCTTAATGCCAACGATGTTTGAAGATGACAATAAAAAGCAAGTCTCTGTATTAACGGAGATGAATTACTTATTAGCTGAACAAGTTATGATGGCAACGATTCCTCGTAGCCGTGCATTTGAAACCTGTGCCGATACTTACAGCACGGTGTTTGATTTAACTGCAGGTGACTTTGAAGGTGGTAAGAAAACATTAGCCGTCGCGCAAGATGCGATACAAAAAAGTGCCCTAGAGTTGGAGCGTGTTATGCACAGCCATTGGGCTTCACTTAATCAGGAGAGTAACTAATGGCGATTAAAACTTCTGACCTAAATGCAAAACTATTTGGAAAAGCAAATAAACGCCGCGCGACTTCGCCTGTTGAAGCTCAAGCAGCAGCAAAAGATAAAGCACAAGTGATTGAATTGGCGATTGCTGGTCAAGATTTAGTAGCATTTGAGCTTATTTCTATTCCAGCCAGTGAGATTGAACAGCAAACTGTTGTTTTTTCTGAAAACTCGCGTGAACAATCGTTTTTAAATGAACACGCGCTATCGGATATTTTGGTCACATTAAAAGATCGTGGTCAGCAATATCCTGCAGTTGGTCGACGTAATACTGAAGGTAAAATTGAAGTACTTGATGGCAGCCGTCGTCGCATGTCTTGTTTATTAGCACAAAAAGATTTTTTAATTTATGTTGCTGATGATATTGAAACAGAACATGCTAAGTTTTTGTCCGATGTAGCTAATGCTCATAAACCACTATCGCTTTATGAGCGTGGCCGTGAAATGCAGCTTAAGTTGGATTCTGGTGAAGCTGAAGATCAAAAAGCATTGGCACAGATATTTCAATGCAGTGAAGCATTAGTGAGTGGTGCTTTGAAAGCAGCCGCATTGCCACTGGCGTTATTACAAGCTTACCCTAATGTGAGTGATGTTGGTCGACCAACGATAGTGAAGCTGCATAAGCTTTATCACTCTTTGCCACAGAAATCTCAGGCATTATTATTAAGCAAATGTCAGTCAGGACGTGGTGCAGTTTGGAAAAACTCTCCATCTCAAGGTGTGGCTCGTTTAACGAAAGAGGTATCGAGCCAACTAGAAGAATGGATTGAAGAGCTTGCTCCTACACAAAAAGAGCCTGGAAGCACTAGCATTGAGTTGATAAAAGGTCGGGCCATTTATAATCGTAAAGGCAATAATTTATCATTATCGTTGAAAAAAATTGATGATGAACTCGCAGCGGAAATTCTTTCTTTTGTAGAATCGAAACTGAACGCTTAATTATTTTAGCCTCTACCAAATCTAAGCTGCCAGCAATGTGCGGCTTTTTTTGTGCCTGTGATATGCTTAGGTTATTGTTTTCCATAAGTTGAATTGCCATGTCTGCCCTAGCCTATTTGAATCAGTTAACCCGACAACTTTCATTTGATCGCCACCGTTCTGGTGTCATGCTCATGCTCACCGATTCAGATTTGAAAACATTACTTGAAGGCTATATTCAAGCACAGCACAGTAACGATCAATCGATTAAAGAAAAATCAGTGGCAATTCTTGGAAGTTATATTGAATTAGAGGGAAATGTTGAAGCGTTGTCTTATAAGCAAGGCCACCAGCTATTAGGTCAAGAAATATCGACCCTGATTGTTGATTGTACGGACGGATTCGATGCTAACAGCTTTTCGGCGGCGCTAGGGGCATTAATGGGAGGGGGCTTAGTCTTTATTGCGAACGTTGAAAAACTGGATGAATCGAATAGCAAGGCTTGGTTATCCCAGCATTTTCAATCCTGGACTGTTATTGATGATTTAAATGTTGCACCCGATACGGCTTCGTTGAAGTTATTACCAAGTCATATGACTCACTCTGCTTTTATTGGTGCGCGTACCGCCGATCAAAGCACCGCTATCACCGCAATTAAAAAAGTGCTTTCTGGGCATAGAAAGCGCCCATTGGTTATTAATGCTAACCGAGGCAGAGGTAAAACCTCATGTTTGGGGATGGCCGCTGCTGAGCTAATGTTTGAGAAAGCTTGTCAGATTATGGTTACTGCGCCAGCGTTAAAATCAATTGAACCCTTATTTGCGCATGTGCAGTTAGAATTGAACAAGTTAGAGCCAGCATTAATTTGGTCTAAGAAGACAAAAACTGAATGGCAGCTTTCAAATGGTGCGAGTCTTCGCTTTTGTGCGCCGGATGAATTATTACTGACGAGACCTTCTACGGATTTACTTTTCGTAGATGAGGCGGCTGCATTACCTTTATCCAGTTTGCAAGATATGGTTACTCATTATCATCGCGTTGTTTTTAGCTCAACCACACATGGTTATGAAGGTTGTGGTCGTGGCTTTACACTAAAATTCATGTCATGGCTTAACCAAAATCGTCCTGGTTGGAAGCTTGTCGAGTTAATCCAACCTATTCGTTGGAATGAAAATGACCCATTAGAATCATGGCTTTTTGATACTTTCTTATTGGACGCTGATAATTCGAATTCTGTTTCTGTCTCTTTGGCTGATAAGGTCGCATTAAAATCTATCGATAAATCTCAATTATTACATCATCCTTCTTTATTTCGAGAGATCTTTGCCCTTTTGGTTAATGCTCATTATCAAACCTCTCCAAATGATTTAATACAAATATTGGATGATGACTCTATTGAAGTGATTCAAATTATTAGCGGGGATGTAAGAGTAGGGTGTTTGCTACTTACTCTGGAGGGAGGTTTAGACGATTCATTAATTATTGATATTCAGCGAGGAAATCGTCGACCAAAAGGTCACCTTGCCGCCAGTTATCTTTGTAATCATTTGGCATTGTCACAAGCGGCGAGTCAACGTTCAGCGAGAGTAATGAGAATCGCGATTGGATCTAATTTCCAGCGTTTAGGTATCGGCTCCAATGCCTTATCTTTATTGGTGAATCATTTGGCTGAACGCGTAGATTTTATATCGGTGAGTTTTGGTGCTAGCACTGAGCTTGTTAAATTTTGGCGTAAAGACTTCCAACTGGTGAGTTTAGGAACACGCCGTGATCAAGCTAGTGGTTGTTATTCAGCCTTTATGGTTCGTGCTCTATCCGTATCGTCTCAAGATTGGATTCAACAAGCTTCGCAAGATTTTCTTGTTAATATCCAAATATCACTGCCATTTATTTATAACAAGCTTGAAAGTGATTGTTTGATGGCAATGTTACAGCCTGATATTACGCATAATGAAAAGCTTGCCTTGCCAGCCTTAGTGTCTAATTATGCCCAAGGCGGTAATAGCTACGAAAGTGTTTCCGCGACCTTAAATCAGTATCTTTGGCAATCTTTATTCCGTTCACCATTGGAGCGTAGTCACGAAAATAAATGTGTTTTGGATAAAGTGCTTTTTAGTCAAAGTTGGCAAGAGGTTTCAGCTAAATATGGTTTGAATGGAAGAAAAGATATCGAAGCTCGTATACGCCAATATCTTTTATCAATACATCCTTACAGCACTTGATGCTGTAGTTTTGTTGACAGGATTCATCCCCTTTATTCTTTATAAAAAGTCATAAATTAACTATGTTCATGGGGATTCATTCACTTGTCTATCAATACAACATCAGTGGCTTTTGCTTTTTTGGGGATAGAAAGCGAATATAAACTAATTTACAGTGTAAATTGTTAAGGTTTTATATCGAATCCTAATTTACACTGTAAATTAATGACCGATAAGAATATGAGTTGCGCTAAGGATGAGCTATTTTAGTCATTGATGATGTATGAATATGAAAATCCTCTCTTATATACTTGTTATGAAAAGTATATAAGAGCAAAATTAATCAAAAGTCACTAGGGATTAATAGAATGAAACTTACCGATATTCGTCGAGAATATTCATTAAATGGACTTAAGCGGTCTCAGCTGTTGGCCAATCCAATTGATCAATTTAATCTTTGGTTAGAGCAAGCCATTGACGCAGGGTTAACTGATCCAACCGCGATGACGGTGGCGACCGTGGATGAGTATGGTCAACCTTTTCAGCGGATAGTTTTATTGAAAAATGTGGATGACGATGGGTTTGTTTTTTATACCAACCTTGGAAGTCGTAAGGCCCAGCACTTACAACATAACAATAAAATCAGCTTACATTTCCCGTGGCATCCTTTAGAAAGACAAGTTCATATTACCGGCACGGTTGAGAAATTATCTGCAATGGAAAATATGAAATACTTCACCTCTCGCCCCAAAGAAAGTCAATTAGCTGCTTGGGCGAGTAAGCAAAGTAACCGAATTTCAGCTCGTAATGTGTTAGAAGGAAAGTACATGGAACTAAAAGCCAAATTTGCTGAAGGTAAAATTCCAGTGCCGACTTTTTGGGGGGGATTTCGCGTAAAAGTTGATAGCATTGAATTTTGGCAAGGCGGTGAACATCGTTTGCATGATCGATTTATTTATGAAAAATCAGACGAATCTGACTGGGATGTTTCTCGATTAGCGCCATAATCGTAATAATAATGTTTTTTGAATGATGACTAATAAGTTGTGATATTGGTTCTATCATACTTATTTATTGAAATAACCTTCACCGTAGTTTAGCTCTTCTTGATCATCGTTCTGGAAGAATGATCAAGAAGAGATGGATAGTCTATACTAAAAGACTTAAAAAAAACTATGCAAAAAACTATAAAGGATTAGTTTGCTAGCCATGATTAAACCAAATGACTTTCATCATTATCCACCAAAGCCTGCGCAAGTTATTACGTTACCCAGTTATATGAATAGGCATCATCATGACTATACCCAAATCGTGATTGGCTTAACTGGGCGTGCTGAATTTGATGTCGATGGCGAGGTGAATTTAATTGGGCCCGGCCAAGGTTGTATTGTTCGAGCTTCTTCTGAGCATAGTTTCGGTGGTATTGGTACATCAGATATTCTTGTATTGAATTTTATCAACATGACGGAACAAGATTCTCAGGTTTCCCATTTACTTGAAGAGTTATTGGCTGACGAGGTGTACTTTCAGCTCGATTTCCAGATACAACAATTAGTCAGAATGTTAGTACAAGAAATCAAATCCAGCCCTGATGATTTGCTCCTCTGCCGAGCGTGCCAGGATACCATCATTGCATTGCTGTATCGGCATATTAAAAAATTTGAAATGTTCAAAAAAGGGAATCGTTTGAATATGGATTTGCTTGATCGCTATATCCATCAACACTTAGCCAGTAAAATTAGTGTCTCTGACTTAGCCGCTTGTGTTTTTCTCGGGGAAAGCCAATTTCACTTAGTTTTTAAAACTCAGATAGGGATTACACCTCATCAGTATGTATTAAATAAACGCATTGAAATGGCGAAAAATCTTATTAAAGAAGGGCAGTACAATTTAGGCCATATTGCTGAATTAATTGGTTTTTCTGACCAAAGTGTTTTTACCCATACGTTTACCCGTTTAGTCGATGTTTCCCCTTCCCAATACCGCAAGCAAATACAATAATCTTGTCTTAAAAGACATATTAAAAATATGTGACCATGTTGGTTTTTTGTTATTAATGCGATTTTTAAGCAAATGAAGCGGAGTTTTAATCAATTCTTTATGCTCATTTGCCACTACACTTCAAAGAATATTCGTTAATTGTTCCGATTTGTATGTGAGGAAAAAGCATGTTTACAGCAACCGATGTGTTGAATACGGAATTTAATCAGCAGCCTTTGGCTAAGCTTTGGTCTTTAATCTCACCGTTATATATGGTGGATGAATCAGTATGGTTACGAGAGTTATTGCCTTTGGCGACACCAAGTTCGCAAGAAAAGCAGCTAATAGAAAGCCAAACTGGTGAACTCATTAAATCTATTCGTGCGGATAAAAAATCGGTTCAAATGATTGATGCCCTACTGCTTGAGTATAGCCTCGATACCCATGAAGGCATTTTGCTTATGTGTCTTGCTGAAGCTTTAATGCGTATTCCTGACTCCGCTACGGCTGATGCTTTGATCCGAGATAAATTAAGTGTGGCTGATTGGAAATCTCACCTAAAAAATTCAGATTCTGTTTTTGTGAATGCTTCTACTTGGGGGCTGATGCTAACAGGGAAAGTCGTTGGCTTGAAAGAGTCGCAAGCACAAAGCCCCACTCAAGGGTTAAATCGGTTATTGAATAAAATGTCAGAGCCTGTGATTCGTAAGGCTATGCATCAAGCGATGAAAATAATGGGTCACCAATTTGTACTGGGTCGTAGCATTAAAGAAGCGCAGAAAAATGGCAAAACAATGCGTGAAAAAGGTTACACCTACTCTTATGACATGCTTGGTGAAGCGGCATTAACTAGTGATGATGCACAAAAATATTTTAATGACTATTTGATGGCGATCACTGCGGTTGGTAATGACAAGTATGATCACTCAAAAAGCCCGGCACCATCGATTTCTATTAAACTTTCAGCATTACATCCTCGTTATGACGTGGCAAATAAAGCGCGAGTACTCACTGAACTTTATGCCACGGTCGAGCAATTAATTGTGCAAGCAAGGCAGCTTGGTGTGGCGCTCACGATTGATGCGGAAGAAGCCGACCGTTTAGAACTTTCATTAGAATTGTTCGAAAAGCTGTATAGAAGCGAAGCGGCAAAAGGGTGGGGCAAGTTTGGCTTAGTCATTCAGGCGTATTCAAAGCGCGCATTGCCGGTTTTAGTTTGGCTAAATGCTTTAGCGAAAGAACAAGGCGATATGATTCCACTTCGTCTTGTAAAAGGTGCTTACTGGGATAGCGAAATAAAATGGTCGCAGCAAGCGGGATATTCCAACTATCCTGTTTATACCCGAAAAGAGTCGACAGATGTCGCGTATTTGGCTTGTGCTCGATTTTTATTAAGCGATCAAGTACATGGACATATATTTCCTCAATTTGCGAGCCACAATGCCCACACAGTGACCGCGATTGCGAATATGGCGACGCATACTGATTATGAATTCCAGCGCTTGCATGGGATGGGGGATGCGCTGTATGAGCATGCCATGACCAAATTTGGTCAATCGGTTCGCATTTATGCTCCGGTGGGAAGTCATAAAGATTTATTGCCTTATTTGGTACGCCGACTATTGGAAAATGGCGCAAATAGTTCATTTGTGCATCGTTTGGTGGATGCACGTTGTCCTATTGAGACGCTAAACCAACATCCGGTTGATACTCTGCTAGCCCAACATCATTTTAATAATACCGCAATACCTCTTCCTCCCCACATTTTCTCTGAAAGAAAGAACGCTTATGGGGTGAATATTGATATTCATAGTGAAAGCCTACCCTTTGAAGAGCAAGTTAATCAATGGCTTGAAAAGACATGGCAAGCAGGACCAATTATCAATGGACAATACTTTTACGGAAGCATGATCAAGGATAATACTGATAACGAAATGATGATCAAGTCGGTCTCTGCACCTTATGATAGAAAGATCCATGTTGGATCTGTGGTGTTTTCAAACCTTGATCATGTTTCCGAAGCTATTCAGGTTTCTCAATCATGCTTCCATGAGTGGAACGGGCTTGGATTTGAAGAGCGTGCAAGTAAATTAGACCGTTTAGCGGATCTTTTGGAAGATCATTTAACTGAGTTAGTCGCGCTTTGTCATAAAGAAGCGGGAAAAACCATTCACGATAGTATTGATGAAGTTCGTGAAGCGGTCGATTTCTGCCGTTTTTATGCGAAACAGGATGCCATTTTTACTGGTGAAGACATAGTCGGTTTTGATGGAGTAGAAAGGACGATCAGTCGAGAGGGGAGAGGGGTATTTGTTTGTATTAGTCCTTGGAACTTCCCATTAGCAATATTTTTGGGTCAGATAACAGCAGCGCTTGTGAGTGGT
Organism: Vibrio casei; assembly: GCF_002218025.2. Classification (NCBI taxonomy): domain Bacteria; kingdom Pseudomonadati; phylum Pseudomonadota; class Gammaproteobacteria; order Vibrionales; family Vibrionaceae; genus Vibrio; species Vibrio casei. The sequence goes on along the minus strand of NZ_AP018681.1, from coordinate 1,191,325 downwards.
AATACTGTGATTGCTAAGCCTGCAGAGCAAACCAGTTTAATTGCGGCTCGCGCTGTTGAGTTGATGTTGGAAGCGGGTTTCCCAGCGGGTTCTATTCAATTACTCACAGGGAACGGGGCTTTAATTGGTCAAGCATTAACTTCTAACCCGGCTATTGCTGGTGTCGCATTTACCGGTTCAACGCCTACAGCGCAACGCATCAACCAAACTTTGGCATTACGTGATGCGAAACCTGTACCATTTATTGCTGAAACGGGTGGTCAGAATGCGATGATTGTGGACAGTACGGCTTTACCTGAACAAGTTGTGCGTGATGTGTTGCGCTCTGCTTTTGCTTCCGCGGGTCAGCGTTGTTCTGCTTTAAGAGTACTGTATGTTCAAGAAGATATTGCTGACCGAATTATTGAGCTAATTAAAGGCGGGATGAACCAGCTATCCGTTGGTTTACCTTATTTACATCAAACAGATGTTGGTCCTGTTATCGATTCAATAGCAAAAGAAAAGCTTATTGCACATATTGACGAAATGAAAAAAACACAGCGATTAATCAATCAATTGCCACTTGATTCGGTATGCCAATCTGGGCATTTTGTTGCCCCTACAGCAATAGAAATTAATGATATTCGAGCTTTAACAGAAGAAAAATTTGGGCCAGTTTTGCATGTTGTACGTTTTAAAGCCAACGAATTAGCAAAAGTGGTACAAGACATCAATCAAACTGGATTTGGTTTGACGATGGGGATTCATAGCCGGAATGAAACGACTTATCGTTGGATTGAAAAACAAGCTCGTGTAGGTAACTGTTATATTAATCGCGATCAAGTTGGCGCGGTTGTTGGCGTTCAACCATTTGGTGGGCAAGGCTTATCGGGGACTGGGCCGAAGGCCGGTGGGCCACATTACCTATACCGTTTTTCTCAAGTAAATCTTTCTGTTTCTAATGCAGTGCAGCCAACAGCCTAGGAGCGTTTTGTATGCAACCTATTACTCGTTTTTCTGAAGTCACGGTTTTTGATGCTATTACGGCATGGGAGCAGTGGAATTTAACCGAATACACCTTTAAAAGTGAGTGTTTACTATCCGTTTGGCGTAATTTAGAAAAGGAACAACCTGAATTAAGTTCCATTATCAAGTATCATCTTCATCAAGCCGATGAGCGTTTGGCTGAGCCAAAGTTAATGCCAGGGCCTACGGGTGAAACAAATGAACTCTATTGCGCAGGCCGCGGTGTTTGTGCCTTGATTGTTGAAAATAACACATCTTGGGCTGCGGTAATGGCTATGTTGACTGCCGCATTGATTACGGGTAACAGTGTGGTTATTTGTTGTGATGATATCGACTTGAATAAAGTGATTGAATCTGCCATTTCAACTGCTTTACCTGCTCATGTGGTTCAAATAGTGGCTTATGACTCTTATCAAGAAGTTATAAAATCGGATATTCGCATTACTGCATTCATTGGTAGTGATGTAACTCAAATGTCTATAAATCGTTTATTAGCGGAATCTGAAGGTGTTATTACGCCTTTAGTGGCTGAAACGGTGGATGGGACATCTACAAGTGGGCATGATTTGGTCTTAACGCATGATCCATCTTTAGTACTTAGTTTCATTACTGAGCGAACACGTACCATCAACATTACCGCAGTGGGTGGCAATGCGACCTTACTGGAATTAGGTGATCAGCACTAAGTGTTTGAAACTAAAATTACAGTGTCTACACTTAGAACTAACGCAACAAGAAAATATAAATAGCCCTCCGGGATAGGGGGGCAATAATTAAAAAGGGTATATTATGATTGAGAATAGCTTTGCTATTACCAGCACATTTATCGCGTATTTAGCAATTATGCTTGCTATTGGGTATTACGCTTATAAACGTACATCGAATGCGACAGATTATTTTTTAGGGGGACGAACGCTTGGACCTTGGCCTGCGGCACTATCGGCAGGTGCATCAGACATGAGTGGTTGGTTATTGCTTGGTGTCCCAGGTTATGCCTATGCTGCAGGTCTTGAGGCAACATGGATTTGTGGTGGCTTATTGATTGGTACTTGGTTAAATTGGCTTATCAGTGCAAAGCGATTACGTACTTACAGTATTACAACCAACTCCATTACCATCCCTGACTTTTTAGCCAGCCGATTTTTAGATAAATCGAAGTTAATTCAGACTATTTCTGCTTTTTTCATTTTGCTTTTCTTCTTGTTTTATACCAGTTCTGGTTTGGTTGCAGGTGGTAAATTATTCGAAACTGTATTTGGTCTGGATTACAAAATTGCTGTTGTCATCGGAACGGTTTGTGTGATTTCTTATACCTTGTTCGGTGGTTTCCTCGCGGTAGCTTGGACCGATTTAGTACAAGGTTTATTGATGTCAGCGGCTCTACTGATTGTTCCTATTGCGGCAATGAGTGGCGGTTTTACTCAAGTTGATATTGATTTGAATACGATTAACCCTGAATTGCTGAATATGTGGACATCGGCAAAAGGTGAGCCATTAACCGCTATTGCAATTATTTCATTGGTTGCATGGGGGTTAGGCTATTTTGGCCAGCCACATATTTTGGCGCGTTTTAAAGCCACACGTAGCAATAAAGACCTGACAACCGCTCGTCGTATCGCTGTAATTTGGACGGCGTTATCAATGGCTGGCGCAATAATGGTCGGTATTGTTGGATTGATTTATGTCAATGCTCATCCAACGCTTGAAATTGCTGATGGTGAGAAAATCTTCATGATCTTAGTGAATGCGATTTTCCATCCTGTTATGGCGGGTATTTTATTAGCGGCTATTTTAGCGGCCATCATGAGTACAGCCGATTCTCAATTATTAGTTTCATCATCGGCTCTAGCTGAAGATTTTTATAAGCAAGTCTTTAAGCAAGATGCGACGCCAGAACAAGTAGTTGTCGTTGGACGTATTGCAGTTATTGGTGTGTCACTGATAGCGCTTATGCTGGCAATGAACCCTGAAAGTTCAGTATTAGGTCTAGTATCTTATGCATGGGCTGGTTTTGGGGCTGCATTTGGTCCTGCTATTGTATTAAGTTTGTATTGGTCGAATATGAATCGTAATGGTGCATTGGTTGGTATTTTAGTTGGTGGTATTACCATTGTTGTTTGGAAACAACTTACCGGTGGCATTTTTGATGTGTATGAAATTGTTCCTGGGGTGATTTTCTCGGCAATTTCTATTGTTGTCGTTAGTCTTGTTACCGGTGGTGCAACAAAAGAAGTGTCAGCACAACATCAGAAATTCCAGCGTCAATTGGTTGAATTAGACTAAGTTAAATTGTTATAAAATAGTCATAATAATAGAGGCCTCCATGTCATATTGGAGGTCTTTATGTATAGGTGTCTAGTGTAATGACATGTTTGTTTTTTCATATAAAATAAAGGTTTAGATGTTAATTTTAGGTCTTTTTAAATGTTTTAAACAACTCAGATCAAGTTTTTTAAAATATCCCTATACATCAGAGATAAACGCGAGTATCTTTAATCACGGCCTGAAAAGACCTATTTATTTGAACAATGCTTTAGAAGTCTTCGCAACACCTGATATACCAGTTTGTGTCATGAAGTGTTTCCTTTAGAAGTAGCCTCACTTAAGTAATTCTCTTCGTGGCTATAACACGCAAAAGCGTAATTGATTAGTAAAAATATTTATAGGATTTACCCATGTCTAAGACAACTGGTACAGTTAAGTGGTTTAACGAAGAGAAAGGTTTCGGTTTCATCACTCAAGAGAATGGCGGTGCAGACGTATTCGTTCACTTCCGTGCTATCACTGGTGAAGGTTTCCGCACTCTGGCTGAAGGCCAAAAAGTTGCGTTTGAAGTTGAGCAAGGTCAAAAAGGCCCTCAAGCTGCAAACGTTGAAGTACTATAATTAAGTACTTATAAAGAATTAAAAAAAGCCGCATCTGTTGCGGCTTTTTTGTATCCAAAATTTGCTCATTTTAACCCTTTCATCCTATACCTTTGGTCATTAGTAAGTAGAGTAAGTATTCATCATGGCAAATCAACCCCTAAATAAACACTATAACGACCATAACTTCTCCGGAGAGGATCTGTCCGGTGAAACTTTCCAGAGTTGCCACTTTTATCAATGTAATTTTTCTCGATCAGATTTAACGGACACCACATTCATCGATTGTGTTTTTATTGAAAGTGGCGATGTCATTGGTTGTGATTTTAGTTATACAAATCTTAAAGATGCTAGCTTTCAAGGTTGTAATCTCAGCATGGCTAATTTTGATGGTGCGATTGCGTTTGGTATTGAAATGCGTCATTGCCACCTTAAAGGCGCGAGTTTTGTCCGTACTCAGTTTGCTAATTTTATTACTCATAACACCTATTTTTGTTCGGCGTTCATTACAAATTGCGACTTGTCTTATGTGAATTTAGAAAATCAAAAATTAGAAAAATGTGATTTGTTTGAAAATCGTTGGCGTGGCGCTAATTTATCAGGAACATCATTTGAAGGTTCGGACTTAAGCCGTGGTGAATTCTCTGAGGAGCACTGGCAACAAGCTCATTTCCAACAATGTAATCTATCGCATATTGAGTTGAACGGCTTAGATATACGGACGGTAAACATAAGAGGAGCTATGATTTGTCAATGGCAGCAAGAACAACTATTAGAAACGCTTGGGATTATTACGATTCCTGATTAGTATGTCATCGATGAATGCTAAGGCTTCATTTGGGTTTACAGTGTAAATCATGACGTTATATATCCAATAACAATAACAATAACACGTTATTTATCTTTCTTAAGCTAGAATCAAAGGTGGTGTTTCACCATGTCAGCATTTATTATTAATTCAATGTTTCTTAGTTAGGATAGAATAATGTCATCAGATTTTTATGGAACCAGTGCTGGTTATGCACGCAAAGAAAGTGGCTACCGTGAAAAAGCATTAAAGATTTATCCTTGGATATGTGGTCATTGTGCACGCGAGTTTGTGTATTCTAATTTACGAGAGCTGACCGTTCATCACAAAGATCATGACCACACTAATAACCCGGAAGACGGCAGTAATTGGGAATTGCTTTGCTTGTATTGCCATGACCACGAACACTCTAAATATTTGGATCATGATTTATATGGTTCGGCTGACTCCACGCCAAAAGAAGATGAGCATCAAGTGGCAACTCATAATCCGTTTGCAAACTTGAAAGATTTACTGAAAAAGTAATCAATATGAACGATTATGATTAGCGATCGGTTATCCATTCGTTCTTACATTAGTCAATTACGTCAGCATAAGCATGATTATCATCAAATTGTGCTGCCACTACAGGGCGTGATTGAAATGCAAGTCGGCGAGTTTGATGGCAAAGTCAGTGTTGGTGATGCCATCGTTATTCATGCTGGATTGAACCATGCTTTTTCCGCGGATGAAGCTGCGCGTTTTTTAGTGGTCGATCTCAGCCAACTTCCACCTAACTTATGCCATGCTCAAACGAAAAAGTTTTTGTTATCTCCTGCGACTCTAGCTTATGTGCAATTTGCCGGGTTGCAGTTAATGAGCAAGACTAATGTCCATTTAGAAAATGCGATGTGCGGTATGCTATTGCAGCTGTTAGAACAGCAAGGTCAGCAACTTAGAATCGATCCTCGTATTGCGAGTGTTATCAGTGAAATTCAGCAAGATATTAGTCAAAACTGGTCGGTTGAACGATTAGCCAAACTATCCTTTTTAAGCCCTACTCAATTTAAAACCGTATTCAAATCGAACCTAGGCCAAACCAGCCAGCAGTTTGTTTTACAACTTCGAATGGAAAAAGCCAAAGCGCTATTAACTCATACCGATCTCCCTGTGCAATTGATCGGAGAAAAAGTAGGTTTTTCTAATCCATCTGCATTTACTCGCCGCTTTAGCCAATTTTTTGGCCTGTCTCCTAAATCATATCGATAACCATCAGTTTAGTCATAAAGACCGTCTGATCAGCACATTTTAGTGACCAATGATTCTTATACTGAAAACTCACTTTAGTATAGTTATGGATTCGAAAGGTTAAAAATGCAAAGGATTGAAAATTTACGCTCCCCCATTCGCTTTGAAACGGCGGCCCCTTTGCTGTTTTTATTGATGTGGAGTAGTGGGGCGGTGATGGTGAAAATGGGGCTAATGGATGCTTCGCCTTGGACTTTTTTATTTTTACGTGCAATGGCCACTTTTCTGTTCTCAACGGTCGTACTATTGATAGTCAAACCAAAACTGAAATTTGAATTGTTTCGTCATGATAAAGAGTCAATTATAGCGGTGCTAAAGGTGGGTTTCTTTTTACAGTTTGCCTACCTCAGTACCTATATTTTATCGATCGATGCCGGAATATCGCCAGGGTTGATTACTATGATATTAGGTTTTCAGCCGCTAATTACACCATTCCTTGCAAAAGAGAGTATGTCTAAAAAAGGTTATGCGCTGTTAGCACTTGGTTTTATCGGCTTATGCATTGCTGTTTTGGGCGCAAAAGGGATAGATGCTTCACATGTGATAGGGCTGTTGTTTGCCTTGTTGGCTTTGATGTCGTTAACCTTTGGCACCATTAAGCAAAAAGGCATCAATATGAATATTGAAAGCATGGTGGTCTACCAAAACTTATTCACCTTATTGCTATTTAGCGTGGTGGCCTTATGTACTGACTGGCAAGTGGAATGGACCAATGAGCTCTTTATTTCATTATTTTGGATGAGTATTGTGGTCTCGGTTGGGGCGGTGATGTTGCTGCTTTATATGCTTAAGCGAGGTAGTGCCAGCCAAGTAAGTGTGTTGTTTTATTGCATACCTCTTTTGGCCATTATGTTTGATTATTTGATCTTTGGTGAACAGTTAAGTGGCATTACTATGGTTGGTATTGTCGTGGTGGTGATCGCTGTGTATTGGTTTCAAAAACTAAAACCAGTTCAAGCCAAAGTTAATAAAATATAAATTAATAATTGAATAGAAAGTAGATTGATGTTTTTATATACAACACATTGATAAAAAGGAGTTTTCGATGGATTTATGGCACGGATTAGTTTTAATTACCTCTATTCACTTATTAGCCGCCGCTTCGCCCGGGCCGGATTTTATACTGGTTTCGCAACAAACTATATCAAATGGTAAAAAAGCAGGTCTGTTGTGTAGTGTCGGTATTGCACTAGGTTTATCGATTCATATTCTTTATTCTGCTTTTGGTTTAGCGGCGATTATTGCTAATTCTGCAAGTTTACTTTGGGTGATTAAAATACTCGGTGGTGGTTATTTAATCTATCTAGGCTGGCAGGGACTAAAAGCGAAAGCCGCATTACCTGATGAAGTTGAGTTGCCAGTAGCGAAAGTACAGTCTGCCAAAAAGATGATTGGAATGGGTTTCTTGTGTAATGCTCTAAACCCTAAAGCGCCGATTTATTTTGTGTCTTTATTTACTTTAGTACTGTCAGCGGATATGCCGATTTATCAAATCGCAATTTATGGCGTGTGGATCATGGTTTTACAGTTCGCATGGTTCTCTTTGATTGTGACGTTATTGTCTCGTCCGGCGATTAATAAGAAGTTTAAGCAATGTGGTCATTGGATAGATCGAGTACTCGGTGGTGCTATGGTTGCACTGGGCATTAAATTGATGATTACTCGAAGTTAATTAAAAGTATATGAAATGAAAAAGGAGCTCATTTTGAGCTCCTTTTTACGTTCTTAGTAAATGAAGTTATTAATCAACGAGTTTCATCTCTTGGATGATATCAGAAGCGATTTCTGGTTTGGTGCTGGTTGGTGTAGCGTGAAGTTCAGCTTTGAGTTGGCCTTTGCGGTTTTTAAGTCCAGTTTCTAATTTTTTCACAGCAGTCGCGATGGCTGGGTACATGACTTTATCTTCAGATTTCGCTGAAATACGCACGCCTTCGTAGTTGGTAAAAGTTTCTACGTGGTGCTCGTTATGTTGCTTTGTAATGATGATATCGCAGCTAATTAAGTCGGGGAAGTGAGAAGATATTTTATTGAATTTGCTTTCAATTTCAGCTCGTGAATCGTCGCTGATTGATACATGATGCGTTTGGATGTTTATTTTCATACACAATACCTTCTGTTGAAAAGCCTTAAATAACAAGGCGAAATTCTGATTTGATATCCTAGTATTTAGTTTGTTGATAAGTCGATTGTCATCATCAACGTCAAATACTATACCTCCAACCTAACAAACTTTTTCTCATTAGGCAAAGTGGTTTAGTGGTTTATATAAGTCTAGTTACAAATCAATTTTATGGTTATGTGATTTCGCTAAAACGGGTATTTATTTTACTTTAGCAATTCTCTTTCTTATGTTTCAAATAAAATTACAATGTGAAACATTGCCTTGATGATATAAAAAAGAGCACCTTATAAGTGCCCTTTTAGGGGGAGATATATTAACGTTATTAATGAGTAGAGACCGCTTTTTTGCTTTGGTAAATCTCTTTTTTACGGCGTTTTTCTGCTCTTGCCATGATGAACCAAGTCGTAAAGGTAAATAATGATACGCACAACAAAATCAAACTCGCAATGGCATTGATTTCTGGTTTCACTCCTAAACGAACGGAAGAAAAAATTTCCATTGGCAACGTGGTTGCACCAGGGCCAGAGACAAAGCTTGCCAACACCAAGTCATCCAATGAGAGTGCAAATGCCATCATGCCACCTGCCACCAATGAAGGTGCGATCATTGGTATGGTAATTTGAAAGAATACCTTCCACGGTTTTGCACCTAAATCCATCGCGGCTTCTTCCATTGAAATATCTAATTCGCGTAAACGAGAAGACACTAAAATAGCCACATATGAACTGGTGAATGTGGTATGAGCAATCCAAATCGTCATCATGCCACGTTCCACAGGCCAGCCGATTAAGTTGTTCATTGCGACAAACAATAATAGCAAAGACAAACCAGTGATCACTTCTGGCATGACCAATGGCGCTGTTACCATACCGCCAAACAAGGTTTTACCATGAAAGCGTGGAATGCGAGTTAATACAAAGGCGGCCATTGTGCCTAAAGCCACTGCTGAAATAGCGGTGTAAAAGGCAATTTCTAATGAGCGAAATACAGCACTCATCAGTTGGGTGTTTTCCCATAATGATCCGTACCATTGTATTGACCAACCGCCCCAAACCGTTACCAGTTTAGAAGAGTTAAATGAATAAATTACCATGATGACAAGTGGCAAATAAATGAATGCTAGGCCTAAAACCAGCATCAGATTTGCAAAGCCAAAACGTTTCATTTTAGTTTTTCCTTTTTAAGCTTTTGCTTCTTTCTCTTTAACCTTCAAGCGCTTTAGCTTGAGTACGATTAAAGAAAATAATAGGGATCATCAATACCACTAACATGACGACTGCTAATGCTGCAGCGACAGGCCAATCACGGTTATTGAAGAATTCTTGCCATAATACTTTGCCGATCATTAAAGTATCTGGTCCACCTAATAATTCAGGGATGACAAATTCACCAACGACAGGAATAAACACTAACATGCAACCCGCAATAATGCCGCTTTTCGACAGCGGTACGGTGATTTGCCAGAAGGTGGATACATTGCGACAACCTAAGTCCGACGCTGCTTCTAGTAAGCTTTGATCGTGTTTAACAAGGTTGGCGTAAAGTGGTAACACCATAAAAGGCAAATAGGAATACACGATCCCGATGTAGACGGCTAAATCGGTATTCAGTATTTGCAGAGGCTCATTAATCACACCTAAATGCAATAAAAATCCATTAAGTAATCCGTTATTGCTTAAAATACCCATCCACGCATAAACACGGATGAGAATGGCTGTCCACGTTGGCATCATGATAAGCAGCAATAAAATGGTCTGCGTCTCTTTTTTCGCTTTCGAAATTGCATAAGCCATTGGGTAGCCAATGAATAAACAGGCTAGAGTACTAATTAACGCCATTTTTAATGAACTTAAATAAGCGGCCAAATACAGTTCATCGGCACTTAATAATAAATAGTTGCCCATGTTCAGTAAGATGGTGATTTGTTCGTCTGCCCAGCTGACTAATTCTGTATAAGGCGGTATTGCTACATCCGCTTGTGAAAAACTGATTTTTAGTACGATAACAAAGGGCAATAAAAAGAAAGTAAATAGCCAAAAGAACGGAATGCCAATGACTAACTTTCGGCCAATTTTTTTATCGATTTGCCACTTGTTGAATAGGCTTGTATTCATCGTTGTGCCTTTAATGTAATGACTTTTCTGAGTGCTGAAATTTTTATTCATTGAACGTTATTGCAATACTACGCCGCTGTCGTCTTCCCAGAATAAGTACACTTTATCCTCCCAAGTTGGACGTTTACCGTGGCGCTCTGCGTTGGCAATAAATGCCTGTACTATTTTTCCAGACGGCAATTGAATGTGGTAGACCGAATGCCCTCCTAAATAGGCGATGTCGTACACAACGCCGGTTGTCCAGTTAAAATCTGGATGTTCAAGATCGTTTGGTAAATGCGTACTCATTAATAATTTTTCAGGACGCAAGGCGTAAGTCACTTTTTTGTTTTCTGCTTGTGAGCTAATACCGTGACCGACATAAATGGGTTGAGATAAATCAACACAAGCAATGGTGGCGTGATCTTGTTCATCTTCTACTAACATGCCATCAAATAAGTTCACATTACCAATGAACTCACATACCAAGCGATTGACTGGCGTTTCATAAATATCCATTGGGCTACCAATTTGCTCAATGCAGCCTAAATGCATGATGGCAACACGTTGCGCCATGGTCATTGCTTCTTCTTGATCATGAGTAACCATTACGCAGGTCACGCCAACACGCTCAATGATCTCAACCAGTTCAAGTTGCATTTGAGATCGCAGTTTTTTATCAAGCGCGCCCATTGGTTCGTCGAGCAATAACAACTTAGGGCGTTTCGCTAATGAACGAGCCAGAGCCACACGCTGACGTTGACCACCAGAAAGTTGGTGTGGTTTACGGTTGGCGTATTGTGCCATGTGAACCAGTTTCAGCATTTCTTCTACCCGAGCTTTTATTTCATCTTTTGGTAGTGAATCTTGCTTCAAACCAAAGGCGATGTTCTGGGCGACACTCATGTGTGGGAATAAAGCGTAAGACTGAAACATCATGTTAATTGGGCGATCGTAAGGTGCCATGTCGGTGATATCGACGCCGTCCAAAATGATGCGCCCTTCGGTTGGTTTTTCAAATCCAGCCAACATGCGCAATAGGGTGGATTTACCCGAGCCAGAGCCGCCGAGCAAAGCGAATATTTCACCTTTATTAATGCTTAGTGAAACGTTATCGACAGCAATAGTGTCATCAAACTGCTTACTGACACGATCAATCTTCACCAGTACTTCTTTTGGTTTGGATTGACGTTCTAACGCTTTTTTATAGGCACTGGAAGTAATGACCATGCTTTTGATTCCTGTTACTTTTTATTCAAGAAAAAAGGCGTCCTGAGTTGGACGCCTTATCAGCGGTTACCCACCTATAATGGGGAAAGGCTTTAGGCTTTATCGACCTGTTTTGATCTTAGTCCAAGTGCGTGTCATCACACGTTGTACCTTGGCAGGAAGATCGCTAATGGTATAAATATTCTTTAATGTTGCATCATCAGGGTAAATGCCTGAGTTTGTGCTAATGTCATCATTTACAAACGCCGTTGCCGCTTGATTGCCGTTTGCTGCGCTGACTTCATTGGTGATGTTCGCAATGACTTCAGGCTTCATGAGGTAATTTAAAAAGGTGTGCGCTGCTTTGACATTTTTCGCATCAGCAGGAATTGCCATCATGTCGAAATAACTGCCAGCCCCTTCTTTCGGGATCACGTATTCAATCTTGTTACCATTTTTTGCTTCATTAGCGCGGGCTTGAGCAATAAACAAATCGTTTGAATAACCCACAGCGACACAAATATCCCCATTGGCTAAATCAGAAATGTATTTAGACGAGTGGAAATAGCTTACGCTTGGGCGAATTGACATGAACAGCGCTTCAGCTTGTTTTATGTCATCAGGCTTTTGCGAGCCAGTGTTTAATTGTAAATAATTTAACGCTGCGGGTAACATTTCAGTGGGTGAATCTAAGAATGAAACGCCACACGATTTCAGTTTTTCCATATTTTCAGGTTTAAATACTAAATCCCATGAATGGACGGGCGCGTCTTCACCTAGAACCTTCTTCACTTTATCCACATTATAAGCAAAACCAATGGTTCCCCATAAATACGGCATGGCGTATAAATTACCTGGGTCGCTTGGTGATAATGCATTCAACAATTCAGGGTTTAAATTATTCCAGTTAGGCAGTTGAGTACGATCTAACTTTTGGAATACCCCCGCACGAATTTGTTTGGCTAAAAAGTTATTTGAAGGCACTACCACATCGTAGCCAGAACGGCCGGCTAATAGTTTTGCTTCTAATACTTCGTTGCTGTCGAATACGTCATACACCACTTTAATACCCGATTCTTTTTCAAAATCAGAAATGGTATTTGGCGCGATATAGCTACTCCAGTTATACACGTGAAGTACTTCGTCTTGAGCGAATGTTTTGGTTGAAGTAAATAATGCAGCAGAGGTGAATACAGTAGTCACCGTCATTGATGCAGCGAACACAACATTTTTAAAAGACACAGAATCTTTAAAAGACATAATAAAGTCCAAAATGGCGGATCGAATGATCCAAATGTATTGCCCACCAACCTAGCTTGTGGCCAGTTTTCCTTTTGATTTTGCACCCTTTTTGACATGGGAGTTTTAGATGGGATTCATCGTTGACTACCGAGTCTTTTTCTTGAGGTACAGCCTTCTGGGTCTAACTGATTTGAGTCAGGTTGAACAAAAATTAATTTAATAATTGAAGATTCAATATGACGTTTTCTGAGTGGGGTGCATGAAGGGATAAATTCACCCGTACTCGTAGATTTGCAGCTTACGCCTATTGACCTTGCGTCAACGGAGGCTTGCACGAATATGACCTAGGCCAGTGCTTAAGCTGGTACTTTCTTGCGAAGAACAGGGCGATAATAAATCGAAAATCTAAATAGTAAATCAGAATAAATTTATGGTTTCGATAAATTTTTTTTGTAGAAATAATTTTTGTTTCTTGCTTGTTTTTACATGAATTTTTCTTGTTTCTGATATCGCGGTGATGAATGGATGACAAGGTAGTAAGGATGTTAATCATTAAGATTGTGCACGTACGGCTAGAGCGTATCGCGATGAAGATAATGGGGGTTTCTAACAAAATGTTAGCCTCAACTAAAATGGGTATATATACCAACTTGATATAAGATGGATGTAACGTTTAAAAGTGATACTGTGTAAATCGTTTTAACTGTGATTAATGGCATTGTTTGCTTAAAGAGCAGTTTAGTTAAAGAACCATTTTGGTTAAAGAGCAGAAAGGAAGTTAAATGATAGTGACCAAATACTACGTGGCAGGCAGTCTTCTATTTTATGTACTGGCGTTACTTTGCCCAAGTTTCTGGTTGTCTATTCCATTGGCATGGGTTGCGTTATCACTTTCAGTGGTGAGTATTGCCTACTGGTGTAATTTCCCTCATCTATTTCGTAAAAGCCCGAATGGTGTCATTCCAAACGGTATTCAATTGGTGCTAGCTCCTTTTCTCATTGGTGTGCATTACTATAATTATTGGGCGAGAAGGCGTGATTCTGTCGCTCCCATTCAACGAATTGATCCCCAACTTTATTTATCTCGGCGCCTTTTTTCTAAAGATTTAGATGAATTAAAGGCCCAAGGTATCAGCAGTATTTTAGATATTACGGCTGAGTTCCGAGGGCTAGAAAGTGGTAAAGCGAGAAAAGAATTCCATTATTTTAATTTGCCTGTTTTGGATCATAAAGTGCCATCAAAGCGCAAATTATTGAAAGCATTAGATTGGATTGATGTGCAATTGGCAGATTCTAGAAAAGTCGTGGTTCACTGTGCGTTAGGAAGAGGGCGCTCGGTATTTGTATTGGCCGCTTATCTGCTTCGTCGGTATCCTCAGTTAAGCATTGAAGATGTGATGGAAAAAATTCACTCCATTCGCAGTACCGCAAATTTGAATAAGGAGCAGATGGCTATGTTAACTACCTTAGATAAAGCAAAAATATTCAGCGCAGAAAAAGAGTGTGGCTCAGGCCCTGCAACAAAGCAAAATGCTAGCAGTAATAAAACGGTTTGGATTATTGTGAACCCAGTTTCTGGGGGAGGGAAGTGGGGGATCTATAAAGAAGATATTCTAAAAAAAGTAAAAGAAAAGTATCACGTTGAAGTTAGGGAAACTACGCCAGATATTTCTGCAACCCATTGGGCGAAAGAGGCAGTTAAGGCCAATGCGTCTTTAATTATCGCTGGTGGAGGGGACGGTACCGTTACTGAAGTGGCGAGTCAAATTGTCCATACCGATATCGTACTTGGTATTCTGCCACTTGGAACCGCGAATGCGCTTTGTCATGTGCTTTACGGTATTGAAAATAAAATTATCCCGGTAGAGACCGCTTGTGGCGCTATTTTAAAAGGTGAAATAACCAAAATAGATACGGCATTATGTAATGACGATCTTATGCTGCTGGTGGCGGGGATTGGTTTTGAGCAACAAATGATTGAATATGCCGAGCGAGAAGAGAAAAACAATGATGGTCAATTTGCTTATTTGAAAGGCTTATGGGGCGCGATTTCCAACAATGACACGCTGCATATCAATATGACATTAGATAAAGATGAGCCTCAATCATTAGAAGTGAGCAGCTTAGTGATTGCCAATGCGGCGCCATTTACGACGCTTTTAGCGCAAGGTGGTGGCGAGCCGGATTTGCAAGATGGCATTATGGATATTACCTACTTACTAAGCCATGAAAGTGTTTCTGGCCGCTTGCTGTCGTTGTCTGAATTGGCCTTATCGGGCCTATTACCGACTGCTGAACCGGTTGGGTTTATTCATAGACAAGCGAAACAAGTCGAAGTGTCTAGTGATCAACCCTTTAAATATGTGATAGATGGCGAGTTATATCAAACCGATAAATTAACGGTTCGTGTTCAGCCAAGGTCATTGAATGTGATGGTACCAGGATGGTTTAACGATCAATAAGTCATTGGTTAATTTGCCATTGGCATTAGGTATAGAAAGCTACGAAACATCAACAGCCCTAGTAATCTAGCTTTCTACCCTTTATCATCAGCCTACTTTTTTGTTAACGAGATGTTTAACTATGTCCAATCATTCACCCGTTTTGGGTGCATCGTGGATGCTGATCGCGGGTTTATCTTTTGCCCTTGTCAATAGTATTGCTCAATATATTAGTATTATTTTTTCTCTTCCTTCTACCACCGTTGCTTTACTTCAATATGCGATTGCGTTGGTGGCTATTCTGCCGTATTTGAAAACGTTAGGCATTCGAAAGTCTTTGTATACTCAACATTTCTGGTGGCATGCTTTTCGCGTCTTTTTATCCGTGATTGGCATTCAGCTTTGGTTTTGGGCGTTAGCCTATCCTGTTCCCATTTGGCAAGGTATTGCGTTGTTGATGACCTCTCCTTTGTTTGCCACGGTAGGGTCTGGTCTTATCTTAAAAGAAAAGGTGGGGTGGGCACGTTGGCTGGCAACATTGGCTGGCTTTGGCGGCGCAATGATCATTCTAGAACCTTGGTCGGATGCATTTAGTTGGGCAACCATGTTACCGGTGGGAGCAGCTTTCTTTTGGGCTTGTTATTCGCTTATGGTCAAGAAAATGTCGGTGAATGATTCACCTTCGACCATGGTGGTGTATTTATTGCTGTTGTTAACGCCATTTAATGTCTTTTTGGCACTCCCTGAATGGTCAACTCCTGTCGGTTGGACGGTTTGGCTATTATTGATTGGTGCTGGTGTGATGACCGCTTTAGCTCAATGGGCGATTGTCAAAGCCTACTCGGTAGCCGATGCCTCATTTGTTCAACCTTTTGATCTTGCTAAACTTCCATTTAATGTTTTTTTGGGCTGGTTAGTATTTGGTTGGATCCCGACAGGCAACTTATGGGTGGGCGCCGCGATCATGATGGCATCCATTGTATTTATAACCCAGTGGGAACGTCGTAAATAGATGATTGGTGTTAGGAGATAAGAATCTAGCACCAATAAATGTGTTGGTTTATAAGTGTTATTATGAATACAAGCCAGTTAATCGCTTGCATTCTCACTTTGGTGTAATGAATATTTTTGTTTCAATTACTTTGTGATCAATCTCTCTAAATATCATGCCATTCCCTTTTAGTATGCTCGCTTAAATTTATTTTGGTTGTTGTAAAGGCAATCAACCGTGGCGAGGCCTTACCATGTCAACACTTCTGGCGATTTCTCTTACTACAGGTTTGCTTTCTGGCATTTGGGGCTGGGTTGCGGTTTCTTTAGGTTTATTGTCGTGGGCGGGCTTTTTAGGGTGCACCAGTTATTTTGCATCGCCAACTCAAGGGATTAAAGGACTAGGGATCAGCTTACTGACTAATTTAGCTGGGGTAGGTTGGGCTTTAGTGATTATTCATGGTTCGCAGCAATTTGGCAGTGATATTATTGGCTATGTGTTGACAGCAATGGTGTCTTTCTTTATGTGTATTCAAGCTAAAAAACAGTGGCTGAGTTTTATCCCTGGAACCTTCATTGGTGCATGCGCGACGTTTGCGGCTAATGGACATTGGCAGATTGTGATCCCTTCGTTGTTATTGGGTGGGGGATTTGGCTATTTGATGAAAGCGAGTGGTGTGTGGCTGCAAGCAAGAAGTCAGGTGAAAGTAACAATAACTCAAACGCCATCGGCACCTTAATTCCCCTATACTTTTTAAGAAAGCCCTCGTTATTGATGCAATAGAGCGTTTTTATCTGTTTTTAAATTCCCTGAACAAAACTTGACGTTTGAATGACAAGGTATTCACGTGACTTTGTCATTTTAGTTACATGATAAATAAAGGTAATGAATAGAGACATCATGGAATTTACAGAGCAAGATCGAGAAGCCTTATACAATTTATGGATGTCACAAAAAGCAAAGCGTCATTTAACGCAAATGGATATGGCAAAACGATTAGGTGTAGGTGTTGTTGAATTCTCCGAAATGATCAGAGGGAAAGGGCAATTAACTCAGGGGTTTGTGACCCGATTTTTTCAACAGTTAGATATTGAAGCCCACACTATTTTACCGTCATTAAAACAACAAATCGCCCCTGATAACGCTGTCGTGTACTTACAAAATCGCATTATTATCGATGGTGATATTCAAAATGTTCAAATTGATGGCAACCAAGTGATTATTGATTATTGTTGTAAAGTGGCAAAGCTCAATACTAATCGGTAATGTACGAAAATGTTCTCTATCTAAGTGATAGTGAATCAAATGAGAGCCCGTCTTCTTTAATCAACGTCTTTTTTAATTAAAAGAAGAAGACGGGCTTTTTTGCTGTATAAGTTTTTAGATGAATAGGGTTTCAGATGGATAGAGTTTAAGCGGCGCTAGTGCTGCTATCCAACGGTTTATTTTGTGTTTGCTCTAGTGCTTGGTAATTACCTAATAACGCATTATAGAATTCACTATCACTTAACATGCCCACTAACTGATTATTTTCCACCATAAGTACTGGGTGGGCGGTGCGGTTTTTTAGCTCAATGGCATCACGCATAGTAATGTCTGGGCTTGCGGTAATGAGCATACTGGCATTGATTTCTTCAAGTGACATTTCTGTCGTCTGCCAATCAACTAAAGTGAGCGGTTTCTCACTGATAATTTCAAGTGATTCTACCGATAATGAAGCTTTTGTTTTTTTCAAATGAATGTCTGAGTGTGAGCAGATCTCAATTTCATTATTAGAGAAGGCTAAATCGCTTACTGGTATCATTAATGAGCTGCCTTTTAATACGTTAAGTGGGTTTGTGTGCGCCACAAAATCTTTCACGTATTGAGTTTTAGGCGCTAAGACGATTTCCTCTGGCGTGCCGTGTTGGATTAATCGACCTGACTCCATAATCGCAATGTTATTACCAATTTTTAGAGCTTCATCTAAGTCATGGCTAACAAACAAAATGGTTTTATTGAGCTTGGTTTGCAGCTCGAGTAATTCATCTTGTAGTTGCGCACGAATTAATGGATCCAACGCTGAAAAGGGTTCATCCATTAGCAATATATCGGTATCCATCGCAAAAGCGCGGGCGAGACCGACACGCTGCTGCATACCGCCAGACAACTCGTGTGGGTGTTTATCTGCCCATTCTGCTAGGCTCACCATTTCCAATTGTTCACGCGCTTTTTTACGGCGTTCGGATTTGCTCATTCCTTTCATTTCTAAGCCAAACGCAACATTATCGAGTACAGTTAGCCATGGCATTAAAGCAAATTTTTGGAATACCATTGATACTCGATGAGTACGTAAGTGGCGCAGCGTTGATTTATCGCAATTGGCGAGATCAACGAGAGTATCACCATCTTTGATTTCTAATGATCCACGCGAAATGGTATTCAGGCCATTCACCGCACGTAATAAGCTTGATTTCCCAGAGCCCGATAGCCCCATAAGAACACAAATCTCACCTTCTTTAACGCTAATGCTCACATCATCGACGCCAACCACTTGACCGGTTTGGTCAATAATATCTTGGCGTGATTGTCCTTGATCCAGTAAATCGAGAGCTTGATTAGGGTTGTTACCAAAGACCACATCAAGGTTTTTAATATTAATTGAGTTCATGATTATCCCTCTTTGGTTTGGTTGGGGGTTTTACACAGGCGATCCAAAATAATCGCGACCAATACAATCGCTAAACCCGCTTCAAAGCCTTGTGAAATATTCACGGTATTGAGTGCTCGGATAACCGGTTTTCCTAGCCCATCAGCGCCGACGAGTGCCGCGACAACCACCATTGAAAGTGACAACATGATGCATTGTGTTACTCCCGCCATAATGCTTGGCAGCGCGGCAGGCAGTTCCACTTTAAACAATAATTTCATGCGACTCGCCCCAAAGGCTTTACCGGCTTCGACCAATTCTTCTGGCACTTTAATAATGCCTAAATAGGTCAAACGAATTGGCGCGGCGATGGCGAAAATAATGGTCGAAATTAACCCTGGAACAATACCTAAACCAAATAAAACTAAGGTTGGAATAAGGTAAACAAAGGTCGGAACGGTTTGCATTAAATCTAAAATAGGACGCATGATGGTATACAACCAAGGGCGGTGCGCGGCCATGATCCCAAGAGGAACGCCAATTAATACGGAAATCGTTGTCGCCGCAAAGACGAGAACAAAGGTTTCCAGCATTTCTTGCCAATAGCCCATATTTAAAATCAGCAGTAAGGCTGCAATGATGAACACGACTAAGGATAATTTACGGTGTAAATACCACGCTAATGCGGCCGTAATTGCAATGGGAACAGCGGGTGGCATCCATTGAAATACGTCGACTAAACAGGTGATGATGGTTTCAAGGAAAATGGAAATGGCATCGAAGAAACTGGCGGCATTTACCGTGAGCCAATCAACAACAATTTCCATCCAGTGTCCGAGTGGGATTTTATGATCCGTTATAAAGTTCAATGTATTGCCTTATCTGGCGAGCTTGCACCCGCCAGTCCTATTACTTGTACTGAGAATGTTAAAAAGCCTGCATGGCTTAACTTCTGATATTGCTGGTATTACGCGGTTTTCTCTTTACGACGGTTTACGCATCAACATTGTTTAAATATTGAATAACCGCGGGCGCGGCAGGTTTGCCATCGAGTGTTTTGACCGTTTTCAGCCACGTTTGAATTTGTTCTGGGTGTTGTTCTAACCACTCACGAGCAGCGATAGCCGGTTTTTTGTTTTCGTTCAAAATGGAGTTCATGATCTGGTTTTCCATCTCAAGGCTAAATTTCAAATCTTTTAATAAATTGCCAACATTTGGACATTGCGATAAATAACCTTGGCGAACGTTAGTATGCACACTGGCACCGCCGTAGTTAGGGCCAAAGAAGTCATCACCACCGGCAAGGTATTTCATGTCAACTTTGCTGTTCATTGGGTGAGGCGCCCAACCTAGGTAAACAATCCATTGATTACGGCGTACTGCGCGAGTGACTTGTGACACCATGCCAGCTTCACTTGATTCCACTAAACGGAAGTCTTTTAAATCAAAAGCATTTTGATCAATCATGCTTTGCAGTAGGCGATTACCATCGTTGCCCGGTTCAATGCCGTAGATACGGTCGTTAAATTTGTCGGCATTTTTAGCGATATCGGCAAACGTTTTTACACCAGCGTCATACACATATTTCGGTACTGCTAAGGTGTATTTTGCGCCTTCTAGGTTGGCGCGAACGCTTTCTACTGTGCCAGCTTCACGGTATTTTTTGATGTCGTTTTCCATGGTCGGCATCCAGTTACCAAGAAATACATCAATATCGCCATTGGCCATAGAAGAGTAAGTAACCGGAACGGAAAGGAGCTCGGTTTCAGTTTGGTATCCCATACCTTTTAATAACTCTGAGGTGACCGCGGTGGTTGCAGTAATGTCGGTCCAACCTACATCTGAAAATCGAACGGTTTCACATTGGTTGGCGGCTTGAGCATTAAACGCGGCCAATGAAGTAAAGCCAAGAGTTATTAAAGTTTTCTTTTTCAGTGACATAATCAATCCTTATGATGAGTAACTTACTGTTATTGTTCAGTCGTTAAATTGCGTATTGGTGCGCTATTGCGCTGTGTTTCTTGCCAGTTAGGTGCTATCCATACCGACACGTTATTTGATTCGAGTAGGCGTTTACCTAAAATCATATCCGCAGCACGCTCTGCCACCATGATGGTTGGTGCGTTTAAATTGCCGTTAGGGATAATCGGAAAAATAGAAGAATCAACCACACGTAGATTCTCAATGCCGATCACGCGGCATTGCTCATCTACCACCGCCATTGGATCATGGTTAGCACCCATTTTGCAGGTACAGGAAGGGTGATAAGCACTTTCTACGTTTTGTTTGACCCATTGATCAATCGCCTGATCAGACTCAACCTCAATGCCGGGCTGAATTTCGGTGCCTCGGAATGTGTCCATTGCAGGCTGAGCTAAAATTTCACGAGTAAGGCGAATGCAGTCACGCCAATCTTGACGATCTTGCTCGGTCGAAATGTAGTTAAATTCAATGCTAGGCTTGGCGTTAGGATCGCTTGATTCTATGGCGACACGGCCACGGCTTTCGGGTTTGTTTGGACCTACGTGTACTTGAAATCCATGGCCATCAAAGGCCGCTTGACCGTCATAACGCATTGCAGCGGGTAAAAAGTGGTATTGAATATTTGGCCACTTCAAACCTTTACGTGAGCGGATAAATGCACACGATTCAAAATGGTTGGTCGCGCCTAAACCGGTACGTTTGATGATCCATTCTGCGCCAATTAAGCCTTTACTGACTAAACCTAGTTTGCTGTTTAGCGTGATGGGTTCTTTACATTCGTATTGAAAATAGACTTCTAAGTGATCTTGCAGATTTTCACCCACGCCGGGTAATTCATGTTTAATGTCTACCCCCGACTTTTTCAATGTGTCGCGGGCCCCGATACCCGAGAGTTGCAACAGTTGAACCGAACCAATTGAACCGGCGCTCGAGATAACTTCTTTCTCGGCGTAAACCTTGTGTATTTTCCCAGATTTCTCATACTCGATTCCGCAAGCCGTTTTACCTTCAAGTAAGACTTTATGCGCCACAATCCCTTTTAATAACGTCAGATTTGTGCGTTTAAGAGCGCGTTTTAAGTAGGCATTAGAGGTTGAAGCGCGTACGCCGCCATCCACCGTCATGTGCATCGGGCCAAAGCCTTCTTGTTGGTAGGCGTTGTAATCTTGCGTTTCTGGGTAACCGGCTTCTTTACCCGCCTCAATAAAGGCTTGGTATAAAGGGTTACGCTCCATGTCATTACCGTTGCATGTTCCGACAGGACCGTTGCCACCACGATAATCATTTCCGCCTGCCATCCAGCTTTCCGCTTTACGGAAGTAAGGTAAACAGTTTTGGTAATTCCAACCTTGTGCGCCGGATTCTTCCCACTGGTCAAAATCACAAGCATGACCACGGACATAAACCATACCGTTAATCGAAGAGCTACCGCCGAGCACTTTGCCGCGCGGACAATGTAATTGACGACCATCAAGACCAGCTTCTGCCTTGGTTTCAAATTGCCAAGCGTACTTATCGCTGTTCATCGGATAAGAAAGTGCGGTCGGCATTTGAATGAAAATGCTTTTATCACTGCCACCAGCTTCTAATAACAGGACCTGATGTTCGCCTGATTCGCTGAGTCTGTCGGCAAGTACACAGCCGGCCGAACCCGCGCCGACGATAATATAATCGTAGCGTTGTTGCATAAGAGTCGTCTCCGCTCTCTTTTAGAGAGTATCGATTAGAAAGTCGGTGGAGTTATGCACCGACCAATAGATTGATTTCGAGGTGATGGGGTGTCTTAAGCATAAGGGCTTTCGAAGTCACCTAAGTGAACCAATACACTTTTGGTTTGGGTATAATGATGCAGTGTTTCAGCACCATTTTCGCGGCCAATACCGGAATGCTTATAACCACCTACTGGCATTTCAGCAGGGGAGTTACCCCAAGTGTTGATCCAGCAAATACCGGCTAGCATTTGGTGAATAACGCGGTGTGCACGTGATAGGTTTTGCGTGAAAATGCCGGCAGCTAGACCAAATTCAGTGGCGTTAGCACGTTGAATCACTTCATCTTCATCACTGAATTTAAGCACTGACATTACTGGGCCAAAGATCTCTTGCTGAACATGTGTCATGTTGTCATCGCAATCAATAAACACCGTCGGGGCAACAAAGTTACCGTTTTCTAACCCCTTATCCGTCACTTGGTAACCACCGGTTAGTAAGGTTGCACCACTTTGTTTTGCCGCTTCAATCGCGCTTAATACCTTGCCTAAATGTTCTTTTGAAATCAGTGAACCGACTTGTGTGTTGATATCCATCGGATCGCCAACAATCATCTTTTCAGTGCGCGCTTTTAATTGAGCAATGAAATCGTCATACATGGCTTCATGAACAAAGACTCGAGTGCCGTGAGTACAGACTTCACCTTGAGTGTAAAAGTTTGCCACCATGGCCGCCGATACGGCTTGGTCTAGTTTGGCATCATCAAAGATAACTAAAGGTGACTTGCCCCCCAGCTCCATGGTGACGGATTTTAAGGTTTTAGCACTATCGCCCATCACGGCCTTACCGGTACCGGATTCACCAGTGAACGAGACTTTGGCAATATCAGGATGAGCAGTCAGCATTTGACCGACACGATAATCCCCTTGAAGGACATTAAAGACACCATCTGGAACGCCAGCTTCGGTAAAAATTTCAGCCAGTTTGAGTACCGATAATGGGGTTTCTTCAGATGGTTTAAAAATCATCGCATTACCAGCCGCAAGCGCAGGTGCTGATTTCCACATAGCGATTTGAATGGGGTAGTTCCACGCACCAATGCCCGCACAGATGCCTAAAGGTTCACGGCGAGTATAGAAAAACTGCTGCTCATTAAGGGGTTGTTGTTCACCTTGTAAGCTTGGAGCGAGGTTGGCGTAATATTCAATCACATCCGCGCCGGTAACAATATCGACTTCCAGTGCTTCTTGTAGTGGCTTGCCGGTATCGGCGACTTCTAGCTCTGCGAGTTCATCGTTTCGTGCTCTAAGGATTTCAACCGCTTTTAATAGAATTCGGCTTCGCTCAACCGCGCTCATTTTCGACCAGATTTGAAAGCCTTGTTTGGCCGATTCTATCGCTGTGTTTAAGTCACTTTGAGAGGCTTGACCAATTTGCGAGATAGCTTTACCCGTTGCTGGGTTGTAGTTGGTGAAAGTCTCACCTGAAGTCGAAGAGGTTAATTGACCATCGATATAAAGTGTTGGAGTTGTCATGTGAAAGCCTATTAATTTGAGAATTTAAAGTGAAGATGGGTGATAAAAAGCAAGTTGTTTATCTAAATAATCATTGATGATTTCTCGCGCTTTTTCTGCATCAATACCTTCTGGGTTTAATGTGCCACGAAGCCAGATACCATCGATTAAAGACGCAATGCCATGGGCTACTAAATTCGCTTGTTCATCGGGTAGTAGCGCTTTTAATTCAATTCGTAAGTGCGAAAGTAAACGCTGCTCATTGACGCGTTGAAGCCTTTTTAACTGGGCGTCGTGCATAGAGTAAGACCAGAATGCTAACCATGTTTTGGCCACTTTGTTTTCCGCTTGAAAGCCTTCAAAGTTGGCGTTCACAATACCAATAATGCGTTGTTGATGAGCATCGGCTGGTAGTCCACTCAATTTGATTTTTACTGTGTCGGAAAGCTCTCTTAAGATCGCTCGCATCGTTTCTTCTAATAACCCATGTTTACCGCCGAAATAATGGTTAATGATGCCAGTGGATACGCCCGCTTCTTTACTGATGAGCGAAATACTCGCGCTATGCAAACCCACTCTTTCAATCACCGCCATAGTGGCTTTGACTAACTGCGGTTTTCTAATATCAGGCATTCCAACTTTCGGCATATTTCGTACCCATTTATTTTTTATTGAACGGTTAATTAACGATAATGCTACACATAAAATGTTTAGACCTCAAATGAATATATTGGTAGTTGTTGGTCGCGGTTTGTCTTTTTTGATATAAATTTGTTATTTTTCAGTGAAATAAAGGTTCGTAAAATATTTATTTAAAATAATAATTGTTATGGATGTAATGGTTATTTTTAAAGCAAGAGGGAGCAAAGAGGGTGAGAGAGCGGTGGATGAGTAGTGATTTTTTACTCAATAGTAAGGTTTATCGCGGTTTAAGTGATGATATTAGCGTGAAAGCGAAATCCTGCATCTTTTTCGCTTAGGTTCATGTGCGGCATGACCAGTGGGTAGACTCATTTCATGCTGCAAGCTCCAAATTTTTCGCTAACCCTGAAGGTCGTCATCCCGGAAATGAGGAACGAATTATCCGGGATCTTTCACATCAATAATAATCAGTGAAAGCGAGATTTCATACTTTCTTCGCCTAAGTTCATGTGATGGAAACGGGGAGATAAACTCATTTATGCCCCATTCTTTACTAGGGATGCCAATTCACCGATTTCAACGTACTGAATAATTTTCAGCCTATTCGGGTAATAAAGGCTTGCTCGTCATCCACAAAAGCCACAAAACCGCCGTGATAGATAAATACCCGACCACGTCCCTCAACTAGGCAGGCAAGCTGTGGGTTAAAATATTCTTCGTTATCCTGACGTTGAAAAGTGCCTGTATCGGTGATTACGCCGCTGAGTGTAGGTAAATATCCATAAGTGCTCTTGGCTTGATCAATTAGGCTCAATTCGCTATCGGTAGAAAAGCATAAGGGGATCGCACCTGCTTCTTCTATAAATAGAGTTTTCAGTTCTTCAAAAGCGGTAATCACTAGCCAGTCGATGCCGTTAACATGATGGATAAACATAGAGTTTCTCGATAATTCTGATGCGGAGATTCTATCATTATTAGGGAAAAAACGTAGTAGATATTTAGTTATTAAAGGCGGTAATTCTGTGCCATTTCCGGACATTGACTAGACCAACTTGAAACACTGTTTTGCCCCAAAGTGAGCTACGGTTCGAGTTAATATTTGAGTTTAGTCATCAGTGTTCAAATACAAAAAGTAATGGGTAGTAAAAGGCAAGACTTGACCCTATAACCTCGATGATTAACCAATCGATTTAGCGACTTGAAAATTTGAGGGCGTATGCCCTGTATGTTGTTTAAAAAAACTAA
This sequence comes from Vibrio casei, assembly GCF_002218025.2. Taxonomy (NCBI): domain Bacteria; kingdom Pseudomonadati; phylum Pseudomonadota; class Gammaproteobacteria; order Vibrionales; family Vibrionaceae; genus Vibrio; species Vibrio casei. The sequence goes on along the minus strand of NZ_AP018681.1, from coordinate 1,165,541 downwards.
TAAAGGCGCTATCGCTCGAAAATTCTAGTTTATCAGATACTTGACTTACTTGTAGATTATCAGCCAAAAGGTCCATTGCTCTAAGCAATCGCCATTGTTGACGCCATGCTTGGTAACTCATTCCAGTTTCTGCTTTGAATAGTCTACTCACGGTTTTTGTGCTCATACCAATTTGCTTCGCAAATAAATGGAGAGGCTCAGGCAGTAACTGCTCTTGCTTAAGAGCCAGCAACCAATTTTGCAAGCGTGGATCTTTAGGCATTCTCAGTTGCCAGTATTCGCGAGGCGCTTTCTCTATCTCTTCCAAAAACAGATTGACTACATTTTTTTGATCGTCAATTGGCATGTCCCATTCCCAATGAGCCATACGTTCAATCAGCTCTCTCAGTAATGGATTTACCTCCATTATCAAAAGGTTGTTAAAACTTGGTAGTGATGTATCACGCGAGAAATAAAGTGAGCGATACTCTACGACACCTGTCATAAATACTCTGTGAACCGTACCAGAAGGAATCCAAGCAGCTCGGCTCGGAGGAATCAAACATACTCGATTGTCAAGTTCAATGCTCATACAACCAGCTTGGGCAAATAGCAATTGGTGTGTTTGATGGGTATGTGCGCCAGAATCATGGATCGCTAGCCTTGAAGCTATTCCCACCACTGATGCACCGATTGTATCAGGATTAAATTCTTGTTGTGGGTGTATAGTCGCCATGCTGTCTCACTTTTGATGTATTTAGTCCTGGTTATTGTAATGCAACTTTAGGGAACGCACTACAATAGCACCACTTAATTAATGGAGGTTCTTATGATTTCGAGGATTCCACCTCTTTGGTTAGCGGTGGTTTTAATGATGTTCCCACAAATTGTGGAAACGATATACAGCCCAGCACTGACAGATATAGCTCATCAGTTTAATGTAAGTAATGCCGAAGCATCTCAAACACTTTCAATTTACTTTTTAGCATTTGCTATCGGAGTTGTTTTCTGGGGGAGACTGAGCGATTTAATTGGACGACGTCCTGCAATGATAGCTGGCCTAATTACATATGGACTTGGAGCGCTGCTCGCTTTAGCAACCAGTCAGTTTGAAGTATTGCTATTTGCACGCGTTATGTCCGCATTTGGCGCAGCCGTAGGTTCGGTCATAACACAAACGATGCTGCGTGATTGCTATGACGGGTCTGAACTAGCGAAGGTCTTTTCTGTAATGGGCATCGCGCTCTCAATAAGTCCTGTTATTGGTTTAGTGAGCGGCGGATTGCTTGCTGAATATTTTGGCTATGTTGGCGTTTTCAGTAGTCTGATGTTACTCGCAATGGTTCTATCTCTAATAGCAGTTTGGTTTCTGCCTGAAACTAGACCCGCGACAACAGCGAAAGTATCAATGTGGCTACTATTCCAGCGAATGTCTAAAGATTCAAAACTTTGGCTTAATGCGTTACTTGTCGCCACTTTTAACTCAATGCTGTTCGGTTATTACAGTCTGGCGCCTTTTCTATTTTCAAATATTGGCATGACAACTAAAGACTTCGGATATTCTGGTGTCGCACTTGCTGTTGCAACATTTATTGGTAGCACAATGAATAAATATTTTCTTAACAAGGGATGGTCGCCCCTTTCGCTGGTCAAACTTGCGGTTAGTATCGCTCTCACTTGTGGTGTTGGTGTGTGGTTTACTCAATCATCCCTTTGGTTCTTGTTACCCATGATGGGCGTTGTAATTTCATTCGGAATCGCGATCCCAAATATACTGAGTCAAGCTTTAGTGACGTACAAAGAAGTATCGGGGAGTGCTGGAGCTTTATTTGGTCTCGCTTATTACTTATTGCTCAGTTTGGGGTTAGGAATTGCAGGTGTTATACAGTCACTTGGTTTAGCCTTGTTTATTTTCGGAATTGTCGCAACTATTTGCATTGCTTTATTAGCCTTAAAGGACGGAACCAAATCATAAAAGTTAGATGCTAATCTAATGATAATTTTAACTTAAAAACACTTATAAAAGACAGGCAGCGCATGGTATCGAAGTGGTAACTTTCTCCATTTCATCTTTCTATACGCTTCCTATAGAGATTAAATTTTGTTGACTAACATTAATTTGCTTTATCGACTAATAATTGGAAAATGAGATAATTAAATATGAAACTCAATCTAACTTTCGCAGCCATATTGGCTCTTAGCCCTTTCGCAACATTAGCTAACTCTGACTCTATGCAAGATAAAAAAATAAAGAGTGTTGTAGATGAAAAATCCACTGAGTTGATGGAAAAATACGACATCCCAGGCTTGGCGGTGGCTGTAACGGTAGATGGTGAGCGTTATTTTTATAACTATGGCTTTGCTGATAAAGGTTCTAGTACACCTGTAACTAATGAGACTATTTTTGAGCTAGGTTCAATAAGCAAGACTTTTGCTGCTGCGCTAGCTGGCTATGCTCAAGAGAAAGGTGCCTTGAATATGAATGATAAAATATCAGACCATATTGAAGAGCTAAAGGATACGCCTTTAGGTAATTCAAAACTCGTTCATATTGCGACATATACTGCAGGTGGGCTACCACTTCAGTTTCCAAATGAAGTGACAAACCATGATGAAATGATGCAGTACTATAAATCGTGGAAGGCGGAGTTTGAGGTAGGAACAAAGAGGAAATATTCGAATCCTAGTATAGGATTATTTGGTTACATAGGTTCTCAGAGTATGCAGTCAGATTACACGGAAATGATGGAGAAAATCATTTTACCTGAACTTGGGATGACAAATACATTTGTAGATGTGCCTGATGATAAAGTTACCAAGTATGCTTATGGTTATAACGCTAAGGGAGAATCTGTAAGAGTAAACCCTGGGGTACTTGATGCAGAAGCTTATGGTATTAAGTCAACAAGCACCGATATGATTCAATTTATTGAAGCTAATATGGGAATAGTACCTATTGATGTCAGCATTAAACATGCTCTAGAAAATTCTCATATAGGATATTTTGACACAAAGACATTTACACAAGCAGTGGGTTGGGAAGGGTATAACTACCCTACATCTCTCTCTAAGTTATTGGAAGGTAACTCTAGTGATGTAATCCTTAATGCGAAATCGGTAACACCGAGCATTACGGGTAACCTCGGCAGTGACGTTTGGTTCAATAAAACTGGCTCAACTGGCGGCTTTGGGGCTTATGTGGCATATGTACCTTCTGAAAAGGTAGGTGTGGTTATACTGGCAAATAAAAAATACCCAAATACAGAAAGAGTTGAATCTGCTTACGATATTATTAATTCAATTGTTAATTAACCCATTTTAAATCGGAGGTTGTAGTTAAAAGTAGAGAACCAACTCAAAAGCCACTTGATATACCTCTAGTGGCTTTAATACGAAACTAAAAATTAACATTGGTTGAAAAATAACAATAACTTAATATTAAAAAGTATTTAAAGGGTATTTTTGATTATTCTATTACTTACGGATAACTTTTTAAGTTCTATTATAGGATATGTATGAAAACTAAACATTGGTCAAAGTGATCTGCTCCAGCCAGACTGGACACTTCATTAAGCGACATTTTGCTGTTCAAAGTTAACAGGGCTTAGATACCCAAGAGCACTGTGCCTTCTTGTCCGATTATAATCAACCTCTATGTACTCGAAGATCGTTTGACGCATCTGGTCTCTCGTCATAATCGGCTCATATTGGATCGCTTCAACTTTCATCGAATGGAAGAAGCTCTCAACACAAGCATTGTCCCAGCAGTTTCCTTTCCTACTCATACTTTGCTTTAGATTATAAACAGTTATGAGGTCTCGATAATCTTTTGAGCAGTACTGACTACCTCGATCACTATGAACGATAACCTGCTCAGGAAATTCGCGACGGAACAAAGCCATTGATAGAGCATCACAGACCAGCGTAGCCGTCATTCTGGTATCCATAGACCATCCGATTACTTGTCTTGAGTAAAGGTCAATAATTACTGCCAAGTACAACCAGCCTTCGCTTGTCGCAACATAGGTGATGTCTCCCGCCCATTTTTCATTCGGAGCCGCTGCGTTAAAGTTCTGAGCCAGCAAGTTTGGAGCAACTGGCATTTGATGCTTGCTGTCTGTCGTGCACTTAAATTTACGTGCCGCTTTCGGCGTTAAATCTTGACGCTTCATACTGGCCGCAATGGTTTTCACATTGTGGTTATCACCGCTCTCAGACAGTTCTTTTTGGATTCGCCTTGAGCCATCTCGGCCTTTGCTGTTATCAAAAGCTTCTTTGACCTTTGTATCAAGCTCTTGGCGAACTGCCTCGCGTTGGCTAGCCTTATGGCGATGTTTAACCCAGTAATAAAACCCACTTCGGGATACCCCGAATACCTTAGCCATACGTACAATATTGAAGTACATCAGGTGTTCGAGCATAAATTCGTAGCAATTTACTTTAGATTTTTCGCGAAGTAGGTGGCGGCCTTTTTTACAATTTCTAGCTCTTCTGCTTGCTCAGCCAACTGCCTTTTGAGCTTGGCAACCTCTGCGGCTAGCTCTTGTTCTCGCTGACTAGTATTGGTGTCTTTCTTCGAGTTCTTCCGCCACCCGTAGATTTGAGATTCATGTAAAGAAAGCTGCCTTGCAGCCGCAGCTACTCCCACTCTCTCTGCTAGTTTTAGGGCTTCTGCTTTAAATTCAGGGGAATGTTTAATTCTAGTTTTCTTAGTTGTCATTGTTCACCTCGTTAGTGATTGTACTCACTTAACTCAGTGTCCAAAACAGCTGGAGCGGATCAAAGGTAACGTTGCTGCATGAAGTTGTTACTAACCCAAATATAACGATAAAAGGTAAACATAGTTATTATAGTGACTGCTGGGATGAAGGATTTGAAGAATCCGTGGTTAGGTATCTTCAAGGTGATGCCCTTAGTCGCGACTGGGAACCAAAATGGAAAATCGATAAATTACATATTGGTGACTTTGTGTGTATTGCTGCAGAAGTCATTATTGTCATGGGGGGAAACAGTACGCACAGAGCTGACTGGTTTTCTCTGTATCCGTTTATGGATTTCATAGAAGAAGCATATGTCGGTAAGGGAGATACTTGTATTGGGGATGGCGTTTGGCTTGGTATGCGTTCAATGATTATGCCTGGTGTTACTATCGGAGAAGGAGCGATAGTTGCGGCAAACAGCGTCGTAACAAAAGATGTTGAACCTTACAGTATGGTTGCAGGTTCACCAGCTAAGCATGTCAGATATCGTTTTTCCAAGGAGACTATAACAGATCTTTTGGCACTAGAAATTTATGATTGGCCACATGAGAAAATCGAGAGCTTAAAGAGACTATTATGTTCTGATGACTTAGAAGGCTTAAAAAAGGCAAGTGTTGACTACGATAGAAAACATGCGCTTTAGGATGGCGTTAATATAGTAATATAGTAATATAGTAATATAGTAATATAGTAATATAGTAATGTAGTAATGTAGTAATGTAGTAAAGGAGGTCAAATTTCTAACTACTTAGCTTACTATGTTATTTATGAACAATTATCGTCCAAAGCTGTTTATCTTGTAGGGCGAATCTATTTCAGCGATACAGAACATTCGTTTAAGCAAGTCTGCCATACCTGATGTAATTCAAGCATTTCTAATTTAGTAAAAGCACTGACTCAGAAATGTCCAAAACCAATTCACGCTAATGTAATCCTCAAAAAAGCGCCAATTAAGCTTATTGATTGGCGCAATTTCACGAGCATTATTTTGCCCTATTAACAGTAAAGTTTATTCACTCAATTAAAAGCCAACATTCATTCCTACCCAGTAACGACGGCCATCTTCTACATAGCCGTAATCATCGTAAGTGACTTCTTCATCCAGTAGGTTGTAAATGGCAGCATTCACCGAGACATTACCCGTTAACTGATAGCTGACGCCCATATCTAAGAAGGTATAAGACGGCGCTTCTAGGCTGCTAGACGATGGGCCACTGATCGGTTCCATCTCTTCACCATGATAAGTCACTTGTGTCCAAGCTTCTAAATCAGCGGTGGCTTGCCAAGAAAGATCGGTACTAAATAAGTGTTTTGGCAGTTGAACTAAAGGTTGGCCTTTGTAATCACCCGATTTTTGCTCAGAGTCATTAAAGGTGTAGCTGGCATTCCAGAATACACTTTCACCTAGCGGAGTGCCTAGAGCAAATTCGACCCCTTGTGTGGTTGCTTTGTCAATATTGACACGCTTGGTTGCTACACTGCCGCTGCTATTGATTGGGCCACAGCTTGGGCACTCTATGCGTGAAATTTTATCTTTAAAGTCATTGTGGAAAACCGTAACAGAAGAGCTTAAACCAAAGTCATTTTGGTAGTTTAAGCTGATTTCTTGGTTTACGGAGGTTTCAGGTTTTAGATCAGGATCGCCGTAAATATCACCGCCTCGGCTGCCTTGCGCCCAATCTGCGGATGTTTCACGTAACGTTGGGGCGCGGTAACCGGTTGATACTCCGCCTTTTAGAACCCAATTAGGCGTGATGCTCCATACACCATAAGCTCGCGGGCTGACATGGGTACCGTAGTTTTCATCGTCGTCCAAACGTGCACCAACTGTTAAGCTGAATGAATCGACGATAGCCCATTCATCTTCTAAAAAGAATGCGTAACGATAGCTATCCAATTCAGTTAAATCGGACGCACTATTGGATGTGTAATCTTCTAATTTTTCATAAGTATATTCGAAACCTGATGTCAAAGTATGAGAATAAATTGGGGTGACAAGGCTGGTTTTGAACACGGTGTTCATGCTTTCCATTTCTCGGGTTTTGTTTTCCGAGTCTTCATATTGTAGGTAAGTATTGGATTGCCCAATGGCTCCCCAATTACCATCATGCGTGATGGCATAATTGGTACGCTTATATTCGTCTAAAGTATCTTCACAAGTGCCTCGGCAGCCACTGGTGGCGACCGATTTTCCAACCGTACCTGCGCGTGATTGTTCGCTTATTCCTGCTTCTAGTGAAATATCATGATTTTCATTCAGTTGGTAAGTTAGCTTTGAATTGAAGCTATTGAGATCTTTATCTTCATAGCCATTGGTAATGTCATCCTCATCACGAACGGTGGTTTGGCCATTAAATTGCGCGGTTAGCTTTTCGGTTAGCGGGCCGGTGGCAAAGAAGTTGGCACTGCGTTCATCGCCAGATTTACGGCTTTCTTGAATGGTCGTACCCACTTGAACATTACCATGCCACTGCTGAGCATCTTTACGGGTGATCACGTTAATCACACCACCAATGGCATCGGAGCCATAAAGGGTCGACATTGGGCCACGAATCACTTCGATACGTTCAATGGCTTCTATCGGTGGCAGCCAACCTGCTTCGATACCTGGGCCATCACTGTTTGGGCGAGTTTGACGAGAAGATTGACGTTTACCATCAACCAGAATCAAGGTATAGGCCGACCCCATGCCACGAATACTAATATCTTTATTGTCACCGCCACCAGTAATAGTGACACCGGGTACGGTCTTTAGTGCATCGGTTACATCACGGTAGTATTTGTTTTCTAACTCATCTCGCGTAATGACGCTGATACTGGCTGGCGCGGTAATTTCGGCTTGTTCAAAACCAGAAGCGGTGACCACCATGGTTTCGGTGGAAGATTTAGGCTGCGCGGCTTGCGTATTCGTCGCCAATAAAATAGATCCCGCTAAAATGGAAAGCGGTAAACGATAGGTAGACATTATTATTCCTTTAAATGATAATGATTCTTAAATTCATTCGCAATTATTCATAATTTCCGCTTATTGACTAGATCAATAGATGAAACAGGCTGTTCCAAAAATGGGATTGAGATGAAAACTGAACTTCAAGGCATACGAGCATTTGATGCATTAAGCCGCCACAGTAGTGTGACAGCAGCAGCAAAAGCGTTGAATCAACCTAAATCGACAATTAGCCGCCGATTGGCATTGTTGGAATCGGAACTTGGGCAAACATTATTTATTAAACAAGGTTCAAGATTAATACTCACGCGAGCAGGAAAAGTATTTGCGACGTATTGTGAGCGCTTACTTACCATGGCGGAAGAATCACAAAATGCCTTGCAATCATTAAAGCAAAGCATCAGTGGTGAGGTGACGTTATTGGCACCACAAAGTCTTGTGCGTGGTTGGTTAAGGTCAGAACTTCATCAGTTTTTAGATGATCATGCTCAAGTGAATATCCGTTTGTTTACCGAATCCCGAGATGATTATTTTGAACAAGAACCGGATATTGTGATATCGATTGGTGAAACTCAGCTACCCGGTATTTGGCGTAAACAGGTGATTGGTTACTGGCAATTAGGTTTGTATGCTAGCCCAGATTACTTAGGGAACCACCCAGCACTTTCGCACCCTCAACAGTTGAATTCTCATCAATGGTTACCATTTGATGGAGATAGAATGAATCGGATTTATTTAAATAGTTATGATCAACATTATGTGGTGATGCCTAAAATAAGCCGGTTAACCAGCGATAATATACTTTTGCAAATCGATTCTATGGCAAATGGTTATGGCATTGGGTTATTGCCAACGTGGATAGCCGACAATTATTCAAGGTCTCATCCGGGTAATTTACAGCGTTGTTTGCCCAACTGGTATGGGCAGCCTCAAGCGATTATTTGTTATTTTGGTAATGGGGTATTGCCATTAAGGGTACAAACCTTATTGCAAACCTTACAAAATAACGCCCCTAAAGAGTGGAATGTCGACGTTATGAACATAGCTCCAAATAAGAAAAGAGTGGCAACCACGACACCGTCATAGAGATTTACGCAATAACAATTTGCCTTCTCTTTTCCTTTCTTATTACGTGGAAGGAGAAGGCAATCAGTTTGATGGGAAACAAAAGATCATGAAAAAGAAAGAATCATGAAAAAGAAAGGATCATGAGAAATACAGGCACATTCGATTGCCATCAACTTCAATGACATTGAAAGGTGTCTCATAAATATCCGCCAATACCTGAGCGTCGATCACTTGCTCAACTCTGCCTTTTGCGACAATCTTGCCTTTCTTTAAGGCGATAATGGTGTCGGAATAGCAAGACGCAAAATTAATATCATGAATAACAATAACCACGGCTTTATTCAGCTCGTGAGCCAGGCGTCGAATGGTGCCCATGATTTGTAGCGAGTGTTTTATATCAAGGTTATTTAACGGCTCATCTAAGAAAACATAGTCGGTATCTTGTGCGATCACCATGGCAATAAAAGCCAGTTGGCGTTGACCCCCGCTCAATTCATCTAAGTATTGATATTGAATTGCTTTTAAATCGAGGTAATCAATGGCCTTGTCTATGACGTCATTATCTTCAGTTTTTAGGTTGCCTTGGCAGTAAGGAAAGCGGCCGAATGAAATCAGCTCTCTCACCGTAAAGCGTAAGGAAACCGTATTGGCTTGTCGAAGAACGGATAAGCGCTTTGCCAGTGCTTTGGTATCCCATTCGACTAATTCTTTACCATCTATCCATACCTCACCTTGGTCGCGTTTTAGTAAACGACCAGCCATTGACAGTAAGGTACTTTTTCCGGCGCCATTTGGCCCAATAATGGCGGTGACTTGCCCTTTGGCAAATTCAGCATCGGCATTTTGTACAACAGGGTGGTCCCCAAAGTATTTTGTGAGTTGTTTCAGTTCAATCATTAGGGTTACACCACTTTGTTTCGTAAGAGTAAGTATAAGAAATAGATGCCGCCAACAAAGTTGATGACCACGCTGAGGGTAGTTTCAAAACCGAAGGCTTTTTCGATAATCCATTGCCCGGTTAATAACGTTGCAATCGACATTACACCACAGCCAGTAAGTAAGTATTTGTGCTGATAGCTTTTTAACCATTCACGTGTGAGGTTGGTAATAAGCAGCCCAAAAAACATAATGGGCCCAATTAAGGCGGTGGAGATAGCAATCAGCACGGAAGACAGCAGCAACACTGTGCGTGTGGTGCGTTGAATGTCAACGCCTAGGCTGGTGGCATTATCTTGGTCGAGTAAATACACATCCAGAGTACGGTGTATTCTAAATAACCAAAAGATAACCAATAGCAAAACAGGCAACGTCCAATACACCAATTCAACATGAATGTTGTTGAAACTGGCAAACATATTGGCTTGTACCGTGGCAAATTCATCCGGATCCATCAACATGGTTAGAAAGGATGAGCTGCTGTTAAAGAGTTGCCCAAAAATCACCCCCAGCAGTAAGAGTGAAATAATATTGCTTGCGGAATATCGAAAATAGAGCAGGAAAAGAATGAATGAAAAACCCATCATGAATAAAACGGATATTGAAAAATTCATGACAGGGTTAGTCATCATTATACTGAGCCCACCAAAAAGGCTGACCACTAACACTTGAATCAATAAGTATAAGGCATCAAAACCCATAATGCTTGGCGTTAAAATTCGGTTATTGGTTATCGTTTGAAAGCAAAAAGAGGCGATGCCAATTGAAAAGCCAGAAACAATGATGGCCAGGACTTTTGGGATTCGGCGAGACAAGAAATACTCGTAATTATCCGCGGTTAACCCATAGCCAATAAACAGAGCGGCCATCACGAGGCTAAGAAGAAGCATAGCGATAATTTTGTGTTTATCTCCGAAGCACTTACCGTTCATGTTTCATCCCTTTTAAAACGAAAAAAATAAAGACACCACCACCAAGTAAGCTGATCACCATTGAAATCGGCACTTCATAAGGGAAGATAATGAGTCGTCCTACTAAGTCACAGGCGAGTACAAGAATGGCGCCTAATATTGCGGTACGAGGGATATTTTTACGTAAGTTGTCACCGTAAAAGCGGTTGACTAAGTTTGGAACAATTAACCCTAAGAAGGGCAGTTGGCCGACAATCATGACCACTGAGGCTGACATGATCGATACCAATGCCACACCGATTATCATCACTTGCTGGTAGTTAAGGCCAAGATTAATGGCAAAGTCTTTCCCCATCCCAACGGCGGAAATTCGAGTGGCGTATAAGTAACTGAAAATGGCGACAGGCACTGCGATGTAAAGTAATTCGTAATTGCCGGCAAGAATATTGGCAAAATTGGCGACAGCCCAGCCAGATAAGTTTTGTAATGCGTCATATTTATACGCAATGAAGGTTGCCATTGAAGAAACAATATTACCAAAAATAATCCCAATTAAAGGGACAAAGACAGCATTTTTAAATTGAATTCTTTGAATTAAGTGGACAAAAAATAGGGTACCAATCATTGCGGTAGCAAAAATCAGCCACAGCTGATCGCCGTTACCAAAAAACACCAAACTGAGCACAAATCCGAGCATTGAGCATTCAATCGTTCCAGAAGTTGAAGGCGCTGCAAATCGGTTCTGGCTAATTTGTTGCATGATAAGGCCTGCAATACTCAGTCCGCTTCCTGCGAGTAAAATGGCAAATAGCCGAGGAATTCGACTGGTTACGAATAATTGCCAAGCATTGGCATCACCGCCTAAAAGGTGGGATAACGAAACGTTACCCACCCCAATAAACAGTGAAGACAGACTCAGGCAGACTAAAACAAACAGCAATTTAGTCACAACAACCTCTAAGTCTGATGATTAATTTTTCGTTAACGATTCAATGTCTTCAATCATGGTTTCTGTCGCGGTAATGCCTGAGCTTGCGACGTACCATGCTGGAATATCAAGATAAATCATACGATTATTTTTATAAGCACTGGTTGATTTGACTAAGTCATTATCAAAATCTTGACGCGTTGTACTTTTATTTTTATTGACTAATTTATCACGGTCTAAAATGAGAAGGGTTGATGGGTTTTCTTGGCTCACCAATTCATAAGAAACTAATTGACCATGACCACCTGTTTTTTCTGATTTGTTATCTTTTACTTCAATAGTTGGTTTAAACCCAAAATCTTTGTAGAGGATAGAAAAGCGAGAACCTTCACCAAACGAAGTCACATTACCACCAGAGCTCATTAGCATGAGTGCATCTAAATTGTGTTCTTGGTTATAAGACTTTATCGCTGAAAAGCGTTGATTGAGTGCTTCAATTTTTTGATTTACAAAGTCTTGCTTATCAAAAATTTCACCAAGATCATGCCAAAGTGCTTGAGTGTGCTCCCAGTAATCGGTGCCATTTTTGACAGCAAAGACAAAAGTAGGGGCGATTTTAGACAGCTCTTTGAAATGTTTTGAACTACGAGGGCCGACAATAATTAAATCAGGCTTTTGAGTATAGATGGATTCAAAGTTAGGTTCAAAAATGGTTCCAGCAGAAGGATAACTTTGATCATCATATTGAGCAAGGTATGGTGGGAATACGACGCCTTTAGAGACGGCTACCGGTTTGACGCCCAATGCGTTAACGGCATCTAATGCGCCTACACCGATAACAACCACTCGCTTCGGAGAGGTTTCTATTGTCGTTGAACCCATGATGTGATCCAGCGTAATTGATTTTGCCATCGCCGGTAAAGAGGTTGCTAAGCTTGAACCAATTAAAGTGGCTGCGATAAAACCGAGTTTGATAAGGGGCTTCATGTTTCTTCTCTCCATGTAATCGATAATTATTATCATTGCGATTACTATATGTATTTCGATGTATAAATCAATGATTCAAATGTAAAGATACGAAAAGATTGAAAATATAATGATTTGGAACAAATGTGTTCTGTGAACTGTCGTTAGTTATCATAAATAGAACAGGTCTATTTTATACAAATGAGTGCAATTAAATTAAATTTTGTGTACAATTTTACTGGTTTTATAATCATTCTAGTTGATAGAAATAAGGAGTAATGATGGCATGGAGTGTTTATCTTTCAGGTGAAATTCATACTGATTGGCGCGAAAAAATTATCCAAGGCTGTAAAGAAAAAGGTTTAGACATCGTTTTTACTTCCGCTGTGACCGATCATGAAAGTAGTGATGCGGCAGGCGATGGTTTAGGCGTCGGAGATACCTCTTTTTGGCGAGATCATCAATCCGCGAAGATCAATGCGATTCGAATTCAGAATCAGATAAAAAAATGCGATATTGCGATTATCCGTTTTGGCGATAAATACAAACAGTGGAATGCAGCATTCGATGCTGGTTATTGTGCGGCTTTAGATAAGCCATATATTACTTTGCATGCGGAAGATATTATTCACCCACTTAAAGAAGTGGATGCAAGTGCTCAGGCTTGGGCAAGAAATACTAGTCAAGTTATTGAAATATTAGATTATGTTTTAAATAAATCTTAAGGGTAAGGTTGATTGCTCTAGGGTAGAACGATAGAGTTTCAATGGTAGTTATTGCCATTTCTGCCCTGATATTTCTGGATGATACAAAGGCTGGACAACATTGCCAGCGGGATCTATGCAGTGGAAGCTTCTGGCGCCGTCACTGTGATCGTGTGGCGTATCTAATAATGGCACACCTTGTGATTGGAGATATTCAAACCAGTGTTGCAGTTCTTGTTTCGAATCAACAATAAATCCGAAGTGATCGAACGATTGGTTTTGATTGTTCTGCGGACTATTGGCTCTTCCTAGTGATAAATTGTCATTGCCACAGCTAAGATAGACTAAATTCTCATTGGCTTTTCTGACGATCGTCATACCCATAATATCATGATAAAAATGAAGGCATTCTTCAAATGGATAAACAGTTAAGGCTAAATGTCTTAGCCCATTTAAGGCTTTTGGTCTTTGCATTATGTTTACTTCTGATTTTTTATTGTGTTATTTAATGTATACAATATTGATCATAAAGTATTATAAGTCTAGTCTGAGTTGAATTATTGGGTAATAAATCATCAAAAAGGGAAATAATGTGTTTACTATTTTTGTCAAAAATGAAGTGAAAAATGGTTGTCGTGAGCAATATTTATCGATTATGAAAAACAACGCAAAAGCTTCTATAAGGGATGAAAAGGGCTGTATAGTTTTTGATGTATTGGTCGATCAAGAGAACGATCATACTTTCTATTTATATGAAATATATAACGATGAAACAGCATTAGCTCAACATAAACAAATGCCCCATTATCTTGAAAGCCGAAATTTGCTTGGTGATATGGTTGAACGTGTCTCTGTTATTCGTTGTGATGTGGTGGGCCGTTATGCTTCTAATTTGCAATGAATATGAAGGTTTGACTTTCTAAGTGAATGATTTTCATAAAAAGGTTAAGTACTAAAAAGGCAGCCGTCATATATGGACTGCCTTTATCTCATCCCTTAAGGAAGGACATACCCAAGTGATTTGGGTAATAAGGGTAAGTGATCATCATCTTAATCCGCAAAGGCGATATCTCTTAACAATAGCGCGATACTTGGAAAAAATATTAGTAATGCTGCGGAAAGTAACAGGATGAGGATAAAAGGTCCGGTTCCTCTTATTACTTCCCAATAAGGACGCTTAAAGATCGCAATGGCGGTAAATATGTCACAGCCAAACGGTGGGGTAGCCGACCCAATCGCGACTTGTAGAGTGATTATGATACCCACGTGTACGGGATCAAGCCCTGTGGCCGTAATCGCGGGGGCAAAGATCGGCGTTAAGACCAAGATTACGACGATGGGATCAACAAACATACAGGCGACAAAAAAAGCGATCGAAATCGAGGCTAGCACACCTAAGGGGCCCATCTGATCGATACCAATGGCATCTAAAATGGTTTGTGGTATCTGTGCAAATGAAATAATCCATGAAAAACCATTCCCCACTCCGACCAAAATAAAGACCACTGCGGTAATCAACCCAGTGGATTTAGCAATCACGTAGATATCTTGGCTGTTGAGTGAACGGAAGACGCCAAACTCTAAAATGATGGCGTAGAGCACGCAAATGGCAGCCGCTTCCGTTGGGCTAAATACTCCACCATAAATACCGCCAACGATAATAATTGGAAACATGAGTGGCCAAATGGCCCGTTTAGAGGCAGTGATCCTTTCACTCCAGCTTGCTTTTTCTTCGGTAGGGACTTTTTTAATGGTTGCGTAGATGTAGCAGTAGATGGAGAAGAACAGCAATATCATTAGCCCAGGGCCAATACCGGCAATAAAGAGCTCGGCAATCGAGGTTTCAGAGATCACCCCGTAGATAATCATGCCAATGCTCGGTGGGATCAAAAAGGCAATATCACTTGCATTAATAATAAGTGCTAAAGAAAAAGAGTCGCTATAACCTGCCTTTAATAACTTCGGTCGTAGCGCTGAACCGACGGCCACCACGGTAGCTTGGGTGGAACCAGACACGGCGCCAAATAGGGTACAAGAGGTCGCGGTACTGATGGCTAACCCGCCTTTGATGTGGCCAATGAACGTCATTACCATGTTGATCAAACGGTTGGCAGATTGACCGCGAGTCATGATATCGGCGGCGAGGATAAACATAGGAACTGCAATTAAAGATGCGGGGCGAATCCCACCGAGAACCTGCTGGATGAAAGTATCCATTTGGCTCATACCGCCAAACATCATGTAAAAACCAGTCAGTGCTGCGACCGTGAGAGGGATCATCATTGGGAAGCCAATAAGCAGCAATACCAGCATGATGAGCATTAAGGTTAATGCCATAATGAAAGCCTTTATAGATCGTGTTTATGGTCAGCGTAGCCATCGACGACCCCGCTTGATAAATAAACTTTTTCACTGGTTAAGTTTTTATACGCAGTGAGAAAGTATTGAATGCCAGTGATGGTGAAACCGAGGGGAACCCATATATAAATCCACCAGATTTCAACGCCTAGTGCGGGTAAAATTCGGCCTCGTTCATAAACGCTCACAATGTATTGAAAAGAGAAGTAGGCCAGTATTAACATAATGATTGCGGTGATGATTGAAACCAGAATCATGACAAATTTACGTCCTTTATCAGGCAACATATCGAAAAAAGCAGACATGCGAATGTGTCTACCAAGGCGGGCGGCATAACCAATCCCTGCAAAAGTAATTAATATAATTAGGATGCGGTTAATTTCGCCGGAGAAAAATAACCCTTCTCCAAAAACAAAACGGGCGACAACGTTAATACAAGTATTTAATGCCATTAATAAAACACCTACCGCTAACATCACGGCTTCGATTTTACTGAGGAAATTATCTATATTACCTAAAATACCAGGCAATTCGGAGTGATAGTCTAGCCTATCGGAATTGGGCATAGTGCTTCCTTTCAACAAAGAGCATCGAATATCGTTATCGGTAATCGATGCTCAATCCTACATTGATGATTATTGTGAAGCTTTTAGATCAGCCTTGAATTGGTCTAATAAGGCTTTACCGCTATCGCCAGTCATTTCAATAAACGTTTTCTCTACTTGAGGCGCTCTTTCTTTAAACTTAGCCAGTTGTTCATCGGTTAAACGAGTTACAGTGACTTTATCGCTCTTCTCTTGAATTTGTTTTAGAGATTTAGCGGCTAGGCCTGTGATGTGTTTGATCGTTGTTTTATAAGCGGAGTCAGAGGCTTTTTGGATCAGTGCTTTATCTTCATCAGACAAACCATCATAGAACTCTTTGTTCGCCATAGAAGCGGTGGTAAACCAACCGTGGTGAGTGAAAATCAAGTTTGGCGAAACTTCATAAAGGCCGCCAGATTCAATCCAAAAGATAGGGTTTTCTTGACCTTGAATCATATTGGTTTGGAGTGCTCCGTACACTTCTCCCCAAGGAAGCGGCGTAGGGGTTGCGCCAAATGCTTCATAGGTAGATGAAAGCAATGGATTGGTCATAACCCGAATTTTTTTGCCTTTTAGCTCTTCAGGTGATGTGACGGGTTCGTCGGTTGTCAGTACCATTTCGCCTTCTGGGTACATTTTCAATAGCTCTAAGCCTTGCTTGGCATAAAGTTTAGGGAAGTCTTCGTTAATGGCTTTACTGCTACCAAAAAATTTAATCACAGCTTGGATGTCAGTAGGCATGAGATAAGGAATAAAGAAAATTTGAGCCTCTGGGATCAAGGAACCCGTAAAACCGGGCGATTGATTTACAAACTGTAAGATGCCACTTTGTGTTTGTTCCATAATATCGTCAGATTCACCCAGCTCACCGAAGCGGTAAACTTTTAAGCTATGATCGGAATTATCTTCAATGTATTTTTTAAATTGTTGTGCGTAAACGTCCTGTACATCATTTTCATACTCTTCATGAGCATAACGCCAAGTATCAGCACTCGCGAAGCTTGAAAATCCAATACTGGCCGCGACACAAGATACGGTTGCAAGTTTCTTTAGGCTATTTCGAGTAAACATTGGTTCTCCTTTCCTTGGGATATAATCTTTATCAATCAATTATCTTTTCATAAACAATTTTCACTATAAACATCACGAGAATAAGTGACCTTAATCATCGTGATATTTGTCACATTTTTATTTGGGTTTATCGTCATAGGTTGATCTTGATAGCAAAAATTAACATTAAATTTGTCGTCTATTTCATCTTTAAATATGAAAATTGTTACGTTCTCTATGCTTTTTTGAGTTTTCTATATTATTGTTAATTTTTTTAAGTTATTGATTTATTGGTTTATTGTATTTTTTTGTGTCTTTATTAGTGAGTTTGTTGCTCAATAAAACTTAGAACACTATAGATAAAAATCAAGTGGGGATCGATGCAGCGATATCATATAAAAAAGGGTTTTGTTATTTTTGATGCATTAGCAATATTTCTATTTTTGGATTTTAATAAAAAATACATCTTCATTATTATTGTTTAATGGTAGGCATTAAGTCATTGTTATTTTTGACGATGAAGAGGGAGTATTGTGAATAATGTGTTCTAGGTTGTTGATATTTACGCTGGATTATTTTGTTTATTAAGTGGCTTTATGTGTATAAATAAGTCCATTTTTTTAAAATAACCCCAAATGGTCGAACTTACTTATGATTCTCTTATCTAATATTGCATTATTATCATGTTAGTTATCTTTATAATTAAAACTTAACCAGAGTAAATATAGATATAGAGTGATTTTTAACCTGAATGTATTTATCATATACATTCCCGAAGGTTATGTGTGACGGTGCGTTTGGGATACCCTCTTAGATTGAAAATATTATTCACGTGGTACCATAATGCTTATTCTTGATAACAGAACTCTGCTCGTTGTAATTGGCATGATTGCGATTGGTTCAGCTATTACGTTGACTTTTCTTTGGCGATCTCAAAAACAACGCAATGGTGTTGGCTATTGGGCTGCGGGCATGGTGATTTTAGCAATGGCTACATTTTTAGTATCACTGCGTGATGTTGTGCCTGATCTTACTTCTCTCATCCTAGCTAATTTATGCTATGTGTTTGGCTTTCAGCTTATTTTACGTGGTATTCGAATTTTTACAGAACGACCCCCTTTATTATTTTTTGATTATGGATCTTTGCCCATTGCGGCTTGTCTTTTTTATTATTTTTATTACATAGACAATAATCAAAGCGTTCGAATTTTGGTATTTTCCGCTGTTATTGTTTTTGTGTGCATGGCGATTGTTGTGACATTATTAACGGATCGAAATAAGGCTCAACGTTCGGCAGGGCATGCGGTTGCCATTGTTTTTGGTTTATTTGCTTTTCTGAATTTTATGCGTGGTTTAATGGCATTTTTATTCCCATCAGAACAGTCGGTTATTGAAGATAGTTTTTCGACTACCTTATTGTATTTAAGTGGCATTTTCTTTGTAGGTGGAATGGCAATTACGCTTATTTTACAAATGTATTCAATTTTAGAGTTAAGATTACGAACTGTATCATTAGCGGTAGAGCAATCCGCTTCTTCTATTGTGATCACCGATAATAGTGGCAATATTGAATATATTAACCCGGCGGCATTACATACGTCAGGGTATTTAAAAGATGAATTAATAGGAAAGAATCCAAGTATTTTCCGTTCAAATAAATTATCGCCTGATGTGTATGAAGAAATGTGGAGGCAGCTAAGAGAAGGGAATACTTGGCGCGGTGAGTTTCATAATTTTAAAAAGAATGGAGAAGGTTATTGGGAAGTGGCATCTATTGCCCCAGTGAAACAAGCTAATGGAAAAATTAGCCATTTCGTTGCGGTCAAAGAAGACATCACGTCGATTAAAGAAGCAAAGCAAAAAATTCATCACTTAGCTCACCATGATAGTTTAACTGGGCTACCAACAAGAGCATTAATGATGGAGCGATTAAATAGTGCCATCGCTGAGGCCGAAGAGCGTGGATGGCAAGTTGCGGTGTTATTTATTGATATTGATGGTTTCAAGGCCGTAAATGATACGTTCGGGCATGCTACTGGAGACAAATTACTTAAACAACTCACTAAAAACCTGTGTGCTTGTGTTCGCGATACCGATACGGTTGCTCGTATTGGTGGCGATGAGTTTATTGTGGTGTTAGAACATGTTTCAGACAATGTTGCGATTACTGTGATTGCTGAAAGAATGATTAAAGCGGTATCAGAAGCTTTTGATATTGATGGAATAGAAGTCAATGTTAGTGCAAGTATAGGAATTGCTTTATATCCTAAGGATGCCATTGATCCACATGATTTAATTAAAATGGCTGACCATGCTATGTATGGGGTGAAGAGAACGGGGAAAAATAATTTTGCTTTTGTCTCTAAAGAGAAAGTGGTTTTATGAGATCTAAGCTTATTTGTTTATGTTTATTTACTCAGTTTTATCTATTTAGGTTCATTTATTTAAGGCCTCTTAACCGACTCGGCATCGTGAATAACTTTATCGAGTAAGTGGATCAATTTCTCTGAATCTTCATGACTTAAGCTTGGGAATTGACAACGAATCGACTGAGGGATTGATGCTGCTTTGTTTTGTATTTTTTTGCCATCGTCTTGTAGTGTAACCAGCCGTTTACGGTTGTCTTTCCCATCTTTAATAATATTCAATAGGCCTTTATCACTCATTTTTTTGAGTATCTGAGTCATGGCGCTGCCATCGATAGCCGTTTTTTCTAATAGTTTGGTAATGCTAATGTTGTCTTGTTCCCACAAGGCCATCATTACGACATATTGTGGGTAAGTAAGATCTAGTTCAGACAGCATCTCACGGTAGGTTCGTGTGAGCGCGTTAGATGCCATGTATAAACGATGACAGATTTGGTTATCGAGTTTGAGTTGTGGATGTTTCATGTCTATTCTCTCGTAGTAATTAATCTTATTTTAATTTGCATGCAAATTATTTGCAATTATTGATGGTTCGTTCTAGTATTTTGCATGCAAAGTATTTTTTGTGACTCTACTCTCTAAACGAATAAGGAATCAATGATGAAAGAACTACAAAGTGTTGCTTATACCGCTAAAGCAACGGCAACAGGTGGACGTGAAGGCTCAGCAAAATCAGATGACGGCCGTTTAGATGTTGCACTTTCAACACCTAAAGGTTTAGGTGGTGATGATGGTCAAGGTACGAATCCAGAGCAATTATTTGCGGCAGGTTATGCGGCGTGTTTCATTGGCGCACTAAAATTAGTGGCAGGCCAAGAAAAAGTGGCATTACCAAAAGAGACTCATATTAATTCTGAAGTGTCTATTGGGCCAATTGAAGGTGGATTTGGTATTGCTGTGAAGCTGGAAGTGAATGTTGGTGATCTTGATAAAGCGACGGCTCAAGCACTAGTAAATAAAGCACATGAAGTTTGCCCATATTCAAATGCAACGCGTGGTAATATTGCGATTGAGCTGTCTGTCGCCTAGCAGATTAGAGATAAACATTGCTTCTTAAGGATAAACGCCGCTTCTTAGAGACTAATTCTGTTAGTGATAAAGCCTATTAGTAACAATGTATTAGTGACAAATGGTGTTTAGAATCAATAAAGCCTCACGTGATGAATATTCCCGTGAGGCTTTTTTATTCCTAATGCTTCAGTGTATTATTTAAGCTGCGTCATGAAAGTCCCTTGAGGGGTAATCGGAAGGTATTTTTTATAAAATGCTTGATAAGACTGTTTTGGGTTTAAGTCTTTAAACAAATCTGGGTACATCGCTTTGGCGTAAAACTCAATCATTGCCGCATCGATAATGGTTCGACAAGCGCCGTGATAGGCAGCATACATGCGGTTATTTTGTACCGCAGTAAGTGTCGACCAACCGTTACGCTGTTTGAATCCTTGCAGACGCTTTTTCGCGAGGTCTTCGCTCACACCTTCCCCCATAATCATTGCAGTATCAGTGCTGCCTGTTTCATAGCCAGTCATGACAATAATATCTGGGTTGCTGACTAAGATTTGTTCTGGGTTGAGTTTACCCCACCATTCAACATAAGGCGCGGAAATGTTATCGCCCCCGGCCATGGTTGAGATGGCACCCCACATGTTTTTACCAAAGGTATAACCAATTTCATTGATGCCTGACGCGCCATATTCAGTGTAAACCGTAGGTTTTGGTAAATTCGCTTGTTTTAAGCGGCTTTCGATAGTATCAACGGTCTTTTTATATTCCTGAGCAATGGTTTTCGCACGTTCGTTTTGACCTGTAATTTCACCAATCAGTAAGGTACTTTGCACATGACGTTCGACAGTTTGCGCATTGTAATCGACCACTACAACGGGAATGCCCGCTGCTTCGATTCGCTTAACTTCGCTTTCTAGTGCTTTGTATTGCCAATCGGCAAGCATCAATAAATCTGGATTTAAGCTGATCACTTTTTCAACGGAAAAGGTGTTGGTGTCTACTCGGCCAATTTCAGGAATCTTGTTTAAAGAAGGCACTGCTTTTACATACTCTTCCCAACTGGCAGCCCTTGCTTGCCAAATGTATTTCGACATACCAACTACGTGGTCATAGGCTTTCACTGTGCCAATTGCCATGTAATCCTCTGGATAGAAACCGACTATCACTCTTTTGGCGGGGGCATCAAACGTGACTTTGCGATCCAATACATCGGTCACGGTGGTGATGGCAGCTTGTGCCGTCACACTGATCGTGGCGAGTGCAATAAGAATATATTTCAACATGACTTTTTATAATTCCTTGTAATAGATAGGTCTATTTAGAGCGAAATGGTTTTCACAATTTGATACAATACTAATTGATGTTGATATTAATTATCAATACTATTCGTCTTTGTGTGTAGCTTAGTCGTTTTTATCGATATTCATCAAGTGATAATCGCTTAATTGCACATACGTTATGAAGGTATTTAGGTAAGGTAAAAAATAGATGCAAGCCGATTTGTTATTACAAGCTGTTGCACAACAAAGAAAAAGCGAGCGTCGCCGAGTGACCACGATTTTGTTGTTTGTGGCGATATTATTAGGTTCATTTATCTTTGATATTATGACCGGTCCATCGATGCTTAATGTGTCGAAAGTGTTGTATGCACTACTTGAATTTATCGGGTTACCTTTCCAAGTCGAACCGTCCACACAAATTATTGTGACTAACCTTCGCTTGCCGATTGCTTTAATGGCCATCGTAGTTGGTGGCGCGCTAGGTGTCGGTGGTGCTGAAATGCAAACCTTATTGAATAATTCAATGGCAAGCCCTTATACGCTAGGCATGGCGGCGGCTGCAGGGTTTGGCGCCGCGTTAATGCTTTATATTGGTTCACTCGGTTTAAACAGTGATTACGCCGTGCCAATTGGTGCATTTGTGTGTTGTATGCTGTCGGCCTGTTTCTTATTTGCATTAGCGTCAATGAGGCATATTAGCTCTGGTCAGTTGATCTTAGCCGGTATCGCTCTGTTGTTTTTGTTCCAATCTTTACTGTCCCTTGTGCAGTTCATCTCTTCGCCTGAGTTAAGTCAGCAAATCTTATTCTGGCTGTTTGGTAGTTTATCTAAATCAACCTGGTCTAATTTAGCGATTGTAACGGCGGTTGTGATTGGCGGAACCTACTTCCTACTACAAGATGCTTGGAAGCTAACGTCATTAAGACTCGGAGAAGAACGCGCGAAAAGTGTTGGCGTGAATGTCGCTAGGTTGAGGTTGAAGATATTATTCATTGTCGCATTGATGACCGCCACCGTAACCAGCTTCGTTGGTATTATTGGCTTTATCGGCATTGTGGCGCCTAACATTGCCAAAATATTAGTAGGTGAAGATCAACGTTTCTTCCTGCCATTATCTTTCTTAATCGGTGCGTTTTTGTTATCAACCGCATCAGTATTATCCAAAATTATCGTTCCCGGAGCGCTTTTCCCGATCGGGATTGTGACCGCCATTATTGGGGTTCCTTTTTTCTTCTGGCTGATTATTTTCAAAAGAGGTTAAGCATGCTTTCGGTACAGTCTTTAACGACATCTATTGGTGACTTAACCTTAGCCAATGGTTTAAGTTTTGATTTAAAACCGGGCCAAGTGACGGCGATTTTAGGCCCGAATGGCACTGGTAAAAGTTCTTTATTAAAAACGTTATTTGGTGATATCAAACCGACGAGTGGTGACATTTCCTTTAACGGCGACCATCTTTCAGGGCAAGCATTATCCAAGTGGCGTAATCGCTTTGGTTACATGCCACAAGACATCCATTTAGATGTCAATTTAACGGTTATCGAAGTGGTGTTACTCGGGCGGCTTGATGCGCTCAGTTTATCGTTGAGTGAAGAAGTATTAAAAGAAGCGATTCGTATTTTGGATAATATTGGTCTTGCTGAGTTAGCCAATCGCGATGTTCGCACCCTTAGTGGTGGGCAACGGCAGATGATTTTGTTTGCTCAAGCTTTAATGCGTAAGCCTGAAATTATGATGCTCGATGAGCCGGTCAGCGCCCTCGATTTACACTATCAGCATGTCTTGCTTGAGCATTTATCGTATGAAACCGTGAAGCAGAAATACGTGACGGTAATGGTGTTACATGATCTAAATCTAGCGGCTCAATATGCTGATAACCTGTTAGTGTTAAAAGGTGGGGAGTTAGTCAGTGTTGGCCACCCAACCCAAGTGCTGACGTCATCGTTAATCAAAGACATTTATGATGTGGACGCTAATGTGATTGTTGATGATAGCGGTCGACCTTTTGTTAGAACGTTACGTTCAAAAGTCCAACGTGTTGCGTAAACTTAAGAGTCTAGCGAATTGATGAAATCGACACAGTTTTTAAAAGATTGGGCTTTGCTATCGCCGGCTAGCCGTGTGCTAGTTTTTAATGCCTTTAGTTTTAATTTAGGTTTTTATATGTTGTTGCCGTATTTGGCGCAGCACTTACAAGATCTTGGTTACAGCAGTTGGTATGTCGGCTTAATTATTGGGTTACGAGTGTTAAGCCAGCAAGGTCTGTTTCTGGTTGGTGGCACACTAGGCGATAAATTTGGCTATAAACGCCTTATTCTAATTGGTTGTTTGGTTCGTATTGCTGGATTTTTATTATTAGCAGTCAGTAATGATTTTTCTTTGATTGTGTTTGGCGCTTTCCTTACGGGATTTGCTGGCGCGTTATTTACTCCGAGTAGTCAGGCTTATTTGTCGATTGAATATCCCGATCATGCTGAACGAAACCGGGTGTTTGCACTGCAAAATTTATGCACAGAAATCGGTAAATTAACTGGCCCAGTGATTGGCTTAGCGCTGTTTACTATTAGCTTTAGTGCTGTTGGTTATTGCTCTGCTTTTCTGTTTTCTATTCTTTTTATTCTGCAATGGTACTACCTACCAAAAGAGCAGCAACACGTTCAAGACGCCGCGCCTCAAGCATTTTGGGTGGAGTGGCTAATGATGTTAAAGCATCGGGCATTCATGCGCTTTGTGCTGGCAGCCTCGGTATTTCAAATACTTTTCCACCAATTGTACTTATCGATTCCCAATGAAGTGAAAATTCAAACTGGCGATCCTTCTTATACTACCTTGGTATTTTTAACCTCTTCGATATTGGGCGTGTTATTACAATTACCGATTAGCCGTTGGATTGAAAAGCATTTAGGTATCGCAAAAGGTATGGGTTATGGCATGGCGATCATGGGTTGCTCTTTCCTTGCATTGAGTGTGCGCATTGAAGGTTACCCAGCCGTTTCTTTTATCTTGTGTGCCAGTTTATTGAGTATCGGTTCAATGATGGTGTACCCATTAATCGGCGCGCATATTCCACGCTATGCTGGGTCTAACAATATTGCCAGTTATTACGGTCTGTATTCTTGTATTGGGGGCTTTTTTGCTTTTATTGGTAATTGGGGGGCGGGTTGGCTACTGGGCTTGAATGGCTTTTCATCGATTTGGCTATGGGTGGTGTTTGCTCTATTAGGCATATTTTCTGGGTTGAGTTTATTTAATCAAGTGAAGCATACTCCAACTGCAACCGTAGCCACCGCTGAGTTGAAATAAAGATCAAAGAATATTATTACGCACTAAGCCACGTTTAACGTTTTTGCACAACTTGCCAAAGCGGCGGATTTCATCAAACTGAGGAGTCACGCCGCGTTTTAACGCACTCTCCCAATAACAAAGCTCTGAATCAACCAGTTCCATCAGCTTCTTCGGACAACCAATACAATTGCCTTCTGTGCCACAAACAAAAGTCTCTTCTTCATAAAGTGGGAATGTTTTTTTCGCTTCGTCAATGATGAGTTGCATTGCTTCTGTTCGGTCTGGTTTGTGATTCATAACCCCTCCATTTATTAAGGTTATGATACGCCTCGAACCAGCAAGGCAACATTGAACTTTGTGGGTAGATTGAGGTTAATCATCAATATTTTCATCATGATGTCATTTCCACTTTCATCATTTAACCGCAAACTTACCTTAAAGCATTATGCTTTTCCTTCCCGTGATGTATTCTCGTTAAACGTTGATTACAAATGCCTTGGTGAGATAGGAGTGAAACATGGTTACCATTGAACAATACACACCAAAAAAATCAGCTCAAGTCGCTCCTCTTAAAGTGCAACCAGAGCAGGTTCAATTTACCATCAGCGATGTTTTGAGCGTTATCGAACAGCTTGATGATCACGAACATCCGCATTTAATTCTCGATGATGGCGTGGTCGTTGGTTTCTTTCTATTGGATATGAACTATCTGTCTAATCAAGCATTCGACGTCGAAATAGACTCACATTCTGCTGCGCTTGGTATACGCGCTTTATTAATTGACGAAACCTTTCAAGGTAGAGGAATTGCCACTCAAGCATTACAGGCATTACCCGATTATTTGAAACGTGCATACTCAGAAAAAACTGCCGCTTACCTTACTGTTAATTGCCGCAATGTGGCCGCGTATCAATGTTATTTAAAAGCAGGATTTCAAGATACAGGCAATCTTTACCACGGTGGGCCTGTGGGGCCGCAATATATAATGACATTGAGTTGGTAATGATTTAGCCATCAGGGAGAGGAACTATTAATGAAAAAGATCATGGATTATCTCAAGCTTGCTGTGTTGATATTAGGCGTGTTAATGGGAGTGCAAATTCCGGGATTTGTTAGCCAATATGGTCAAAATCTTGATGCTCGAGTAGCGGAATCGTTAAAAGGTTTATCACAATTTCAACAAGATGCTGATCAATTCTTTAATGGCAACATTGACCTGCTACTCAAGCACTACGCTCGTAATCAAGATCCGGTAATTGTGGCAGGTGGACAAAGCATCAGAGCTCTAGTTGCCAGGAATCAACGACTCACTCAGGCACAAATGACTTTTCATCAATCAATATATAGCCCTTATTTTCAGGTGTTCGTTAGTCCTATTACTGAAATTCGCGATGATGTTTGGAACCATTATGAGTATAAAGTGATTTTAAATGGTGAAGCGATTAGTATAGGGATTGGGTTTGGTTTGTTGGTGTTGGCTGTATTTGAATTTGTATTTTTCTTTTTAGGTTTGATGTTTCAACCTAGATTTAGATGGCATCGAAAAATGACGCGTTAATTAGTTATAAAACTATTATGAATATTTAGAGGTTCAATGTATCCTATTTATAGATGTCTATACGGCTATTTTATGAAAGGGATATTATGAAATTCAATCAAACAATCATTACACTATTGTGTGCTTTACCGTTATTAGTTGGCTTAACGGCCTGTGGTGAAAAAGATAATAATACGATTAAAGTGGGTGCAACTGCGGGGCCTCATGCTCAAGTAGTAGAAGCTGTCGCAGAAGAAGCTGCAAAACAAGGTTTAAACGTTGAAGTTGTAACGTTTTCCGATTACATCACACCTAATGCGGCTTTGGCCGATGGTACGATTGATCTTAATAGCTACCAGCATCAACCTTTCTTAAATAATTATAATAACAAC
This sequence comes from Vibrio casei, assembly GCF_002218025.2. Lineage (NCBI taxonomy): Bacteria > Pseudomonadati > Pseudomonadota > Gammaproteobacteria > Vibrionales > Vibrionaceae > Vibrio > Vibrio casei. Next base: position 1,138,425 of record NZ_AP018681.1, on the reverse strand, counting down.
AATGAAAAGCAACTGGTGTCCATTGGCCGTTCTATTTTAATGCGCATGGGCATTTACTCTGACAAATATCTCTCTCTCGCTGATTTACCTGAAGGCGCTACCATCACTATTCCCAATGATCCGACAAACAGTGGTCGTGGATTGCTATTACTTGAAGATGCAGGCTTTATAAAACTCAAACCTGGGCTAGGCGATAAAGCGACGATTTATGATGTGGTTGAAAACCCGAAAAAATTCAAATTTATCGAAATGGATGCCGCGCAGTTACCACGTACATTAAGTGATGCAGCCGCTTCTGTCATCACGATGAACTACGTCATGTCATCAGGCTTAGATCCGAAGAAACAGGGCCTGTATTTTGAAGCCAAAGATGCTGAACTGGCCGTTATGGTTATTGCTGCACGAGAAGCAGATAAAGACAATGCAACCTATAAGAAGTTTGTTGAAATCTACCATTCAAAGCCGATTCAAGCTTTTATTGATACTACGTTTAAAGGCACGATTGAGCCCGCTTTTTAACAATACGATCTGAGAGTCATTGAAGAAAATAAAACGAGTATATCGATTGGGTATTCTCGTTTTCCCTCTCTGTCAGACTAGTTGTCGCGCTTAATATTCAACCATTAAACAGAGGGCGTGGAGTAACAATGAAACATTATTCAGCGCAAAGCAAAGAGTCGGCTCTTCAGAAGATGATGCCTCCAAATAATATAGCAATAGCCCAATTATCAATCGAGATGGGGATTGGTGAATCAACCTTGTATAATTGGCGAAAACAAGCAATTGATAAGGGGCATTTAGTGCCAGGTGATGGAAAGAATGCTGAGCAGTGGTCATCAGCAAATAAATTCTCAGTCGTGTTGGAAACAGCCTCTTTAAATCAAGCTGAGTTAGCGGAATATTGCCGAGGCAAAGGTCTTTATGTGGAACAAGTATCGGCTTGGCGAAATGCGTGTATAGATGCAAACGCTAACGTTAAAGAGCAAGAAAAAGCCTTCTCCACCGAAACAAAGAAAGATAAAAAACAGATCAATCAATTAGAAAAGGAGCTACGTCGAAAAGATAAGGCACTCGCTGAAACCGCAGCACTATTGGTGTTAAGAAAAAAAGCAAATGCGATCTGGGGGGAAGCCGAGGACGAATGATCCTCGACTCAGCTCGCATTCAAGCAGTTAAACTAGTTAATGAAGCTGTGAGTTCTGGTGCGCCAAAGTTTAAAGCTTGCCGTGAACTTGGGATCAGTGTCCGGACGTATCAACGTTGGACTGTTGACGGGAACATAAAAACAGATGGTAGACCAATATCTCAGCGCCCTGAGCCAAAAAATAAGCTATCAAAAGCAGAGAGAGATAACATATTAGCCATCGTTAATAGCGATGATTTTAAGAGCTTACCACCAAGCCAAATCGTCCCTACATTAGCAGATGAGGGTATTTATCTTGCTTCTGAATCAACATATTATCGTGTTCTTCATGAAGAAAAACAGCAAAACGCTCGCGGACGTAGTCAGATAAAAGAGAGAAAAGTACCGACGACACACTGTGCTACAGGGCCAAACCAAGTGTGGTGTTGGGATATTACTTGGTTACCAGGCCCCGCTAAAGGGCTGCATTTTTATTTATATTTGATACTCGATATATTTAGTCGAAAGATTGTTGGATGGGAAATTCATGATGACGAATCAGCAGAAAATGCATCAATATTAATTAAGAAAGCTCATTTAAAAGAAGGAGTTAAAGATAATCCTCTGGTACTGCATTCGGATAATGGAAGCCCAATGAAAGGCTCATCAATGCTTGAAACACTTTATAGTTTAGGTGTCGTGTCGTCTTTTAATCGTCCTAGGGTGAGCAATGATAATGCTTATGCTGAGTCGATATTTAAAACGTGTAAATATCGCCCTGACTATCCGTATAAAGGGTTTTCAACAATTGATGAGGCGCGTAGTTGGGTGTTGAAATTTAGCCACTGGTATAATTTTAACCACAAACATAGTGGCATCAAATACGTCAGCCCACATCAAAGGCATTCAGGATTAGCGGGTGACATATTGGCTAATAGAAAAGAAGTTTATCAAGGTGCTAAAGATGCTCACCCTGAGCGCTGGAGCGGTAATATCCGTAATTGGGATTTACCAAAAGAAGTGTACTTAAACCCTGAACAAAATAGTGTCAAGGCTGAGAGTGCATAACGTAGTGATCGCGACAACTAGTTTGACAAACACCGTTTTTTATTATCTTTGATTTCTAAAAAGGTACCCTTGTTTACCCTTACGACAATTTCCAATACGGTGGTGAGCCATAAATTTCAATAAAATAGTCGATAAATACTCGAACATTTAATGGTGGTCTACGTGTATTAGGGTAAATAGCGGTGATATTTTGTGAACTTGTTTTTATTGTTGGCTGGTAATGATTAAGTAGTGATATTAAATGACCACTTTGTAAGTGATCGCCGATGAGCCAATCTGGAAATAGTACAATTCCAGCATCATTTAATGCAGCGATCAGTAAACTTTCTGCATTATTAGACACCAAAGTCGGTGAAATATTTTGTTGCCTCCATATCGATTCTTCGGTGTGATTAGGATCTAAAAATAGCCAACGATTTTGGCCGGAGTAGCCGCTGTAAGTCAGACAGTGGTGATGAATCAGATCTACGGGCATATTAGGTACACCATGTTTGGCTAAATAAGTCGGGGAGGCCGCTAAGTGATAAGACTGGCTTCCCAGAATACGAGCATGAAATGATGAATCCGCCAGTGAGCCAATTCTAAAAATCACATCAGCAGCGTCAATATGCGGGTTAATGAAATCATCCGTTTGAGTTAATTCAACTTGTACTTTGGGGTATCGATTTAAAAATCCTCCAAGCCAGGGAGCGATATGCTTTTGGCCAAAGAAAACCGGGGCATTAACCCTTATTAATCCTCTTGGCTCGGTTGTCCTATCTTGTAATTCATTACGGACTTTATTGAGCTGGTCTGTCATTGTACGAGCATAATCATTAAAAATTCTGCCTGCCTCGGTGGGTATTATGGCTCTAGTATTTCGATAAAAAAGAGGCTGACCAAGTGCCTCTTCCAATTGAAGGATCACTCTCGATACCATGGATGGGGAGACCCCTTCGCGACGAGCTACCACCGAGAAACTCTTGCTTTCATACACTTGAATAAAAAATTTTAAAGCTCGTACATTGATAGCGTTGACGTCGTTCATTTGTGCTATTCCTGCAAAGGTGTTTCACTAATTATCCCATTTTTTGTATGCAATCACTAGGCTATGATGCTCGGTTTATTGATAGGAGTTCATTTATGCAATTGATTTTAATTTTGTTTGTCATTATGGGGGGAATGGGACTCTCAGTTGAAGCTGGTTTACTTGGCCCCTTAGGCTCAGAAGTTGGCGAATTATGGGCCACATTAAGTATTTTTGGGGTAGGTGCCGCGTTAACATTTATCTTGATGTTATTTTTTAGTCCTCGTAATTGTCCATCATTTTTTGTTCAACCTTCTTGGACACTTTTGGGAGGGATCCTTGGTCCTGTGTATGTCGTCATACTGACAATAACGGTACCTATCATAGGGATAGCCATGACCATGATCGGCATTCTTATGGGGCAGGTGGCGAAAAGTCTCATTATTGATCATTATGGGCTTTTTTCGACTCAGCCGCGTCCGATTGATCGTCAACGATTTATTGCGTTGGCTTTTATAATTGCTGCACTCGTTCTTATGGCACAAGGTTAGGTGAAATTGATGATAGTTATAATGATAATGTTAGCCGTTGTAGGTGGCGCAACACTGAGTATACAAGCGGCAATTAATGGTCAACTTGGTAGTAAAGTTGGGGTTTTTCGTTGCGCATTTTTAACATTTTCTCTTGGTGCTTTGGTAACAGGGTTATTAATTTTTTACTTTGAACCGAAACAAAGCATGACTTTGTTGGATGTGCCTAAATGGCAATTACTAGGTGCCATGTGCGGCGTGCCCTATATTGTGATCATGGTCTTTGCTGTGCAACGAATTGGGACAGCAGTGGCGACGGTAGCTGTTATTTTTGGTCAACTACTGATGAGTATGTTAATTGATAATTTTGGTTGGTTTGGTAATGAAGCGCTACACTTTTCCAACAGCCGAATTGGCGCGGTGATTTGTTTAGGTATTGCGTTGTACTTTATCTACTCAAGCAGCAAGCATGAAGTAGAAGGTCAGAGTGTAAGGTAGAACGCATATTATCTCAGTAGGATGAGGTGATATATTATGGTCGCGACTGCGCGATAAGTTCCCATTACATAACATCCTATTAATGTGGTGAATACTTTCGAGTTCAGAGTTCATTTATCTTATAAATCTTGATAGAGTCCGCTCAGTATCAATCCTTGAGGTAAAGTGTAACGATGGAAGAGATTTTTTTTGCTGGTGGTTGTTTGTGGGGCGTACAAGAATTTATGCGCCATTTGCCTGGTGTTGTTGTGACGGAAGCGGGAAGAGCAAATGGCTCATCGGATACCACTGAAACGGATTATGATGGTTATGCTGAATGTGTACGAACCCAGTTTGATCCACAAGAAGTGTCGCTTAAAGAGTTAATGGATTATTTTTTTGAAATCATTGACCCATACAGTGTGAATCGTCAAGGAGACGATGTAGGGGAAAAATATCGCACTGGTGTGTATAGCCGCGATGCCAAACACTTAGCGGCGGTTAGAGGTTATATTAAATCCAGACGTGATGCGCATCAGATCGTTGTTGAAATTAAGCCACTGACAAACTATGTGAAAAGTGATGATGAGCACCAAGACCGACTAACGTTAAACCCGGGTGATTATTGCCATATTCCAATCGAACTGTTGCATAAATACCGTTCATGATGAAGCATGAATGACCTTATGATAGTCACTCTATAATCAATCCGCGTTAGTTTTAAGGGGGGATTTATGTTCGTACTAGAAGTGGATAGTGAATTAAAATTGGCGCTTATTGAGCCATCATTTGCCAAGCAATATCTTGACATTGTTTCAAGCCAACAAACGTATTTATCTCGATGGTTAGCTTGGCCACCTTATGCAAAAACCGAAGATTTCTTTTTGAGGTTTATCCGGAAATCTTTGCTTGATTATGCCGAAGGAAAAAGCATGACTTGCGGTATTCTCTATCAAGATAACCTAGTGGGTAATATTAGTTTTAATACCATTAATCACAGTTTAAAAATGGCCGAAATCGGTTATTGGTTAAGTGAAGTTCATCAAGGTAAAGGCATTATTACTCGTTCGGTGACTAAGTTTATTGATATCGCCTTTACGGATTTTGGTCTTGAGAAAGTTCAGATTGCCGCGGGTGTTGAAAATCAACCTAGTCGTAGCGTGTGTGAACGTTTGGGGATGAAGCTTGAAGGCACTATTTCTCATCGTGAAAACTTGAATGGTCGTATTATTGATCATGCGGTTTATGGATTGCTGAAAGCGGAAAGTGAATATTAAGAATACATTTGTAATGTTTATAAATGTATATGTAAAACGAGGATTCCCTCACAAGCATAGAGCCACAGCTTCTTAGAGAGTGAAGGATTCTTATCGGAAATAGTGATATAAAATATTCACTATTTACTGATTACATAAGGTCGGTTTACTCGTGGTATTTATCTAATTTGTTATAAAGCGTTTTAACACTGATACCAAGGTCTTGCGCGGTCTCGGTCTTATTACCTAGATTTTCTTCTAGTGTATTGATGATTGCCGCTTTCTCTATTTCTTCAAGAGGGACGCCTGCTGGAATCATCTCTTCCATCGTGGTGCCAGTTTCAAGAGGTGGTGTATCAAAAATTAAGTGCTCTTCTTTAATAATATCATCTGCGAGAATGAATGCTCGTTCAATTGAATGCTTTAATTCTCTGACGTTACCAGGCCAATTGTGGGCAGCAATTTTTTTGATTGCAGAATTTAAAATCGTTTTTGATGCGGTTTCATTGGCATTACGGTGAGCAATAAAATGCTTGGCTAGGCTGACAATATCACCGTCTCTTTCGCGTAAAGGCGGAACCTGAATTGGGAAATGGGCTAGCCTAAAATATAAGTCTTCACGTAAATATTGCTCTTCAATCGCCACCTGTGGATCCCGGTTGGTGGCCGCAATGATTCGAGTATTGGCCATGTTTACGCTATTACTGCCAACCGGTCGGTATTCTCCAGTCTCTAATACGCGTAATAATTTAACCTGATGTTCGATTGGCATTTCGGTGATTTCATCAAGAAATAATGTCCCCCCTTCTGCTTGTTTAAACACACCTAGATGTGCTCGGTTTGCTCCGGTAAATGCACCTTTTTCATGGCCAAACAGTTCGCTATCCACGAGTTCTGGGCTAATTGCGCCACAGTTAATTGCTACAAACGGGCCATTTTTACGCGCACTGGCGAAGTGGACGGTTTGTGCCACTAACTCTTTACCCGCGCCACTTTCACCGACAATAAGAATATTGGCTTCGGTTTTTGCAACACGTCTGATGGTTCGGTAAAGCTTATGCATTGGTTTGGATGAGCCAACTAACATGCCGAATTGGTCTAAGTCGCTGGTGGAAATCTTGCGCCCTTCTTCTTGCTTTTGCTGAAAGTATTGAGCGAAGTCGCTAAGAGTGTCTTCGAGGATAGAGATGTTGACGGGAGTACGGTAATGAAAGATAGCGCCATGATTCATTAGCGTATCTAAATGTGGATTTGGGTTACCAGAGCTAATGAGGATCAAATCCATATCGTCGATGTCATCGGCGTTAGACAGTGCGTCCAAATCTTCACTGGTAAATTCAGAAATCTCAACAATGGCAGCATTCGGCTTCAATTGTTGTAGCTTATCAATCCAATGCGTATTCGTGTCACTTTGTGTTACTGCAAATTTTGATAGCTCATCGAGAGAGCTAATTTGAGTGAGTAATGGCCCATCTTGTACGTCTAAAAACAGTGTAGGCAATGACATGATCGCGCTCTCTTAGCAAGGCTGAATAGGGAAGGAAACGAGAATGAGAATAGCATGAAGCATTTAAAATATGAATGTATTGCTAGGTATTCCTATCTTGGTGGGGGCTTTGGTGGGAAGACAGTTAAATCTACGATGAATAAAAAGTACAGGCCACCCATGTAAATAATACATGCTTGGCTAAGGTGATGATTTCAAATGACATGGTATTTTATTTTATTTTCAACTAAAACAATGAGTTAAAGTGTTGGTATGATGGTTGCTTGTTTGTAATAGTAATTAAAATCAAAGGAGTAAGTAATGAAAAATATCGCAGCTAAAATTGCACTAACGACCGCCATTGCCGCTACATCTACATCAGCACTTGCCGTAAATACGTGGGAAAAAGAATCGATGGATGCATGGATTGATGGTAAAGCTGAGACGACTCTCCTACTCAATACCAATTTAAATTCTTTTGATATCAATACCGCTGTTAAAAATAAAGAAGTAACGCTGACTGGTTCGGTTGATAATGATACTGAAAAAGCGCTAGCGGAAGAATTGGTGTCTGGTTTAGAAGGCGTCGATTCGGTAAATAATGAGCTAACGGTTTTAAATAAATCGGATAAAAAGAGTAACGATACGACCGATATGTTAACCGATACTAAAATTACGACGGTTGTGAAAACACGCTTATTAATGGATACCAATGTCAGTGGTACGGATGTTCAAGTTGAAACAAAAAATAAAGAAGTGACATTAACCGGTTCGGTAAAAACGGATGCAGAACATGATCTTGCGCTTTCTATTGCCAAGAACACCACCGATGTTGATAACGTTATCGATAAATTAGAAGTGATGAAGTAACCCTTTAATTTTATCTCAATCATTAAATAAAAATATGGAAGAAGAATCATGATTCGCTGGGCTTTAATCTTTTTAGTTGTGGCATTAATTGCTGCGGTATTGGGTTTTGGTGGTATCGCTGGCGCAGCGGCATCAATCGCAAAAATTCTATTCTATATATTTGTTATTTCATTACTTATTTCAGTGGTAATGATCTTAATTAATAAAAGTAAGCGTTAGGAGTATTTTATGAATATTAAATCTATTGGTTATCGTTTTTTAGTCATTCTTGGTATGGCATTTGCGTTAGCGGCATGTAGTGATGAAGGTCCTATGGAAAAAGCCGGTGAAAAGATTGATGACACGGCTGAACAAACTCAAAACGCAGTAGAGGATAGCTGTGAAAATGTGAAAGAAAGTTTGGATGCAGAAGACCAAGATTGCTAACTTATGACGCTAGGAGTGCAATGAGATAATCCAACCCTGATGAATCACAACTATCAAGATAGGTAGGCATTAACGATGAAGAATATATTTGATGTACTCAAAGACAGCCATGAAAAACAAAGACTCTTAATGGATGCGATATTACAAACCAGTGGCGATACACAAGCAAGGCGAGAATTTTACGCTAGCTTAAAAGATGAATTAACCAAGCACGCTGCGGCGGAAGAGCGACACTTCTATGCTCCTTTAATTCAGAGTGATCAATCCATTGATATGACTCGACATGGTATCGCAGAACATCATGTTATCGATAAAGTGATTGCGCAGCTTGATTCAACAGACATGTCATCACCAGGTTGGTTAACCTTGATGAAAACGCTGCAACATAAAGTTGAACATCACTTGGAAGAAGAAGAGAAAAGCTTTTTCCAAACTGCTGGTAAGGTTCTTGATTCGGAGCAAAAAGAGACGCTGGCTCGGAAGTACGAGCGTGAAGTCGCTTAATGTTGGATTGTTTGGCTATATTGCTTGGCAATGAATTTTTCTGAAATAAATAGGGCTCTTAATATGAGCCCTTTTTTCTTCACTGACGAATTAGGAAATAGAGCCCTTATTATGTTTATTATTAAATATTATATTTTGATCGCCATCGCCTGTTTACTGGTTGCAATATGGATTCCCAATATAGTCTTGAGTGTACTTTTCTTCTGGTGTTTTCTATCGATGTCTCTCGTCAGTATTGCATATATCTTCGATATTCCTGCCATTTTTAGAAAACGTCAGAATGGTAAAATTGCGCGGTGGATTCGATGGGCATTTATTCCCTTTTTATTAGCGATAAAAGTTTATAATGCATGGGTAATAAAACGAGATAAAGTTGATCCAATCCAAAAAGTAGGGCAAAAATTATATGTTTCTCGTCGCTTATTTCCTTCCGATTTATCTTATTTAAAAGAAAACAATATCACGGCCATTGTCGATGTTACCGCGGAATTCGTCGGGCTAGAAAGTGCCATGACCGATGACCATTTTCACTATTTTAATATTCCTGTTCTCGACCACAAAGTCCCTTCTTTAACTCGCTTGCGACATACCCTTAATTGGATTGATACTCAAATGAATCAGTCACGAGCAGTAGTTGTCCATTGTGCGCTAGGTCGAGGTCGTTCGGTGTTTGTGGTGGCGGCTTATTTATTAGCTAAAAACCCTTCTTTAAGTGTTGAGCAAGTGTTAAAGCAGATCAATGATGTTCGAAATACTGCAAAACTGAATAATCTTCAACGCAGAAAAAACAATAAAATAGCCACTTATAAAAAAGTACCACGTTTAGTTAACGTGGTGCTTTTTTATAGGCACTGTGTTTATAGGTACTTTGACATTTCATCATTCTCAATTTGTAAGGCGGCCACCCAGTAGGAAAGAAAGGCTGATAGGGATTTATTATTGAGCTTTTTCATGCTGACTTTGAGAAAAAGGATTAGCTCTACATTATTTTTATACATATCATGATAATTATTCAGCTTTCTGATTGGCGTTTGTATGATTAAATTAGAATCGTTTTGATGACTGAATGTTTTGGTGATTTCGTCAATCATGGATTTTTCTATTTTAATAAAGCGATTCGCTGACCGTGATATATTTTGATTTGAATTATACGATAATAGGTCGGCACAAGATGAGTAGTGGGCTTTAATATGAGATAGAACGAATTCTACCCCTTTATAGTGGATTAATTGTGTTGAATGGTGATGTCCTTCCAATAACATAATGGTGCTCCTTTGTGATCGTATTTACGTTTTAGTCATTGGCGCTATTTCGCCTAGTTCCTTGATTTCAACGTCTCAATCACAGTGAAAATAACAGGGTTTACTGAGCCATATACATCTTGTTTATTTTTTTATGGCATCTTTTCATTTCATCTTTGACTGTAATGAGCTTTCCTCTACCTTCCCATTGTGGATCTTGCTCTAGCAGATTTTCGATATCTAACAATATTTTGCTTTCAACACCTTTTAATTGTCTCAGGTATAACGCATCTTGATTTTGGTGTGGATTTTCCATCATGTCGATATATCGTTCACGCGCTTTTATTGTGTATGACACGGGAGTGTCATCTTGAAACTCTGTAGAACGATGGAACAAAGGACGCAGTTTCATCGTGGCGCACATTTTAACGCTATAAATATCAAAGAGTGTTTTGACTAAGCGTTGATCATTCATATTGTTAATGGCCTTCTCATAAATAATATTGCCACTTTCAATTAACTCAATGATGGAAGTAATGTCATTGTTCTTCATGGTGTTCCTTTTAAATTAAAATCTATCCTAATGATTACAGCACGTTTCATGCCAACTCTATCGGCATAAAAACAAGGACTTTGAGACATGTTTTGAGTTCTTTTTGAATCGGAAGTGTAAAAAGTACATTTTGGTATGAAGAGGCATGAAATTATTACAGGAAAAGTATTTAGAAGGTTACTTAGGAGGATGAGAAGCTCATAAAATTAGGGCTTTTCATTGTTGGCATGATCTTCGCTACATTATCTTCGTAAGCGGATTAATAACAGTAATATTGTGAAAAAAAGAAATACTCACAACGATTATTTCTAACTGAAAAAACAACGGAGATATTTTATGCCTAATTCAAATGCGAAAACGACAGAACAAAAACAGAATATTGAAGAAGCATACCAAAAAGCAGAAAAGGCGACCGTTGAGGCGGTTGATCAGCTTAAGGACCAAGCGGAAGAGAAGCTTGCTGCTGGTTCAGAGAGTGTTAAGAATGTGACATCCCAAGCTGAAAGTATTATTAAACAGCGTCCATTATTAAGTATTGGTTGTGCCTTTCTTGCTGGCTGGGCAGTTTCAAAACTTATTAAATAATCCCTAGGTTCAAGTGCGATTAAGTGAAAGAGGCCAATACCATGCAGACAAATAATAAGACTGATTTTTCAGATGAAACGTCTGAGACAATCCAGAAGAAGGTGATTGAAGATATAGAGCAGTCAGCATCTGAACTGAATGGTTTGTGGAAAGTATTTAGTCAACTTCAAACTCAGACTAAACAATGGTCAACGTTAACTTTCGAATTGTTCTTATTGGAATTGAGTAACAGTATCGATGTGGTCAAGCGTTTAATTGTTTGTCAGATTCTCTTTATTAGTTTGCTGGTATTGTTTCTATTTAGCGCATCTGTCGGGGTCGGAGTGGTAACATATTACTTCACGGCAAGCTTAATCATCAGTTATGGCGCCTTTTTATTCGCTTTGTTTGTCATATTGGCAGGTCTTGTCCGATATCAACAATACATCATGCAATTTATGGGCTTCAAGCAAACGGTGGCACAAATAAAGGAGGGGCTTGATGTCTGTACTCAGCAAGCGTCAAAGAGCAATCCAGATGAGAAGGCTAGAAGGTAAAAATACGGCTAGGCAAGGACAACTTTCCCTTGAATTACTAAAGCTTAAAAGCAAAGACTATTTTGAAAGGCGACCGCTTCATGTCTTGGGCATTACATTGCTCGGTGGGATTGTTCTCCATAAAACGAAAGGGTTACAAAGTTCGATGATCGGATTTAAGCAATTCAGTTTATTGTTTGATTTAATCAAGTAGCTGTGAAGTATAAGAAGCGAGCACTCAAATTGAGTGCTCGCTTTGTTTTATTGGCATAGTAATGTGAGGATTTATTCGTAACTCTCAATACTCGGACACGAACAAATCAAGTTACGGTCGCCGTAAACGTTATCGACACGGTTAACGGTTGGCCAGTATTTTGAATCTTTTGTTTGTCTTGATGGGAAACACGCTTCTTCACGCGTGTATGGATGTTCCCAAGTTTCACTCATTAAGTCGGCTTGGGTGTGTGGCGCATTAACTAACGGGTTGTTGTCTAACGGCCATTCACCTTGCTGTACTTTATCCATTTCTTGGCGAATTGCGATCATCGCATCACAGAAACGGTCCAGTTCAGCTTTATCTTCGGATTCGGTTGGCTCGACCATTAACGTTCCCGCGACAGGGAAGGACATCGTTGGTGCGTGGAAACCGTAATCCATTAAGCGTTTTGCAATGTCTTCTTCGCTAATGCCGCTGGCTTCTTTTAGTGGGCGAATATCGATAATGCATTCATGGGCAACACGACCATGATCACCACGGTAAAGCACTGGGTAATGTGGACGCAGGCGCTCCATGATGTAGTTAGCATTTAGGATGGCAATTTTGGTGGCTTCGGTTAAGCCTTGTCCGCCCATCATAGAAATATAGGCCCAAGAGATAGGAAGAATTGAGGCACTACCAAGATCGGCGGCAGAAACGGCGTAGTCTTTACCCACCACACCATTTTCAATATGGCCAGGAAGGAAAGGGGCAAGGTGAGATTTAACACCGATTGGACCCATTCCTGGGCCACCGCCGCCATGTGGGATACAGAAGGTTTTGTGTAGGTTAAGGTGTGAAACATCGCCACCAATGATGCCTGGATTGGTCAGGCCAACTTGTGCGTTCATGTTTGCACCGTCTAAATACACTTGCCCGCCAACAGCATGTACCATTTGGCATACTTCACGTACGTTTTCTTCAAACACGCCATGAGTGGATGGGTAGGTGATCATGATGCTTGAAATATTGTCTTTGTGTTTTTCGATCTTATCGCCTAAATCGTTCAGATCAACGTTGCCTTGTTGATCGCATTTTACAACAATGACTTTCATTGAAACCATAGACGCTGTTGCTGGATTAGTCCCGTGTGCCGAGCTTGGGATTAAGCAAACATTACGGTGACCTTCGCCACGGCTTTGGTGGTAGCGTTGAATCGCAATTAAGCCCGCGTATTCACCAGATGCGCCAGAGTTAGGTTGAAGCGAAAATTCATCGTAGCCGGTAATTTCACACAATTGTTTTCTTAATGAATTGGCTAATGCAGTGTAGCCTGCTGCTTGTTCTATTGGTGCAAATGGGTGGATAGAACCAAATTCTGGCCATGTAACAGGGATCATTTCAGCTGCGGCATTTAATTTCATGGTACAGCTGCCAAGCGGGATCATACCGTGTGTTAATGAGAAATCTTTGTTTTCCAGTTTTTTCAAATAGCGCATCATTTGGGTTTCACTGTGATGCGTATTGAATACAGGATGTGTTAAGAAGCTTGAACTACGACGGCAGTTTTCTGGGATAGCCGCAAACTCATTGGCTGCAATGTCAGATGAGAAGTGGCTGACTGGCCATTCTACACCGAAGACGGAGAATAAGGCTTCAATATCTTTGGTGTTAGTTGTTTCATCTAAGCTTATACCAAGTTGCGTTGGGCTCTTGCGTAAGTTCATACCAGCATGTTGAGCGGCTTGGTATAAACGCTCAGTTTGTTCTTGGCTATCAATAGTGATGGTGTCAAAGAACGTTTGATGGACTAATTCATAACCAGAATGTTTTAAACCTGCGGCTAATACTGCGGTGAAGTGATGTGTACGACGAGCAATGGTACGTAAACCTTCTGCGCCGTGATAAACCGCGTAGAAAGACGCCATGTTAGCGAGCAATGCTTGCGCAGTACAAATATTGGATGTCGCTTTTTCACGGCGGATGTGTTGCTCGCGCGTTTGCATTGCCATGCGAAGAGCTTGATTGCCTTTGCTATCAATGGAAACGCCAATCACACGACCAGGCATTGTTCGCTTGTGTTTTTCACGAGTGGCCATGAATGCCGCGTGCGGGCCACCGTAACCCATTGGTACGCCAAAGCGTTGCGCTGAACCAATCACCACATCTGCACCCATTTCGCCCGCAGGTTTTAATAAAGCACATGCTAATAAATCGGTAGCTACCGTGACTAATGTTTTGTTGGCTTGCGCGGCGGCAATCACATCGGTTAAGTCACGAACTTCACCGGAGGTGCTTGGGTATTGAAGCAGAGCGCCAAAAACGTCTTGTTGCGCTAAGCTGTCGATATCACCAATCACCACATCAAAACCAATGAATTCTGCGCGTGTTTTTACTACTTCAATGGTTTGAGGATGAACATCGTTGGCGACAAAGAAGATATTACTTTTACTTTTTCCAGCACGCTTACAAAGCGTCATGGCTTCGCCCGCGGCGGTCGCTTCATCAAGTAGTGATGCATTGGCAATGTCCATGCCAGTTAAATCCATGACCATTTGTTGGTAATTGAGTAGAGACTCCAAACGGCCTTGTGAAATTTCCGGTTGGTATGGCGTGTAGGCCGTGTACCAGCCTGGGTTTTCTAAAACATTACGCAGAATAACGTTAGGGGTAAAGGTATTGTAGTAACCCTGTCCAATGAAGGTACGCTGTACTTTGTTAAGTTGCGCGATGCCTTTAATTTTCGTCAGCATATCCGTTTCGCTCATCGGTGCTTCAAGCACCATTGGATCTTTTAAGCGGATATTCGCTGGGACGGTTTGTGCAATCAGTTCATCAAGGCTATTTGCTTTGGTATCGCTCAACGAATTGATGATATCAAGCATGGCTTGTTGATCGTTTGAATTGGGTCCGTTGTGGCGCCCAATAAATTCTTGGCTGTTACTTAGCTTATTGATTAGATTTGTCATTGTGTTACCTGAACTAAAGTAAAAGCCAGCGAATGGAAATAAGCTGACTTTTTAATATTGGATTGAAAAACAGCCAGTGACTCAATGAGTACTGGCTGTTTCATTAATCTTCTTCGATGCTTGCAAGATAATCTTCAGCAGCTTGAAGGTTATCAAGTTCAGAAGGGTCATCTAGTTTGATTTTTGCAATCCAACCGCCTTCATAAGACTCGCTGTTAATCAGTTCTGGGCTGTCTTCTAGGTCTTCGTTGATTTCAACGATTTCACCCGTTACAGGAGCATAAATATCAGACGCGGCTTTTACCGATTCAACTAAAGAAAAACTGTCGCCAGCGTCGATGGTGTCGCCTACTTCTGGTAGATCCACAAATACGACGTCGCCTAACATTTCTTGAGCGTGCTCAGAAATACCGATGGTTACGGTACCATCACCATTATCACGAACCCACTCGTGGCTTTCGGTAAATTTTAGAGTCATGTCCATTATTCTTGCTCCTAAAAATAGAATGTATTTCTAATCAATGCATTAAAAGCAATCGTTTGCGCCAAAGATAACAGAGCGATTGCTTTTGTAGTGTAGTCATTGAATATGTATTTAAAAAGAACGGTGATTTTTCTCGTCGTTCCTTACATGCCTTTGCCAATAACATACTTTTCAAAAGGTGATTATTCAACTAAAAGTTTCCTATAGGAAACAAGATTTCCAATTTTGTTATCTACCGCACCTTTTAAGAAACACTTTCCCTTTAATCTGCCTTTTTGAATCGGTAGTATGGCAATGCAATCGATTGCTTGTGTGTTTTTGTTCAAATAGCGAACAGTTGACTTATGGATTATGCACGATAGGGGATATCAGTGAGTTTAGAATCTAGCCACATGGCATTTCAGTCAGACGACTCAGATCAAACATTAACGCCATTGAATTTAGGGCAGCGTTTAAAAGATATTCGTTTGCAAATGGGGCTAACGCTTGAAGAGGCGAGTAAGCGGACAGGTTTAGCTCGCTCTACTTTATCGAAAATGGAAAATGGGCAGATTTCACCTACTTTCCAAGCATTGCAAAAATTAGCTACTGGGTTAGATATGCCTATTCCACAAATCTTTGAACCGCCAAAGCAAGCTAGTGCTGTCGGGCGCAGGGATATTACATTCGCGGATCAAGGTAAGCCTCACCCAACTACAACATATGAGCATGAGCTACTTGCTACCCAACTTTCGAATAAACGTATGGTGCCGTTTAAAAGCCGCATTCGATCTCGTTCGTTTGATGATTACCAAGAATGGATTCGCCATGATGGGGAAGAGTTTTTATTGGTGCTAGAGGGGGAAGTGCGCTTCTACTGTGAATTCTATGAACCAGTGGAATTGAAAGAAGGAGACAGTGTTTATTACGACGCGAGCATGGGCCACACCTTAATTTCGGTTAGTGAAAAGGATGCATTAATTCTGTGGGTGACAGCAAAATAAGATTATTGTTGTAACTTTGTTAAAAAAACTGGTGTTTTTTCACAAATTTAGGACTAAGACGAGGTCAGATGCTTTTTTCATGTTTATGATGGAGTTATTCAGGGTGTTTCATCATGGCGTTGTTTTTGATCGCTACTGAAGTTATTTGAAACTGAAGTTATTTGAGCATAAAAATCAATTACAAAAGGATTTAACATGGAAGCGTTAACCAATTTTATTGCTGCAATTAATGGCGTGGTATGGGGTGTTCCCATGCTGGTCATGATCTTAGGGGTTGGGCTGTTTTTAATGCTCGGCCTAAGATTTATGCCAATTTTAAAATTGCCGCAAGGTTTTAAGTTGTTATGGAATGGGCGTACCAGTTCATCGGAAGGGGATATTACACCGTTTAATGCATTGATGACGTCACTTTCTGCCACTATAGGTACCGGTAATATTGCGGGTGTGGCAACGGCTATCGCTTTAGGTGGCCCGGGGGCGTTATTCTGGATGTGGTGTACGGCTCTAGTTGGCATGGCAACTAAGTATTCAGAAGCGGTGTGTGCTGTTACTTATCGTGAAAAAGATGAACATGGTAATTATGTCGGTGGTCCGATGTATTACATCAAAAACGGTTTGTCGAAAAAGTGGGCGTGGCTGGGTACCCTATTTGCCATTTTTGGCGCGATTGCCGGTTTTGGTATTGGTAACGGTGTACAGGCAAACTCAGTGGCTGATGCACTTGACAGTAACTTTGGTGTCTCTCCAGTGATCACTGGTCTTGTTATGATGGTACTGGTTGGTCTCGTGCTGATTGGTGGGATTAAGCGCATTTCTGAGGTGGCGGGTAAGCTGGTTCCTCTCATGGCGCTGTTTTATATCGTTGCTGGTTTAGGGGTAATGATTGCTCATATTTCAGATATTCCAGCTGCGTTTGCTTTGATCATTGAAAGTGCCTTTAGCCCAGTGGCAGCACAAGGTGGTTTTGCGGGTGCAGCAGTTTGGGCAGCAATTCGTTTTGGTGTGGCTCGTGGTGTGTTTTCCAATGAAGCCGGTCTAGGTTCTGCGCCGATTGCTCACGCAGCGGCAAAAACTAAGAACCCAGTGAAACAAGGTTTGGTTGCGATGCTGGGAACCTTTATCGATACCATTATTGTTTGTTCGATTACTGGTTTTGCGATCATTTTGTCTGGCGAATGGATGTCGGGTGAAACAGGTGCATCGCTAACGTCAAGCGCATTTGGTAGCACCTTCTCATTTGGTAATGTGATTGTGGCTATTGCGTTGGCTATTTTTGCGTTCACTACTATTTTGGGGTGGAGTTTCTATTGTGAGAAATGTGTCCAATTCCTATTTGGTGCCAAAGCGATTAAACCGTTTCGTATTGTATGGGTACTTGCCGTGCCAGTCGGTGCGATGAGCTCATTAAACTTTATTTGGTTACTGGCCGATACCATGAACGCAATGATGGCGATTCCAAACTTAATTGCGTTGGTGTTACTAAGCCCAGTGGTATTTAAATTAACTCGTGACTATTTCTCAGGGAAAGATGTCACTATCAAAGAAACCACTGATTAATCGATCAGAGGTTGCAGTAGGCGAAAGCCCGATGGAGGATAAATGACCGATCAAGATACATGTTTGAAAACGCCGTTACATGCGGTTCACCTTGACGCTGGTGCGAAAATGGTGCCATTTGCAGGTTACGATATGCCTGTTCAGTATCCGCTTGGCGTAAAAAAGGAACACTTGCATACTCGTGATGCAGCGGGTCTTTTTGATGTATCCCACATGGGGCAATTACGCTTAAAAGGGCAAGGTACTGCAGCGGCGTTAGAAGCATTAGTACCGGTTGATATTATCGATCTTCCATCGGGTAAACAGCGTTATGCGTTTTTTACCAATGAGCAAGGCGGTATTATGGATGATCTGATGGTGGCAAACCTCGGTGATCATTTATTTGTTGTGGTGAATGCGGCGTGTAAAGATCAAGATATTGCACATTTACAAGCCAATCTACCGCAAGGTATCGAGCTTGAAGTGATTGAAGATCGTGCGTTGTTGGCTCTACAAGGACCAAAAGCGGCGGAAGTATTGGCTCGCTTTCAACCACAAGTGGCTGACATGTTGTTTATGGATGTGAAAGTGATCGATATTGATGGTGTAGAATGCATTGTTAGTCGCTCAGGCTACACCGGTGAAGATGGCTATGAAATTTCGATTCCGAGCGATCAAGCTGCTGAGTTTGCCAACAAATTAACTGCTTGTGAAGAAGTCGAGTGGATTGGCTTAGGCGCACGTGACTCACTACGTTTAGAGTGTGGTTTGTGCTTATATGGTCATGATCTTGATACGACCACCACACCTGTTGAGGCAAGTTTGTTGTGGGGCATCAGCAAACCACGTCGCGCTGACGGTGAGCGTGCGGGTGGTTTCCCCGGTGCAGATATCATCTTAAAGCAAATCGAAACTAAAGACGTTGCTCGTAAGCGTGTTGGTTTAGTAGGGCAAACCAAAGCGCCCGTTCGTGAAGGTTGTAAGCTGTTTGATGCGCAAGATAATGAAATTGGCATTGTGACCAGTGGCACCGCAGGACCAACTGCAGGTAAACCTGTTTCAATGGCGTATGTTGCCACTGAGTTTGCCGTTATTGGCACTGAAATTTTTGCGGATGTACGTGGTAAGAAACTACCAATGACAGTCGAAAAAATGCCGTTCGTACCACAGCGTTATTATCGCGGTTAAAATTTAATTTTTAAGTCAAAAAATACAACCAGTAGCCTCAACGGTTACTGGTTTTTTTATTATCATTTAGTCATTATTTCGTTATTCTAACTCCACCCATCCTGCAAAATGAGAATGATCATGACTGAATTTGAAAAAATGCTGCAAGGAGAGGATTTTGATGGCATGGATGCCAGTGTTTCGGATGTACGTACCAAAACAGCCAAATTGAAGCTGCAATTCAATCAATCAATTACCATTGCAGAGCAGCAAGCTATTCTAGGACAAATGCTCGGCCAACTTGGTGAAGAAAGTATTATTACCCCACCATTTCAGTGTGAGTTTGGTAAGCCGATTTCTATAGGTAAGAATACCTTTCTCAACATGAATGTTATCATGCTGGATAACGCGCCGATCACCATTGGAGATCATGTTCTTATTGGGCCTAACGTTCAGTTTTGTACTGCCAGTCATTCCCTTGATTTTGAAAGCCGTCGTCGTTGGGAAACGTTTAGTAAACCCATTGTGGTAGAAGATGATGTCTGGATTGGTGGTAATAGTGTGATCTTACAAGGCGTCACGATTGGTGCTCGTGCTGTTATTGCGGCAAACTCAGTGGTGAATAAAGATGTTCCACCGGATAGCTTATATGGCGGAACTCCAGCTAAGTTAATTCGCAAAATTGAACCATCGGCCGATTAGAATTCCTCTTCAACTTCAAACACCATCCTTTGCTTAGTATAAGGGTGATCAAAAGCCAACTGCTGAGCATGTAAATGCAGACGGTTGGCTTTTTCTCCATATAGGTCGTCACCTGTGATTGGCATATTCAAACCGTTTTGATGAGCGCAATGCACTCGTAATTGATGAGTTCGGCCGGTTTTTGGGTAGAGATAAACTTTACTTTTTTCTAGGCCATTAATGGTGAGAGTTTCGATTAATTGCCAATGAGTCTCCGCTGGTTTGCCATGTTCAAAACACACCATCTGTCTTGGCCTATCTTCTAAATCCCCACGCAGTGGTAAATCAATACCACCGTTCGTTTCTGCTAATTTACCATCCAATAACGCAACATACCTTTTTTCCACACCACGCGTAATAAATTGCTTTTGTAGGCTTCTATTGGCGCGCTTGGTGAGGGCAAACACCAGCAAACCAGAAGTTGACATATCCAAGCGATGCAGCACAAATGGGCCTTCGACATTAGGGTAGAGTACTTGCAAGCGAGTGTAGACCGAATCTTTCACATTAACGCCGGGTACCGATAAGAACTCCGCAGGCTTATTGACGACCACTATCGCTTCATCTTGGTAAATGATGTCGATGTTTTTGCCTTCCGCATGATTTTTGAGTAGAGGATTCTCGTCAAGCTCAATACCTTCCAACATGTGAGAAAGAATCGGTTGGCATTTACTTTGGCAGGCAGGGTAGTACTTCTTATGTTGACGAATTTCTGATTTCGGTGAAGCGCCCCACCAAAATTCAGCCAGACAAATCGGTGTGAAATGATGTGCAAAAGCATATTGCAGCAGTTTAGGCGCTGCACATTCTCCTGAGCCAGCTGGTGGTATTGGATTAGTGTTGTCTTTAAAAATATCCAGCAGTGATTTGGATTGCTGATTTTGGTTGAGAAATTGGTACTGAGAAAACAATTCTCGCTGTAGTTTGGCAGATTGTTGTTTGCGGTCTTTTTTTAGCTGTTCGATCACTGCTACTTTTTGTTGTAACTGAGATTCTGCCGTTTCTACTTGTTCTAACCAGTATGCTTTTAAGTGCTTCTGTTGGGCTTTTTCTGCCACGCTTTGTCGGCTTAAATCGGTAAAGATAGCTTGAAGTGCTTCGTCATTTAATGATTGATTTTGAAAGTGTAATTCCGCTTGTTTTCTTAATGCTTTTCTTTGCTTACGACTTTCGACAATGGTAAGGCGTAATGCTTCCATTTCTTGTTGAGCTTGCTGCTTAAAATCACGAATGGTTTGTTGAAGTAAGGCGAGCTCAGGATCCGCTTCAAGCTGTTTGATTTTATGGTTTATCACATTAATCGGTGTGGTGCCTTCAAGGAAAAAACTGCCCTCGGTAAGCATGTCAAAAACCGGTGGTACAAAATGGGGAAGGTGATTTTTATCAGCCAGTTTTCCAGAAAATGCCGATAAAAACCCAAGTTCTCCTTGAGCGTTTTTTACCACTAGCACCCCAAACATTTTACCTGCTTCCATGCTGCTTTCTTCAAAGCCAAAGTCATGTTGCCAATCGGTTTGCGACTCTAAATGCTGTTGTAGTTGTTCGACAGCAACTTGGCTTAACGGATGTGGCTCGTAACAAAATGGAAAGGTGAAAGTTTCAGGTAAAGCGATATGGGAAACATCGGTTGAAAAGGGTGTAAAGCAAGTCATGGTAATGGCTCAAGTAAGGCAATCGCGTTAATTGTACTGGTTTCGTATTGGAATACCAATTTATACCCTTGATGTCGGAGGATATGAAAGCTTACAAACGACAACAAAGTTGATGCTGTTGTGGCAACTTACCTTTTGTTTTAGAAAGTTTTTGCCCCAAAGTTTTCTAGGTAAGAAAAAGTAGCTGTTATGCATCCAGCAATTTTGTTCTATCTTCTCTATCACTTGCTCCCTATACTTTCATTATGTTTCCACTAAATAGATTGAGTCTGTAAACATGCAAGAACAATTTAGATATCAAAAAAGTGCGCACGCTAAAGGATTGTGTTCATTTTCGGCAAAGATCAAAGACTTTAGCTATGGTAAACATGCCCATGAAGAATTCAGTATCGGTGTGACATGCCGTGGCCGTCAGGATTTTTTTAGTAATGGAGCTTTTCATAAAAGTCAGGCAGGAAACGTGATCTTTTTTAATCCAGAACAGGTTCATGATGGACATGCTGGAGGCGGAAAAGATATGGAGTATGAAATGCTATACATACCTGAATCGACAATAATGAGTTTGATGCAAAGCATAGGCAATGTATCTAAAGATCAGTCTCGATTGAAAGTATCATCCTTCCATGATGCGATTTTGCAAAAACAGATTATGTCAATTGCACACTCTATGAACTTGAAGCAGCCACTTTCTTCACTAGAAGAAGAGCACCTGTTACTCGGCATCGCTCATTCAATTGTTCGTCTTGGAGATGGCTCTTTTATCGATAAAGTAGCTTATGGTCGAACTGATAAACTATTGGAACAAGCAAAGGAGTTTATTCACTTTAACCTTAATCGAAAACTAGATATTGAAGAGATTTCAAGCGCTGCCAATATGTCTAAATATCATTTCATTCGTTTGTTTAACAAACAGTTTGGCATGACGCCACACCAGTATGTACTTAGCTATAAAATCAATCGTGTAAAACGAGAGGTAGAGCTAGGTAATAGCGCTGCGGATATTGCATTTAAGTATGGGTTTTCAGATTTAAGTCACCTTAATCGTAACTTTAAGAATACGTTTGGCATCACGCCAATCCAATATCAAAAACAACTCTCGCTTTAGCTTAAACTAAAGCACCAACCAAAAGATTAACTCGATGCTGGACATAATTCTTTATGCTCTAGGGGTCATGTACACCCCAGGGCCAGTCAATACTATTAGCTTAAACAGTGGCATACAGAAACAAAACTCAATATTGGGCTTTAGTTTCGGTGTCTCGATCGCCATGTTCGCATTATTCAGTGCTATTTCGCTGATTGGTGAAACATTAATGAATGATGTTTTCTTACAATGGACAGCAATACTGGGTGCTATCTACATTCTTTGGTTGGCCTACAAAATATTCGTTAGCCAAGTAGGTAAGGTTGAACTTAGACCAAGTCAACGCGTGAACCTGAGAGACGGTTTGATGCTTCAGCTACTTAATCCGAAAGGTATTACAGTTGCATTGCCTATTGCAACTGTTCAGTTTCCATCAGCAGGTATTACGGACGGATATATCTTTGTATGGTGCGCTATTTTGGCACTACTTGCGTTTGGCGCTCCTACTCTTTACTACATCGCTGGACGTCTTATTGGCGAAAAGATAAACGAGACTAGGTATTTAGTTGTAATGAATAAGCTCATGGCCGTGTTGTTACTGTTTGTTGGCTTAAAGATAGGTTTGCCGCCTGTCATTGATTTAGTGTACTGATTAGTAGGAGGAAATATGCAGTTTGATTCTAAATTTGTCATCGTGGTAGCAGATGATTTACCAGTATGGAAGAAGTTGAATGTTGTGAGTTTTCTATCTGGTGGGGTCACATCGACATCAATGATAGAAACTGGCAAGCAATATGTGGATGGGAATGATAATACATATTTGCCACTTTGTATCCAGCCGACAATAGTACTTAAAGTCACAAGAAGTAAGTTATCAACTTTTGTCCAACGTGCTAACCGTGCAAAAATAGAAACCGCAATATTTATCGAAGATATGTTCACAACAGGTCATGATGAAGCTAATCGAAGCACCGTTCGTTATTATTAAACGGAAAGCTTACCCTTAGTCGGGATTGCTATGTGTGCAGAGAAAAAATTAGTGGATAAAGTTGTTAAGGGTGCGAAGCTTCACGATTAGAGTTGAAGTAGATTATATCTGTAATAACACTAATCTAGGATAACGAGCCAGAAAAAAGTCTGGCTCATTTTTGCCCAAAAATGAGTTTCAAACTTTAATGTTTTTTATCCTTAGAACTTGAAGCAGCAGCTTTGTTAACGACGTTAGACAGGGACTTCATTCACTTATTGCCTCACTGCAACCTCAATTACTTTGGGTATATTTATTTGGAAACGAAAAAAACCGCGAGCCATGCAATATGATTCGCGGTTTACACTGTAAAGTGAAATGTAGAGATTAAGCAGTAACGGCTTTTGCTTCTGCTTTATTTTTCAAGAATGCGTAAGTCACGCCTGTTACGACTGTACCCGCAATAATTGCCACAAGGTATAAAAGCACTGGCGAAATCGCATTTGGAATAAGCAGTACAAACAAGCCGCCGTGTGGTGCCATTAGTTTTGCACCAAAGAGCATGGATAGTGCGCCGGTTAATGCGCCGCCAGCCATGCAGCTTGGGATTACGCGCATTGGATCTTTGGCAGCAAATGGAATGGCACCTTCTGAGATAAAGCACAGGCCAAGTACGAAAGAGGCTTTACCTGCTTCACGTTCGGATTGAGCAAATTTATCTTTAGCTAAGAATGTCGCTAGACCCATACCCAACGCTGGAACCATACCCGCTGCCATTACCGCTGCCATTGGTGCGTAAGTTTGCGATGCTAATAGACCCACACCAAATGTGTAAGCGGCTTTGTTGATTGGGCCACCTAGGTCGAAACACATCATACAGCCAAGGATAATACCGAGTAGTACTGCGTTAGCTGAACCCATGTTGTTTAGGAACTCGGTCATTGCAGTCATGATGCCTGAAACTGGGCCACCGACAACGTAGATCATCACAAGACCAGTAAATAAGCTCGCTAATAATGGAATGATCAGAATTGGTTTTAACGCTTCCATTGATTGTGGCAGTTTTACTTTCTCAGCAATAAATTTAGCTGCGTAACCCGCTAGGAAACCGGCAATGATACCGCCGATGAAGCCTGCACCGGTTGAACTAGCAAGCATGCCGCCAATTAAACCTGGTGCTAAACCTGGGCGGTCGGCAATGGAGAACGCAATGAAACCAGCAAGAACCGGGATCATTAATGCAAAGGCTGACCCCCCACCAATGGTCATTAAGGCTGCGGCTAGTGTGCCTTCTTCTTTAAAGGCCTCGATACCGAACACAAATGAAAGTGCGATAGCCAAACCACCGGCAACTACTAATGGCAGCATGTGAGAAACACCGGTCATTAAGTGCTTGTAGACGCCAGCTTTTTCTTCTGAAGAAGAACTAGAAGCGCTTGATTGTTGACCTGCTTGATGTGGTGTGGCTTGCTCAAAGGCTTTGGCAAACTCTTGCTCAGTTTTCTTTAGGGCTAGGCCAGTACTGGTTTTATACAGAGGCTTGCCTGCGAAACGATCCAGTGGAACTTCGATATCTGCTGCAATGATCACCAGATCCGCTTCTGCGATATCTTGCTCTGTTAGTTGGTTTTTTGCACCAACGGAACCACGGGTTTCTACTTTAATTTGGTGACCGAGTTTGGCGCCAGTTTCTTCTAGTGCTTCGGCTGCCATAAAGGTATGAGCAACACCTGTTGGGCAAGCTGTGATCGCAACAATTTTTGCCGCTTTTGAGCTAGTTAATGTTTCCGCAACCGGGGCTGAACCTTGCTCTAAAAGCGTAGCTTGCTTAACGGCGCTTTCTAGCCAAGCTTGTGCGTCAGTTAGACTCGCATTAATGTCACCTTGATAAACTTTTTTACCCGTAAAGCGAGTGGTATCAACTGCAGTATTAGCCGCGATGACAATCACTTCTGCATCATCAATTTGTTGTTGTGTCAGAGATTGATGTGGAATAACACTCGACTGGCATTCCACTGCGGCATTCCAGTTTAGAGTTTTCGCGGCTTGTTCTAATAAACCAGCGGCGATAATGCTGTTGGCAACGCCACTTGGGCATGCAGTTATAATGGCAATATTCATAGGATGTCCTTAGCTCTTTTATTCTATATACGAAAGCTCGTTTAAATACGAAAATTCTCTTAAATATCAAAAGCTCGCTTGAATGCGAATTTTTTGTTGTAGGTTGTTCACTGGCGTAAGGTCAGGTACGCCAACGCCAATTTGAGTTACAGCTAAAGCTGACAGTGCAGTGGCAAAACTTAATACTTTTTCTTGTGGCCAATTTTCTTTATCAGAATCTCGGCTTAGATGGCCCCAAGTTAATCCTGCGACTAATGTGTCCCCTGCGCCTACAGTACTAACGACGTCCATTTTAGGCGGCTCAGCTTGCAGCCATTTACCTTGGTTTAACCACATCACGCCTTTGGCACCCATTGACACCACGATATTATCGATGCCTTTTGACTCCAATGTTTGCGCGGCTTGTTGGCAATCTTCGATGCTATGTAGTTCTTTTCCAACCAGTTCTGCTAGCTCTTCATCATTAGGTTTAATTAGCCATGGATGAGAATTTAGTCCTGCTTTTAGTGCTTGACGACTACTATCAAAAATCACTTTTTTGCCTTTTTGGTGTAGTGATTCAATCCACTTGGCACAAAGCTCTGGGCTAATACCGCGAGGTAGGCTACCAGCCATCACAAAGTAATCATGATCGTTGGCAAGTTCTTCAAGGGTGGCTTCGAAAGCTTCAATTGCCGTTTGACTGACCTCTACACCTGGGAAATTAATGTCGCTAACATCACTGGCTTTATCGACCAGTTTTACATTAATGCGAGTGGCTCCTGACACGCGAACGAAGCAGTCTGTTGCCTTTATCTGTTCAAATAACTGGCAAAATGGTTCTTGGTTATCAGAACCCAGAAACCCAGTAACCGTGACATCTGCGCCTAAATCCGATAAAACTTTGGCGACATTGACACCTTTACCTGCGGGGTGAAGGGTGTTTTTTGAAACCAAGCTTACGCTACCCACATTTAACTGATCCACAAGGTGGCCTGTTA
This sequence comes from Vibrio casei, assembly GCF_002218025.2. Classification (NCBI taxonomy): domain Bacteria; kingdom Pseudomonadati; phylum Pseudomonadota; class Gammaproteobacteria; order Vibrionales; family Vibrionaceae; genus Vibrio; species Vibrio casei. The sequence continues at coordinate 1,111,905 of NZ_AP018681.1, read as the reverse complement.
AATCTAAAGCAGGGTTTAATGTAATGGTCACGACTTTCAAATTGGACATGACTTACTCCTTAACCTTCACCAAGGCCTGATTCGATCGCTTTACCAATCGAAGTGAGTGCTAACTCTGCATCAACTCCATCGGCAGTAAATTGTAGACGGTGACCGTGTTTTACACCTAACGCGATGACTTTCATCAAGCTTTTTGCATTAACACTGGTGCCTTCGCCATCTAAATTTTGAACTCGAATGGTTGTTTCAAATTTCTTTACTTCAGCTACTAACATCGCCCCTGGGCGTGCGTGTAAACCGTGGGTGTTTTTGACTTTAAAAACAGCACTATTCGCACTTTCTTGTGCGATTTCTGGCGCTTTTTCTGTTAAATCAAATAGCTCAAGTAAGCCATTAATGTCGGCATTTAAAATGTCATCTTGGCGTTTTGACAATATCAATTGAGTCAGTTTATACAAAAGCGGTTTGTGACTGGCATTACAAGCTGCAAATGCAATTAATCCTTTAACTTGCTTACCCTCAAATTCACAGTCATTGGCTGTTGAAACAAACGACATAGCAGAGCGATGTACGCCGTTACCACCGCTGACTAACCATAAGCCATTGGCTAGGTCGGTCGGTTTTTTGGTGATGATTTCAGAAATGTAGTCATCGCCAGTACAACCCGTATTACGAAGTAGGCCACCTGCAACTGCGGTCATTTGCAGCATGTCACTGGCGGGAAACTTGAGTTGAATTAATGAAGCATCAAAATCTGCCATCAATTGAGTTTTACCGTTTAAAACTTCAATGATGTCTTGTTCGGTTTTGGCATTTTTCAGCGCGGCCTCAACACCATCTGCAGAAAGGACTTTGGTCAGTTGTTTTAGGATACCTAAGTGCTCATCGGATTTAGCAGCAATACCAATTGCGACATAAACCGTACCATTACCCCAATCCACCCCTTCTGGAAAATGGTGGACACTGACGCCTGTTTTTTGCACCAGGTCACGGGTTTCCGTGGTGCCGTGTGGAATCGCAATACCGTTGCCGAGAAAAGTGGAAGATTGTTGTTCACGGTTTAACATACCGTCAACGTAATCGGCTTTGACATAACCTTGTTCAGTTAAACGCTGAGCAATGTTTTTTATAGCAGTAATTTTGTCATTGGCAGTTTGAGCCAATGTGACTTCTTGAGCGGTTAAAATAAGCATGGGTGTGCCTCTATTGTGTTTGGAGCTTTGGTCATCTCCCAAGCCCTCTCTTTTTTGTGTAAGCTGAATCGTTTCAGCAAATTAGTAAAAAAATTCAGCAAATAGGTTTGATAAAAATTTGAGGAGAATACCTTTCTTTATTCTCATCATAATTTTAGTGTTATGTGACCAAACTACAAATTTGCTGAATCCTTTCAGCTTTTATACTGAAACGATTCAGCTTATAATTCAAATAAGATAATGATCGAGCCTGTGTATTTTTGATCCAGTGCACATAATGAGCATAATTAGCGGGGAAACCGAATGACTCTTGATGAAATAGCCAAACTGGCAGGGGTATCTAAAACGACGGCAAGTTATGTCATTAATGGAAAAGCGACTAAGTATCGTATTAGTCAAAAAACGCAGCAAAAAGTGATGGCGGTGGTTGAAGAGCATAATTATCAGCCTGATCACGCGGCTTCATCTTTGCGAGCCGGACAAAGTCGATCTTTTGGTCTAGTCATTCCTGATTTGGAAAATAGCAGTTACGCGCGATTAGCTAAATTATTAGAATTTAACTCACGGCAAGCTGGGTATCAGATTTTAATTGGCGGTTCAGATGATGATCCGAAAACGGAAAAATCGGTCGTGAATGCGTTAGTCAGTCGACGTATTGATGCGTTGTTTGTTGCAAGTTCAATGAAAGATGCCAATGAATTTTATCTGTCTATTCAGCAGAAAGGGACGCCAGTTATTGCGCTCGATCGCCCATTAGATGATGAATATTTTAGTTGTGTGATCAGTGAGGATTTTGAAGGCGCATTGAAGCTGACGTCTTCAATACTATCCTCTGAGATAAAAACGGCTGGATTGATAGGCGCATTACCGACATTAAATGTTTCAAAAGAACGTCAACTTGGTTTTGAAGCTGCGTTGCGTAAGTCGTCGACAATAAATCATTATATTGAATCAAAAATAGAATATGGCGCACTATTTAACCGTGAGTCTGGGCGGGAGGTGATGAAAAAATGGTTGAATGATGGTGAATTACCGGACGCCATTATTACCACATCTTATACTCTCTTAGAAGGCGTATTGGATGTGATGTTTGAACATCCTAAACTCATGAAAACGATTAAAATTGCCACCTATGGTGATAACCGTTTACTCGACTTTTTGCCGATTAAAATTAATTCACTTTCTCAGAGATTTGAGCTGATTGCCGACAGCGCGTTGGAACTTGCTCTTAATGCATCCGCAAAGCGCTATAGTCCCGGTATTGAATTGATTCCTCGTCAATTAAAAATCCGCCAAACTGATTAGGGGCTGTGTTATTATACAACCGATTTTGTTTTTATTTCCCTTGGAGCACACCCTTTGCAATTTAAAGATCTTGGTCTAGATAATCGTCTATTAAAAAATCTACAACATTATAACTTCGCAAAAGCGACGGATATTCAGCGTCAAGCTATTCCTGTCGCTATTGTGGGTAAAGATTTATTGGCCTCGTCCAAAACCGGTTCAGGTAAAACATTAGCGTTTGTTTTACCTATGTTGCATAAGGCGTTAAAAACGAAATCTCTTTCGGCAAAAGACCCTCGTGGGATAATTTTGGCACCGACTCGTGAGCTTGCAAAACAAGTATTCGGTGAACTAAAAGCCATGCTTGGTGGGCTTTCCTATACTGGTACTTTGATTGTCGGTGGTGAAAACTTTAACGACCAAGTAAAAGCATTACGTAAGTACCCTAAATTTATTGTGGCGACACCGGGTCGCTTGGCGGATCATCTTGAGCATCGTTCTCTATATTTAGAAGGAGTTGAAACTCTTGTTTTAGATGAAGCTGATCGCATGTTAGATCTAGGTTTTGCCCCTGAGTTATTGAAAATTCATAAAGCTGCGAAACATCGTCGTCGCCAAACGTTGATGTTTTCTGCCACGCTTGATCACGCAGAAGTGAATGGTTTATCTTCGCAATTGCTGAACGATCCTAAGCGAATTGCTATTGGTGCCTCTGCTGAAGAACATAAAGATATCGATCAATCTTTCTATCTTTGTGACCATTTAGACCATAAAGAAGCCCTTCTTGAGCGTTTATTGCAAGAGGCTGAATATAAACAAGTTATTATTTTCACCGCGACACGTGCCGATACCGAGCGCTTAACGGACAAATTAAATGAACAAAAATTGAAAGCGGTGGCATTAAGCGGGGGGTTAAACCAAACTCAACGTAATAACATCATGAGTCAATTTGAGCGTTCAGTGCATAAAATTCTGGTGACTACGGATATTGCTTCTCGTGGTCTCGATATCGCCAACGTGACGCACGTGATTAACTTTGATATGCCAAAGCACACTGAAGAATATGTTCACCGTGTAGGACGTACTGGTCGTGCTGGAAATCGAGGAACGGCGTATTCTTTAGTTGGTCCTAAAGACTGGGCAAGCTTTAAAAATATTGAGACCTACTTACAACAAGATCTAGCATTCTCTGAATTAGAAGGCTTGAAAGGTAAGTTTAAAGGCATTAAACCGCGTCAACCATTTAAGAATAAAGGCCCAGAAAAAACGAAGAAAGCGACCAATAAAGGGGCGACAACACCTAAGAAACCAGTGAAACGCGATAACAGTTTCTATAAAAATGTAGCTGTGGGTGACCAAGTATTTATACCGAAGAAGAAAAAGAACCCTGTCGTGAATGACGACGAGTAGAATTTCCTTTTTAATATGTAAGGATACTTTAGGATCCGACATGTTCAATGAAAAAGCCGATATCTATTGATATGATATCGGCTTTTTCCATATTGTATAGAAGGATAAGCATTTTCATTCATTTTTTTAGAATAAAAAACCAATCCTTATATTTTATTATTTCACTTGGATGATGGATTGAATGAAACGTTGTTTAGTTTCTTTGTCCGCTTTGTCATACCAATAGTGCAACATTTGTTCTTCGGTGGTTTTGTATTGGCTATTAACGGGAACCTGAATATTAGCCGCTGTACTGGCAGGAATAATAGCAGCAATCCCGCCTTTTTTGTTATAAGCAACCGATTCAGTATCGTATTGACGCCCTAGTTGAACCCCATTTTTGATTAACTTATCTTGCTTAACGTCAACTGGATTCCCTTTGTCATCGACAAGTTTCCATGTTGGGTTCTTATCAAACTCTTTAGCGTTATCCGCTGAACGGTACTGAGGAACTTCAAGGGTAAGTTCTGTGTTGGATACAGTGAATTTAGTAATAATCGCATTGGTATTGACTGCGTTTCGCTCACCACCTTCGTGAAATACTGGTGTATAGCGGAATACGATCTGATTTTCCCCATCGGGTAATGTAATGCTTTTCGTGCTAGCAAATACGCCGCCGTTCATTTCGGGTTTTTCACTGTTTACGGCTAGCATCTCGACATCGGTTGGGAAGGTAATGGTGACGTCAGCGGCAGCCGAAGCGCTAAAACCAATAAAAGCGATGGCTAAAGGTTGTAGAATAAAATGTTTGAAAGACATAGTGATTCCCTTAATTAAAAGATACCGATTACAGACATGGAATGACTTATATGCTCAAGTAAGAAGAGCATATAAGTAAAATAAAGGCTCTAATAAGAGCCCTAAAATCATACTAATCAATTATTTTTTAGCAGAATGTTGTAGTTTGTCTGCTTCGGTCAATTCGCGAATTTTACGGCTGATTTCACGGCGCTGTTTTGAAATTTCTGCGCCATTAATAATGTGGTCATCTACACGATCTTCATAATCTGCTTTCATGTTCTTAACGATTGCGATGATTTCTTCGTGAGTCATCTCTGGTTTGATGTAGTCCAACAAGTTTTCAAGTAAATCGACACGCTTACGGTTATCACGGATTTTCTTTTCATTATCAAGAATTTCACGTTTCAGTTTATTTTTACGACGAGCTTGGTTTACGATTTCAAATACGTTAGCCATAGTTTATTCCTAATTCACAATGAGTATTTATCTTCCCAAATTAAACCATATACCTAACAGACAGAACAGACCTAAGATCAAAATAAAAGTCGATAGGTATTTATTTGCAATGAAATTTTACCATTTACCCTTTTTTGATCTTACTTACTCACCGCTAAGTGTATTGATTTTATATAAATGATTGACAAGATTGTCAGGAAAGTGAATTCTTCATTAATATGAAAAAGAAAGACATCGCCATTATGGCTCAAAGTGCCCAAGAGCGTTTTAAACATGCTTACCTTAACTCAAGGCAAGGGATTAAAAAATTAGAACTAGACTTAAACCGAAGTCATATTATTGTGGTTACAGATAATGGGCGACGGATTTATCGCCCATATGGTTGGGATCATTAATCTTAAGTCTTTCGTTCTCTGCCTTCATAAAGGAATAGAAAAACAATGAATATAGAACTGACGGCTGTTGAAGCTCGAATTATTGGTTGCTTGATTGAGAAAGAAGTAACCACTCCTGATTATTACCCACTGACATTAAATAGCCTAACTACGGCTTGTAACCAAAAAAGTAATCGTGAACCTGTAATGGCACTTTCTGAAGCGGAAGTCATGGATGCCGCACAAGCATTGATTGATCGCCGTTTAATGACTGATGAAAGTGGCTTTAACAGCCGGGTTTCTAAATTTCGTCATCGTTTTTGTAATACCGAATTTGGATCGTTGAAGTTCAGTGTTCAAGAGCGTGGCATTATTTGTTGTATGCTTTTACGTGGCGCACAAACGCCAGGTGAAATTCGCACTCGTACCAATCGCTTGTGTGAATTTACTGATGTGAAACAAGTGGAGGCCTTATTAGAGCAAATGGCTAGCCGTGAAGAAGGCGCGTTAGTTGTGAAGCTGCCCCGAGAACCAGGCAAGCGTGAATCTCGTTATCAGCACCTATTTTGTGGTGAAGTGAATGTAGAGTCTTATGTCTCAACGGCTCCAGTTTCTTTTGCTCATAATCATAATGAACAAGAAGAACGCATTAGCGCATTAGAAAAACAAGTGTCTGAATTAACTGCGCAAGTTGAAGAACTCAAAGCCTTAATTACCGATTAAGTGATGACAGACGCTGCGCTTAAACAAAGTGAATCACAAAAGGATTGGTACGTATACCTTATCCGCACACGTACCAATACGCTGTATTGCGGGATCACCAATGACCTTGAACGCCGATTTGAACAACACCAAACAGGCAAGGGCGCCAAGTACTTGCGAGGCAAAGGCCCTCTAAGCCTAGAATGGGCGCAAGTAGTGGCCGATAAGAGCACCGCATTGAAAGAAGAAATACGGATTAAGAAGCTTACGAAGCTGCAAAAAGAAGTGATAGTGAGTGGAGGAGGGTGATTTATTTTTGTTGATCCAAGTAATAAATATAACATTGACTATCAAAGAAAAAGAACCGATAACTTCGTTTGATAAAAATGATGATGAGAGCTTGGTAACCAATGCGATGACTGGGCCACTATCATTGAAACTTTAATCACCACCAATCACTCTCATACTGTTATTAAATTATTTTGACAATCTATTACCAGACAGCCCTCAAACTGGAGATAGGTTCGTTGTAAAGTATAAAGCCTCATCCAAGCAACCATTTGACCTTTTAAAAGAAATTGGAAAGGGGATAGTGTTGGTGAGATTGTTTTATTCTTTCCTGAACTTCCTTATAAAAAACAACACTCTTATTCATTGATGCACAATGGTGTATACCGAAAGAATGCATACCTACCACACACATTATCAAACTGCTAATAGGTGAAATACACCAAACTAATTCGACACTGGATCTCAAAGGAAGTGTAGAAAACGAGTATTTTGTATTGAATTAGTTAGGGCTTTGGGATTTGCAGTTCCCAAAGTTAGTATACTTAAAACAAATAACCTAAAGCTTTAGAGGTAGAACTATTTGATAGGAGCTGGATAAAATATAGGGAAAGCTTACTTCAGTAAGATATTTGCTATGCCATCATCCATCAAATACGAACCGCAAGGTGACCTAGGTATAATATAGATCATGACGTTGTTAATAGCTCAAGTAATGTTTATCGATATAACTTCATGCAGTTTATGTATTTCAATGTCATTTAAAGGTTATTTTTATGTGATGTTCTTAGTGAATCTTTAGCGTATTAATAGTTTTATAAAATATAAAATATTATCGAACAATATCCATAAAATAGAGTCTTATTTATGTTCCGTGAGGATAATTAGCATTGGTATGTGAAATTTATTCTTTGTTGCTATTTTGTTTGTTTGTTACCGATGTAATTATAAATGTAACAAATGATTACATTTTTGTGAGTGTATGGTTACTTGTAGTTGATTTTATTAATTGGTGGTGTCGTTGTTGTTTAATTTGATTAGAAAGTTAGAAAAAGAATCGGTTCTTTCTAGAAAGGAAATCGTAGAGAGGCTTCAAAATTTTCACTGTTCATTTGAATTTTTAGATGAGATTACTTTTTGTCGGTGGGCTAATGGTGTTACAACTCCAAATTTTTATAAACAATTACTTTTAATTAGTTTCTTTTCATTTCCATTAGTTAATTTTATTGAGATGATTGATTATAAAATTGTACCTAAAAAAAATAGAATTTTATATGATAAAATTTTAGATTTATTTAATTGTTATTATCATTCTGTAAGCTGTTATGAGCCTATTACTAGTAAAACAATAACATTAAATTATTCTTTATTAACTGTTTCAGAGCATTGGAATATATTTAGTGGTTTTTATGAAAATGTAAAGTCTAAAAATAATATAAGATTTATGAATGATACTATTAACTCTAAAGTGAAGACTTATGTTTTCTCAATTAAAAATAAAGAATGTATTTTATCTCACACGTCATGTATTTTTGAAGCTAATTATTTTCTGGATTATTTAAATTTAAGTATTGATGATGATATTGATAAATCTGTTTTGATTAATGTAAGTTATTACGCAAATAGTAAATTTTTTGAAATTTTGATTGGAAATATTTTAATGCACATTCAAAATAAAGTACCGGATGTGCAGTCGTTATATATCCTATTCAGAGGTGGTCAGTTTTTGAATTTTATTGAAAGTTCTGGAGGTAAAGTCGTATGGAAAGAAAAAGGTAATACTTTGATAGGAAGAGCTTATTTAATAAAAGTAGAGTGGGCTGAGTTTGTATCAAATCCAATAGTATTTAATTTGGTTAAGGCGCAGTTAAAAAATTATGGGATAGTATCAAAGTTAGGTTCTATTGATTTAGATGTTTTATGGTAATTATCTTATTGAATAAAGGTTTATATTTTGAATAATTATGATTTTAGATTGGAAAAGATAGTAAGCCCATTGATGGAGAATAGTTATTATGAAGTCCTAGCAAAGCCAAGTAATATTAATAAATTAGTTTCTTCTGTTGATGATTATTTTTTAAGTTTATCAGATTTTGAATGTCTTAATTTAATAATGGATACTTTTGGATTTTTAAAAAATCATTCTAATATAAACGTTAGTATTAATGTTAACCATATCATGTTAAATAATCCTATAATAGTAGAATACCTTTATGAAGAAGCTTTAAAATTACGAACAGAAAGTGTGGTTCTGTCTTTAGAACTTAATGAGTTTTGTCTCAGTTTTTTAAGTTGTGATGAATTAAAAAAATTGTCTGAACGATTTTCTAATATTGATGTGGCTTTTTGGTTGGATGATTTTGGATGTGGTTCGGCAAATCTTTCATCTGTAATCACAAGTAATTTTAAAGTTATAAAAATTGATAAGGTTATTTTTTGGGGGTTTTATTTAAAATATAAGTCATTACTGATTGAATTGATTTTTTTATTAAATCTTGTGGATGCTTAGTAATTATAGAAGGTATTGAAAGTAAAGAACATCTTGATTTTTCATTAGAACATAATTGTTATTCTCAAGGTTATCTTTTTAATGATTTAGATTGATTTTTTATTATTGAAAAATATACATAAATTATGTGAATCATTGTCGTATTATTCAAAATGATCTTGAATGGGAAGTTCTTAAAGAGCATGGGATGAATTTCTAGTGGTTATTTACTTCCCAAACCATTTTAATTTTCCTTGTAGGTTCACCACACTACCAACAATAATTAACGATGGGCTAATGGCTTGTTTAGCGAGGTTATCGAGATCAGATAACATGCCGGTTAATACGCGTTGCTTGGCGGTTGTACCACGTTCGATAATAGCGCATGGGGTGTTAATGGATAGGCCATTTTCTGTTAAGTTTTGGCGAATAACAGGCGCTTGTTTTAAGCCCATGTAAAACACCAAAGTATGATTATTTTTGGCGAGACTTTGCCATTGAATATCTTGTCCTTCTTGCTGTTGGTTTTTAGGCTTTAAATGCCCCGTGATGAATTGAACACTTTGAGCATGATCGCGATGAGTTAACGGAATGCCTGCATAAGCACTACAGCCGGAGGCCGCAGTGATCCCCGGAACCACTTCAAAAGGAATATTGTGTTCAACCAGTGTTTCTAACTCTTCGCCACCACGACCAAAAATAAACGGGTCGCCACCTTTTAAGCGCACGACATGTTTTCCTTCGAGTGCTTTGTCTACCAATATCTGATTGATTTGATCTTGCGGAACACAGTGATGGTTGAGTTTTTTACCCACAAATAATAATTCTGCGTATGGAGTGACTAAGTCCATGATCTCTTTTGATACCAAACGGTCGTAAACCACAACATCGGCTGTTTGAATTAATCGGTAGGCTTTCATGGTGAGTAAATCAGGATCACCAGGGCCTGCGCCCACAAGAGAAACAAAAGCTTGAGATGGTTGAGTAGTCATAATATGCCTTCAAAAGATGAAATTGACGTATTGAATAGAGTGGGTATTTTTAACCCGAGACCCGAGACCCGAGACCCGAGACCCGAGACCCGAGACTCAGGTTTAGGTTAGATCATTATGCTTTGACTGGTTTAGTGGCCGTTTCAGCCGTTTTTTCAAATACTGGACGCTCTGTTTTTGGAGTCGCTAACCAGTAACCCACCGCCATAAAGATAGCACCAGAAACGATATTACCTAATGATACCCATAATAGGTTATGCCAGATACCACCTAGAGTGAACGCATCTGAATGGTTGCCGAAATAAGAAAGTGCAAAGATAGTCATGTTAGCAATTGAGTGCTCAAACCCTGCGCCGATGAAAGCCAATAAACACCACCAGATCGCGATGAATTTACCAGTACCTTCAACACGTTGACACATCCAAATCGCTAGACATACTAACCAGTTACATAGAATGCCTTTAAAAAATAGTACGCTAGCAGGCGCCGCTGTTTTACCTAGGGCTGCTGCGTGTAAGAAGCTTTTTGCATCCGGTAGAAGATTACCGCCGCCAGCAAGGAAGAATAGGTAAGCGACCAATACTGAGCCGATTAAGTTACCTAGCCAAGTTTGTGGCAAGATGCGCGCGTTATCTTTCCAAGACACTTGGCCGGTTAATGCGCCAAATGCCAAAAACATAGTGTGACCGGTGAACAGTTCAGAGCCTGCAATGATCACCAATGTTAATGCGATACCAAAAGTTGCGCCCATTACTAGCGGACGAATAGAAGGATCAACAAGGTTTCCGAAAGTGAAAATTAAAATAATGCCGATGCCGACATAAGCGCCCGCCATCGCTGAGCTAATCCAAAAACCCAGTGGGTTATTATCAGCAAGCTTGACGATACGAGCCGCGTTGTTCGAGCACTTTTTAATGGTGTCTGCGTACATAGTGATTTCCTACAAAAGTTAAAATTAAAGTTTGAATACTGATAGCGATTCGGGATTGAAAGAGAATCGCTATGGGTATGGAAACTTTTTTAACGGAGCTCGTTTATCGAATCTCGTTTCTCGAAAGGGCAGTCCGAGAAACGAGTCACGAGATTTCGAAAACCGTTTACGCTTTCACCTCAATCTCATTACCTTTCACACGAATCTCATAGGCTTCTACGCTCATGGTTTCATCTTCAAGACAACGACCGGTTTCTAGGTTGAAGCGTTGTTTTTTCAGTGGGCTGGCCACCCAAAGCTCACCATCGTGTTCACAGATTAAACCGCGAGATAATACGTTCGATTGAGCAAACGGATCCATGTTGTTGATGGCGAAGAGCTGCTCATCAAAACGTGGACGGAAGATCGCAACTTGCTTACCGTTGACTAGGGCACAAACCCCAGTTTTTGGCGTGATGTCGCTGAGCGCACAGACTTTTACCCAACTAGGTTTATGATTTTTTTGATTCGTATTTGGTTGACTAGTCATTACGCTTCCTCCGTTACTTTTTTATCGTTTAGGTCGGTGTGTAGGATGTCACCACGTAAGTGCGGGTGTTTTTCAGTAAATGTCGCAGGGCGGTGTTGTTCACGTTCAGGAACAAATACCACGTTTTCATCGCGCGCATCGCTGTTGATGAAGTGAGCAAAACGGGTTAACTGGCTTTCATCATTAATCGTGTCAGTCCACTCACAGGTGTAGCTGTCGACTAGTGTTTGTACGTCTTTCTCAAGTTGCTCATTGATGCCTAATGTGTCATCGACAATTACTTTACGTAGGTAGTCTACGCCGCCTTCTAGGTTTTCTAGCCATACTGATGTACGTTGTAATTTATCCGCAGTACGGATGTAGAACATCATGAAACGGTCGATGTATTTGATTAGGGTTTCTTTATCTAAATCAGAAGCCAGTAGGTCACCGTGACGAGGATTCATACCGCCGTTACCGCCTACATACATGTTCCAACCTGCGTCGGTGGCAATAATACCTAAATCTTTGCCTTGAGCTTCCGCACATTCACGAGTACAGCCAGACACACCGAACTTCATCTTGTGAGGGGTACGAATGCCTTTGTAACGGTTTTCTAAGTACGAACCTAGTTCAACACTATCTTGCACGCCGAAACGACACCAAGTGCTGCCTACGCAGGTTTTCGCCATACGCAGTGCTTTGGCATAGGCTTGACCCGTTTCATAACCCGCTTCGATGAGTTTTTTCCAGATGGCAGGAAGGTCATCTTTTTGCGCGCCGAATAAACCAATACGCTGTGCACCGGTGATCTTGGTGTAAAGATTGTATTCTGCTGCAACATTGGCCAGTGCCGCTAGCGCTTGAGGTGTTACTTCACCGCCTGCCATACGAGGGATAACAGAGTAAGTGCCATCTTTTTGCATGTTGCCAAGGAAGTTGTCATTGGTATCTTGCAGGCCAACGTGTTGTGGTTTTAATACGTGATCGCCCCAGCAAGACGCTAAGATAGAGCCAACCGTTGGCTTACATACTTCACAGCCATAACCGTGACCGTGTTTTTCAAGTAGTTGATCGAATGAACGAATGCCTTCAATGCGGCATAGGTGGAATAGCTCTTGGCGAGAATATTCGAAATGCTCACAGATATGATTTTTAACTTCAATACCGGCTTTGGTTAATTCTGCGTTTAGTACTTGGGTGATCATTGGTACACAACCACCACAACCTGTACCGGCTTTGGTGACCATTTTGATATCACCTAGCGTGGTGTGGCCTTCGGCAACCGCGGCAGCAATTTTGCCTTTCGTCACATCAAAACAAGAACAGATTACCGCTGAATCAGGTAGTGCATCGGCACCCATTGATGGTTTTTCTGCGCCAGCATGAGCAGGCAGAATTAAGGTGTCTGGATGCTCAGGTAGATCCATATCATTCAAGTGCAGCTGTAGTAGGTTGCCGTAATCAGACGTATCGCCAACTAATACTGCACCGAGAAGCTTCTTGTTGTCTGCAGATACGATCAAGCGCTTATACACGTCTTCTTCATCGTTTTGGTAAACAAAGCTCTTACAGTTTGGGGTACGGCCGTTTGCATCACCAATACTACCCACTTTTACGCCCAGTAATTTCAGTTTGGCACTCATGTCTGCACCAGTGAATTGGCTTTCTGTATTGCCTAGTAGGTGGTCAACCGCCACTTGTGCCATTTTGTAACCTGGAGCCACTAAGCCAAAGAAGATGCCATTCCAAGAAGCACATTCACCAACTGCGTAGATATCTGGATCAGAGGTTTGGCAGTTATCGTTAATGGCGATTCCGCCGCGTGGGCCAATTTCTAATTCTGCTTGGCGAGACAGGCGGTCTTGAGGGCGAATACCCGCAGAGAACACGATAAAGTCGACTTCTAAATCGGTGCCATCTGCAAACTTCATGGTGTTACGGGCGCTGTCACCTTGAGGTAAGATCTCTAATGTATTTTTGCTGGTATGAACTTGTACGCCCATACGTTCAATTTTGTTGCGTAGCTTTAAGCCGCCTTGTAGATCAAGCTGTTCTGCCATTAAAACAGGAGCAAATTCAATCACGTGAGTTTGAACGCCTAATGCTTTTAAAGCGCCAGCGGCTTCAAGACCAAGCAAGCCACCGCCGATCACCGCGCCGCTTTTGCTTTTTTTCGCGGTCGTTTCTATTGCTTTGAGATCTTCGATGGTACGGTAAACAAAACAGTCTTTGCTTTCGTTGCCTTTGATTGGCGGCACAAATGGGTAAGAGCCAGTTGCCATGATCAGCTTGTCATATTGAACTTCGCGACCAGAGTTTGAATACACGGTTTTGTTTTCACGGCTAATATTAATAGCACGTTCACCAATTAAGACTTTGATACCATGTTTTTGATAAAAGCCTTCTTTTACTAAAGAAAGTTCATCAGCCGTGTGGTGGGAGAAATATGAAGACAGATGAACTCGGTCATAAGCAACGCGTGGTTCTTCACAAAATGCGGTGATTTCGTATTGGTTTAAGTCACCTTTTTCGACGACATCTTCGATAAAGCGATGGCCAACCATGCCGTTACCGATGATGACGAGTTTGATCTTATTCATATATATTTCGCCCATAAAAATAAATTAACTATGGCCATCATGGAGAAACCAAAAACAGAGAATACTGATTCAAATCAAGTTAACACTCAAATAACCCTAAAGTGGTATCACTAAAGGGTGGGTAAAAGATTAATGTTTAAATATTATTTCTATATAAATCAAGGGGTAGAAAATGAATGTACATGACTTTAAAGTAAAGTCGGTATCCGGCGATCTGGTGGATTTATCTCAATATCAAGGAAAAATATTACTGATCGTGAATATCGCGACCAAATGTGGCCTTACCCCTCAATTGGAAGGTCTTGAAAAACTCTATAAAGCATACAAAGACAAAGGGGTTGAAGTGCTCGGCTTTCCTTGTAACCAGTTTTTGGAGCAATCGCCAGAAGATGATCAAGGCATTATGGATTTCTGTCAGGTGAATTATGGAGTGAGTTTTACCAACTTTGCCAAAATTGAAGTCAATGGCCCAGATGCCGACCCATTATTTAAGCATTTGAAAATGCAGCGTCATGAAGATAAATCCAATGATGCCTCTGAAGGCTTGCTTGAAAAACTCACCTCCATTGGCCAAGTGTTTGGTGATGGTGAGCTTAAATGGAATTTCACTAAGTTTTTAGTGGATGCGGATGGTAATGTGGTTGAGCGCTACTCTCCGACCTATTTGGCTGAGGAGTTAGCGGAGGAAATTGATAAACACCGAAAGTAATCAATACGAGATATTGAAACCGCCTATTATTAGGCGGTTTTTTTGTCGTGTGGTTCATTCTTTCTATAGGAAATCAGTGAACATGATCAACTTCAAATAAAGAAACAGCTTTTCAATAAAAATGCAACCATGGGTCACAATTCTATTTTTTCATATATGAAGTTGATTGATCGTATATAAATAATCGTTAATCTTTAGCCACCACTAAGGAGAAATCGATGTTTATTAATTACAACAGTAACCCAACGGATGCCAAAAGTTATGATACTTCTCGACTAAGAGAAGAGTTTCTTACGGAAGATTTATTTCAAGATAACCAAGTTAAGGTTGTGTATAGCCACATTGATCGAATCGTTGCGATGGGGGTTTGTCCAACTGAGCAAGTGTTAAAGCTTGATGATGTGATGGACAAGAAAGCCTTCGGCACCGATTTCTTTTTAGAGCGTCGTGAACTAGGGATCTTAAACTTAGGGGCAAAAGGCGTGGTTCGCTGTAAAGGTGAAACATATACGTTGGAATACCTTGATGTTTTATACCTAGGAAAAGGCGAAGAAAACATTGAATTTGAATCATCCGACTCAGCTGAACCTACATCATTCTACTGCCTAAGCGCTCCTGCACATCATACTTATCCATCTCGCATTATTCGCCGTGAAGATGCAAAGAGAGTTGAGCTCGGCTCACAAGAAAATGCCAACGACCGCATTATTACTCAATACCTTCACCCAGACGTATTACCAACGTGTCAATTATGCATGGGGGTAACGCATCTTAAGCCGGGTAGTGTTTGGAATACCATGCCAGCGCACACCCATGAGCGCCGAATGGAAGCGTACCTTTACTTCAATGTGAAGCCTTCACAAGTGGTCTTCCACTTTATGGGGGAACCACAAGAGACTCGCCACATTATTGTTCGTGATAAGCAGTTAGTGCTGTCACCAAGTTGGTCGATTCACTCTGGTTGCGGAACACAAAATTACAGCTTCGTCTGGGGAATGGTTGGAGAAAACCAAACCTTTGATGATATGGATTTTGTCGATATGAATTCAATTAAATAATGAATAGTAAATAATAAAAATTATATGGAGAGAATGATATGTTTACTCGTACCTCATTGAAAAAAGCAACATTGGCAGCGGTTATTGGTAGCGCGCTGGGAATGTCTTCACTCGTTAATGCGGCGACAGAAATTAAAGCAGCATTTAACCAGTCAAACCAACATCCTCAATATGTTGCACTGCAAGGTGTAGCTGAAAAATTAGAAAGGAAAACCGAAGGTCGCTATAAACTTTCGATTTTTCCAAACGAACTACTAGGTGACCAACGTGCAGCACTAGAGCTAGTACAAATGGGCTCAGTTCAAATGGCGGTTGTAGCAAACCCATTGGTTGAAAACTACGATAAAACGTTCCGAGTGATCGGTATGCCATATATTTATACCGGCCCTGATCACCAAGAGAAAGTTTTTACCTCTGGCATGCTTGATGAGCTTTTTGCTTCAACGAATAAGTTTGGTTTTGAAGTATTAACTGCTTATACCGCAGGCGCTCGTAGCATGTACACCAAGAAAGGTCCGATTAACACCATCGAAGACATGAAAGGTGAAAAAATCCGTGTTATGCAATCTGACACTATGATCAAAATGTTGTCTTGCATGGGCGGCACCGGTGTAGCAATGGGGCAAGGTGAAGTGTACAGCGCCATTCAACAAGGCGTTCTTGATGGTGCGGAAAATAATGAAATTACCTATGCAGATTTGAAGCAATATGAAGTCGCGCCTTACTTCTCTTCAACTCGTCACTTAATGGTGCCTGATTTGGTGGTGATGAGTACGGATTTCCTTGCTTCGATGCCAAAAGCAGATCGCGATATTTTGGTTAACCTAGTCAAAGAAAGTACCAAAATTGAGTTTGAACTTTGGAATAAGCAAATTTCAGAAGCGAAAGCGATTGCTCAATCTAAAGGCGCGAAATTTAATGATGTGGATATTAAACCATTCCAAGAAAGCTGTAAGAGCCTGCAGGACAGCTTAATTGAAACGCCAGCGCAAAAAGAACTCTTTAAGCAAATTACAGAGCTGAAATAAAAACCAATATGGCTGGATAGAATGTATCCAGCCTTTTTTAAGGTAAAGAGACATGTTAAGTGGTAATGAATCTAAATTATTATTGGCGATGAATAAGGTTAAATTCCTCGTTGATAAACTGATTTCTTGGGCATGCATCGCGATTGTTGGCGCTATGACGGCATTGGTGACATACCAAGTTATTTCACGGTATTTATTTGATAGTCCTAGTGGTGTGAGTGAGGTGTTGTCTAGGTATTTATTTATTTGGTTGATCTTTTTAGGTAGTGCTTATGTTTTTGGTTTGCGTGAACACATGAGCATTACTTTTGTTAAAGATAAATTTTCGGAAAAAACTAAAATCTATCTCGATATGTTTATTGAGCTTGTCATCGTAGTCTTTGGCTTTTCTATTATGGTTTTTGGTGGCTACAACACGGCAGTAAGACAAATGTGGCAGCAAGATTCGGCATTGCAAATCCCAATGGGGACGATTTACTCGGTTATCCCAATCAGTGGTGCAATCATTTTATTTTATTTCTTGTGCCATGAGATCGGTTTTATTTCTCGCCTTAAAGCATTAAAACAAAAATAATAAATAGAAGGAAATAGCAATGGATATGGCACTTCTTGCCGCACTGATCATGTTCGGTGGTGTGGTCTTTTTTCTTGTAATAGGTACGCCTATTAGTATCGCGGTAGGTATTTCATCTTTTGCGGCGATGTTGGTTATTCTACCAATGAAAGGTGCAATGCTGACTTCTGCTCAGCGAATGTTTGTTGGGTTAGACTCATTTGCTTTACTCGCAATTCCATTTTTCATACTGGCCGGCAACATAATGAATAATGGGGGGATCGCGATAAGGTTAATTAATTTCTCTAAGATCATCAGTGGCTTTTTCCCTGGTTCTTTAGTGCAAACCAACGTTGTATCAAACATGTTATTTGGTTCAATCAGTGGTTCTGGTGTGGCTTCGGCGGCAGCAGTCGGTGGCATCATGTCACCAATTCAGAAAAAAGAGGGTTATGACCCAGCATTTAGTACCGCGGTTAATATTGCTTCAGCGCCAACAGGTATGTTGATCCCGCCAAGTAATACATTGATTGTTTATGCAACGGTAGCGGGTAGTGTGTCAATTTCTGCTTTGTTTATGGGCGGCTATTTACCTGGTATTTTATGGGGCCTAAGTGTCATGATTATGGCTGGCTTTATGGCAAAACGCCGTGGTTATATTGCAAAACATAGCATGACATTAGCTGACTGCTGTAAAGTGACTATTGATGCGCTTCCAAGCTTATCGCTTATTGTAGTGGTGATTGGTGGGATACTAGGCGGGATTTTTACCGCAACAGAAGCTTCTGCCATTGCGGTCGTCTATTCATTGATTTTAAGTTTGGGCTATCGCTCACTTGATATTAAAAAATTGCCTGAGATATTTTTAAGTACGGCGAAAATGTCGGCAATTGTTATCTTCATGCTAGCAACGTCGTCAATCATGTCTTGGGTAATGGCATTTACTCAAATTCCAGCCATGATTGCGGATAATTTGCTATCGGTAACCGACAACCCAATTATTATTTTATTGATTATCAATGTGATCCTTTTGTTTGTCGGCACCTTTATGGACCCGACTCCAGCAGTACTTATCTTTACTCCAATCTTCTTGCCAATCTGTATGGCATTAGGAATGGATCCGGTTCAGTTTGGTATCTTATTAGTGTTTAACTTATCTCTTGGGACGATTACTCCACCGGTAGGGCCGATTCTCTTTACTGGTTGTAAGGTGAGTGGGATCAGTATTGACAGTGTGGTTCGTACATTATTGCCATTCTTCTTTGCGATATTCCTTGTCTTGATGCTAGTAACTTATGTTCCAGCTATATCGATGGCTATACCTGAAATGATGGGGTTGATTGGATAATTATAGTCTTGTTTAAAAACGTAAAGCTCCATTTGATATGGGGCTTTATTTTTATGTTCTTTTCAATGAGTGTGTTATGAAAGACAATAGATGTAGTTCGCTAGCATTCGTTAACCCAGTGGTGGAAACTTGGAACCAATACAAAAAACAGAATATCGGGCGCCTGCACTAGAGAAAGGTCTAGAAATATTAGAGTTACTAGCATGCCAAGCAGACCCATTAACTAAAAAACAAATCGCCACTCAACTTAATCGAAGCATTAATGAAATTTTTCGGATGTTGAGTGTTTTGGTTGAAAAGCAATACATTGAGTTTGATCCTGAAACCGCAAGCTATGCCTTAACCTTAAAGATGTTTGCTTTATCCAACCAATCGCCACCTATTGCGCTGTTACTAAAAAAAGCCGTACCTTTAATGGAAAAACTGAGTTATTCAGTGAACCAATCTTGCCATATTAGTCGTTATAGCAATGGCAAGTTGATCGTGATTGCAGGCCAAGAAAGCCCTTATAAAATGGGGTTTAGTTTGCGTATTGGGGCCGAATTAGATATCGGTGCATCCGGGTCTGGACTCGTATTGCTGAGCTTCAGTGATGAAGTTAAACGTGCAGAGATATTAGATAAACTTGATGGTTTAGCGCCGGAACACTTAGAAAAACTTTCCGCTATCGCAAAGAAAGGCTATTACATCGGAGAGAGCCCTCAAATATCAGGTGTTACCAATATCTCAGTACCTATTTTGGGTGTTTGGGGTGAAGTGATGGCAGTTATGACTATTCCTTATATGACGTTAAATTCGAAAACGGTTAATCATGATATTGCGGATATAGAAAAGACATGTGAAGAGTTGATAAAAGTGGCTGAAAAACTTCAGCAAAAATAGAAACAGTTTTGTTATTATTTTCAGGTAAAAGAAAACCCGCTCATTTTGAACTGAGCGGGTTTTTGTTTTTATAGTATCAATTTAATCTAACGTCTTATCTTTCGTTATCGACAATAACCAAATACAGATCACTGCCACGGCCACAAAGCCACCTAAAATAATGGTGGGTATGGCAGCATAACCTAGTATATGCCAGATAACGTATTCTAAAGTACTCATGCTTCTTCCTTCTTATCTGGTGACTTATTGCCAGCCTTCAACATCTCTCATATCGGGCAGTTTATGGGCAATCCCTTTATGACAATCTACACAGGTTTTATCGCCGTCCGCCAGTGCGGTAGAATGTTGCTTCACTGCGCGTGGCCCTTGCTCTGAGAAATCCATGTAGTTGAATTGGTGACAGTTACGACATTCTTTGGAGTCGTTGTCCTTCATTCGTTGCCATTCACGGTGGGCTAAATGACCACGGCGAGCTTTGAATTTTTCTTCTGTATCAATAGTGCCGATAAAGTTGTAAACCAATTCTTTTGATGCCTGTACTTTACGAACGATTTTATCTGTCCATTGATGCGGCACATGACAATCTGAACAGATAGCGCGAACCCCAGATCGGTTAGAGTAGTGAATGGTTTCACGTATCTCTTTTACTATTGGGGCATGACAGCCTGAACAAAATTCTTCGGTGTTGGTTGCTTCCATACCGGTGTTAAAAGCACCCCAGAAGAGTAAACCACCCATAAAGCCCATAAACAAGATCACACCTGCTGCGGCTTTACTTGGGGTCGATAAACGCTTCCAAAAGTTTTTTAATATTTTCATAGATTTTACTCTTAAGTCACTTTTTGAATGGCTTAGGTAAGGCAATACTTACCCAAGCCTAGCGTTTTATTTTTTTAACGAATCGACACTTTGGAAGTTATTCTCCACCAAAGGTTTGGCATCCGCTTGTGGTACATGACACTGCAAGCAGAAGTAGCGACGAGGCGATACGTCGGACAATACCGCATCTTGTCGGTTCACATAGTGGGTGACACTTATCTTTGTTGCGCCCATTTCTTTGGCATTTTTCCAACTATGACAAGAAAGACACTTATTGGCGTTTAAAGAGACTTCGTAGTTACGGATCGTATGTGGAATCAATGGTGGTTGATACACATAGTTACTGTCTAACTGGTGATCTTTAGGGAAGCGCTTAAAATCGTCTGCTGGGCGTGTCGATTCTATTTCGCTTGCACCACGTAACGACTGAACGCCACCAATACCACCAGGGTTTGTGACGACAGGCGTCGTTTTATCGCTGGCGTCTTCTGCTTGTACTGCACTGATGATCAGCACACTTGCTGCTATCAATGCCATGATGATTTTTTTCATAATCTTCTCCGATTTCTTTGAGTTTTAAATGCTAAATATTCAGCATTTAAACGCTGGCAATTTTTGTTATCTTCACAGGACATTTTTTATAGTCAGTCTGTTTGGATAGAGGATCTGTGGCATCTAAAATTAATTTATTAACCAGAATGCGAGCATCAAAGAACGGTACGAATACCAAGCCTTGTGGTGGGCGGTTACGACCACGAGTTTCAACACGGGCACGCACTTCACCACGTGGTGATTGAATGAGAACTTCATCGCCACGGCGTAGGTTGCGAGATTCTGCGTCATCAGGGTGAATGTAGCAATGGGCATCAGGTACTGCTTTGTAAAGCTCTGGAACACGACGTGTCATGGTGCCAGTATGCCAGTGCTCAAGCACACGACCAGTACATAACCACATGTCGTATTCTTTATTTGGTATTTCTGGTGGTGCTTCATACGGTGCTGAAATGATCAGTGCTTTACCATCGGGCTTACCGTAGAAGTCACGACCGGCACGTTTGGCGTATGGGTCGTATTCTGGATTAAAGCGCCATAACGTTTCTTTGCCATCAACAACCGGCCAACGCAAGCCGCGAACGGTGTGGTATACATCGTATGGTGCTAAGTCATGGCCATGACCACGACCAAACGTGGCGTATTCTTCAAATAGGCCTTTTTGAACGTAGAAACCTGCTGATTTGGCATCATCATTTAGTTCTTGTGCTTCAGTCAGTGGGAATTTATCCACATTACCGTTGCGGAATAAAATGTCGTACATGGTTTTGCCGCGAAGCTCTGGTGCTTTTATCATGAGTTCTTCATCCCATACTTCTTCAATTTTGAAGCGTTTTGAGAATTCCATGATCTGCCAAAGGTCAGAACGAGCACCTTCAACAGGAGAAACTTGTTGATACCAAGCTTGAGTACGACGCTCAGCATTACCGTAAGCTCCTTCTTTTTCTACCCACATTGCTGTTGGAAGAATAAGGTCAGAAGCTTGCGCGGTTACGGTTGGGTACGGATCTGAACAAACAATAAAGTTTTCAGGGTTACGGTAACCCGGTAAACGTTCAGTATTAATGTTCGGTCCGGCTTGCATGTTATTGTTACACATTACCCAGTAAGCGTTTAGTACACCATCATTCAGCATGCGATCTTGTTGTACCGCATGGAAACCCGGTTTTGGCGGAATCGTCCCTTCTGGTAGTTTCCAAATTTTTTCGGCAATTTTACGGTGAGCCGGGTTTGCGACCACGAGATCGGCAGGTAGACGGTGTGAGAAGGTACCCACTTCACGAGCCGTACCACAAGCTGAAGGTTGACCTGTTAATGAGAATGGGCTGTTGCCCGGTTCTGAAATTTTACCGGTTAACAGGTGTAGGTTGTACACCAAGCTTTGCATCCAAACACCACGAGTGTGTTGGTTCATCCCCATGGTCCAAAGTGACATTACCTTGGTTTTTGGATCGGCGTATTGTTTTGCTAACGAGATTAAGTCTTCAGGTAGAACCCCAGACATTTCAGATGCTTTTTCTACGGTGTAAGGTGCTACCGATTTTTTGTATTCTTCAAATGAGATGTTTGTCATGTCGCCAGAATTTGGATGTTTGGCTTTCATTTGAAGTGGATTGTCATCACGCAATCCATAACCAATATCGGTTTGAGCTTGCTTGAAGTGAGTGTGTTTATTAACAAAGTCCCAGTTAACTGCATCATTTTGAATGATGTAGTTGGCCACGAAGTTAGCAATTGCAAGGTCTGATTGAGGATGGAAAATCATGCCTTTATCGGCTAATTCAAAGCTGCGATGGTAGTAAGTTGAAAGGACATTCACCTTAACATGAGGATGACTTAAACGGCGGTCGGTGATACGAGTCCATAATACAGGGTGCATTTCGGCCATGTTGGAGCCCCAAAGCACGAATGAATCTGCGTGTTCGAAGTCATCATAACAACCCATTGGTTCATCGATACCAAAGGTACGCATAAATCCAACTACCGCAGAAGCCATACAGTGGCGGGCATTCGGGTCGATATTGTTTGAACGGAAACCGGCTTTCATCAACTTAGAAGCCGCGTAACCTTCCATCACTGTCCATTGACCAGAACCAAACATGCCAACGCTCGTTGGGCCTTTTTCTTTAATGGCTTTTTTGAATTTCTCTGCCATCACATCGAAAGCTTGATCCCAAGATACTGGAGAAAATTCACCATCTTTGTTGTATTCACCATTTTTCATGCGAAGTAATGGCGTTGTTAAGCGATCTTTACCGTACATAATTTTTGATAGAAAGTAGCCTTTAATACAGTTAAGGCCTTTGTTTACTGGCGCTTCAGGATCGCCTTGTGTTGCCACTACTCGGCCTTTTTGAGTACCGACTAAAACAGAACAACCAGTACCACAAAAGCGGCACGGTGCTTTGTCCCATTTAATCGCGGTTTCTTCCGAACTGACAATTAAGTTAGTAGCGGAAGCTGGGAGGCTAATCCCTGCGACTGCGGCTGCAGAAGCGGCTGCATTTGCTTTAACAAACGCACGTCTTGTCATTTTCATACATCACCCTCAGGTTTTTAATCCAGTGTTGACCTAAAATGTCGGTCTTTAATTCTTATTATTCAGTTGTCTTTGCTTCATCATCTAGGTCGGTTTCGATCTGATGAAAAACTAAAGCAGTACTTAATACATGGTTGAGTTGGTTAATAGCATCGATGGTGTCGGTAATGTAACCTTGATTCTGGGTTTCAATGACGACGACCAATTTTCCTTCTTCGCTTTCACCGTAAATCTCAGCACCATCAAACGATTCAATGGTTTGTTTAATGGCGGCTAAATGTTGTGGAACAACATGAACAACTAAACTTGAAATATGAACTTCATTAAGTGACATCAGTGTTCTCTTAAATTTAAGTGTGTTTGATTGTGATGGCGGAGGTTGGACAAACCGAGACACATGCGCCACACCCGGTACAATCAGGTAATTGAATGTGTGGTTGAGCAACCGATCCTACTGCCAATTTAAATTGGATCGCGAAAGGCTCACAACTGTCCCCACAACTTCGACAATCGATGTTTTTTTTCGCTAAGCAACTATCCTCAATATGGGCTTTTGCTTGCCATGCTGGTTGTGTTTTCGGGTTAAATAATGGTTCAGGGCAAACCTCTGCACACTGGTAACAAAAGGTGCATTCGCCTTGTTGAAAATCGACACGAGGAAACCCCCCATCGGATGGCTGAATGATCTTTGTTGGACATGCTTTTACGCACTGGCCACATTGGGTGCATAAATCACTAAACAGGGATTCTTTTATCCAAGGTAGTGACGGCTTATCTGATAAATTTCGACGAGTAAAAAGTTGGCGTCTTGAATGATTGAGTGAAGAATGTGTCAAACCAAATCCTTTGTCGAAAATATTGCAATTGAATGCATTAACCATGTTTTTAATAACTGAAAATAGATGTTAAAACCTTAAAAAACCAAAAAATAGAAGCCTTTAATAACCCAACTAAAATTGTAGTTTTAATAAGTAAAGCTTAAATACCCACAAAGGGGTAATTAAGGGGTAGACTTGTTTTAGATCAATTAAATATGTGCACAAACTTCACACATATTTGAATGCTTCAAGTAACATGAAGTATAGAGCGGATTGAGATAAGCCAAGGTTTAGTATTATTATGGTGATTGAGTGAATGTAGCGTTAAAGTCAAACCAATTTTCAAGCCCTAAAAAACCTATTGCTTCAACGATAGCAAAGGGGCTAACTTCCATTTTGATTTTGGCGTTATTTACGACAGGTGTGGCCTTGTTAACCTTGTCTTATAGTTTAAAAGATGCGGAAATTATTAATGTTGCGGGTTCGTTACGCATGCAAAGTTATCGGCTTGCGTATGACGTACAGATTCAATCCCCACAATTATCAAAGCACATCACCTTATTTGATGAGTCATTACGCTCGCCAGCTATGATGTCTTTAGACAGTATTTTTGTACCGATCAAAATTCAGGAGCAATATCAATCCATCTTAGTGCTTTGGCAAGATTTGTCTCATCAGTTACAGTCGAAAAATAAAAAAAATTATTCCGATCAGATCGAAGGTGTAGTTCAGAAAATTGATCACTTTGTATTGGCTTTGCAGTATTTTTCTGAACATAAGTTAAAAATGCTGGCGTGGGTTGGTGGGATCTGCCTTGGTTTTATTTTTCTGATCACAGTGTGGATCATACGTTTTGCTCAAAACAAGGTAGTAAATCCACTGACTCAATTAGTGAGGGCGAGCCAAGATATTCAAAACCGAAAGTTTGATATTGATTTAAATATTAACAATGATACGGAGTTAGAGGTACTGGCGCTGTGTTATGAAAATATGGCGAAAGAACTGGCAGTTTTATATCAAAACTTAGAGCAAGCGGTAGATGAAAAAACCGTTGAGTTGCAGCAAGCGAATAACGCTTTACAAATGTTATATAATTGCTCTAAAGCCTTATCCAGCTCTCGATTAGGCCTTTCCGACTTCCAAGAAGTGCTTAATGATTACAAGAAAATTGATGGAATTGTTGCTTGCCAACTTTTGGTTGAAGAGAAGGGCGGTGGGCATATTGAATTACTATCAGGGCAGGTAACCGATTTACCTTGGGTTAGTTATTCATTACAAGTGGGCGATATGAGTTTGGGGGAATTACGTTGGCAGCAAAATAAAACACACCCCGAGCGTAAATTAATGGAAAGTTTAGGGCGGATTGTGGCTCGTGCTCTTTTCTTTAACCACAATCAAAAACAGACAGAGCAACTTATTTTAATGGAAGAACGGGCGACCATTGCCCGTGAGCTTCATGATTCTTTAGCCCAATCTTTATCTTATTTAAAAATACAAATTACGTTACTTAAGAGAAATTTAAATCAAGAGATTTGCCAGAAACGTTGCTTGGTTGCCATTAATATTATCCAAGATGTGGATGAGGTTCTGGCTCAAGCCTACACACAGTTACGTGAATTACTCAGTACCTTTCGCTTGCAAATTGAAGAGGCCGATTTTGGCGAAGCATTACAACAAATGTTGAAACCTTTAAGAGTGCAAACACAAGCCAGTTTACAAGTGGATAACCAACTGCTTTCTATTGAGCTTGATGCTCAGCAACAAGTCCATCTTTTACAATTTATTCGTGAAGCGGTTTTAAATGCCGTTAAACATGCTAATGCTAAACATATTAACGTGGAATGTTACGCCAAAACTCATGCTATTCATGTGAAGATTCATGACGATGGCATTGGATTTGACCCCACTGAGCCTAAGCTTAATCATTATGGTTTGTCTATTATGCGAGAGCGAGCCTCACGGTTAGATGCACACTACGATTTTCATTCTCAAATAGGTAAAGGCTGCCAAATAACTTTAACAATGAATATTGAACCAAAGGAAAACCACGATGACGATAAGTAAGATTTTATTGGTCGATGATCACCCATTAATGCGTCGAGGAATTGGTCAGTTACTTGGGTTAGAAGATTGTTTTGATATTGTCGGCGAAGCCAGTAATGGTGTCGAGGCAATTGCATTAGCCAATGAGTTTCAACCTGATATGATTCTTCTTGATTTGAATATGAAAGGAATGTCGGGTCTTGATACATTAAAAGTGCTACGTAAAGAGGGCATTGACAGTCAAATTATTATTTTGACTGTCTCAGATAACCGAGCAGATATTGATGCATTAATAAAAGCACAAGCCGATGGTTATTTGCTAAAAGATACCGAACCTGATGATCTGATTGCGTTGCTAAAACAAGCCCGAAAAGGTGAGACGGTTTACAGTGAATTAGTAAAAGAGCACTTAGCCACCAGAGATGATCGTGAAAATTTGCTTGATCAATTGACTGACCGAGAAATGCAAATTCTTAAAGAAGTGGCAAAAGGATATCGTAACAAGCAAATTGCTGATCATTTATTTATTTCGGAGTCAACGGTAAAAGTACATATGAAAAGTTTATTGAAAAAGCTTAAAGTGGCTTCTAGAACCGCCGCTACCATATTATATTTGGATGCTTACGGGTCGTAGAGTCATCGGTTTTTTGAACCACGTTTTTATCTGCTTTTTTTATAATTATAAAGGTCTAACTATGTTTACTGGGATAGTTCAAGCGATTGCCATCATTACACAAGTGTCGGATGAGCAAGGCATTCGAACGTTTGAAATTCAGTTTCCAACGGGCTTTTGTCAAGGTGTTGAAGTGGGTGCCAGCGTTGCTATTGATGGGGTCTGTTTAACCGTAACGGACATATTATCATCAGAAATATTGAGGTTTGATGTGATGATAAAAAGTTTACAAATTACAACCTTAAATACTTTTACACTTGGTAGCAGAGTGAATGCTGAGCGCGCTGCAAAAGATGGAGCTGAAATTGGTGGGCATCCCCTTTCTGGGCATGTAGATTTTAAAGCGATGGTGTTAGATGTTTCTCATATTGAAGAAAACTACCGCATCCGCATTGGTATTGACGATCATTGGAAACGCTATATTTTCCCTAAAGGTTACATTGCGATTAATGGCGCCAGTTTAACTATTTCAGATGTCGATAAAAAAGCCGGTTGGTTTGATGTTTGGTTGATCCCTGAAACCCGTCGAATGACAACGTTTGAAGATCAACAAAGTGGTGCCGTTTTAAATATCGAAATTGAAAGAAGCACTCAAGTATTAGTTGATACAGTTCGAGATACCTTAGAAGAAAATTTAGGTAAATGGTTACCTGCCATTGAAGCGCTATTAGAACAGTCAGGCGTTTCTCTCCATGATCTGGCGAAGCCTAAGAGTAAATAATAAGCAGTAAATCATCACCACTAATGATTTAATTCGGCCTATTATTTTCTTTGTTTATTGATTTTAGCGAAATGACGAAAAATTAACCTTAATAATACAATGGTTTCTGACATTTTTCGAGACAGGAGTATCCTTATGTTTCTATAAGGATCTATTGGGCTAAGTAATGCTCAATAATGAAAAGAAATTAAAACAACAAACACTTATTTTAAGCGCTATTGTCACAGTACTGATCACTCTATTTTTCTTCTTTCATGAATATGGGGCCTTAAAAAATCGGATTAAAACCGATATTTTGCCAAGTGCGGCGTATGAATTGAATAATGTTGCATTTAATACACAAACTCAATTT
Source organism: Vibrio casei (assembly GCF_002218025.2). Classification (NCBI taxonomy): domain Bacteria; kingdom Pseudomonadati; phylum Pseudomonadota; class Gammaproteobacteria; order Vibrionales; family Vibrionaceae; genus Vibrio; species Vibrio casei. The sequence goes on along the minus strand of NZ_AP018681.1, from coordinate 1,083,801 downwards.
CAATTTCTACAGTTTACTTCGGTTCATCATGATTCTTTATCTGAGCAATTTCACCCATTGGATGAAAAGCCAGAGAATGCGAATAAGTGTTTGGATACCATTGTCACCAATCCTGAAACCATGGAATTTGTTAACCGCAAAGTGATGCAAGCAGGGGAAGTGGATAACCATGATGGTGTGCTATTGGGCAGTGGTAATATTAAAAACTATTCTAATGAAGAATTAAGTCTACTGTGTACCGTAATGTCATCTTCTCCGACGAATTCGGAACTATTACGTTTAGTGAGAACTAATCCTAAAATCCCCTCACTTTATTACTTTGTTGCAAAATCAAGTGATTATGTCGTTTTACTTAATACATCAACTAATCAAGCATCTTTAAAGCAATATAAAACACCCCATGTGAAAACAACGTATAAAAAATCTCTTGATGAAAATGTCATCTATTGGATAACGGTGCCTTATGGTGATGAGGTGACAAGACAATCGGCTCTTTAATTTGTTAAAAATGTCGTTAGTTATCAAGGGGAAGTGGTTGGGTTTATTGTTCGCGAGATTTACAAATCTGATTTGGATATGTTATTTCGCCAGTCTTTAAACCAGAGTGATTCAAGAATAGAACTCTTTGAATACGCCGATATTGAAATATTGAATCGAGACAGTGTTATTTATCACCATAAAGCCGAAGGTAACCATTTTTCCTCTAATAATGGCATCTTGATACAAAGCTCGCCATCAAATAGGCAGTGGTCTGATTTTGGTCAAATGACAATGAGGATAAATATTCCTAAAGTTTCGATGCTTAATTTAATGATTGAAGAACAAGAGTATTTATTATTTCTTCCTTTCTTTATTTATATGTTGAGTTACTTGACTTTATTACAGATGCTAAAAGGATTACGTGAAGGAGACAAACAATACTTCGATACGTTAACTCAAACGTATAATCGTAATGGCCTTCATCAAAAAGTGTATAAAAAAATTGAAAAAGCGGTGAGTACCAATAAAACGGCTCATATTTTTTCGATTGATGCGAATAAATTCAAGCAAATTAATGATAAATACGGTCATGATGTTGGTGATAAAGCCATCAAAATTATTGCGACGGCGGCAAAACACATTTGTAAGTCGGATGATGATATTGTTCGCCTTGGCGGAGACGAATTTTTAATCGTACTTTATATTGCTAGTGAACAAGAATTTGAACACGAGCAGTTTATGGGACGGCTTAATCAAAAAATTGCTTATGACTGTAAAGCACAATCTATTCCCCGCTTTACCGTAAGTGCCGGTTATGTCGTGTTTGATTTAAATAGCCACCAAAGCCTCTCTCAAATGATTCGCTATGCGGATAGTATTCTACTGAGTAAAAAATCAGTCGAAAAAATAGAGATGATTTGTGAAGAATTTGATAGCTATGATATTAATTTATCAGCTGATGAACTTAAGCTGAAATTAGACCTTAATGAGCGTTTAAACTTTATTCAAGCTGAGCATTTCTTACAACATGAATTAAATGCAAAAGTTTTACGCGCGTACCATAACGATCTTAATTACCTGATGAGTAACTACTTTCAAATGATGTTTAGCTGTACACGTGAAAATGATGACTTGCATCATTTCAGAATGAAAATAGTCGATAGCCATTATCAAACGGGTATTTCAATGTCGGTATTTTATTTCTTATTTGTAAAATACAGTAATTTCTTATTCAGAAATATTGAGTTAAGCGATGAAGAAATAGTCGTCAATAACCGTGTGCTTTCTTATGAGCTGCATTTTATTTCGAATTTAAAAATGCGGTAGTGGGGATCTAATCAGACGCTTTGTATGAAGAATATATCAGCCTCAATCAGAAAAATTCGGTTGAGGCTGATTGCTGTGAATATTTGTTGTTTATTTATAAATTTTTGATTGAGCGGGTTGGATGCTTGAGCCCCAACCACGATACATACCTTCAGTGTTAAAGGGTAAAGTGATATTCCCTTCTTTATCGATAGCAATGAGACCGCCACTGCCTCCGGTAGAGGGTAGATCTTGAAATACAACATGCTCTGCAGCAGATATTAAGTCTAAATGTGCAAATTGCATACGAGCAGAAACATTATACCCAACGACGTGACGTAGAAAGTGCTCACCATGTCCGGTGGCTGAAACGGCGCAGGTAAGATTATTTGCATAAGTACCAGACCCAATGACGGGAGTGTCACCAATACGTCCGTATTGTTTATTAGTGATTCCTCCGGTTGAAGTAGCCGCTGCGAGATTGCCATGTTTATCTTTCGCCACCGCTCCTACCGTTCCATATTTATAGTCATTTGTGGTTGGCTCTAAAACAACACCTTTCTCTGATAAGGCTGACTGTAACTGTTGGTAACGCATATCGGTTGAAAAATATTGGTTATCCACTTCTGGTAGCCCACAGTCTTGAGCAAACTTCTCGGCACCTTCTCCTCCTAAATAAACATGAGGTGAGTTTTCCATTACTGCTCTTGCGACATTAATGGGATTTGGGCTATACCGGATACCTGATACTGCACCGGCTTCTAGTGTTTTACCACACATGATAGCAGCATCTAGTTCATGTTTACCTTCATGATTAAAGACGGCGCCTTTTCCTGCATTAAACCATGGGCAATCTTCAAGTTTATTGACGGCCGTTTGAACCACATCTAATGCGCTTTGTCCTTCACTTAAATGTTTTAGGCTCTCTTCAATAATTCCTTTCAGGACATTTTTTATATCCTCTTCTTGCTCTGGAGATAGTTTTCCTTTTGACATTGCTCCGGCGCCGCCGTGGATAGCGATTGAATATTCGTGAGACATAGTAGACCTTAGTGTTGAATAAGCTGATTTAAGAACATTTGAGTTCGTGGTGACTTAGGAGAAGAAAAGAAGTTTTCTGGATTATTTTCTTCAATGATTTGACCCTGATCCATAAAAATGACTCGGTCTGCAACTTTACGAGCAAACCCCATTTCATGTGTAACACAAATCATGGTCATGCCCTCTTGAGCGAGATCGGTCATTACATCTAGGACTTCTGAAATCATTTCAGGATCTAGCGCCGAGGTCGGCTCATCGAATAACATGACTTCTGGCTTCATACAAAGTGCTCTAGCAATGGCAACACGCTGTTGTTGTCCACCAGAAAGTTGACTTGGATATTTATTGGCTTGCTCTTGTATTTTCACTTTCTCAAGCAAGATTAAAGCCATTTCAATCGCTTTATCTTCGCTTACGTTAAGGTTGGATGTTTGAGGTAAAACGCAGTTTTCTAATACCGTTAAGTGAGGGAAAAGGTTAAATGATTGAAAGCACATTCCGACTTGTTTTCTTAATTTTATCAATTCTTTAGGTGTGTCCTGTACCGGTGAACCAAATACGACTAAGGATCCGGATTGGTGTTTTTCGAGTTGATTTATACAACGGATTAGTGTTGATTTTCCTGAGCCTGAAGGGCCACATATTACGATACGTTGGCCTTTTTTAATGGTTAGGTTGATATCCCTGAGTGCGTGATAGTCGCCATACCATTTGTTTAGTTGATTAATATTAATAACATCCATTTTCTATCTCCGTGGAATTATTTTAGTCGGCGTTCAAGGTGAGAAGCGTATTGTGATAAAGAGAAACAGCACACGAAAAAGAACAATGCTAAAAATGCATACATTTCATTTTCTAAGCCAACCCATTTGGCATTAGAGAGGGTACTTGATGCCACGCCTACAATATCGAGAACACCGACAATCATGACTAAGGTTGTTTCTTTTAAAATACCAACAAATTGGTTAAGTAATGATGGAATTGAGTTTTTCAGTACTTGGGGCAAAATAATTTGTCCCATCATTTTCCAATAACCGAACCCTAAGGCTTTTGCTGCCTCAAATTGCCCTTGAGGAATGGACTGTAACCCTCCTCGGATCGTTTCAGCCATATAGGAGGCAGTAAAAAGTACTAAAACTGCCACCACTCTTAGCAAGACATCAAATTCCTGTCCTGGTGGCAAGAATAATTGGATCATTAATGAAGCCATAAAAAGTAACGTGATGACTGGAACTGAGCGGACTAACTCAATATAGGTGACACTTAGCCAGAGTATAATGGGCTTTTTTGAACGACGACCTAGGGCCAATAAAACGCCCAGAGGTAATGCGAAAACCATACCAAAAATAGCGAGAAATAAAGTCAGCATCATGCCGGCAAACTTCGTGGTAGAGATTGTGTCTAGGCCAAAATTGCCACCCTTTAGCATCATCCACATAGCAAAAGGTAGGATGATTAAGTAAATGAGCATAAAAGGCCTGCTGATACGTTTGATGTACAGCATTGGAATGACGAGAGCGGCTAAACCAAACGCGACATCGACACGCCATTGTTGGCTTTCTGGATACATACCATAAGTGAATAGTTCAATACGGTTGACCACGGGTAGCCAGCAAGCACCATTAGAAATGCAATCGGCTTGGGTTTGTCCTACAAAAGTTGCATTGAAAATAAACCAACTCAACATGGTTGGTATTACCCAGACGATAAAAAGTGCGCCAACAATCGTCAATAAGGTATTAAAAGGTGTAGAAAATAAGTTTTTCTTACACCAAGTTATCCAATCCTTTTTTATTTGGATAGCGGGCTTTGGTTCAATCATGTGAATAGTGTTGTCGTTATTCATGATTATTTCCCTATTGAAATACGTGAGTTATACCAATTCATTAATAGGCTAGTAATCAGACTAAAAGCACAATACGTCCCCATAACGAGGAGGATGCATTCAATTGCTTGTCCTGTATTATTGAGGGTTGTTCCTCCGGTGGAAGAAACAAGCTCCATAAAACCAATTACCACCCCTAATGATGAGTTTTTAATAATGTTGAGATAGACACTCGTAATTTGTGGAACCATAGGGTATATGGCTTGGGGCACAATCAATCTCCACATTATGTTGTGGTCGGTAAAGCCTAATGCTTTTCCTGCCTCTTGCTGACCAGAGGAAATGGATTGGATACAACCTCTAACGATTTCGGCAATATAACTTGAGCTGTACACTGATAATGCCACGCACAAGGCAACAAGCTCTGGAATAACGATCATTCCTCCTTGGAAATTAAAGCCGGTAAGTTTCGGAGTGCTGATAGAGGCATTATTGGTGAGTAAGATGAACATGATCATCAGAAAGGGAAGTGATAGTGTGATCAATGTGAACTTAGGCCATATGATAGGGTTAAAGCCTTTCCATTGAGAGCGTCTATAAACATAATTTCGATATATCAATGCTAGCGCTAAAGACACGACCAAAGTTATCAGTACGTATACTCCCCAACCATTCATAGATATATGCGGTATGGCGAGACCTCGATTAGATAGATAGATATCATCAGCCAGAGAAATACTATTTCTAACAGGTGGTAAACTTAAAAAAAGTGCATACCACCAAATCAATTGGATCACCAATGGCACATTTCGAATTAATTCTACATAGGCACGACAGAGTTTACTTATGACCCAATTTTTCGATACTCGCCCAACTCCGATAATGAAGCCTAGTAAAGTAGCAAAAACGATACTCATAAATGAGACGAGTAAAGTATTAGCAACGCCAACCCAATAAGCGCGTAAGTAAGTATCGTTTTGATTGTAGTCAATTAAGCTAAAAGTAATGTCGTAACCGGCACGATCGTTAAGAAAATCAAACCCAGTTGTGATCCCCAAACTATCAATATTCTCAGACATATTGGTGCCAAGATATAGAAATAAAGCTGAGACGATAATTAATAATGCAGCTTGCTGCCCCCAATCAATAAGGGTGCCTTTGGTGACTTTCATAATCATTTCCACTTAATCCATGTGAAGTTAGCTTGCCAATAATGACAAGCTGTATTATTTAACAATTAACGGAAAGGAGGTGAGTACATTAGGCCGCCATCGATGTATAACGCATTCGCACCACGTTCAAACTTAAGTGGTGAATTGGAGCCCACATGACGTGAAAAAATTTCGCCGTAATTACCTGTAGCTTGAATCGCTTTTAAAGCCCAATCTTTTGTCAGCCCTAATGCTGCTCCTAGATCGCCATCAGTTCCGAGTAGGCGTTTGATGGAAACATTTTTTGTTTGGCTCGCCAACTCTTTTGCGTTAGCTTGGGTAACCTTTAATTCTTCTGCATCTATTAATGCGTACCCAACCATAGTGACGATATCTCTCCAATGGTTATCACCTTGCTTAACATAGGCTCCTAATGGTTCTTTAGAAATAACTTCTGGCAAAATGACATGTTCATCAGGCGATTTAAATAAGGTACGGCGAGCCGCTAAACCTGTGATGTCATTGGTTAGCGCATCACAGCGACCTTTTTGGTATGCGGAGTATAGCTCTTCGGTTTTTTCAAATACAACGGAACGGTATGTTAACCCTCTAGCACTAAAATAATCTGCTAGGTTATGTTCTGATGTTGTTCCTGGTGAAAGGCAAAAAGTGGCGCCGTTAAGATCGCTGACAGACTTGATACCTAATGATTTTCGCGTCATAAAGCCTTGGCCATCGTAAAACCAAATTGTTGTAAAATCAGCGCCTAATTTAGCATCACGGGCGACGGTCCAAGTTGTCGATCTTGATAAAATGTCGATTTCACCTGAGGCTAAAGAAGTAAAACGATTTTTTGATGTGGTAGTAATATATTCAACTTTGTCTGGTGATCCTAAAACGGCGGCGGAGACAGCGCGACAAAGATCAACATCCATACCTGACCATTTACCTTGATCGTTGATATAAGAGAATCCCATTTTATCACTTGAAACTCCGCACTTTAGAGAGCCGCGTTTTATAACATCGTCTTTAGTTTCTGCATAACTATGTGTCGAAAGTGTGCAAGCCAGAAAACTAGAGAGCATTAATCCTATTGCTTTCAATTTCATATTAAATCCCTATATATGGTGTTTTTTGTACTATTATTGAATAAAAATTAATACATAATGGATATAATTTAGGCGCTAATATCCATGAAAGGAAAGTTTTTTATGTCTTGTATTTTGCATCTATTATGCAAAAATTCGATAATGTTAAAAAGGAGAGTCATGAATATTCGTTGGTTAAAGGATTTTATTACGCTTGCAGATTGCCAAAAATTTTCATTGGCAGCTAAGTTAAACGCGTCTTCACAAGCGGCATTCAGTCGTCGAATTCAACAATTAGAGCAGCATCTAAAAGTGGAGTTGTTTGACCGCTCTCGAACGCCCATAAAGTTGACCGTTGAAGGTAAACGGCTGTATCCCATTGCATCAGAAATGATCCAGATGTCGGAGCGATGTGAAGAAATGGTTGCGACAAAAAATAATCCTATAGTGATAGCTTCCTTACATACACTTGCTTGTAATTTCTTTCCCCAATGGTATACCGATATATTAAAGAAAATAGATACACCTTTAGTGACGAGTATTGATTCAGGTGTCCGTTCGATTTCAGGTTATCAGGCAGCATTACAATCTCAACGTGCTGATTGCTTACTTTTCTATCAAAATGAATTTGTTGTGAATTACTTTGAGCCGAGCGAATTTGAGATTATAAAGCTTGCAGATGATGCGTTAATTTGGGTGTGCGGAAGTAGCTTTTCGCTTGAGAAACTTGAAGAGGAAGAAATACCACATTTAACTTATGCACCATCTTCTCAGCTATTAGAACTTTCGGCTCCCTTGTTAGCCTTGACACCATATACTAGTAAATTATCCACGTTATTTCAGTCAACTATTTCAGAATCTTTGTTACCAATGGCCATTCATGGAAATGGTGTTGCTTGTATTCCTAAAACGGTTGCTTTACCTCACATTAATAGTGGGCGCTTAATTCATATATGGTCAGAATATAAAGTGCCTTTAGAAATTACCTTAATAAGATTGCGGGAGGCAAAGAGCCCACATCCCTGTTTAGATGCTTTGTTTGAGGTCGCTAAGGGTTATGAGCATTGAGTCTTTAATATTAAATTTAAAGTGGTTTATTATGTGTATTAACCCTCAACCCTTTGTCCACAATTTGACCTAAACCATGCTAAGAAACCTGTATTTCATGCGTAACCGATGTTTCTTAACTTACTGTTTTTAAAGTTGAATGTATGTTTCTATAGGTATAAAAAAGCCCCTCAGTAAGGGGCAAAAGTTCATCGCTTTTTATAGTTATTCTTTGAACTAGGCGGAGCGGAAGCCTAGCTCTTTGATTGATTAATGGTGCTTACTTAACCGAAGTCACCATTGACATAGCCTTGTGTACGGTCATCTTTCGGGTTGTTAAAGATCGTTTGTGTGTCGTCGTGTTCAACTAGCTCGCCCATTAAGAAGAAGGCGGTACGGTCTGATATACGGCGAGCTTGTTGCATTGAGTGAGTAACAATGACGATGGTAAATTCTTTTTTCAAGGATTCCATCAAGTCTTCAATTTTGTGAGTCGCAATGGGATCGAGTGCTGAGGTTGGCTCATCCATTAAAATCACATCTGGTTGCATTGCAATGGTGCGAGCAATACACAAGCGTTGCTGTTGGCCGCCTGACAAACCAAAGGCGTGTGATTTTAAACGATCTTTCACTTCATCCCATAACGCTGCTCCGCGCAGCGATTTTTCTACGATTGAATCAATGTATTTTTTTTCTTTTATGCCTTGGGCGCGTAATCCGTAAGCGACATTTTCATAAATGCTCATAGGAAAAGGGTTGGGTTTTTGGAATACCATGCCGACTTTAATGCGTAAGTCAGATACATCAATATTTCCGTATATATCGTTATCATCCATCGACACTTTACCCGTGATTTTCACGCCGGCGATCAAATCATTCATGCGGTTTAAGCAGCGTAATAGGGTCGATTTTCCGCAACCTGATGGGCCGATAAGCGCAGTCACTTGTTTTTGTGGAATCGGTAAGTTGATGCTTTTTAGCGCTTGGTTATCGCCGTAGTATAAATCTAGGTTTTCAATGTTGAATTTATTCATTTTAATATCTCTTAATCTTATCGTCTGAGCCGCTATTCATTTGTAGATATCTGAATCAGCGACTCTGTCATAATCAGTCATGTGTTTGAGTGTTGTTTTGCTAACGTTTAGTAATTGGCTCGGTTAAAACGACTACCAATAAGTTTTGTTAGCATGTTGATGATCAAAACGAGAACAATCAATACGGTCGCAGTACCATAAGCTTGGTTCCATTCTTCAACACTAAACAGCTCTGTTGTGAGTTTATAAAGGTGAACGGTTAAGGTACGGCCCGAATCTAATAATGATTCAGGAATACGCGCAACCATACCTGCGGTTAAAAACACAGGGGCAGATTCACCAATGACACGACCGATACTAAGAATGACCAACGTTAAAATACCAGGCATTGCACTGGGTAAAATCAAGCGCCAGATGGTGTAAATTTTCGAAGCACCTAAGCCATAAGATCCTTCACGGTAGGTTTGAGATACTGCCATTAATGCTTCTTCTGTTGTACGAATGATGACGGGAAGGATTAAAATACTCAGCGTTAATGCGCCAGAGAGGATGGAGAATCCAAGCCCTAATACGGCCACAAAGAAGGTCATACCAAATAGACCAAAGATGATCGATGGAATACCTGCGAGTGATTCCGTACAAAAGCGAATCACTTTCACTGATTTACTGCCCGGCTTTGCGTATTCGGTTAAATAAATCGCCGTCATGATCCCAAGTGGTGCTGCAACGGCAATTGAAGCGATAACCATATAAATGGTTGCGATGATCATTGGGAATATTCCGTGTTCATCTCCGGTTCGAGTGTAGTCGTCGCTGATAAAGTTCCAATCTACGTGTTGTAGCCCGTTAGACAGGATGTACCAGATAATCCAGAATAGAAAACCAACCGTTAAAGCTGCCGATGCCCAAATGAACACGTTGAGCATTGCGTCTTTTTGCTGGCGTTGTTTTTTTAGTTTGATTAAATCCATCGTTTTTACCTCGCTTTCTGACGGTTAAAGTACAGAAGAGCCGCATTTAACAGCATGATGAATACCAATAACACCACACCCGTTGCGTATAATGCATTGGCGTGAATCCCACTTGCATAAGACATTTCAATAGCAATGTTAGCGGTTAAGGTACGCGCAGAATCTAAGATGCCTTCTGGCATGGCAGGGGCGTTACCCATTACCATGATGATTGCCATGGTTTCACCAAGAGCACGAGCAATACCTAAAATCACGCCAGTCATGATGCCTGAGCGAGCAGCAGGAACGAGAATTTTGAATATGGTGTAAGTTTTTGAAGCGCCTAACGCAAGTGATCCTTCTTTATAAGCATGAGGAACCGCTCGGATTGAGGTTTCAGATACGGTGATAACGGTTGGGAGTATCATCACACCTAATACGATAATACCGGCTAAGATGGTGTTACCTGCCGGAACGTCGAAGATTTGTTGAATCAAAGGGACGATAATCACAAGGCCGAAGAAGCCGTATACCACCGAAGGAATACCAGCGAGCAATTCAACCGCAGGGCGAATCACATCAGCAATAGGTTTTGGTGCAATTTCTGCGATGAAGATAGCGGTGAGTAACCCGACGGGTACGCCGATAATAACGGCCCCAAAAGTGGAAACAACAGAAGCGATGATCATGGTGTAAACACCATACAGCGCAGGTGGTAACCAGTTATCGCCTAAAACAATACCCGAGACCCCGACGGCTTTAAAAGCTGGGATACTTTCGGCAATGATGAAGTAAGCGATGAGGGCAAGAGAAACAATACCAATAATGGCACTACCAAAGAATAAACCATGAAAAAATTTTTCTTTTAAATCAACACCTTCTTTTTGGCGAAGATGTTTCTTTTGTGGTGAACTCTCAGGTGCTTGTTCAGTTTTGGCGACAGTATTCATAGGCTTGTCACTACTACTTGTTTTGTCACTATAAGTGGCGATGGTCATATTAAAACTCACATGTCGATGGTTCTTGTTTTCTATTGTATAAAGAAGACAAGAAAAGTACCGAGATGGAAATAAGCTCAGCTCTTACGAGCTGAGCAATAATAAAAAGTGTTGCTTAGTGAATATCGATGTAGCCGTTAGAAGTAACCAATTTTTGTGCATCTTTGGTTAGCATCCAATCAAGGAATTTTTGTGCTGTTGGTGTTGGTTTTCCTTCGTGGTAAAGCACTAAGAAAGGACGAGCAACTTTGTATGATCCATCTTTCACGTGAGCGACACTAGCTTCAACACCATCAATCGCAAGAGGGTGGACTGTATTATCAACAGTACCTAAAGATATATAACCGATTGCATATGGGTTGCTTGCTACCATGGTTTTTAGACCACCGTTGCCGTTTGCTACTTGAGCTCGTTGAGAAATTGCTGATACTTTAATATCGTTTACTTTCATCTTAAGACCCATTATGTCTTCAAATGCACCACGAGTACCTGAAGCGGTATCACGAGTAATCGCAACGATCGGTTTGTCTTCGCCACCCACTTCTTTCCAGTTATTGATTTCGCCTTTGTAGATTTTGGTTACTTGCTCAGACGTTAATCCCTTAAGTGTGTTTTTAGGGTTAACGACCACTGCAATACCATCACGAGCGATCACTTCTTCTTTCAAAGTAGGTTCTTTTTCTTCTGCTTTTAAATCACGAGAAGACATACCTAAGTCTGCAGAGTTGTTCTTTGCGGCCTTAATACCAGCGGAAGAACCAGGACCCTGTACTTCAATAAATACATCTGAATTTGATTTCATGTACGTTTCAGCAAACACTTCCATTAACGGGGTAACACTGCTTGAACCTACCGCAGAAATGGTTTCTTTTGCTGATACTGGGTTTGCGCTAAGTGCACCAAGAATGGCTAGAGTGCTTATTACTGTTTTTTTCATACCTTTATCCTTTAGTGGCTTCATGCCGTTAAGTTGTTCAGTTGACGAGTGCCACTCTAAGGAGTAAATATGACAGTTGTGTTACAGTAATTTGAAAGCTATATGACAGGTAGTATTAATCTAAAAAATAAATAGGACAAATAATAAGGTTACCTGAATAGTTGGATGATTTTTCGGCAAATAGTAAAAATATCATTTTCATGATTATCAATAATCATATTTTTAGCATAATAAGCGCTAAGATCAACACCAATTCCGACTCCATATATTTCTATCAATTCATTGTTCTTCCAATGAGAAATGACGCTCCTTAAATGATTATCTAAGTACAGTGAATGATTGGTTGAGTTTGTGGCAGTATCCATTGGGCATCCATCTGAAATAACGACAAGAATCTTTCGTTCAGATGATTGGTTCTTTAATCGCTGGCAAGCCCAATTTACGGCTTCGCCATCGATTCCTTCTTTAAATAGATCGGCTTTCTTTAATGCCGCAATAGAATGTTTTGCCTTACGCCAATGCGTATTTTCTGCTTTGAATATAATATGCCGGATATCATTTAATCTGCCTGGATTTGAGTTTTTTTTCTTTAACCACGGTTTCTTCAGCCAAGATTGATAAGATTGTCCACCATTCCAGTGGCGAGTGGTAAAGCCGAGGATTTCGTTAGGAATATATGACAAACCCATTACAGTTAATAAAGTGTCCATGATCATGGCTGTTCTTGAAGTATGCCTTTGCATAGAGCCAGAACAATCTAACAGTAAACTAATTGAGCAGTGGTTAACTGGTTGCAGCGTCGGTTGATAAAAAATCTGCCTTTGCATGGGGTTTGTGATCAGTTGGTGAAGAGATCTCGCATCAACAATGCCTTCCTCTTGTTGATAAACTTGTCCAGTATTTTCTGGTGTTTTTATTGTATTTGATAGTATTGATGCTAAACGATAATGAGGAATATTTTGTAGGTGAAGTTCCGTATTTAACGTGACACGAAAACTATCTAGTTGAACCTTTCTTACTAACGTATCGACTTGGACCACTTGGTCATATTCTTGAGTGAAAATTTGATATTTTTCTTGAGTCGTGTCTTTGGTTTTGCTTTGTTCTGTAATCAATGTTTGTAAATATTTCTCTTCAATTTCACCATCGACCATTAAAGCGACCTGTTTTAATATTTTAATGTCATCGTCAAATTTGTTTTGTAATGATTCATCATGCTGTGTTTGTTGTTCATCAATAATAAGCTGTATTTTCTTTGCTAATTGGCAGGCATGGTGTGCGTATTCTTCTTGATTAAAAAGACATTTTGGTAAGGAAAAAAGTTCATCACCAATTAAAGGGACGATCCCCATACGGGTTGATTCTATTAAAGCATCAAAATCATGGTGGACAGGCACACCAAACAACCGGCATCGAATGACTAATAAGCAGGTAAAAATAAGCATTCCAATTCTCGTTTCAGTAAAACCATTTTGGTATTGATACTGACACCAATAAAAGAAGTTATTACTCACATTGGTCATAACGCCCGGTAGAGTTACGGGGGCTAACCTTTCGACTCTGACTTGTTCACAAAAATCAAAAATGAGGCGTGCGATGTCTGGTGTTGGACGATTTTTAAAGTGCACTCTTTGGTCTGAGTGTTGTAACCTTAAAGCAATAGAATCCGCTTTTCCTCGTAGACTTAATCGATCATTTTCCATGTGGTATTGAGACTGAAAACTCAAGTCATTGACATGCACCGCCAAAAAGTAAAGTGGTTGATCCCCGACATAAAATCGCTGTCCCTGATAAGTGAGATTGCTAACTTGGCAGATCGCTCTAGCTGCAGATAGACACTGATCTAAGTAGGATTTTTGAATTGCTGTTCGATTAGTCATCCGATTTCCCCTGTGAGATTAATCGTTAAAATGATCAATTTCTTGATCGAAGCAACGTAAGAAGTATTCGGTTAAAATTGGTTTTTCCATTTCTTCGCAGCGATTTAGAAATGAATATTTAAACGCGGTGCCAATATGTTTAAAGAAAATAAGGTTCTCTACCCATGTAATCACCGTTCTTGGTGACATTAAGGTCGAAATATCACCATTAGCGAAGCCTTGTCGGGTGAGACCTGCCATGGCTACCATATTATCGATCAGTTGTCGGCCATTATCATTATCTAGATGAGGCGCTTTTGATAAGATAATTTTTGCTTCGTGGTTAGGTGATAAATAATTTAATGTTGCGATGATATTCCATCGATCAAGTTGGCTTTGGTTTAAGATCTGTGTACCAGAATATAAGCCAGAAATATTGCCTAAACCAACGGTGTTACAAGTAGAGAACAAACGAAATAAAGGATGGGGAGAGATCACTTTATTTTGCTCTAATGACGTATATTTCCCATCTTTCTCTAATAATTGCTGAATAACAAACATGACATCAGGTTTGCCAGCATCGTATTCATCAAAGATTAATGCTATTGGGCGTTGAAGGCTAGTAGGCAGTATTCCAGATTTAAATTCGGTAACTTGTAATCCATCTTTTAATGAAATGGTGTCTTTTCCTATTAAGTCTAGGCGGCTTAAATGCCCGTCTAAGTTAATTCTTAAACATGGCCAATTAAGTCGAGCTGCGACTTGCTCAATATGTGAGGATTTCCCTGTTCCGTGCATACCCTGAATTAATGTTCTGCGATTAAAAGCAAAGCCCGTCAAGATAGCCAGTGTGACTTCCGGATCAAATTGATAGGTTTCATCGATACTTGGTACAAGGTCGCTCTTTTCTATAAAACTAGGAACTAGTAGGTCGCTATCTATACCAAATCGATCTCGTACTGGTATTTGTGTCGTTAACGGTATGTGATTTTGAATCATTTTAGGTACTTCCTTATATGTGTCGACTCTCGACATCCTCACCTGAACCTGGTGTTTATTCTCTACTTGAAAGTACGCAATAAACGATATTTATTGTACAGAAAATCAGCAAAAATGTGATCAATTAGTTAATAATGGAATAAAATGTTCCATTAATTTAATTATTTTTTGACCAAGGAAAAAGTGACGTCTAAGGTAAAGACGAATAAAAAATCCAACAATGTGTTGCATTAAATGGAAATGATGACAATTCCAAGGAGAAGTAGAATGAGCGAGAACGAAAAACGTACGGTTGTTTCAGGCACAACTAAAATGACACCCTCAGAAGCTTTTGTTGAAACTTTAGTGGCGAATGATGTCACTGATATGTTTGGTATCATGGGATCTGCTTTTATGGATGCTATGGATATTTTTGCGCCTGCAGGCATACGTCTAATTCCTGTCGTGCATGAGCAAGGTGCAGGGCACATGGCTGACGGTTACTCTCGTGTCTCAGGGAGACATGGTGTTGTGATTGGGCAAAATGGCCCTGGAATTAGTAACTGTGTTACATCTATTGCTGCTGCTTATTGGGCCCACAGTCCAGTAGTTATTGTCACTCCAGAAACTGGCACGACTACCATGGGATTAGGTGGATTTCAAGAATGTCAGCAATTGCCAATGTTTCAAGAATTTACTAAATATCAAGGTCATGTGACGCATCCAGCACGAATGGCGGAATATACTGGTCGCTGCTTTGATCGCGCAATGAGTGAGATGGGGCCTACCCAACTGAATATTCCTCGTGATTATTTTTACGGTGAAATTCAAACTGAAATCCCACAACCAGCAAGATTAGATCGAGGTCCAGGTGGTGAGCGTTCGTTAAATGAAGCTGCTGATCTACTTGCTCATGCTAAGTTTCCAGTCATTATTTCTGGTGGTGGTGTTGTCATGGCAGACGCTGTACAAGAATGTATTGCACTAGCCGAACGTTTAGGCGCTCCAGTGGTAAATAGTTATTTACACAATGATTCTTTTCCTGCAAGCCATTCATTATGGTGTGGTCCGTTAGGTTACCAAGGTTCAAAAGCGGCTATGAAACTGATGGCACAAGCGGATGTGGTGATTGCTCTAGGTACGCGTTTAGGGCCATTTGGTACCTTACCTCAACATGGTATGGATTATTGGCCGAAAAACGCCAAAATTATCCAAATTGATGCCGACAATAAAATGCTTGGTCTTGTTAAGAAAATTTCCGTTGGTATTTGTGGAGATGCGAAGGCTTCCGCAGTGGCATTAACGGAACGTTTAACAGACCGTATTCTTGATTGCGATGAAAATCGTGCACATCGGTTAGATAAAGTGGCTGCTGAAAAAGCACAGTGGGAGAAAGAGCTAGATGAATGGACCCATGAGCGGGATCCGTTTAGCTTAGATATGATTGAACAAAATAAGAACGAAACGCCATTTTCAGGAGGTGAATATTTACACCCACGCCAAGTGTTACGTGAGTTAGAAAAAGCCATGCCAGAAGACGTTATGGTGTCAACGGATATCGGCAATATTAACTCAATCGCAAATAGTTATTTACGTTTTGAAAAGCCTCGTAGCTTCTTTGCTGCAATGAGTTTTGGTAACTGTGGTTATGCCTTCCCAACTATTATAGGTGCCAAAGTGGCAGCGCCTCATCGTCCTGCTATTTCTTATGCAGGGGATGGTGCATGGGGAATGAGTTTAATGGAAACCATGACCAGCGTGCGCCATAACATTCCGGTGACGGCAGTTGTTTTCCATAACCGACAGTGGGGTGCTGAGAAGAAAAACCAGGTGGATTTTTATAATCGCCGTTTTGTTGCGGGTGAATTGGACAATCAAAGTTTTGCGGAGATCGCTCGGGCAATGGGAGCTGAGGGAATCACGGTTGATCGCCTTGAAGACGTTGGGCCAAGCTTGAAAAAAGCGATAGACATGCAAATGAATGAAGGAAAAACAACGATTATTGAAATCATGTGTACGCAAGAATTGGGTGACCCATTCCGTCGAGATGCATTATCTACTCCTGTTAGATTTTTAGATAAATATAAAGATTTCGTCTAATGCAACTGTCGCATCTAACTGGCTTAGTTGGGTGCGACTTATCACTTAATTGCGTGATGCTACTAACAATAAAAGTAATTGATAGTGCGTTAGATTAAAGTTTTCGTTTTGAAATCTGTTATTAATATTTTAAACAATTAAGTTAGGTATTAGTCTAATTTTTATTGAAATAATCACTAGAGTGATTAGGTGAATAAATTAATATATTTAATATATAAGAGTTTCTTTTGTATTGAATTAATAAGGGTTGATTATGAAAATCATAAAAGAAATAAAGTCAGTAAATTCATATATTAATGCTATTGATGATATTCAATGTTCAAGTATCCCATTATTATTTCGTGGTCCGAGTTACAATCAACCTGATTTGTTACCTTCTATTGCTCGTCCAGAGTTTATCAATATTTCGATGACTGAAAATGAACTTTTATCTTCAATGGTTCAATATAAAGATCATGTGTTAACAACAAATAAATGGGCACTATTGTGTGAAGCGATGGATGAAGGCTTACCTACTCGTTTAATGGAATGGATTGAAAATCCACTTGTAGCGCTATGGCTTGCCTGTCAGCCTCAGCATGAAAATATAGTCGTTTATATTCTTAACCCAGACCAAAGTCGGAATGTTGATATGGAGATGACGCCATCCATATTGAATAAAACAGCTGTGTTCCGAGTATCGGATATTACGTTTAAGGATAAAGATGCCCAACGTTGGTGCACGATTCATCCCATAATGAAAAGCATTGAAAATAAAATATTGCCTCTAGAAGAAGAACTTATAAATAGTGACGAGCTGATTATGATTGATATTTCAAACTCCTCTCGAGTAAGGATATTAGATGAATTAGTTGATTATGGGTTTAAGCTAAATGATGACACAGTAAATTTATCTACCTTAACAAGATTTTTAATAAGCAATTCTAAATTTGAAAGATTTATAGATGAACGACAAGAGAAAATTGAAAGATTCAATATGGCTATGTCCCCGTCGATTAAAAAATTGAGTCAATATAGCAAGCAATATCATGCTGATTTCGATTTTGATTAAATATTTAAGGAGAATGAAAATGGATATGGAAAATAAAGTAAATCAAATAGATGTGAACTTTTTACAAGCATTTAGTGATGCTTGGAATAATCATGATATTGACGCCTTAATGACTTTTATGGCCGATGATTGTGTATTCCATACTGCTGGTGGAAACGGAGAGTTAGGGGGTTCTTTTCAAGGTAAAGAATCAGTAAGAGAAAGTTTTGTTGCGGTATGGACAAATTTTCCAGACGTGGCATGGAAAGATCCAATGCACTTTGTGTGTGGTGATCGCGCGGTATCAGAATCAACCTTTACCGCAACTAATCCTGATGGAAGTCGAATTGAAGCACGTATGGTTGATGTGTTTACGTTGAAAGGTGGAAAAATACTTGTCAAAAACGCTTATCGTAAAAACAGACCTGCGATTCAGCCAAGCTGAGGTTAATTCGTCTAGTGTGAATTTAGGAAGTGAAAAATGAATAATGTGATGAATAATTCTAATCTTAATAACGTGGATTTATCTCAAGATTCTAACTCTATTATTACTCCTTCAAAGGAGGCTTATGATCCTGCTTATGATCCACTAAAAGATAAAAACCCTGGCCATGGCAAAGAATATGCCCCGACTTATTGGGTTGGAACTGCAGGTGAGCCGCCAGCAGATGATGGGCCAATTATTTGTGATACGGATGCTGATGTTGTCATTATTGGTTCTGGATTTACAGGCTTAACAACCGCGATTCATTTGGCTGAAAGGTATGGTATTAAGGCCACTATACTAGAAGCAAACCGTGTGAGTTGGGGGTGCAGTACCCGCAATGGTGGCCAAGCCCAATGTGCATCAGGGCGGCTCAAGCGTTCCCAATGGATTGAACGTTGGGGCTTGGAGACGGCAATTAAAAATGCACCGTGAGTGTGTTGATGGTATGCAGACGTTTAAAGATCTGATTAAAGATATTGACTGTGAACCTCAACCGGGTGGGCACCTTTATATTGCTCACCGCGCAAAAGTTATGGGAGGCTTAGAAAAAGAAGCCAAGTTATTACGTGACACTTTTGATTACGATGCTCAGATATTAGATGCTCAGACGGTAAAACGTCAGTTTGTTGATGATCAGGAAGCATTTGGGGCAATGCATGAACCGGAAGGCATTGGCATTCATCCAGGAAAATTAGCCTTTGGCTATATTAATAAAGCGCGTGCGTTAGGGGTGAAAATTCACCCTGCAAGTCCGGTACTTGGTTGGGAAACTCGTAAAGGTGTGCATTATTTAAAAACGCCAGGAGGAACGGTTAAAGCGAGTTCTGTAGCAGTATGTACTGGTGGTTATACGTCACCAAATTTGCATAAAGAAACCAAGAATCGCTTATTGCCGGTTTTATCAAACTCAATGGTAACTAGACCATTAACCGTTCAAGAACTTGAAACATGCAATTTTAAAACACATCAAGTATTAACGGATACTCGTATTTTACGCCACTACTATCGTTTACTTCCTGATAATAGAATCCAAATTGGTACGCGTAGTGCGATCACAGGAAAGAATGCGCCAAAGAAAAAATATGAAGATATGTTACGTTCCGATTTAACTCGGAAGTTCCCATCATTAGCAGGTATTCAAGTGGATTATTCTTGGTGGGGGTGGGTGGATGTAAGCCATGACATGATGCCAAGAATTTACCAGCCTAACCCTAATGAAAGCATTTTCTATGCGATGGGCTATGGCGGTAATGGTGTGATGTATTCGGCGCAAGCTGGTAAACGATTAGCGCAATGGATAGCTGGAGAAGGACACTCTTTGGATTTACCTATATTTCAATCAAAGTTACCTTTTCCGAATATTCGAGAGATGATTGAATCGGAATCTTTTGCTCCCTTTAGAAGGTTAGGGCAAACATTTCTATACCGTTGGTATTCATTGAAAGATGAAGTGCTGTAACGGACACCGATCAATGTTTAATCATTTATTACAAATGGTTTGAATTTCAATTAGGAAGATCGACGACCAGGATTGTTGTACCAGGTCTTATTACTACCAAAAATGTACATGATGTACTCTATTATAAAAAGGTTAAGACTATGAATAATAAAAAATTAATGGCTATTTTTTCAGCTGTTAGCATTACGTTAATGTCCAGTAATGTGTTTGCACAAACTTTTAAAATGGCTATTGGTGACGCTGCGGGTGGTACACAGTGGGAGCTTGCGACGAAGTTTTCTGAGATGATGAAAGAAAAAACGGCAGGAAAGGTGAAGATTGATCTTTTTCCGAATGGCCAATTAGGAAATGAGCAAGACACAGTAAATGATGCGGCGATTGGCTTACTTGATTTTTCGGTATTGGCTATTAATAACGTAACGCCATTTTCACCTACGGTAGGTGTGTTAACGATGCCGTATCTTATTCAAAGCGCAGATGAAGCAAAACTATTAACTCAAGGTCCGATTGGTAAAGAATTAACCGATAACACAATACGAGATGCTGGAGTGCGTATTATTGGTTGGGCATATTCTGGTTTCCGAGTGCTCACTAATTCAAAACGACCAGTAAAATCACCAGCGGATTTAAAAGGTATGGTGATAAGAGTTCCTCGTAATGAAATTATGATTGCCTCTTATCAAGCTTGGGGGGTCAACCCAACTCCAATGGCGTGGTCAGAAACCTTTACCGCATTGCAACAAGGGGTCGTTGATGGGCAAGATAATCCCTATGTGACAGTTTATGCTATGAAGTTTAATGAAGTACAAAAATACGTGACAAATATTCGCTATATTTTCTCTTTAGAGCCTCTAATTATTAGTGAATCTGTCTTTCAGCAACAATCTCCAAATATACAAAAAATGATCTTGGATGCAGGCAAAGAAGCAACAGCTCATAGCTTTACGTTTCTTAAAAATACAGAAAGTAGCATCCGTAATGATTTAGAAAAAAAAGGCATGGTGTTTGTTGAGCCTGCCAATGGCGAAAAAGAATGGATAGATGCGATCAAAAAGAATGTATGGCCTAAATTTTATGGAAGTATTGGTGGTAAAGATAAGTTCGATCATGTGTTAAAGGCGTTAGGTCGTTAGTCATTCCTTGTCTTCAATTTAATTTACCAAGGTTTAGCTGGAGAGCTTTATATTTTCTCCTGTTAAACAAACGATGAGGTTCCTCAGACTTAATAGTACATTCTGAGTGTGACAGTTTAATGATGCCCACTCAGTTTAATACTACGATTGAGCTGATACAGACTGAAACTTAAATGGCTTCAATTTATCTTGTTTAACGTTTGTTTTATTTTCGTTGAAACTCGCCTTTTGACGTTACTTGGGTCTACAACACGGATGTTTATGTCACTTTCATGGCATTCATCATGATGGTAAAGCAGGAGGCTGTATGTCAGTCGTAAAATTAGTCAAGAAGCATTTAAATAATATTGAAGAATATACATGTTGTTTATTACTTGCCAGTTTTGTCATGCTTCTTTTTATTCAGATTATTTCAAGACAGTTTTTTAGCTATTCAATACCTTGGGGAGATGAAGTTGCAACCTATATGTTTATTTGGTTTGCATATTTAGGTGCTGTCGTTGCTGCCAAATATTCAGCACATAACCGAGTCAGTTTTCATTTTAATTTCTTTCCACCCATAGTAAAAAAAATAAGTGAAACTATCGCAGATGGTCTATGGGTATTATTTAATGGTTACTTTGTCTATTTAAGTTATGACTTTGTATTTAATAAGATGAATCTATTTTGGAAATCTCAAACTACGGGTATTCCTATGAAGTATTTCTATTTTATTTTACCTATTGCCTTTTCATTAATGATTATTCGTATTTTATGGAACAATTATGAAAGATTATTTAAAGGTATTGAAATCGAAGATATTGAAACGGCTGAATTAAAGAAAGTTACGGCTAAAAATTCAAAAAAATAGAGATAATAAAATGGATGAATATCTAACACTTATACTTTTTGGTGGCTTTTTGGTCATGTTAATTTTAGGCGCACCTATTACGGTTTCTTTAGCCGGTGCATCGATGGCAGCCTATATGATTTTAGATAAAAACCCGATAGCACTTGTTCAGATAGCTTTTACTTCGGTGGGTAACTTTCCGCTAATGGCATTGCCCGCATTTGTTTTAGCTGGCGCATTAATGGAAGCCGCAGGTATTTCTAAACGGTTGGTTGATATCGCAGAAAGCTTAGCTGGCCCAGTGACAGGTGGGTTAGGTGCTGCCACGGTTATTGCTTGCTTATTCTTTGGTGCCATATCGGGTTCTGGGCCAGCCACAACAGCGGCTGTTGGGATGTTGATGATACCGGCTATGGTGAAACGTAATTATGATAAAAGTTATGCATCGGCTGTGACTGCAGCGTCAGGTGGCTTGGGTATTATTATCCCGCCCTCTATACCGATTGTTATTTTTGGTATTTCTGCCATGGGGCTTAGGCCACCTCCAGAAGCGATTGCACAATATGGTGTTTTTGCATCGGTATCTATCCCTAAACTGTTTATCGCTGGGGTTATTCCAGGGTTATTAATGGCTCTAACTTTAATTGTTACAAATTATATTATTGCCAAAAGAAAAGGTTATAAGGGCTTAACTGAAACCTGGTCCCTTTCAGAGGTAAGACAATCGCTGTGTAAAGGCATTTGGTCATTATTAGCTCCATTGTTGATTTTAGGCGGAATTTATTCTGGGATGTTCACCCCGACTGAATCGGCAATTGTTGCGATATTTTATTCATTATTTGTCGGTATTTTTATCCATAGAGAATTGGCGTTTAATAGTGTAATGAAATCTTTAACCACCACCACCTGGATAACAGGGCGTGTATTGCTGATTTTATTTGCAGCAACAGTATTTGGTCGATTATTGATTGAACAGCAGATTCCAGTCGTAGTGGCGGAGTCTTTATTAAGTTTTACGAATAATATGTATTTAGTTTGGGCTATTACTATTGGTTTACTACTGTTTATTGGAATGTTTATGGAAACATTGGCTGCTATTATGATTATCGTTCCTGTTCTTTTACCTATTATGTACATGCTTGGAGCAGACCCTACACATGTTGGTATTGTTATTGTGTGCGTATTATCTATCGGCTTTGCCACACCACCGCTAGGTGAAAATATTTTTGTTGCTTCAGGTATTGGTGGCTCTACGGTTGAACAGATCACAGCTAAAATACATCCTTTTGTATTGGCATCGATAATTGGTGTGTTCTTAATTGCTTTCTTTCCACAAATTACCTTATGGCTACCTTCGGTAATGGGATATTGATGAGGAATTATATGATGGAGAATAAACCCAAAATAATATTGGTAATAAGCACTTTATTTCTCGTATTAATGAATATAAATATAGTTTTTGCAAAAAATAATAATATTGAAGCCATTAATGTACTAAATACAACACTTCCGTATAGTGAAAGTCCTCGAGAGATAAGAGTGAAAGTATTATTAACTAAAGCTGTTGATCATATTAAAAATCAAGGCGTTGAGGCTGTAGTTGATTTTTCGAAACAAGAAAAGTTTATTGATAAGGATCTCTATGTCTTTGCGCTTAATACTTCTGGCACTTTCTTAGCCAGTGGAGGGGCCTCTGTTAGCTTGGTGGGCTCTAATGTAACGAATACATTGGACACACATGGAAAGCCTTTCTTTCAACAAATGATTGATACTGCAGCCAACGATAAGGTGAATGCGATTGAGTATTATTGGACCAATCCAGTCGAGAGAGGAGGAGAACCTAAACGTACTTTTTATACTCGTGTTGACAATATCATTATTGCCGTTGGTTACAATCCGGCCCGTTCGACACAAGTGGAAGCTGAAGCCTTACTTGATAAAGCGATGAGATCGATGGTGGTTAATGAAAGTGAAAGCTTGAAGGCCTTTAATGATCATAAGGGACAATTTGTACAGGGCGACTTGTATGTGTTTGTATTGGATATTAATACGGGTGAATTCTTAGCTCATGGCGTCGCTATTGAGTTAGTTGGTAAGTTAGCTTCAGAGGTTTTGGAACCAGATAATGAATCCACCTTAGCTATGCTTTTACAACAAGCGAAAGAAAAGGGTAGGGGTGAATATCGTTATCGTTGGGTGAATCCTACATCAGGAAAAGTGGAAACGAAATCGACACTTTATCGAGTGCTTGATAACAAAGTGATCGCAGTTGGTTATTATACTCGTCAAATCAACTCGTTTTAAGTCTTAAACGACGCCTAAGCCAGTTAAACTATTTTTAGCATGGCTTAGGTTCAGTTAAAAATAGAAAAATATATTAAGCATAATATAAGAAAAACTTAATAATTAATTGAATCGCTATCGATACTAAGGTGATAAATACGATTTTTCGTAATGTGGTACTTTTGAATGGTGGGGGATATTTTCGAGCTAACATTGTAACAATATAAACAAGTGGCACTGCAATTAACGCTAAAATAGAAATATTCTGAGTTAAGTCACCTTGTAGGTAAACAATGAGAGTACGTGATGAAGAAGTACAAGTGAATATTAATAATAAGAGTGTTCGAATGGTTTCAATTGCCATTGGCTGTTTATACAAATGATAAACAACTGGGGGGCCAGCCATTCCAAATAAGCCACCAGAAAATCCAGAGGCAAAGCCTGCACCAACAAAAGATGCCCACTTTGACGGTCGTTGATTGATTTTAGGATGAAAAATGAAGGTTAAGCTTGAGAATAAAATCATACAACCTAAAGCACCACTTAATAGATTTGTAGCAGAGTCGGATAAGGTATTTAGCAGGTAGATCCCAAATAATGTGCCAGGAAATATCCCTAAAATAATCGCTATAAACAGTGATTTATCGAACTCAATTTTTTTACCAATAAGTGCACTGAGACAATTTGGAAGCGTGATAATACTTACGACCGTAGCCATGATTGAAATAGGTGCTAACTTAAATAAGGTACAAATTCCAATAACAATAATACCGAGGCCAAAACCGGTTATGGTTTGAAAATAAGCACCTAAGCTGATGGCGATTAAAACAAAAATCAAGTCGATTATTTCCAGCATAAGATGGTCTTTTGAGTCAATTGAAAGATATGTATTTCAGACATTAATGATTATCCATGCTTTGTACTGCGGTAACGGCAACGACGTTAATGATATCTTCCACGCTGCACCCTCGGGATAAGTCGTTTGCTGGTTTTTTTAGCCCTTGCAGTAATGGGCCAATTGCAACGGCATTGCCTAATCGTTCTGTTAACTTATAGCCAATATTCCCAGCTTCTAAATTAGGGAAAATGAGCACATTTGATAAACCTTTAACTTTCGAGCTTGGTAATTTTCGTTCTGCTATTTCAGTGACGAGTGCGGTATCAAGTTGAACATCTTGATCGATAGCGAGGTGAGGATATTGTTGTTGCACGAGTTTCGCCGCTTCAATGACCTTATCAACCGCTGCATGTTTCGCACTTCCATTCGTCGAAAAAGATAGCATTGCGACTCTTGGTTCTACTTCTAATAGGCATTGGGCACTGTTAGCGGCAGCAATAGCAATTGCTGCTAATTGCTTAGTATTAGGATCGACGACAAGTCCACAATCACTGAAAATTAAACCGCCCTGTAAATTATGGAATGGTTTACATAGCATCATAAGAAAGAAGCTAGAAACTAGGTCGCTATTCTCGTGCATCCCGACGATTTGAATGGCGACTCGCACTACATCCGGAGTCGTGTATATCGCACCATTTACGGTACCATCGGCTAATCCTGTGTGAACCATAAGGTTAGCAAAGTAAAGTGGGTTGGTGATTTGTTGTTCAGCTTGCTCGTATGTGATTCCTTTGTGTTTCCTTAATGCAAAAAAATGTTGGCTAAAGGTTTTTTTTAATAGCGACGTGTTGGGATTGATGATGTCGATACCGTTTAAGTTTATATGGTGTCGTTTAGCCATCTCTTGAATAGTCGACTCATCTCCTATTAATATAATGCGAGCAATTTTGCGTTCAGTGATGATTGAAGCCGCTCGCAATATTCTATTATCTTGAGATTCGCTTAATACAATGGTTTTATTTTGGCTCTGGGCTTTTTGAATAATACGATCAAGAACTTTCATTTTAACTCCGTTTTTCGGAATGTTTTATTCCATAAATTGATTTTATGTTATGTTGTTAACATGAAAAGATCAATTTTTATTCAATAAATGGAAATTATTTTGATACAGAGATACAATTTGTAATAAAAGAGACTGAAAAGAGAAACGATATGGATGACGATTTAGAGCAACAAAAAGAGACACCTACGTTACGATTGTTTTCTTTATTGGAGGTAATCGCTCAAAAAGATGAGTTTATTTCATTACAAGGCTTGGTTGAAGAAACAGGGTTTCCTAAGCCAACATTGCATCGAATGTTACAACAATTAGAGTCTGCCGGAATCATTCAAAAAGATGGCGATGATAAGCATTACAGCTCTGGTGTGAGGTTGCGTAAATTAGCTGAAAATTTATTGTTAAACAGTACTATGCATAGCGCAAGACATGCGATTTTGAAAAACCTCAGAGAAGAAGTGGGTGAAAACTGTAATTTAACGGCTTTATCTGGCGGCGAAATTATTTATTTAGATCGTGTTGAAACCGATGCACCATTACGCTTTTATTTACATCCAGGTTCGAGGGTACCGGTTCATTGTTCAGCGTCAGGGAAGCTGTTTCTAGCGCATATGTCGAAATCTCAACGAAGCCGATTAATTGGAAATACTGATTTATCGCAATACACTAGCAAGACGATTACCGACTTTTCTCTTTTAGAAAAAGATGTTGAAAGCGCTAAAATTCAAGGGTATGCCATCGATAATGAAGAGTATTTACCGGGTTTGGTGTGTATCGCGGTATTAGTGCCGTCCTCGGTGGGTCATTCAAACTTAGGCTTGGCGATTCAAGCTCCAGTGATAAGGGTTAAGCCCGAAGAGGCTCTTAAATTTTTACCTGCTTTATTGAAAGCTGCAAAGGCTCTAGCTCAGATTGAAGAAGAGTGTTGGGAAAAGTAATTCTTTTTATGTAAAAAATAAAGGCCACAAATATTAAATTATTTGTGGCCTTTATTTTTGTCCTAAACTTAAAATGCAACATAGCTTATTGGTGATGCAATGTTAGTTAGGAAAGTTAGCCAAACTCACCACCTATGTACTCAGCAGTCATAGTTTGTTTTGGACGATTAAAAATTTGCTCAGTTTGACCAAATTCCTCTAGTTCACCTAAATGCATAAAAGCGGTGAAGTCGGAAATACGTTTGGCTTGCTGCATGTTATGCGTCACGATTACTATGGTGAAGGTTTTTCGTAATTTCGTGATTAATTTCTCAATACCTAATGTCGCGATTGGATCCAACGCCGAGGTGGGTTCATCCATCAAGATCACTTCTGGTTGTAATGCGATGGTACGAGCGATGCATAGTCGTTGTTGCTGACCGCCAGATAATCCCATCGCATCGGTATGAAGTTTGTCTTTCACTTCTTTCCATAAACGAGCATGTTCTAAAGCATCTTGAACGCGATCGTCCATCTCATTTTTCGAGACTTTTTCTTTTAAACGAATACCAAAAGCAATATTTTCATAGATTGTCATTGGGAAAGGCGTTGGTTTTTGGAATATCATGCCAACTTTGCTGCGAAGTCCGTAAATATCGGTTTCTGCGCTGAGAATATTGTCTTCATCAAGGGTGATCTTACCTTCTGCATAATGCTCATCATACAGGTTATAAATTCGGTTCATGGTGCGAAGTAGTGTTGATTTTCCGCAGCCTGAAGCTCCAATAATGGCGGTGACATGATTATCATAAATAGGCAGGTTAATATCTGAAAGCGCTTGTTTGCCTTCGCCATAAAAGAAATTTAATCCTTGAATATCCATGCGTTTTGATAACTTTTCAGTATTTATTTTGGGCGTTACTATTGTTTCTGTCTTTTGATTTATATTCATATTCTTTGGTGCCATCATGGCTGGATGATTGATAACCGTCGATGCAGTCTCGTTCATGATTTTATCCTTGCTTCTTCTGGTGTTTAAGTTGTGCATATTTTGCAAGCATGGTCGGCAGTACCCGAGAAGCCACATTCAGCAGTAAAATTGCAACCGTAATGATTAATGCTCCGGTCCAAGCAAGGTCGTTCCATGAATCATAAGGGCTCATGGCGAGTCGGTAGATAGTGACAGGTAAATTTGCCATTGGGCCATTCATATCAAGTGACATAAAAGTGTTGTTCAGTGCGGTAAAAAGCAGTGGTGCGGTTTCACCCGAAATACGAGCAAATGACAGCAACACACCGGTCAAAATTCCAGCACCAACACTGCGGTAACTAAGTGATAAGGTGACGCGCCATTTTGGTAAACCAAGACCTGCTCCGGCTTCACGAATACTTTTAGGCACTAACTTCAACATCTCTTCAGTGGTTGAAATGATCATTGGCAGGGCAATCACGGCTAACGCGAATGAACCAGCCCAACCAGAGAAACTGCCTGCTGGTTTGACACAAATTTCATAGATAAATAAACCGATGAGGATAGATGGCGAGCTCATTAACATGCCATTTAAAAATCGAATCGTATCTGCCAGTTTTGAGTTTTTACCATATTCAGATAACCAAGTTCCCGCTAATAGACCAATAGGGATCGCGATGGCAATACCTACGATACTTATCATCAAGCTACCGACGATGGCATTAGCAAGACCACCTTCACCTCCTGGGCTTGGCATTGATTCGGTAAAAGTAGACAGGTTTAATCCACGTAAACCTTTAGACAATAAGCTGTAAACGATAATAGATAGAATGAGTAAACCCAGTCCGGTCGCTCCATAACAAAGGCCGCGGAAACATTTACTTTTAACAGTGCGCCATTGAGAACGAGTCATTATTGGTTCCCTTTTCTAAGTTGAATACGGGCATAACCCATGACGATGAAAGTGATAACAAACAAAACGAGACCAAGTTCTAGCAAAGAGGCAAGGTGCAGCGGGTTGGTTGCTTCATTAAATTGTTCTGCGATGGTGGCAGAAATCGATGTGGCTGGCATAAACAAAGAGGCATTGATGTCTTGCGAGCCACCAATCACGAAAGTAATCGCCATGGTTTCCCCTAATGCACGGCCAAGAGCTAAAATAAATGCGCCTAAAATAGAGCTTTTAATAGAAGGTAATAAGACTTTTAAAATTACTTCATAAGAATGTGCGCCGATGCCATAAGAAGACTCGCGCAATACATTCGGTACGGTGGCGAGTGCATCTTTAATCAATGAAGTGAGAATAGGTAAGATCATAATGGCTAAGATGATGCCTGAAGTAAGTAAGCCAAGACCAATAGGCGGACCGCTGAATAAATTACCGATCACAGGGATTTCACTTAAATGATCCAGCAACCACAGTTGTACGTTTTCAGAGAACCAAGGAGCAAAAACAAATAAACCCCACATACCATAAATAATACTTGGTACTGCGGCGAGTAGTTCGATGGCAATACTGATAGGTTTTGCGACCCATTTAGGAATAAGTTCTGATAATGAAATGGCAATCGCAATGCCAATTGGGGTTGCCAGTAATACCGCAATGACCGCGGAGACAATCGTACCGTACAGTGCATTGGCTGCACCAAACAAGGATTTAACCGGATCCCAATCTGTACTAGTGATAAAGCCAAAACCAAATTGAGAAATAGCAGGCCACGCGCCTCCAACTAAAGAAGCAAATAACGCGGTCATCAATAGCATGATGCAAATTGCACTGGTAAAGCTGGCCCGACGGAATAAACGTTCTACACGATTATGCGTAAAGAATTTTGGAGACATATGCTTAGGCTTTGTATTTCTTGGCGGTTGTGACATCTCGATATTCGGCACGTTCAATGTTCTATCCTGTTATCAATTTCTTTATACCCAAATCTTTATATCCAAAGTAGACAGGTATATTTAATGACGAAAGGGCGACGCCGTTATGCATCACCCTTAGTCATGATTTTGTCTTATTTGGTATAAACCGCTTTACCATCTGTCGACTTAATGTCTTTTGACCACATGGTTTCAACCATATCAACTACGTTTGCAGGCATTGGTACATAACCTAACTTCGTGGCGATATCGCCGTGTTTGTAACCCCACTTGAAGAACTTCAATACTTCTTGCGCTGTTTCTGGGTTAGCTTGCTCTTTATGCATTAAGATGAAGGTTGCCGCTGTCATTGGCCATGATTTCGCGCCCGGCTGGTCATTCAACATTAGTTTGAATCCTGGTGCATTTTTCCAATCTGCATTGGCTGCTGCTGCTTGGAATGAGGCCAGTTCTGGTTTCACAAAGTTGCCATCTTTGTTTTTCATTTGAGTGTAAACAAGACTGTTTTGCTCAGCGTAAGCGTATTCAACATAACCAATCGCGCCTGGTGTACGTTTTACTAGGTTTGCAACACCTGCATTCCCTTTACCTCCAAGACCTGTCGCCGATTTTGGCCATGCAATTTCTTTACCCATACCCACTTGACCTGCCCACGTTTTGCTTGCGCGTTGTAGGTAATCTGTGTAGTTGTAAGTCGTACCAGAACCATCTGAGCGGTGGACTGTTATCACAATTTGGTGAGGCAGTGTTAGGCCACTATTAAGTGATTTAATTTCGGCATCATCCCAATATTTCACTTTACCAAGGTAGATATCGGCTAGTGCTTCGCCTGAAAGTTTCAGCTCACCTGCTTTAACGCCTTTAACATTAATAACCGGAACAATTGATCCCATTACAGCAGGGAATTGAACGAGGCCATTTTTGTCTAATTCTTCTTTACTTAAAGGCGCATCCGATGCACCGAAGTCAACGGTTTTAGCTTCGATTTGTTTAATACCACCACCTGAGCCAATCGCTTGGTAGTTAAGCTCTACACCCGTTTCTTGGTTGTACACTTTCGCCCAGTCTGCATAAACCGGATAAGGGAAAGTTGCACCAGCACCATTAATGGTGGTTGCTGCCATAGTTGAAGCCGATGCCATTGCTAACGAAGCTAAAAGGAAAGCGTATTTCTTCATTTTTCCATCCTGAAATTTGTAAGGAAATGTGTTTTCATTGCTTACGTTAGCGTGTTTAGATTTCAGTTTTGTGACAGGGGGTTCTTAAATGTGAAATCATATATTTCAAATATAATGATTGAATTTAATTGTTTTATTATGAAGTTGTTATTTGATATTCCCACTCTGGGTATTCAAGGTTTTTGTTTTTCAATTGGTATTGAAAGAGTGCTTGATATAATGGGTAATGGTATTTTAATTGTTACATTTATTTCATTTTGTAACATTTTAAATTGACTTGTATTCTTGTTTTTTTGTCTTTTTATACCTGGTTGGTTATTGCAATTAGATGCAGGTTATTACTCGGTGGGGTTGGTGATAATGAGTCGATGACGTATTTCAATGTAAATGAATACTTTTAATCTAGTTGATAGCCAGACATGCGCCATTCCATAGTACATAAGCGCCTATAGCAGATAGGCGCATTTTTTGAGTTCAGAGCGAACGATTACCAGTAATTTTCAAAACTGAAATGGCCAGCTTCACGTCTTAGGTGTTTTTTATAACCCATGATTTGCAATGCATCGCGAGTATCATGCACCATGTTTGGGTTACCACATAAATAAAAGAAGCTGCCTTGTTCGGTTAAAGGGACATGTGCCGCTGTGGCAAGCCCACCCGTCTGCAGTTGTTGAGGTATGCGACCGGATAGCGCGCCAGAAACCGGTTCGCGCGAAACAATCGGTACATAACGTAATTTACCTTGATACTGTTTCAATAGGCTCATTATCTTATCTTTATAGACCAATTCTTCTTTGGTCCGAACGGCGTGCACTAAAATCAGGTGTTCAAATCGTTTGCATTGCTCTATCTCTTCTAATATGGAGATGAAAGGGCCAATACCAGTGCCAGTGGAAAGCATCCATAAATCTTTAGCAGTTTCTGGTACTTCTTCTAATGTCATGAATCCTGAGGGTAATGTACCAACCAAAACATCATCACCTTGGCTGAGTTGTCCAAGTAAAGGTGTTAATTTACCATCCGGGATTTCAATGACTAAGAATTCAAAGATGGCCTTATCGCTTTCAATGCAAGGTTTGTTGACCATGGAATAAGCGCGTCTCACCCATTCACCTTCTTCATCCTGCACAGCAAGTTTGCTGAATTGGCCGGCGATAAAAGGAGGGGAGGGAAAAGCGCTTGCTGGCGCATGAACCTCAAGTGAAAATAAATGTGCAGCCCAGTCGGTTCGATTTACTACCGTACCTGAGACAAATCCTAAAGGGATCTCTTTCATTCGACTCTCCTTATATGGTTATCAAGATAATCATTTACTTAGCCTAGGGTACACTCTGAGTATAGATTGGCAAATCTTCAGTCACGCATCTATTTATCTATCTACCGCTTTAGACAAAGCTTGCGATAAGATTCAGTCCACCTTCAGCAGTTCTTAAGTTTAGAAAAATACAGTATGAACAGATTCTGGTAACAGCTTTTACTGTTACCTAACGATTATGCTGGTTCTAACTTTTGAGGCAATGAGAATGATAAGGAACATACTTCGTGATTTTGACCGATACCGTAGACGTAAAATGGCAAATTTAGAGCCTTTTCTGTATCGGATAATGAATAATAACAAGCAAAATCAAGCATCGTTACTGTCTGTAGGTGAAGTGAAAAATATTGTCATCGTGCGTAATAATAAGCGAATTGGCAATATGTTCTTTTTGATCCCTTTCGTAAAACAAGTTCGCACCGCTTACCCTCATGCAAAAATCACGTTATTGCTCTCACGTCCTTGGCAACAGTCCTTATTTGAAGGTTTGGGAGTGGATAAATTTTGTTTTTCAGAGTTTTCCTTTTCTAAAGGAATGAAAACAGTGTCTCATATTCAGAGATTAAGAAAGACCTGCTTTGATCTGCTATTGGTGCCAACACCTTCGGTTGAAGACACTTTGATTGCTTCAATGCTAACAGCAAAAAATAAAGTATCGCCTTTTCATCAACGTCGTGATGAGACTTTCACGCATACATTTTATCAGCCAGATTCTCATACGCATACGGCGTTTAATAAATTGTATTTGATTGAAAAACTCACCGGTAAAACCGATTGGCCAATGTGCCACCAAATGGTGTTAAGTGACGATGAGTTAATCGCTGGGCGTTTAGCGAAAGAGCGTGTGTATAACGGCAATCGATTGTGTGTGGCTTTTTTCCGTGGTGCGAGAGGGAACAAATTATTGAGTGAGAGTGACTGGAAGGCCAATCTAGCCAAATTTGAAGAGAAAGCAGAGCGACCTATTGAATGGATTGAAATATTAAGCCCTGATATCACAAAACCGTTAATCGGCGGGATGAAAACCTTTGAAAGTAAGAATATGCGTCATTTGGCGAGTTTTCTGAAACATACGGATGCATTTTTGTCGTGTG
The DNA here is from genome assembly GCF_002218025.2 of Vibrio casei. Lineage (NCBI taxonomy): Bacteria > Pseudomonadati > Pseudomonadota > Gammaproteobacteria > Vibrionales > Vibrionaceae > Vibrio > Vibrio casei. The sequence goes on along the minus strand of NZ_AP018681.1, from coordinate 1,050,537 downwards.
ATACGGGGCCTTTGCATTTGGCCGATGCCGCGGGAGTGAATTGTATTGGCATTTTTAACAAAACCGACCCGAAGGTGTATGGCGTTTTAGGCCGTTTCTCTATCAACCTGAAAAGTATTGATGAATTTGATAGTCGTCACTATTTCAGCGTAATGCTTAACTGCGTAGCTAGTTAATCAACAGTAAATTTGATGAATTTTAACATTTAGATTGCTCTAAATTTCAGTCCATCTTCAGTCAATATTCAGTTTCGATCCTTAAGCTGCGTGCATTCTGTTGATAGGTGCAAATATGAAAGCTATGATTTTTCGTCTTTGGAGCAGTTCCGCCCCTGAAAGACCAGCAATAAAAGTAACGACATTCATTGTATTACTCGCGTTTTATTACGGATTTGTATTGAACTACCCTGTTCTTCGCGAAATATTTTCATTAAGTAAAGATGTACCCGATGTGTGGTTTCCTTATACCGCGCCTTGGGTACTATTTTTTGCTTTTGTCATTGTTTTTTCGTTATTTGCCGTGCCAGTCATCATGAAACCTTTCATGGCAATTTTAACGTTAACATCCGCCGTGGCGTTGTATGGCGCGGTGAATTATCACATTCTTTTTGATGTTTCGATGATTGAGAATGTGTTTGGTACCAATGCTTCGGAAATCTCTTTTTATCTGAATTTACGCTCGGTACTGTACATGCTTGTATTTGGTATCTTCCCAACATTATTGATTTTTTGGGTTAGAGTCGAATATCGAAGATCATGGCTGAGGGAGTTATTATCACGCATCATTTTAGTGTTATTGGCATTGGTAGGTATCGCAATCATTGCTGTTACGACTTATAAAGACTACGCCTCTGTTGGCCGTAATAATAAATATTTAAATAAGATGATCATTCCAGCTCATGCTTATGACACTTATAAATATATTAAATTAAATTATTTAACGAAGCCGTTGCCTTATGTCAGTCTTGGGAATGATGCGACATTGGTGGTAACCGAGAATGAAAAACCGACATTAGTGATTTTTGTTCTTGGTGAAACCGCCCGTTCGATGAACTTTAAAGACAACGGTTACTCGAAAGACACACAACCATATACGAAAAACTTGGGGCTTATTTCCTTTAAAAATGTGTCCTCATGTGGAACGTATACCGCGCTTTCTGTGCCTTGTATGTTTTCTAATATGGAGAGAATCGATTACAGCAAAGCGAGAGCGAATGCTCAAGATAATGCTCTCGATATTATTGCAAAATCGGGTACGGAAACCTTATGGATAGATAACGATGGTGGCGACAAAGGGGTAGCGAAAAAGACCCCGTTAATCAATATTGATCCAACGGAAAACGATGATTTATGTAACGGTGAAACATGTTTTGATGAAGTGATGTTAAAACACGCTAATACATTCATTCAAGCCGATGATAAAAATAAACTGATCGTTTTGCATACTATAGGTAGCCATGGCCCGACGTACTTTCAACGATTTCCAGTAGAAAAAGCAAAATTTGCTCCTTGGTGTAATCGTAAAGATATTGAACAATGTACCGATCAAGAAATAACAAATGTTTACGACAACACACTGGTATATACTGATTACTTTTTATCGCAAGTGGTCGCCACGCTTAAAAAATATTCTTCGCAATATAACGTGGCAATGATGTATATGTCAGACCATGGAGAGTCGTTAGGTGAGAGTGGTTTATACCTTCACGGCACGCCATACAGTATTGCACCAAAAGAACAATCTACTGTGCCTTGGTTAATGTGGGTACCAAAGCAATATGCAGATCAAAAAAATATTGATCTTGATTGTTTAAAGAAAGAATCTCAGCAATCAAAGTATTCTCATGATAACTTTTTTCATAGTTTGATTGGCTTTTATGGTGTGAATACAAAGGAAAAACAAATGCAGATGGATGTTTTTACCACGTGTAAAAAGATGTCCTAATTTGTTCACTAAATTTTGAGTTATGACCAAATATGAATGATAAAACGATCGTAAAACGCACTGGGTTTATGCGAATCATTTTTACTTTGAAGCACAGTTATAATGGCTTTAAGTGGATGATTAAACATGAAGCGGCTTTTCAACAAGAATTGATGTTGTTTATACCATTAACGGTACTGGCTTGCTATCTAGATATCTCTGCGGCTCAGTCATTAAGCTTAATTTTATCAATGATGTTTGTTTTATTTGCTGAAATGGTAAATACCGCTATCGAAGCTGTCGTGGATCGCATTGGGTTGGAATATCATGATCTATCTGGGCTTGCGAAAAATATAGGCTCGGCCACTGTAACATTAAGCTTATTGATGTCTGCAATGGTATGGGGTGTGATGTTATTTCAGCTTTGGGCTTAATCATACCTAGTGATACACATCTTGACGTTACTTGGGTATAAAGGCTTGCTGAAAGGTAAGCCTTTTTTATATTAACGTTTTAGGGTTATAAAAATGTTTATAAGGCTTATGAAACATACGGTTTAATCAATTGGAATAGGGTTGACATGAAATTATTGATCATTGAGGACTCCGAACCGCTACGTCGAGGTATTGTGGTGGGCTTGAATAATTTAGGATTTACTCTGGATGAAACTGGTGATGGTTCGATGGGATTAAGCATGGCATTGTCGAATCAGTATGACTTGATCATTTTAGATTTAATGCTGCCAAATGTTGATGGAATGAGTATTCTTCGGACGATTCGTCATCAAGGATTAGAAGCCAAAGTATTGATTCTGTCTGCCAAAACGCTGCAGCAAGATAAGATCGATGGATTAATGCAAGGCGCGGATGATTATTTAACAAAGCCATTTTCGTTTGAAGAGTTGCATGCACGAATTCTTGCTATTTTACGTCGTGGGCAAATAACAAAAATAGACAATAGACATCAAGCCTCTGGGTTTTGTTTGGATTTGGAAACCAAGCGTTTTACCTACCTTGACCAAGACATCGAATTGACTCGAAATGAGTTTAAAATTATTGAATGTTTATTTGCTGCAAAAGGTCGAGTGGTGAACGTTGAAATGATCAGTGAAGCGGTGGTGGGGTCTTTCGATTACTTATCTAAAAATACCATAGAATCGCATTTGTCCTCGGTGCGAAAGAAATCAAGAGAGAAAGGTGGGACATTGCCAGTTAAAAATAAGCGAGGCTTTGGCTATTTTGTGGATGAATCACGCTAAGGGAAAGGTATTATGGCACGAACCACTTCGATCAAACGTAATTTAGTCAATTCTATTTCCATTTTATTTGGTGTGATTATTTTTCCTGTTTATCTCTCTATTGATCTAAGTCTTGATGGCTGGGTTGAGCAACAATTTGATCGCGCTTTAGTAAATAAAGCCAACTATCTTAAGTCGTTAGTAAAAGTGTCGGGGAACACTTTAGAGTTTGATGATGCAATGATGACGTCTCAGCAAGATGATGGTGATAGGCATTATTATCAATTGTGGTTTAAAGATAAGACGATTAAGCGCTCAAAAACCTTAGATGAATATCCAGATGTGGACTTGCTAAAATTGTCATTGCCATTAAATACAAGTCAATTATTAGATGTCCGTTTGCCAAATGGGGAAGAAGGAAGGGCTTCAATTTCCTATTTTTTGCCAGAGTCGGAACAATTGTTAAGTGAGCATGAGCACCCTGCTTATCTTACGCTGTATCAATCGGATGATTCATTCGAAAATATGTTGATATTAGTGGATATTTTATTGGTCGTGAGTTTTTTTGTATCAATATTTGTGATGCGCTATATTGCGGTTCGTATTGTAGGTAAAGGGTTGAAACCTTTAGAATATTTGAATGAAGAGATTAAAAAAATAGATTTAGATCAAAAACAAGCAATGGAGATTCCAGAACCAAAACAAAGAGTCGAAGAGATCGAACCTATTCGTGAGGAACTGAATGCCTTTATTAAATCTAATCAGGTTTTCTTACAAAATGAAAAGCGCTTAACGGGAGACATCGCCCACGAATTAAAAACACCGATTGCGGAAATTATGAGCCTTAGTGAGGTCTATATCCGTTACCCGAATGATGCTCGTATTAGTGAAACCTATAAGCAAGATATGCTGAAAATAGCACATCGTATGAAAAAAATTGTTGATAACTTATTGTTATTACAAAGAACATCATCTTCCTTGATTCATATAGAGCAAGAAGAGATGGATATCAACGATTTGATTCAAGATATTGTTAATGAGCTAGCTTTTAAATTCGATTCGATAGAATCAAGGGTTCATATTGAGTTAGCGAATGATATGATTTTAGCTGATCACTTTTCAATGCATACAATGTTGATTAACCTGCTTGATAATGCGTTATTTTATAGCCCTGAAGGTTCTATTGTACAAATTGTGGTTAAGGAGCAAGGGGATGGCTTGCAATTGATAGTCGGTAATGAAGTCACAGTGGCTTTATCGACAGAAGATCGAGAACACATACTAGATCCAATGTATCAAGCCGATCAATCGAGGACGTCAAATGATCGATATGGGCTTGGTTTATCAATAGTGGATAATCTTTGCCGATTAAATGGTTATAAGTTAAGTATTGATCATTCTAACTCGAATAGAATTGAGTTCACGATTGGGTTAATACCTGCGAGTCTTTAATTTATCTATTTAATGTAATGAATATTGTGTTGGTTAAGTTTGTAAACAGATTGGCTAAAAAAAATGGCGTAAAAGAGGAAATAAAAGGTGGGGATTTCTACTCTTTTTCTTTGCTTTGAATCACGGATAATAACGTTGTGCTTGGTTACCCAATCCGAGTGCAACCTTCATATACCCCCTAGATGTATGATGCATCCAAGCCTAGCTTTTATGAGCTAGGCTTTTTTTATAGGAGGCCGACTTCGCTTTAGTTTGTTGGGCGAATGAATGGCATATGACGATTGACGTCTTTGTAGAGTAGGTAACGGAATGGGCCAGGGCCGCCAGCGTAACAAGATTGTGGGCAGAATGCGCGTAACCACATAAAGTCACCAGCTTCAACTTCTACCCATTCTTGGTTTAAGTGATAAACTGCTTTCCCTTCAAGTACATATAAACCATGTTCCATCACATGTGTTTCATCAAATGGAATCACGCCGCCCGGTTGGAACGTCACTACGTTAACATGCATGTCATGTCTCATATCAGAGGAATCGACAAAACGGGTAGTGCCCCAAGCATCATCGGTATCTGGCATTGGAATTGGTTCAATATCATTTTCATTGGTAACGAACGCTTCAGGTATTTCTAAACCTTCAACGTATTGATAAGCTTTTCGCACCCAATGAAAACGCACCGGTTGATCATTATGGTTATGCACTGTCCAGTTGCATTTTGGTGGTAAGAAAGCATAACCGCCTTCGGTCATATGATGTTTTTCGCCTTCGATAGTAATATCCATTTCACCAGCAACAACAAATAATACTCCTTCTGCGGCAGGATCCAGTTCCGGTTTTTCTGAGCCACCATCCGGTTCAATTTCAACGATATATTGTGAGAATGTTTCAGAAAACCCGCTCAATGGACGAGCAATTACCCACATACGCATGCCTTGCCAAAAAGGCAAAAAGCTGGTGACGATGTCGGTCATTACTCGTTTTGGGATAATTGCGTAGGCATCTGTTAATACTGCGCGATCAGACAGTAGTTGTGTTTGTGGCGGTAAGCCGCCTTGTGGAGAGTAATAGCTGTTTTTCTTTGTCATTTCTTGTGATCCTTCATACAAGAGAGTGGTGCAAATTCCGAAAAAGAATAGGCAGAATTTCAGATTAGCTTAAAAGTCGATGATTTATTGTGATTATGCGCTTTCAACTTATAATTGAAAAATTAAATAATGTAATTACTATCAGTGGAAAATCCACTAGATGATTGTTTAATCATAACTGCTTTATATAAAAGCAAGTGAATATCATACAAACGAAAAGTGAGTGGCTAATGAACAAAATTCTTGATCCTATCTTATTGCGCAGTTTAATTGCGGTGGTTGATTCTGGTAGTTTTACTCGTGCAGCAGAAAGCACTCATTTAACACAATCGACGATTAGCCAGCAAATTCGTAAATTAGAAACTCAGCTTGAGTGTGATTTATTAATCAGGAAAAATCGCAATGCAACACCAACATTAGAAGGCGAGAGAGTTGTGACACATGCTCGTAGAATTCTTTCAATGATGGAAGATGCGATTGCTGAAACAATCAGTCATTCGGAGCAAAGACCCATCAAGTTAGGCGTACCAGAAGATTTCGCGACCCATGAGTTAGTCCCTACTTTATCTTTGTTTGCCAAAGCTTTTCCAGAAACGCGTTTAGAAGTGAAAAGTGGAATGTGCAGTGATATATGGACTCAGTTTCAAAATAACGAGTTAGATATAGCATTGGTTAAACACCGCCCAGACAGCGCGCAGGGTATTGCTAAATGGGCGGAACCTTTGTGTTGGATTGATGGTCATTCATTACATAATTTAGACAAGGAGACCGTACCTTTGGTTGGTCTACCAAGCACAGGATTGTATCGAAGTGAAATGTCTCACACGCTAGATTCACTCGGACGACGTTGGCGCATGGCCTATATTACAACCAGTTTATCGGGCGTTGGTTGCGCGGTAGAGGCGGGGCTGGGGCTTTCTTTATTACCGAAACGTTTAGTCACCCCTTTGCATCGAGTGCTTACCCAAGATGATGGCTTACCGAATATTGCGCCACTTGACTTGATCTTGCACGTCCAACCACAATTAACGCACCAAAGTAAGTTATTAGCTGAGCACTTGATAGAAGCCTGCAATAAAATATATCAAATGGTTTAGTTCTTTTTTAAGCAGTCTTGTTTAAGTAACGGGTAATAAACTCGTTGAGTGGCATTGGTCTGCCATAAAAATAACCTTGGATGTAGTCGACATCATGGGTTCTTAAGTAGTCCAATTGCTCTTGTGTTTCGACACCTTCTGCTACGATAGCTAGGTCTAACCTTTTAGCCAAATCAATAATGTTGTCTACTAATGGGGCTGCGATGGCATCAGAACCGATCAAATCGATAAAACTCTTATCTATTTTTATAAAATCAAAGTTTAAGTTTTTGATGTATGACAGCGTTGAATGGCCAGTACCAAAATCATCAATCGCCATTTTGATGCCCATCTTATGTAACGTATCAAATACCGATCGAACTTCACTGTAATTGTCGATACCTTGTCTTTCTGTTAGCTCTAAAACGACATGAGCTTTGGCATTGAGAGAGCTATTGATATATTTTTCACAACTGGTAATGAGAGATGATTGGTTTACTTGATCAAAATGTTGAGCACTAATATTGAAACCGATATGAAAGCCGCTTGGTATTTTGTCTTCTACTGATGCGAGTTGATGAAAGGTGTCTTCCATTAATTGAGTGGTCATTGGGATAATGAGACCAGAAGCTTCGGCTAATGGTATGAATACATCTGGGTAAACAAGGCCTAGGTGTTTATTATTCCAGCGAATGAGTATTTCAAGCCCCGATAATTCACCATTTGAGTTAATAACTGGTTGTGCATAAGGGATAAACTCATTATCAGCAAGGCTTTCTTTCATGATAAATAGGCTAGAGTTCTTTTGAGCATTTAAAAATACATATCGGCCGATGACTAAAGAAATGATTGCAAAGAATAAAATGATCACAGTGTAATTGGTAGTGATGTTATCGATGTAATCCGTCATGGATGCATTGGAGCTAACACTGAAATTATATTTTTCTGAGGATACGATTAAGTTACTTTTTTGTGGTTTTTTATGAATAACTCCGTTTTTATCAAACCACATGCCTGGAGATTGAATTTGATAATCTGTTTTATCATCCAGATTCCCCAATATGGAGTAGAATACTTTTCCATTAATTGTGATTAATACACCATTGCCATTATTTACTTCCTTGATGGCTCCAATGACTTTACCTGGCGTTAAAATATAGGATTCTAGAATAGACAGTTTATAGTTGGGTCTATCTGGGGAAACATAGGCAGTTTGAATCATACGGGGGTTGGTTGAGCAGGTGACAATACTATTTTTTATAATGTTAAGTGTTTGAAATTCTGAGTATTCAACGAGTTTATCAATAAGTTTTTGGTGAATTGTGGAACAAGATGAATCAATAAGGGGTTTGAGCTGATGAATAATCTCATCGGCTGCATCTAATTTGCCTTCAATTATAAATATAACCGTATTCAGCCGTTTAAGAATGGTGCTGTCATAAGATTGTATGGATTGCGCAATGATAATACCCGTACCGAATACAAATATTCCGACGGTAGCAGCAGTCGCGAGAAACCATTGTCTGTATCTTAATATATTCTTAATTTTATTTATCATTTATTAATAGCTACATAGAAAAATATAGGTAACGGCATTAACCGATTATGTTCATTATCTTTATTCATGGCAATGATTATTTTGTCAATAAATATCTGTTATTGTAGACTATTTCCACATGGGCATTCATTATATTAATGAATCATTTCATTTTCCCTGAAAAATACTTGAGTATCGTTTGGTTTCCCCCACAGACATTATTGAAGTGATTTTTTCCTTGTGGTAAGAAAAATTTCCTATATATGGAAGTAAATATTTCCTAAATAAATCTTGCTAAGATCCAATATTGTCATATTGATAAGAGTGATACGTGATCGGTATCACTTGATGGGTAAAACTCCGTTCAGTTATACGTTGCTTAGTTGGTAGGCAGTCAATAAGCTTAATTCGAGTTCAATAACACTCGTTTATAACAAAGGACTGAGATTGATGAAAAATAATAAGAAAATATCGACGATATTAGCATCCATCCTATTTGCTGCAGGGATAGCAAAAACCAGTTACGCAGAAGAATTAACCGTTTGGGCGTGGGATCCTAATTTTAACGTGGCAGCGATGAAAGAAGCGGCGGAACGTTATAAAAAAATTGATCCTAGCTTTGAATTAAAAGTGATCGATTCAGGTAAAAATGATATCGAACAGAAACTGCATACCATGCTGGCATCAGGTATCACTAATGCCTTGCCAGATATGGTGTTAATTGAAGATTATAATGCTCAGAAATATTTACAAGCTTACCCTGGTTCTTTCACACCATTGCAAGACAATATTGATTATTCAAAGTTTGCACCATACAAAGTAGAAGTGATGACCATTGGTGATAAAGTTTATGGTCTTCCATTTGATTCCGGTGTCGCAGGGTTATTCTACCGCAGCGATTATTTAGCGAAAGCTGGTTACAAGCCTGAAGATTTGCAGAATATCACTTGGGATAAATTTATTGAGATTGGCAAACAAGTGAAACAGAAAACTGGCGTTAGTATGCTGACTTACGATATCAATGACGTTGTTCTTCCACATATTATGATGCAATCAGGAGGGGAGTGGTTCTTTACTAAAGACGGAAAATTAAACATTACGTCCAATAAAGCGTTAAAAGAAACACTTAAAACGATTAAAGCGATTAATGATGCCAAGATCACGCGTCGTACTTCTGGTTGGTCTAGTTTAGTTGGCAGCATTAATGCTGGACAAGTGGCTTCGGTCACCACGGGTGTTTGGATGATGGGCTCAATTAAGAGTACTGAAGATCAGAAAGGCAAATGGCGAGTCGCGCCAATTCCAAGCCTAAACTTACCTAATGCAGTCCATGCATCTAATCAAGGTGGCTCAAGTTGGTATGTACTTAGTGCTAGCAAAAACACCAAGAAAGCGATTGAATTCCTGAAAGATACTTTTGCATCCGACAGCGAGATGTATCAAAAGCTCCTTGTTGAACGTGGTGCGTTAGCCACCTATTTGCCGGCTGCATCCGGCGAGGCGTATACCGTTAGCGACCCATTCTTTTCGGGGCAGCCTGTCTTTTCTGATTTTTCAAAATGGGTAACACAAATCCCCCAAGTTCCTTATGGAATGTATACCCAAGAAGTCGACAACGCCATTGCGGCAGAGATCCCTGCTCTGCTTGATGGTGATTCGGTTGATGATGTACTAGAACGAGTAGAAACCGCGCTGAAATACCAAATTCAGTAACGATCTCCCTAGGGTAATGAGAGCTGGGGAAGTACCCAGCTTTCCGTCTCTATTCATTCTCGTATTAATGGTGTAATAATGAATAAAGTTAGATTACATAGGCTTTATGACGTTAACGGCTGGCTGTTTGTGAGTGCTGCAGTGGCGTTAATTGCTTTGATGACTCTCTATCCCATTGCGAAATCACTTTGGTTGTCATTGCATTCTGGTCGTGGCGTATTACTTGAGTTTGTTGGTTTTGGTAACGTTGAACGCCTGTTTCATGATCCGGTTTTTAAGAAGGCACTATGGAATACGTTAATTTTTTTGGTGATTCAAGTGCCTATTATGATTGTATTGTCTCTCGCAATATCGTCGTGCCTTAATTCTACTCAACTTAAATATAAGTCTTGGTTTCGTTTGGCAATATTTTTGCCGTGTGTGACTTCACTTGTCGCCTATTCCATTTTATTTAAAAGTATGTTCGGTCTTGATGGTGTGGTGAATTCATTTTTAATGTTTTCTCATATTATTGATGAACCTATTCCGTGGTTGGCTGATCCATTTTGGTCGAAGGTGACTATTATTATTGCGATTACATGGCGATGGACGGGATATAATATGATCTTCTTTTTATCGGCTATGCAAAATATAGATAAATCAATTTATGAAGCAGCAAGAATTGATGGTGTCAGTCCGATTAAACAATTTCTATTTATTACTGTACCACTATTAAAACCCGTTATTTTATTCACCAGTGTGACTTCTACAATAGGAACGCTGCAGTTATTTGATGAAGTGATGAATATTACTAATGGTGGGCCAGCAAATGCGACCATGACGCTCTCACTTTATATTTATAATTTATCATTCACCTTCGTACCTAACTTTGGTTATGCCGCGACCGTGTCGTATGTCATCGTGGTTTTTTCAGCGCTGCTTGCTTTGATTCAATTTAAAGCGATAAGGAATGATTAATATGTCGAATAATAAAATAAACGTCATCTTAATGCATGCATTTCTGGTGTTAATGAGTTTTCTTTCTTTATTTCCTTTTTATTGGATGTTGGTGTCGAGCACAAATAGTACTAATCAAATCAATATGGGGAAATTTACTTTTGGTGATCAACTTTGGGTGAATTTACACAACTTAACCAGTCAAGTTGATCTGCTGCAAGTTTTTTGGAATACCTCAAAAATTGCGATCATCAGTACTGTATCAACCTTGGCAGTATGTTCGATAGCCGGTTATGCATTTGAAATATATAAAAGCAAAAATCGAGATCGGGTTTATGTTGCGTTATTAGCGACCATGATGATTCCTTTTGCTGCTTTAATGATTCCTCTTTTTACGATGTTTGGAAAGGCTGGATTATTAGATACCCATTTAGCGGTCATCATGCCGACCGTGGCAGGGGCTTTTATCATTTTCTACTTTAGACAATGCACAAAAACTTTTCCGAAAGAGCTGATTGATGCCGCTCGGGTGGAAGGGGTCGCTGAATGGAAAATTTTTGTGTACATCTATGTGCCGGTGATGAAAGCCAGCTATGCGGCCGCTTTTGTCATTGTTTTCATGGCTTCTTGGAATTCTTTTCTATGGCCATTGATCGTTTTGCAATCGAACGATCTTAAAACCATCAATTTGGTGTTATCGAGTTTCGCTTCTGCCTATTCTCCCGATTTTGGGTTGATCATGGTGGGAACGGTGATCTCAACACTGCCGAGCTTGATTATTTTCTTTGCAATGCAAAAACAGTTCGTTGCAAGCATGACTGGAGCCGTAAAATAATGCGTGATACTCATTCTATTCATAAAAACTGGTTCTTTTGCCAAGGCTTGCAAAAGACGAATCAAATGCCAGAACAATGCCAACGTATTGAAATTCCTCATAACGCGGTAGATGTTCCTTTTAATTATTTTAATGAGCAAGATTTACATCAAGACTTTACTTATTACTATCCATTAGCGTGTCACGAAAACGATCTAGTCAAGCAGCAGATCATGCGTTTTGAAGGCGTTATGTGTAATGCTCACGTTTATGTAAATGGTGTGTTAGTTCAGCAGTACAGTGATGGCTTTACTCCCTTTGATGTGCATTTAACACCTCATCTTCACGTGGGTGAAAACCTTATTGTCGTGACATTAAGTGGTGTTGAGAACCCTAATATTCCGCCCTTTGGTGGCATGATTGATTTTCTTTGTTTTCCGGGGATTTATCGTGATGTTAGTGTGGCCTCATTTGATGCTGTACGAATTGAAAATATCAAAGTTGAAACGTGCAATGTATTAACTCAGCCTTCTGTCAATTTGAAGGTTATGTTGCAAGAATTAGCCCCATATACTGGGCCACTTAATCTTACTTTTACCTTGGTTGACCCTGACGGGGAATCTATTGCTACTGAGCAGTGGAGCGTTGCTACGGTAACAAGCGAGGCTCTGGAACTTAATGTTTTTTCCTTGGATAAGGTGCAGTTATGGGATCTTGATTCTCCTAAACGATATCAAGTGGAAGTGACTTTATCCGGTATGAACATTAATGATTGCTATCGTACTTTATTTGGCTTCAGAGAAGCAGAGTTTACCGTTGAAGGCTTTTACCTTAATGGTTCACGTCGTCAGTTAATTGGTATTAACCGGCACCAAAGTTATCCGCATGTCGGGTATGCCATGGGAAAACGCGCTCAACAGTTGGATGCCGATATCATTAAATATGAATTAGGGTTTAATCTTGCTCGTACTTCTCACTACCCACAATCCCCGTATTTCTTAGATCGTTGTGATGAAATTGGCCTATTAGTGTTTGAAGAGATTGCTGGCTGGCAACATATTGGTGACAAAGCATGGCAACAAAAATCGATTGAAAATGTGGCGGCAATGGTGAAAAGAGATTGGAATCACCCAAGTGTTATTTTGTGGGGGGTGAGAATTAATGAATCACCTGATGATCATGATTTCTACACCCAGACCAATGCGATGGCAAAGCGACTGGACTCAACACGTCAAACTGGCGGTGTTCGTTGTATTCAGAACAGTGAATACCTTGAAGATGTCTACACTATGAATGATTTTATTTTGACGGACAGCCAATTAAACCCAGCAGCAGTGAATCTGCGTAGCCCACAAAATGTGACGGGCTTAGATAACCCCGTACCTTATTTGGTGACGGAATATGCAGGTCACATGTATCCGACCAAGCGTCATGATTGTGAAGTGTGGCAAAACGAGCATGTGATGCGTCATTTAAAAGTATTGGATGCGAGTTTCGCAAATCCCAACATCAGCGGTGCGATTGCATGGTGTTTATTTGATTATAATACCCACCGAGATTTCGGCAGTGGCGATAAGGTGTGCTACCACGGCGTGACGGACGCTTTCCGTGTGCCAAAGTTTGCCGCGTATGTTTATTCCAGCCAGCAAAGCCCTGATAACGGCGTGGTCATAAAACCCGTGACGTATTGGACGCGCGGAGAAAGACCAGAAGCGAAAGCTTTACCTTTGGTAATATTAACCAATTGTGATTATGTTGATGTTCAAGTGGGATCAGGAGAATCACGTCGATTTTATCCGGATCGTGGACGCTTTGCTCATTTGCCTCATCCACCGATTGTGATTGATCAAATGAACCAAGGTGATCTGCCGCTTGGGGATTGGGGATACACATGGAGCGACTTAAAACTAAGCGGCTATGTGAATGGTGAAAAGGTGATGGAAACAGAATTATCTGCATCGCCCGTTCCTACGCAATTAGAAGTGACAGTGCAAACGACTGAGCTGAATGCGCACTGTGGAGACACGACACGTGTAGTACTTAAAGCGCTCGATCAAAAAGGTCATCTCATGCCGTATTTCCAAGATGTCGTGAGAGTGGAAGTCAGCGATAATTTACGTTTAATTGGCCCTGGCGCATTGTCGATGGAAGGAGGCGTCGCCAGTTTTTGGGTTCGAGCTTACCAAGGTGGACAAGGCTCTATTCAAATACAAAGCCAAGTGTTTGCCCTTGAGAATATTGAACTGATGGTGAAGGAATGCCTAGTAGAGAAAAAGGACAATAAAGAGGTTCAACATGGCTAATATTTTACTGAAAGAAGTCGTAAAACGTTATGGTAATACCCAAACGATTCATAATATTGATCTGGATATTGAATCGGGTGATTTTGTAGTATTTGTTGGGCCATCGGGCTGTGGGAAATCAACGTTATTGCGCATGATCGCAGGTTTAGAAGATATTACTGACGGTGAGATTCATATTGATAATAAAATGGTCAATCAATGTGATCCTGCGGCTCGGGGAATTGCGATGGTGTTTCAGTCCTATGCGTTATATCCGCATATGACAGTCGAGCAAAATATGGGATTTGGGCTAAGAATGAATGGTAGGCCAAAAGAAGAAGTGAAAAAGCTCGTTCACCAAGCAGCTTTAACGCTTCAACTGGATAGTTTACTTGATCGTACACCTAAACAATTGTCTGGTGGGCAACGCCAGCGTGTTGCGATTGGCCGAGCGATTGTGCGTGAGCCGAAAGTATTCCTATTCGATGAGCCTTTATCTAACCTTGATGCTGAATTGCGGGTTGAAATGCGTCTACAAATTGCCAAGTTACACCAAGAGATGGGCAATACCATGGTTTATGTTACTCATGACCAAGTGGAAGCGATGACCTTAGCGGATAAAATCGTGGTATTAAATAAAGGTCATATTGAACAAGTCGGCTCTCCAATGGATCTTTACCACAAGCCCAAAAATTTGTTTGTAGCAAGTTTTATTGGATCACCAAATATGAATTTCATTAAAGGGAATATTATTGATCTTCAAGGTAATGCCGTGACGATCATGATTAACGGTATAGAAAAAATGACCGTTCAAATACCTGAACATCAATTACAACGTAATCAAACGATCACTATCGGTATTCGTCCTGAGCACTTAAGCCTAGAATCTACGGGAGATGTGAAACTTTGTATGCATAATGAAGTGACGGAAAGGTTGGGTAATGCCACCTATTTGTTTGGCACTTTTTCTGGGATTGAAAACTTTAAAGTATTTTTAAGTGGGGATAATAACCCTAAGCCTTATACCAGCATTGAATTGAGTTTATATAGCCAAGATTGTCATATATTTGATGAAGCAGGGCTAAGGATTAATTAATTATTTAGTGTTTGTTCAATAACCTCTCATTTTTATATATTAATGGGAGGTTTTTTTGTTGAAAGTTATGTTTATTTTAATGTTTGTTTCTATGTTTTTAATCACTAAATACCGCTCATAATTTCCTGTTTTTTCCTGCATTCATAGCCAAAGCTTATTCATGAATAAATAATAAAATAGGAAGAGAATATGTTGATAAGGATAATAGTAAGATTTGTTTTTATGGTGGTTTTATTGAGTGTAAATACGGTAAAAGCAGAATCTATATTTGCTTATGGAGCTGATATTGGTTGGATAAAACAACTAGAAGATAATGGTGTTTCTTGGGTTAATGATGAGGGTAATACGGCTGATCCACTGGTCATACTAAAAAATCATGGCGTGAACTCTGTAAGGTTACGAGTTTTTGTTGATCCAGATCCATCGGCACTTTGGTATAAAGATAGTACAACATGGACCATGCTAGGGTATACCGATAAACAAAGTGTTATTAATGCAGCACTACGAGCCCAAAATTTAGGCATGCAGATCATGATTGATTTTCATTATAGTGATGTATTTGCGGATCCCGGCCATCAAGAAAAGCCACAAAGCTGGAATAGCTATGATTTCAATACTCTTAAATCTGCCGTTTATAATCATACCTATGAGGTGATGAGTGCGTTAGTGTCTGCTGGGGTAACGCCTGAGTGGGTGCAAGTGGGTAATGAAATGAACTCAGGGATTTTATTACCAACAGGAAGTGTAAATAACTTTTCTAATCTGACTCAGCTGTTAAACAGTGGTTATGATGCGGTGAAAGCGGTAAGTAGTACTTCAAAAGTTGTCAGTCACTTGGCGCATGGTGAAAATAATGCGAATTCCCGTTGGTTTTTTGATAATTTTCTTCAAACTTATGGGGGAAAAACGGATGTTCTTGGTTTTTCTTTTTATCCATACTGGATAGGCGAAAATTATTGGGATGTGACTGGGGATCTTGAATATAACTTGAATGACATGGTGTCTCGATATGGCAAAGAAGTCATGGTGGTTGAAATTGGTGGGTTAGAAAATGCTCCCACCGATACCTATTGGACAATAAAAGATACCATTAACATTGTGAAGAATGTGGCTAACGATAAAGGTACCGGCGTTTTTTATTGGGAACCAGCGGCTAATTCTGCCGTATTACCAGATGGTTATCCTTTAGGCGCGACGACACAAATCTCCCCTTCTGTGCTTCAATTTACAACAGCATTGGATGCTTTCGCTGACGCCCAAATTGATTTAACACCGACAACGTCTTATAAAATAACCAATAGAATCAGTAGTAAATCTTTAAATGTGGTGGGTGGTTCGACTCAAGATGGCGCATACATTGAACAATATTCTTACAGCGCATGGGACAGTCAGAAGTTTAATTTTTCATTCGTCGATAGTGGTTATTACACAATAACCAATGTGAAAAGTGGCAAGCTTTTAACGATTGAATCTGAATCTGTACAAAGTGGTGCATTGATTAGCCAAGAGACTAATAATGGAAGCTGGAGCCAACAGTGGCAAATCTTGGAAGCAGGTGATGGTTATTACCAGCTTATTAATAGAAAGAGTAAAAAATTGCTCGATATGAATCAATCGTCATTGAGTGATGGTGCTCAAAGCATTCAATGGGAAGATAATGGTGGATGGAATCAACAATGGCTAATAGAAGTTGTTAACTAAATGAATCAGGCAGTAGTTGATGATACTACTGCCTTTTTAAATTTCTAATGGAGCACGCTTTCAATTGGAAAGCTTTCCCGCCAGATCATTTCATACCCTAATAATACGGATTTTTTGTATTGTCGCCCTGCGACTAATTCAAGAAAGAGATCGACGGCCGATTCGCCCATTTCGGTTGCAAATAGCCGCATGGTCGTTAAGCTCGGATTCAAATGTTGGGCGGTTGGAATATCGTTCATGCTGATGACTTTTATTTCCTTTGGTATTTCAATTTCTCGCTCTTGAATCGCGCGATAAACACCAATAGCAATAATATCTGTAGCCGCAAATACTACGTCAGGCCATTGATTTTGATCTAATAACTCAGACATGGCGTTGTAACCAGATTCAATGCAAAACAACTGACTGACTTTGCATAACTCGGGATGATAAATATTGTTCTCTTGAGTCAGATTTCGAAAGACATGCAGCCTGTCTTCATCATTACCAATAAAGGCCGGGCGTTTAGCTCCGCTATTAATAATGTTCGAAACCAGTTCGGTAGCAGCCGCTTTTCGATCAAATAAGACAGAATCACTTTTTTGAGCCAGTGGATTGGAATCAATAAAGATTAGTTGTCTATTTTGCTGGTAAATATTATCAATATCTTGTGGGCTAAAATGGCCAACACAAATCACCGCTTGGGCGTGTTGTAGGAAATATTTATTAGCTTTTAAGTGCGACGAAAATGTATTACGCAATGAAATATTAAAGTGGTGGCAGCGGTTTTCGATTCCAATGCGAATGGAGGTAAAATAAGGGTCGTTTAATTCCTCTGTCGGAGAAAGAGAATGTACCACGACTAAATTGAGTGTGGTATCACTCGCCAGTTTGAAGTGGGTGCGGGCTGCAATCGCATGATCTTCTTTTTGGCTTTCTTGTTTTCTCTGCCTTGGGGAGCGATAGTCCAGTTCATCTGCAACTTTCTTAATCAACAGTCTTTTTTGCTTTGTGAGTGACAAACTAGGGTCATTATTTAATACCCTTGAAACGGTCGAAGAGGAGGTTCCAGTCTTCTGTGCAATGTCTTTTACGGTAGTCAAAGTAATTATTTCCTAAATATTTTCCAAATATTATCATTGTTGTTATTACAGGAAAGTGATTGGTGTGGCAGTTCTTATTATTAACCGTACCAAGGTCTGCTTCTTGAATATGGAATCTATGAAAAGGTTTAATGTAATTGATAAGTTTGTTATAAAAGTATGACAACTCATTGTATGAGTTTTCTATGGGCGACGGGATGTCGCATACCTCTACAAATATGGATGTTTTATGAAAAAATTACTCCAAGCGGCTGTACTTTCAGCCACTTTATTTACCGCTACTTCAACGTTAGCCGATACAACTCTGCAAAATATTTCAAAATCAGGCGAATTACGTGTTTGTTTTGACGCGGGTTACATGCCTTTTGAAATGAAAGCCAAAAATGGTGAGTTCATTGGTTTTGATGTTGATCTAGGGAAAATGTTAGCGAAAGCGATTGATGTGAAGTTTACCCCAGTTAATACCTCTTGGGATGGCATTATTCCAGCACTGCTAACCAATAAATGTGATGTCATTATGGGGGGGATGACGATTACGGCTAAGCGTAATATGCAAGTTAATTTTACTCAGCCTTATGTCGTGATTGGTCAAAGTATTCTTTTAAATGCTAAGCATGCCGGTAAGATCACGAGTTATCGTGATCTTAATGATGGAAAATATACGATTGCGACTAAGCTTGGCACGACTGGCATTGTTGCCGCGGATCGTTTCTTACCTAATGCCAAACAAAATAAATTTGAAACTACAGCAGATGCAGCGCTTGAAGTGTCTAATGGTAAAGCGGATGCCTTTGTTTATGACCTACCTTTTAATGCGATTTATACCGCGCAGCATAAAGGCGAAGTGGTCCACTTAGATAAGCCATTCACCTTTGAACCTCTAGGCTTTGCAGTTCGTCAAGGCGATCCTGATTTCCTAAACTTCTTAAATAATTACTTAAATCAAATTAAAGGCGATGGGACTTACGACCGCATTTATGACAAATGGTTTAAGTCTGCTTCTTGGTTAGATAAAGTTCAGTAAGAAACTGTGTAGGCAGCCAGAAATAGTTAACGTTATATCTGGCTGTTTTGTATCTGTATTTTAAGTTGTTATTCAGAGGATCACTATGCAGCCTAAACCTAATAAGATTTTTTGGAATCTTGTTTTTGTCGGTATCATTGCCGCACTCTTCACTCTCATCTATTTGTCCACTTCCAGAATTAATTACAACTGGAATTGGGAACGTGTGGTTCCTTATCTCATTGATACTCAGCCTGAAATTATTAATGCCCCCCTGGATGGCGATATTGTTAAAAATGCCGAAGGGACGTTGATTCTGCAATCAGTGTCCAGTGATGAGTTAATGGATTTATCACACTTTAAAAATCTTAAAGTTACCGCGGGTGACTTAGTGTTTGAAGGCGATACCTTGGCTGAAAAGAGCCAATGGAAACTGGGCACTTTAAGCAAAGGTGTGATTGTTACCATACAGCTGTCGGTTATCTCGCTAGTATTTGCGATTGTGATAGGGATGTTTCTTGCCTTAATGAGGCTTTCTAGCAATATCGCATTACGTAAACTTGCCGTTAGTTACATTGAATTGATCCGTGGTACGCCATTATTAGTTCAAATCTTTATTGTGTATTTCTTTATCGGCACTGTACTTGATCTTGAGCGCTTCACTTCGGGCGTCGTGGCGTTATCGATGTTTACTGCCTCTTATGTGGCTGAAATTATTCGCGCCGGTATTCAAGGTATTCATAAAGGTCAAATGGAAGCGTCACGTTCACTTGGGATGACTTATCCTCAATCGATGTCTTATGTCATTTTGCCTCAAGCCTTTAAACAAGTATTACCCCCGTTAGCCGGGCAGTTTATTAACTTAATTAAAGATTCTTCTTTGGTTTCTGTGATCGCGATTACCGATTTGACCAAAGCAGGCCGAGAAGTAGTAAGCGGAACCTTTGCTCCGTTTGAAGTGTGGATCACCGTTGCTTTATTGTATTTGTTATTAACGGGCAGTCTATCTTGGGCGATTCAAGCGTTAGAAAAGAGGTTATCAGTCAGTGATTAATTCTAATCAAAGCCATTCGCCTCAGTCTTCGGTGCAATCAACTGCACAGGGCGAGCCGATGATCGTGGCAGAAAAAATAAATAAAGTGTACCCCAATGGATGTCATGCATTAAAAAATGTATCTGCGATCGTAAAGCGTGGTGAAGTTGTGGTGATTGTCGGGCCATCTGGCTCGGGTAAATCGACATTTTTGCGTGCAATAAATCAACTTGAAACCATTAGTGATGGATCGATCGTGATTGATGGCGTTGATATGTACGCACGTTCGACCAATATTAATACCTTACGTGAAAATGTAGGTATGGTATTTCAGAGTTTTAACTTATTTCCACATAAGACTGCACTTGAAAACGTCATGCTAGCGCCAATGGTGGTGTCAAAGAGAAAACGTAAAGACGTTGAAGTGGATGCTAAAGAGTTAATGGCTAAAGTTGGTCTTGTGGATCGAATGACTAATTACCCCAATCATCTTTCTGGAGGTCAGCAACAACGCGTAGCCATCGCTCGTGCATTAGCGATGAACCCTCATATCATGTTGTTTGATGAGCCAACCTCAGCGCTTGACCCTGAAATGGTAGGGGAAGTATTAGAGGTAATGAAAAGCTTAGCTAATGAAGGGATGACGATGGTTGTTGTAACTCACGAAATGGGCTTTGCGCGCGAAGTGGCTGATCGAGTTTTGTTTATGCAAGATGGTGAACTATTAGTTGATGCCAGTCCTGATGACTTTTTTGATAACCCTGAACACCCTCGTTTGCAGCAGTTTTTGTCGATGTTACTTTAATTGCCGATAATATTTAAATGTTAAAGTTATCGATTAAATAAAACCAGCCATC
This sequence comes from Vibrio casei, assembly GCF_002218025.2. Classification (NCBI taxonomy): domain Bacteria; kingdom Pseudomonadati; phylum Pseudomonadota; class Gammaproteobacteria; order Vibrionales; family Vibrionaceae; genus Vibrio; species Vibrio casei. Next base: position 1,029,711 of record NZ_AP018681.1, on the reverse strand, counting down.
GTAGTGAAGTGGCTGGTTTTTTCAATTATTTTGCTTTTTCACTCAATATCAATAAATGCTTAACCGCTTCCATGTGCTGTGGGTACCCTTCAAACTCTTGCTGCTTTGCAGGTGTCATTTGGTATAAATCATCTGGCAATTTCCAATATAAAATTGAGGTATAAAGCATTTCGGTTAACGGTTTATACACTTCTATTTCATAGGTCATCGCCAATTGTTCACGTATGGCTTCGCACTGATCTTGATCGTCAATAGGTTGTGAAAGTGCTTGGATTGCATCTTGATAAAGTTGGCTTTGTTGCAATTTCTCCATCACCGGAAGATTACCTTTTGCTTGTTTTGCAAGAGAGGTATGGATGAGATTGAGCCAATTTTCTTGCGTAAGGTCGAAATTCGATACGTCATCAAACTGATGCTTAACTTTCTTTTCGATGACTTTTTGAGACTGTTTTAATACTTTTCTTACTGCTTGAAATGGAAGTAAGTACTCACGTGCCAGTTCAACGATTAACTTATGAAATCCGCCATTGGGTAGGTGAAGGTTAGCTTTGAAAGTGGCGATAGCTTGCTGCTGAGGCGTGAAAGTGAGTTCAGTCATGATGTTAGTCTTATCTGTAATATTTAACCGGCATTATGCCATGTTTATATTATGGAGTTGCGATTAATAACAAGCATTGAATGAGTGATTTCATTTTATCGGGCTACTAGATTTTGCCAATTTGATTGTCCTTTCCCACAAATAGTGCAGCCTTTCAACCATCTCATCTACCTTTCGAGCAATATCACCTTTTTGGTGAATTGGTTGAAAATCACGCACCATCACTGATCGTTTGTTTGCGTGTTATTGGTAAGTCTGCCTTTATTTGGTTGTTAAATAAGGGGTTTATCTGTCTGGCACGCTCTTTGCTCTATTGAAAATACCACCAATACCTAATTGGTTATTTATCAAGGAGTGATATCTATCATGCAAAACAAAACGCATAACAAATCCCTTAAAACCCGTCTAAAACTGCTGGCTGGTACCGCGGCAATGAGTGCCTGTGCTTTTACCGTGCAAGCGGCCGATACGATCAAAGTCGGTGTTCTGCACTCGCTTTCTGGCACAATGGCGATCAGCGAAACCACTTTAAAAGATACTGTTTTAATGCTGATCGAAGAACAGAATAAGAAAGGCGGTGTATTAGGTAAGCAGCTTGAACCGGTAGTGGTTGATCCAGCATCAAATTGGCCGATGTACGCTGAAAAAGCGCGTGAATTAATTGAAAAAGATAAAGTCGCGGTCACATTTGGTGGTTGGACGTCGGCTTCTCGTAAAGCCATGTTGCCAGTGTTTGAGCAAAACAACAGTATCTTGTTCTATCCAGTACAATATGAAGGTCAAGAGTCTTCGAAAAACATCTTCTATACTGGCGCAGCGCCAAACCAACAAGCGATCCCTGCGGTTGATTACCTTATTAATGATCTAGGAGTGAAGCGTTTTGTGCTTGCTGGTACTGATTATGTTTACCCACGTACTACCAATAAAATCTTAGCCGCTTACCTTAAAAGCAAAGGAGTAGCGGATGCCGATGTGATGGTGAATTACACCCCATTTGGTCATTCAGATTGGCAGTCGATAGTATCTAATATCAAGAAATTCGGTTCTGAAGGTAAGAAAACAGCGGTCGTTTCTACCATCAATGGTGATGCTAACGTTCCGTTTTATAAAGAATTAGCAGCGCAAGGTGTTTCTTCTGAAGATATTCCGGTAATTGCCTTCTCGGTTGGTGAAGAGGAGCTTTCTGGTATGGATACGTCAGCACTGGTTGGTCACTTAGCAGCTTGGAACTACTTCATGAGTGTCGATTCTGAAGCGAACGATACCTTCATTGATACATGGCACAAGTACATTAAAGATGACTCACGTGTCACTAACGATCCAATGGAAGCGACCTACATTGGTTTCAACTTATGGGTAAAAGCGGTTGAGAAAGCGGGCACGACTGACACGGCTAAAGTAAGCGATGCCATTATTGGGTTATCGGTTCCTAACTTAACGGGTGGTAATGCAACAATGTTAGCCAACCACCACATTACTAAACCGGTTGTGATTGGTGAAATCCAAGATAACGGTCAATTTGATGTGGTATGGGAAACGGAAAAAGAAGTGAAAGGCGATGCATGGTCGGATTTCCTACCAACGTCTGAGCACCTAGTGTCTGATTGGACTGCACCAATTATGTGTGGCAGCTACAACACGCAAACCAAAGTATGTTTGGGTGGTGAAGCTAAATAAACTGATTAGCCCCATTGAGTTTGTAAGAACTTAATGGGGTTTTCTTGTTGGGGGAAACGACAGCAAGAGAGGATAGTTGACTGCCATGCTTTTGGTTGACAGGGATGAGACAAATGAAAATAAAACAATACTTAAATAACAAATTATCGTTTCAAATATCATTATTCAGCGGTTTTATGCTGATGCTGTATTTGAGCTTATTTAGTACGCCTTCGCTTGCGCAAACTTCTTCTATTCAATCGCTTACTGATGTGCAGGCTGCATTGTTATCGACAAAAAGTTCGGTAAAACAAGACGCGATTGAATGGTTATCACAATCGTCTGATGCTGAAATCGCTAAGGCCGTATTAACGCCTTGGTTAGAAGGAAATTTATATTATCAAAAATCGGATGATGCTTTATTTGTTATCACGGATTTAGAAGAAGGTAAGCAAGCTCATGGATTACTTTCTGAACAAGTGGTGACTATCGAAGGCAAGCGTGATTTTGCAAAGGTAAGAACCAACAACTCACTGCGTTCTGATATTCGTGACGTATTGGCGCGTATTGATATTTCGTCGAGCAATGCTGATGTACGTTTGTCGGCAGTGAATAGTTTGCTGGGTACCACAAGCCCCAAAACCATCGTAAAAATCACTCAACAGTTACAAGTAGAAAGCGATCGTGATGTTCGAAACAGTTTAGAATTGGCGTTAGCAATGCAGCAACTCAAAACCAGCACCAATGCGGCTGAACAAATTGATGCCATTGAAGTAATTAGTGAGTCTAAACAACAAGAGGTTTACGGCGCACTCTCTCAAGTGATTAATAGTGATGCTGATGAAAAAGTGATCGAAGCGGCACAACTGGCGTTAAATCAATATAAACAAACCCAAAGTTTTTACGGTGGCATGGAAACCGTCTTCTTTGGTTTAAGTTTAGGCTCGGTGTTGGTGCTGGCGGGTATTGGCCTTGCGATCACTTTTGGCGTGATGGGCGTGATCAATATGGCACATGGTGAGTTGATCATGATCGGCGCTTATACCACTTATGTGATTCAACAATTAATGCCGAATAATATTGGGGCCGCGTTGCTTCTTTCTATTCCAGCGGCTTTTGCTGTGTCAGGGTTAGTGGGTATTGCGATTGAGCGTACGGTGATTCGTCGTTTGTATGGTCGTCCGCTGGAAACTCTCCTCGCCACCTTTGGTATCAGCCTGATTTTACAACAAGCGGTTCGCAGTATTTTCTCTCCTTTAAACCGCTCAGTAAGCACACCAGATTGGATGGCCGGCGCGTTAGAGCTTAACCCTATGTTATCTCTGACCTATAACCGCCTATACATCATCATTTTCTGCTTTATGGTTTTTCTTGGTTTAGTCGCCATTCTCAAAAAAACACCACTAGGTTTGCAGGTGCGGGCGGTTTCGCAAAACCGAGCTATGGCGCGATCTATGGGAGTTCGCTCTGAACGTGTGGATGCCATGACCTTTGGTTTAGGTTCCGGTATTGCTGGTGTTGCAGGCGTCGCGTTATCTCAGTTAACCAACGTAGGTCCAAACATGGGACAAAACTACATTATCGACTCCTTTATGGTGGTGGTATTTGGTGGGGTAGGTAACTTGTGGGGCACGCTGGTGGCAGGGTTAAGTCTAGGTTTATTCAATAAGATCTTAGAGCCTTGGGCTGGCGCGGTTCTCGCCAAAATATTAGTTCTGGTTTTCATTATTTTATTTATTCAAAAGCGTCCGAAAGGTTTGTTCCCTCAACGTGGCCGCGCGGCAGAATAAGGAGGCGTTATGACGAGTGTAGTAGCAAGTAATTCAATGACTAATACGTCGAACTTTGCAAGCCGTCGTTCTTTTATCGCCTCAGATACTGGCGGAAAAATCACGATTGTATTTTTATTGGCCCTCGCGATTGTGGTGCCATTTTTAAATCTAGTGGTACCGGAAAGTAACCCATTTCATGTGAGCTCATTTACTGTGACTCAAATGGGGAAATATCTGTCTTATGCGCTGGTGGCGTTGGCGGTTGATCTTATCTGGGGCTATTTAGGTATTTTAAGTTTAGGGCATGGCGCTTTCTTTGCGTTAGGCGGTTATGCGATGGGTATGTATCTCACCCGTGAAATTGGCGACTGCGGCGTTTACGGTAACCCATTATTGCCAGACTTTATGGTATCGCTTAACTGGCAGGAACTGCCTTGGTTTTGGCACGGTTTTGATAACTTTGCTTTTGCCGCAATGATGATCATGTTGGTGCCGGGCGTATTAGCATTTGTGTTTGGTTATCTGGCGTTCCGTTCTCGTGTTTCCGGTGTTTACTTGTCCATCATGACCCAAGCACTGACTTACGCCTTAATGCTGGCATTTTCACGTAACGAAATGGGCTTTGGCGGTAGTAGTGGTTTGACTGGTTTTAAAGATGTACTTGGTTTTAGCCAAGAGCAAGACACCACCAAAGTAGGTTTGTTAGTGACTACCATTGCTGCGCTGATCATAGGGTATCTGATTTGTCGTTTAGTGGTGGCAAGTCGTTTAGGCCGAGTAGCCATGGCGATTCGTGATGCAGAATTACGTACTCGTTTCACTGGCTATGATGTCGATAGTATTAAGCTGTGGGTGTTTGTGCTTTCCGCTGTACTAGCCGGTATTGCTGGTGCGTTATATGTGACGCAAGCAGGTAGTACGAGTGCGGCTCAGTTTGCGCCAATTAACTCAATTGAAATTGTAGTTTGGGTTGCTTTAGGCGGTCGTGCCACCTTGTTTGGCGCCATTGTAGGGGCATTAATTATTAACTATGCCAAGAGTTGGTTTACCGTCGAATTCCCAGAGGTTTGGTTATTTGCATTAGGGGGAATTTTTGTTCTAGCCACCATGTATTTACCAAAAGGCGTGATGGGCGCTTTATCAGAAAAATGGGCAAAAAAATCGAGCCAACGAGATGAACCATCGACACAGGAGAGCCACTCATGAGCGCATTAGAATCAGTCGTCACACCAATCAGAAAAGTGGGCGAAGGCTTTGAGAAGTTTACCCGTCGTGATGAAGTGTTCGATTTTCTTAAACCGGTTAACCATCCATTGATTGATACTCGCCACAACATCATGTTGTACATGGAAGGCGTATCGGTTTCCTTCGATGGTTTTAAAGCGATTAACGACTTAAATCTGTATATCAAACAAGGAGAGTTGCGATGCATCATAGGGCCAAACGGCGCAGGAAAAACCACCATGATGGACATCATTACGGGCAAGACTCGTCCGGATCAGGGCAAGGTGTGGTTAGGTTCAAAGACCAACTTGTTGACTATGTCCGAAGCGGAAATCGCCAACGCGGGTGTGGGGCGTAAATTCCAGCAGCCTACGGTGTTTGAGAGCTTAACGGTGTGGAATAACTTGGAACTAGCGATGACCGGCACTCGTTCGGTTTGGTCTACCTTTACCGCTAAATTAACCGGCGAACAAAGTGATGAGATCGACGGTGTTTTATCTTTGATTGGTCTTGAACAATGTCGAAATCTGTTAGCTGGCGTGCTTTCTCACGGTCAAAAACAGTGGCTAGAAATCGGCATGTTATTGATGCAAAAACCAAAGCTTCTGTTAGTCGATGAACCGGTTACTGGCATGACTCATCAAGAAATGGATCGCACCGCGGAATTACTGAAATCTCTGGCTGGCAAGCATTCAGTAGTCGTGGTTGAGCATGATATGGAATTTGTACGCTCGATCGCCGATCAAGTGACTGTGCTGCATCAAGGGCATGTGCTGGCGGAAGGTAATATGGATCAAATCCAGTCGCATCCAGAAGTAAAACGCGTCTACTTGGGAGAATAAGGATGTTAAAAGTACAAGGCGTAAACCAATTCTACGGTGAAAGTCATATCTTGTGGGATCTTGATGTTGAGGTCGAGAAAGGCAAATGTACCGTGTTGATGGGGCGTAATGGGGTAGGAAAAACCACATTACTTCAATGCATCATGGGCTTAAATCCAATCAAAAGCGGCGATATCGTGTTTAAAGGTGAAAGCATTAAGAAAGCTTCAACCGAGCAACGTCCTCATCTAGGCATCGGCTATGTTCCGCAAGGTCGACAAATTTTCCCGATGTTAACAGTGCAAGAAAACTTAGAAATCGGCTTGCCTATCCGTAAGCGTGGCGATCGCAAGATCCCTGACTTTATCTTTGAACTGTTCCCGGTGTTAAAGGAAATGCTGCATCGTCGCGGTGGTGACTTATCGGGTGGTCAACAACAGCAATTATCGATTGGCCGAGCATTGGTTGTTGAGCCGGATTTATTGATTCTGGATGAACCAACCGAAGGCATTCAACCGAATATCGTTCAAGAGATTGGCGATATTATTAGGCTGCTCAATGATAAGCATGGTTTAACGGTATTGCTGGTGGAACAAAAATTGCCATTTGCTCGTAAAGTCGGTCATAACTTCTGCTTATTGGATCGCGGTAAAGCGGTCGCCAAAGGGCAAATGGAAGCCTTGAATGAGCAGCTAATTAAGGAGCATTTGACGGTGTAGTTTTAATATTTACTTATTCATTATCCATTATGATATACCAATGAGTTCGCCCCACTCTATCTAGATTGGGGCGACGTTGTTGTAAAGCTGTTAAGCTTCACTAGACTTAATTGACGCATTCATGACCAAAAATGAGTTCAAATATTGTTGCGAGGAATGGTATGGTCATTCTAGGTTTTAGATATTTACAGAGTTTTCATTTACTAGATAATGAAATGCGTAATTCAAATAAGGAAGTGTTATGACTAAAAAAGTGTTTTGTACCTTGCTAGTTTGTGGATTATTGCTCAGTGGTTGTGCCAGCACCGACTCAGATTCGAGTTCATCGAATTCGAATAATACCAATGAAAAAGTGAAGAGTGCTGATGATTGCGCAGCATCGGGTCAAAAAAGCTATGAAATGGCAAGTGGTAGTATTATTTGTTATTAAGTGAAACTTTGTTTAGTGATTCGTCACTATAGTTAATAATTAGCTATGGTGACGTGACTAGAAGCGATTTATTTAGGAACTATTTAGCAAGTTATCTTGGTAACCTATTGTTATGAAGACTCAGTGAAGCTGCGTCTTCACTTTTCGTAGAATAGCTTGTTCGCCCGCCTAAGCAATAAAAAAATGACATTTTCCCCTCCCCAAAACTAAACTATGCTGTGGCTAAATCGGTCAGTAGATCTGGCTTTTGGTTATTTTATGTATTCAGATAAAACTTAAAGCATGAAATAAGCTATCCACACATACTAAATATCGATATATTGCGTGTTATTCATTGGGTAGCTCAGTGGCTTAGCGAATGCACCTGAAACTAAAGTCATATTGGTGATGATATTTTTATGTATCATTTTTGTTTGCTAGCACGGTTTATAAAGTAAGGAAGTGACGATGGCAGTAGAAAACAATGTAGAGGATGCAACTATAACGCAATCGGCATCTACGCATCCTATAGCAGTGAATTGGCTAACGGATAATTCAGATTTATTGGTTCAATATAGCGTTAATATTGTTTCAGCATTGATCATTCTCTTTATTGGTAGTTTCGTCGTAAAGAGTGTGAGTAAAGGGTTAATTAATCTACTTGAAGGGAAAAGAGTGGATACGGCGGTGGTGCAATTTATTGGCTCATTGGTTCGATACTCTCTACTTGTGATGGTGATTATTGCTGCTTTGAGCCGTTTGGGTGTTGAGATGGCGTCGATGATTGCTGTTATTGCCTCTGCTAGCCTTGCTATTGGCTTGGCGCTTAAAGGATCGCTTTCCAACTTTGCTGCAGGTGTTTTGATTGTTATTTTTCGTCCATTCAAATCCAAAGATTTTATTGAAGTTGCAGGCGTTTCAGGCACAGTTCAAACAATTGAAATTTTTCATACCGTTTTAAATACTGGTGACAATAAAATGATCGCTGTCCCTAACCGACTTGTGATGTCGAAACCGATTGTTAACGTTTCTAGACATAAAACACGACGTATTAATTTTGAAATCGGGGTGTCTTATCAATCAGACTTAAATAAAACGAAGCAAGTACTTGCTCGGGTTTTAGAATCGGACACGCGTATTCTTTCATTGCCCGCTCCAACCATTGGTGTACTGGCTTTAACGGATTCCTCGATTAAAATAGCGGTTCGCCCATGGGTAAAAAGTGAAGAATATTGGAAAGTGTATTACGATACATTACAAGCAATAAAAGAAGAGTTGGATAAAGAAGGTATTCAAATTCCATACCCACAAATGAGTGTACACCTTAATAAAACAAGCGTTTAATTCTTTTTTGTTAATACCTTTCAAAGGTGCTTTATGCACCTTTTTTAAACGAGTAAGCACTTAGGATGAGGAAACGTTATTTTTTATCCGTTATTTATTTGTTTACTTGAATGCTGAATGAATAAATTCCCCTTCTAAAAATAAATTTTTTAAAATAAACATTTACATTACCCAGTAATCAGTTATTATCTATCTCGCTCTGTTGTTCAGAGTTATTAATGAAACATAAAGTAAAAGTTAAACCTCAGAATTCCTTCGTTATTGTTGTTATCCTCAGTTTTTCCCTTAGCTTCACGTCACATTCAATAATTCAAGCTCTCAGCACATCGCATTTGGCGATAATAATATGAATTTTAATATATAAGGGACACTACATGTCTAGCAAAACAACTGGTTTAGTAAAATGGTTTAACGAAGAGAAAGGTTTCGGTTTCATTACTCAAGATAATGGCGGTGCTGATGTATTCGTACATTTCCGTGCTATCGCTTCAGAAGGCTTTAAAACTCTTGCTGAAGGCCAAAAAGTATCTTTCGAAGTTGAGCAAGGCCAAAAAGGTCTTCAAGCTGCTAACGTAGCGGCTATCTAACTTTGTTAGCGACGCAAATGGTGTTATAGCCGTTTGCGTCAACTTATATAATAAACCCCATCATTTATACCGTATAACCGAAAATATAAAAACATTTCTAACATCTCTCTTCGTGTCGTTACGTTTCGTATTTAATTCGCTATATCATTATAAATAAAAATAAACTTCAATATATTTAGATCATAATTGTATCTATATGATCATGGTTATTTTATTGATAATAAAATAAGGGCACTTATGGCTCGTTCAATTGGTCGTAAACGCTTTTGGTTTTACAAAGGTAAAAATATAAATACTCGATTCACCCTAGAGGTTATTAAATGATCGTAAACTTTACTATTATAAAAAATGAAACATCTTGGAATGCCTCTATCCATCAATTAAACAGTGATGTGCTTTTACGCCACATTCGTATGAGTGTCAGTGTGACTGACTTTAATCTTGGGCTTTCATATTGTGAAATGACCAACAAGGGTAGCATTACTGATAGTCATCAAAATACGATAGGTAATTTTTCTATTTCACCTTAACTACCTTAATTTTATCCTTTTAGCTTACGATGCGTATTGAGTTATCTTGGTGCTAAGCATTTAATCTTTTCAGTAATAATTCCCCCTTCAGTTTATTATTTTTCTTATTTAGTATGTTCCATGTTGGACTGACTCGTCTTTTTTGTGTTTTTAAAATCTATAACCATTATTTGAATGATGGGATGACTTGCTTTGTGACTCATTTGAGTCAACACTCCAACAAGTCTTATTAGAAAGGATGAGTTATGAATCAGCATGAGAAACTCAATTATGTCGAATTTTCCGCACAAGATTTAGAAGCAACAAAAGCCTTTTTTCAATCGTCGTTTGATTGGGTATTTGTTGATTACGGCTCGGAGTATTGCGCTTTTTCAAATCAAGGGTTAGATGGTGGCTTTTATAAAGGGCAAGCGTGTAGTCAAACCAGTAATGGCGCTGCTTTACTTGTGTTTTATAGTTCCGATATTGAAGCGACCCAATCTAAAGTACTCGCAAGTGGTGGCCGAATAACTAAGTCTATATTTGAGTTTCCTGGTGGCTGCCGTTTTCATTTTGAAGAACCTAGTGGCAATGAGTTTGCGGTGTGGTCGGAAGGGCGCTAATGCGTTAAGTTAAGGCATTTTCTAAAGGTTGTTTAAGGTGGGTTAAGTTGACCTGAGTAACAGAAACTGACTCACAGTTTTGGAAGTCTTTAAATTGAATAATGGCTTTTGCCAATTCGGCGATGAAGATGTGTGTATCAAACTGGGTCCCTTCTATGTGAAGTGATTTTATCTCTAAATGATTTAGTTTTCTGTGCGCTTTGCAATCCATTCGACCAATGAATTGATCTTGGTAGAGTAATGGTAGGCTAAAGTATCCGTATTGACGCTTCGCTTCAGGCACATAACATTCAATTTGATAATCATATTGAAATACACTTTTTAGCCGATCACGCTGAATAACACTGTTGTCGAATGGCGAAAGGATCTTTACGCGGTTGCTTACCCTAGGTGTAGGATGTTCTAACTCCCCAGCATTCAATATGAATATTTCGCCGCTATGGATTTTTATTTGCTCTAGAGTATGTTGTGATAATTGATCATTGACCCATGTTTTTACAGCCTTACGTAGCTCTGGATTTCGGCGTAAGTATGTGAGACCTTTAAGGGAAGTAAAGCCGTGGCAGCGCAGTTGTTGTTTAATCATATGTTCGGCAAAATCTTTAATGCTCGGCATGCTTGAATTGACATGAGAAGGAAGAACCCGCTCGGTAAGATCATATGTTTTTTGAAAACCTTCACGACTGCTGACCATAATATCACCCTGCATATACAATTGTTCCAATGCCTTTTTTGCGGGCTTCCAATCCCACCAACCGGTTCGTTTTTCTTTCTTGTTTTCTAATGTTCGAGTTTCAAGATCTCGAGAACGTAATGGACCGTCGATGCGTATGCGATCCCGCAACTCTTGCATGAGTTTTTGATCTGGATTTTTATACCAATGGGTTTGACCATTTTTAATTGCGTGTTTGTAGGGTAAAGAAAAGCGAAAATCATTAATGGGTAGGAAAGCGGCGGCATGAGACCAATATTCAAAAATGTCGCCATTAAGTAGCATTTGATTGGTCATGTCAGAGGTGAATTTGGGCACTCTGGAATGGAGAACATGATGATGAGCTCGCTCGATGACTGATATCGTATCTATTTGAACATAGCCTAAGTGGCTAATCGCTTTTCGTGCTCCACTCAACCCACTTCCATACGGTTGAATTTGGAGTAAACCTTGCGAAGAAAGTGCCAGCCGACGTAAACGGGCGAGATCCCGCGGGTGTTTTAGTTCAATCATGGTTTCCTTCCTTGGTGTTTTTGATAGCATCAGTGCCTTAAGCGATGGTATCAAGTTACTTTATTATGAATGTAAAGCGTCGAGAGATGAAAAGGAAGATAGCATAGGATGAAAATGTCGATATTGATAACTGGGTGCAGCAGTGGCATTGGTCGCTATTGCGCAGAGCAATTACATCGAGCCGGTTATCAAGTGGTTGCAAGCTGTCGTAACATTGAAGATGTCACTGAGCTGATGGCGCAAGGGCTTAATTGTGTTCAGCTTGATGTAACGGATCCTCAATCTATTCAAGCCGCATTAAAACAAACGTTAAGCATGACGGGGGGAAGGTTGGATGCTTTATTCAATAATGCCGGATACGGGCAAGGGGGCGCACTCGAAGATCTGCCGACTCATGCCCTTCGATCACAGTTTGAAACCAATTTATTTGGATTACACGAACTGACCCGCGCGGTCCTCCCTGTCATGTTAAAGCAAGGCTCTGGCAAGATTGTGCAAAACAGTTCAGTGCTAGGATTGGTCGCGATGAAGTATCGTGGTGCTTATGTTGCTAGTAAGTTTGCCATGGAAGGCTATAGCGATGCATTGCGTTTGGAATTGATGGATACTAATATTTCGGTGAGTTTGATTGAGCCAGGCCCGATTGTGAGTCAGTTTAGATCAAACTCATTGCGCGCGGTTAAAGCCTCAATTGATGTCGAGGGATCCCGCCACAAAGAAAACTATAAGAAGACGTTAGCAAGATTGGGTGATCCTAATCCTTCTGCGCCTTTTACTTTAGGGCCAGATACGGTATTAAATGTTGTGCAGAAAATTCTGGACAGTGATAAACCTAAGCCTCGATATTATGTGACGAAAGCGACCTATATTTTTGGTTATCTTCGACGGTTATTGTCTTCAGCCATGCTTGATCGTGTGGTTGGTAAAGGCCATTAGAAGTGAAAAAACACCGTCAGCGCCTATCGGGTCTGGCGGTGTGTATTATCAGCAAAATATAATGCTAGGGGCTTATAGCGTCACTTTTTTTACCATACCAGCTTCAGCATGACCTGGGATGTTACAGGCAAATTCGACATCGGGGTTACCATGAAAGTGCCAAAGCATTTGTTTGGCTTTGCCCGGTGCGACGGTAACGCTGCTCCCTGAATTATGCTCATGGCTCATGCCAGTCATGTTCCTCATCATTTCACGGTGTTTTTCTTGCTCTTGCTCGCTGCCTATCGTGAATTCATGATCAATTTTACCTTTATTCATCACCACAAATTGAACCACATCGTTCGGTTGAATATCCGTATTACCCGCAAAGGTAATAGTCATATCATCGGCTAGAATAACTTGAACTACTTTGTCTGGTTTTGCTCCTTTTGCAGGCATGCCAACATCCGTCATGCCTTTTATGTTCATTTTACTTATGTCCATGTCGCTCATTTCCATGCCATCCATCTTCATTGAATGACCTTTCATGTTGCCTGACTCCATTTTGTGATCGCTCATGTCGGCAATCGCTAATGAAGAGGCCATAGCGAAACTTACTGCAAGTGTGGTTTTGATAAATGTGTTTTTCATTGTATTTTCCTTTTTTATGTTGGGTAGGCAGTGAGTTCTGCTTACTCGTTAAATGGTTTTTCTTTATTTAAACGGCTTATTTATGGGGGGTTAATTGGTGTGAATGTTGCTTCCATAGTTTAAAAATGCCGATAAAACAACGTGAGCAGTAGTGTTGTAACTATGTGTTTTGATACTTACTCATGGATGAAAATCTATAGATGTTGATTGATAGAATTACAGGTAAACACCAGCGCATAGCTAAGCCAAGGCCGTGATTAGCATAATTCAGCGAGAAAACTCGCGTAATGGGACGTTAAGCTATAGGGGGGCGGTAAAGTGAACTCGAAAGACGAGAGGTAAATACAGGAGAATAGTCTTCGATCAGTAATAAGCTGTGCTGCTCAATAAGATGGGCTGTTGGGGTTGGTAAATAAACGTAGCTGGCAACACAAGTTGAATCGCAGCAATTAGTACTCATGGTTTTTTGGTGATGATGAGTGGTGTTGTCGGCTTGCGCATCGGAAGCGGTGCACATGTTGTGCTTGCTGATTTGTTCCGATGATATTGTGTGCGATGAGTGTTGCATGGCCTGAGAATCGATTAACATCGTTACAGGCATAACCGCTGCGCTATAGCTTGAGAGCAATAACGAAATTAAAGCAGCAATTGTAATACACCATGTACGAATCATTTAAATAAATGCTCAGTCGTTTACAAACTATTTATTAAGAAAAATGACTTAATGTAATCGCATCATAGCGGATTCTTTCCAAGTAAAGCAAAGTATTATTTTCAAGTATTAATCGTGATTCAAGCCATTTGAGATAGAAAGTGACAAGACACTCAATAATAAGGCATGAGTCTTGCTTGTGTATTCTGTAAAATCATTTAAGAAATGGAACTGAAAATGGTGGCAGGACTAACAACAGCGGAAGCTGCTTTATCCTCTAATTTAATATCATCTAGAGGTGATGAAAACAGGGGGGATGTAAAAAACCAAGGATGGAAAGCGGAGCTGACATTAGGTTTCACCGATCGTGGTGATAAAACTGTGGTCAGTCATAAAGCACAGCTTGGGCCATTAGCAATTCAGCGGCCACTTTATCCTGAAGGCGATGTTTGCCATACCTATCTCTTACATCCTCCGGGAGGGGTTGTCGGCGGTGATGAATTATTGATCAAAGCGACGACTGAGATTGGTGCACATGCACTAGTCACCACTCCTGGTGCCACAAAATTTTATCGCTCTGAAGGTAAAGTCGCGCGTCAAAAACAAATCTTAACGGTGAAAGCTGGAAGTTGTTTGGAATGGCTCCCTCAAGAAAACATCTTTTTTCCCACGGCACAAGTTCGAATTGATACGGATATTCATATTGAAACTGGTGCACTATTTATGGGCTGGGAGTTGCACTGCTTTGGTCGACCTGCACTAAAAGAGTGCTTTGAGGGTGGGAAAGTGTGGGGTAAGACGCAAGTATTTGTCGATGAAAAACGAATTCTCACTGAAAATGTGCAATTAGAGGGCGGGAATAAATCAATATTAAACAGTGGATTACAAGGTTTTCCTATGATGGGCAGCTTTTTCATTACGGCGCAAACAGAAAATGATTTAAGAATGGTACAGGATTTGCTTCAAGACCTTGCAAGTCATCGACATTTCTCATCAGGTAACGTGGTGTTAGATAGTGAGCTAGTGATTGCTGCGACTCAAATTCAGAATCTTATTGTTGTAAGAGCACTAGGCCATTGGACTGAACCAATGTTGGAAGCTTTCACTCTTATTTGGCAGCAAATTCGGTTGCAATGGTTTGATTCTGTCCCAGAACCACCACGCATTTGGGCAACCTGATAGGTGAATTTTAATTATAACAATGTGATATCGGAAATCATTGAAATAAACATGAGTCAATTGGAGTCAACATGGAATTAACCCCAAGAGAAAAAGACAAGCTCCTCATATTTTGTGCTGGAATGTTAGCCCAGCAACGTAAAGACAAAGGCTTAAAATTGAATTACCCAGAATCGGTAGCCCTTCTCAGTAGCGCCATTTTAGAAGGTGCACGTGAAGGCAAAACCGTCGCTGAATTGATGAACTTTGGTCGCACAATTTTAAGCGTCAATGATGTGATGGAAGGTGTTCCATCGATGATCCCTGATGTTCAGGTGGAAGCGACTTTTCCTGATGGAACCAAACTTGTCACCGTTCATGATCCCATTGTGTAAGGAAGCGCTATGAAAACCAATAATGCCAATCCTAATGCATTTATTCCCGGTCAACTTATCTCAGGTACAGGCGATATAGAGCTCAATGTTGACCGTAAAACGATTCAAATTAAAGTCGAAAACTTAGGCGATCGCCCAGTTCAAATTGGATCTCATTATCATTTTTATGAAGTGAACGATGCGCTGAATTTCGACCGAGAAACGACAAAAGGTTTTCGACTCAATATCCCAGCAGGTACTGCAACGCGTTTTGAACCGGGTCAATCAAGAACCGTTGAATTGGTATCGTATGCGGGTACTCGCAAGGTGTATGGGTTTAAAGGGCGGATAATGGGTTCACTTGATTAGGATGGAAAAATAGCGCCATTCCGGAAGTGAGGAATGAGTTATTCGGAATCTTCAACGTGGTTTGATCATCATTCAAAATGACTGATGATAGAAAGTACAAGGTTCGCTAAAAGGATTTATAACATGGCAAAAATATCAAAAAGAGCCTATGCCGAGATGTTTGGCCCAACCACTGGCGATCGATTGCGTCTGGAGGATACCGAATTATGGCTTGAAGTAGAAAAAGATTTCACCGTGTATGGTGATGAAGTCAAATTCGGCGGCGGTAAAGTGATCCGAGATGGGCAAGGTCAGAGTCAATTAGTTTCCGAATTTACACCAGATTTAGTATTAACCAACGCGGTGATCCTCGATCATTGGGGGGTGGTGAAAGCCGATATTGGTGTTAAAAATGGGCGTATCTGCGGCATTGGCAAAGCGGGTAATCCTGATGTGCAACCCAATGTTGATATTGTGATTGGCCCAGGAACCGAAATCATTGCCGCTGAAGGTTCAATTGTGACTGCGGGCGGAATTGATTCCCACATTCACTACATTTGCCCACAACAAATTGAAGAGGCCCTTGCCTCAGGTATTACTACCATGATTGGTGGTGGCACCGGGCCTGCAACCGGAACCAATGCGACTACTTGCACGCCAGGGCCATGGAATATTCACCGTATGCTTGAAGCATTAGATGAATTTCCGATGAACTTTGGTTTGCTTGGCAAAGGTAATGCTAGCTTGCCTGAGCCGTTAATTGAGCAAGTGGAAGCGGGTGTCATTGGCTTAAAATTGCATGAAGATTGGGGCACAACTCCAGCTTCGATTGATAACTGTTTAACTGTGGCTGATCTTACTGATGTGCAAGTGGCGATTCATACCGACACACTTAATGAGTCTGGTTTTGTGGAATCGACACTTGCCGCTATTGGCGATCGCGTTATCCATACTTACCACACTGAAGGCGCGGGTGGCGGTCATGCACCTGATATTATTAAAGCCTGTGGTGAATCAAATATCCTTCCTTCATCTACCAATCCAACGCGTCCTTATACGGTGAATACGGTGGATGAACATTTAGATATGTTGATGGTTTGTCACCATTTATCTCCCTCAATTGCCGAAGACGTTGCGTTTGCCGAGTCTCGTATCCGTCGTGAAACCATTGCTGCGGAAGATATTTTGCATGATTTAGGCGCGTTCTCGATGATCTCATCAGACTCTCAAGCTATGGGGCGTGTTGGAGAGGTGGTGTTAAGAACATGGCAAACGGCGCATAAAATGAAAGTGCAACGAGGCCCGTTAAGAGAAGACCAAGCTGATTTCGATGCGCAGGATGAAAAATTTGGACATCAAATCCCAAGTGATAATTTTCGATTACGTCGATATGTAGCGAAATACACGATAAATCCTGCAATAACACATGGTATTAGCCATGAAGTTGGCTCTGTGGAAGTGGGCAAACTGGCCGATTTAGTGTTGTGGAAACCAGCATTTTTTGGCGTGAAACCAAGCGCCATTATTAAAGGTGGAATGATCGCAATGGCTCCAATGGGCGATCCTAATGCGTCTATTCCAACTCCACAACCTGTGCATTATCGCTCAATGTTTGGCAGCTACGGACAAGCATCTAAACACACGTCGATGATCTTTGTTTCAAAAGCGGCCAAAGAGAAAGACATTGCAGGGCAGTTAGGTTTAGGAAGCTTAATTGGCGTGGCAAAAAATTGTCGTAATATTTCTAAAGCCGATATGAAACTTAATGATTGGCAGCCCAAAATTGAAGTTGATTCTCAAACTTATGAAGTGCATGCCGATGGTGAATTACTCACTTGCGAGCCAGCGGAAGTCTTGCCAATGGCGCAGAGGTATTTTCTTTTTTAAATCAGGTGTCATTCCGGAAGCGAGGAACGAGTTGTCCGGAATCTAGTTTGTAATGGAGTTTATGATTAAGAGCGAGATCTCGTATCTTCTTCGCTTAGGCTCATGTACGAGATGACGAATCTTAACATTCTTCATTTTTAATGTATGAGATTGATAATAAGAACAAAATATTAATGGACCGAATATGATCGAATTAACACAGATCTTAACTGAAACACCGCCGAAAATTGACGGCACATTAAGCTTGCCAATAAACAGCCGAATTAAAAGCCGCTTAAAAGTGGTGTTAGACGATGGACGTGACGCAGGCTTATTTCTACCTCGCGGTAATATTTTACGTGGTGGACAAATTATAAAAAGCCAATGCGGTTTGCATATTGAAATCAAAGCCGCGCCTGAAACTGTTTCAACCGTTTATTGTGATGATGCGGTACTGCTCAATCGCGTCACTTATCATTTAGGTAACCGACACGTTCCATTGCAAATCTCGCAAGGCTGGGTTCGTTACCAACACGATCACGTCTTAGATGACATGGTCACAGGATTGCATGCCAAAGTGACGATCGAGCAAGCTCCGTTTGAGCCAGAAGATGGTGCGTATGGTGGTCGCTCTGGTGGACACAGTCACGGCGAACATGATGATAAGCACGAGCATCATCACCATTAAATACCCGTTTTACTTTGGGTATACATTATTAGTAAAAGTTAAAAGAATTATAATTTTTAAAGGGATGTTAATTATGAAATACACACGCTTACTGACTCTTTCTACATTATTGGCGGCACCGGCTGCTTTTGCCCATCCTGGTCACATGGCCCACAGCTCGATTGCCGATGGTATGTTGCATCCACTGACGGGATTTGATCATCTAACAATGTTACTAGGACTGGGCATTCTTATTAGCCGCGCTACTGTTAATAACACTTCAATTAAAGGTAAGTTGAGCTTATTTGCCGCAGCATTAATGAGCTTAGCTATCGGTTTAATTGTCGGTAGCGCAGTGGGTGCGGTTAATGGTGTCGAGCTGATGATTGCAGCTTCAATTTTTGTAGTGGCATTAGGAATTTGGAATGCCTTTAACAGCCGGGAATCATTAACAAAATTTTTAGTTACAGCATCAATTGGCTTGGTATTTTTCCACGGTTTCGCTCATGGTGTTGAAGCGACGGGAACATTATCGGGCTTTGGTGTAGGCATGTTGATCTCGGCAGCGGCGATTATGTTTGTCGGTGAGCGTCTATCACATTTTGTTGCTGGATCTTCATTGGCAAACAAGTGGCTTAGCGCGGGTATTGCCGCATCCGGTATCGCACTAATGATGGCACCTTAATTACGGATGTCTGATGAACAACAGAGTCAGAATCCAGTTAATGATGTCGCTTGTTTTCGACTATTTCAACTGATCAGCCCATCCTTGCCGATTGGTGGTTTCACTTATTCGCAAGGGTTGGAGTGGGCAATTGAAAAAGGTTGGGTGAGTAATCAACCCCAATTAATGCAATGGCTTGAAATGATGCTCAAGAATAGCCTTACTACATTGGAATTACCGATTGTGGCGAAGTTTTATCAAGCATTAGAAGAGGATGATGAAGACTGTATTCAGTATTGGAGTAACTATCTTTATTCTTGCCGTGAAACCAGTGAATTACGTGCGGAGGAATTGCAACGAGGTAAGGCATTATTCACGCTTTTAAAGCAGTTAGATATTCCGATTAAAGCGAGTTGGCAGCCGCAAGATGACCCCAATGCTGCTACGCAAAATCAACTATTAGGTTTTTGTATCGCCGCCAAACAATGGGGTATTTCGTTGCATCATTTACAACAAGGCTATTTGTGGAGTTGGGCAGAGAACATCGTCACGGCGGGGGTGAAACTAGTGCCATTAGGGCAAACAGCAGGGCAACGATCCTTGATTCAACTTTCGCAATGGTTACCACAAGCTATCGTGCGAGCCAGTCAAATTCAAGATGATGATATTGGTAGTTTTACGCCTTCGGTGGCGATTGCTAGTAGTCGCCATGAAACTCAATATACAAGACTCTTTAGATCCTAATTGAGGGATCTGATGAGCAAAGTAAAGGAAAAGAGAATGTCTCAAATAGAAAGCACGCACATTGAACACAGCTACCAACAACTTAGCTACAAACAACCTCTACGAATTGGTATTGGTGGCCCAGTTGGATCCGGAAAAACGGCGTTATTAGAAGTATTGTGTAAAGCCATTCGTGATCGCTTAAATATCGCAGTGGTGACTAATGATATTTATACTCAAGAAGATGCCAAGATTTTAACCCGCGCAGAAGCGCTAGATGCCGACCGTATTATTGGCGTTGAAACAGGTGGCTGCCCACATACTGCGATTCGCGAAGATGCTTCAATGAACTTAGCTGCAGTGGAAGAGCTGGCGAAACGTCATAAAAATCTCGATGTGGTATTTGTTGAGAGTGGTGGTGATAATTTAAGTGCTACTTTTAGCCCAGAACTTGCCGATCTGACCATTTATGTGATTGATGTGGCGGAAGGCGAGAAGATCCCACGTAAAGGTGGGCCGGGTATTACGCGTTCTGATTTACTGGTGATCAACAAAATCGATCTCGCGCCTTATGTTGGTGCATCGCTTGAAGTGATGGAATCGGACACACAACGCATGCGCCCAAATAAGCCGTATATTTTCACCAATTTGAAGAAAAGTATTGGGCTCGATTTTATTATCGATTTTATTATTACCGAAGGAATGTTAACGCCGAATTAAGGATGATTTTACCGTAGACAGGTAAGGCATATTGCATTTGATTCATGCTTATTTGGCGGTGATTGCCAAATAAGCATGGTAAGGTTATGACAGCATTAAAGTTAAGGTAGGTAGTGGGTTTCGTTAGTGTGATTTAATGAACACGTTAATACTTTGTACAGTTTATTGATTTTTCGTTTTTAGCCTTTCGATAAAGCATAAAAACAGCGTAGAAACGTCTATTTTATCGCTTTCATTGTAAAATTAAGTTACATTTACGCCCGAATTTTGAACTTATTGATTAAAAATGGTCAATGAATACAGCATTTATTTTTTAATGCACATATGACTGTAAGGTCGAACTCCTAAACTTTCCTACTCGTTGGGAACACAGATACTTAGTACTATGTCCAAACAATTTTTTTCACAATTTCGTCAACACCGTCATTTCCCATTGATGCTTAAAATTGGCGCCGCCTTTGTTGCGCTTCTTATCATTTTAATCATTATGGCAGAATCGAATAACGGTAGAAAATCCGTTCCGCTTGATATTGATAAAATTTTGTCGAATGAAGCGAAAGCGGTAGCTGAAACGCAACCAACTTATGTGGATGAAAACGTACCACTTTACTCTTATCAGATTCAAGATGGTGATAATTTAAGTAGCATTTTGGGGCGTTTAGGCGTGCCTTATAGCGATATGTTAAGTGTGATGGAAACTGACCAAAACCATTTAACACTCGATACATTACGACCTGGTGATACTTTAAAAGTGTGGATGGATGAAGACGAAACGCATCTTACTAAACTCGAAGTTGAGTTTACTCTGGCCGATAAAGTCGTTTTCACTCGTAACAGTGATGATGGTAGTTACACTTTTGATGAAATTAATTTACCCGGCGAATGGAAATCGTACCCATTAGTGGGGGAAATTAAGGGTAGTTTTTCAACATCGGTTTATCCACATGGTGTTTCAAGTGCTGAAATCGTGCAAATTACTCAGCTATTGAAAGATAAGTTGAATTTTGTTCGGGATCTTCGTGCTGGCGATAAATTCGAAATTCTACAAAAACGTCAATTCATTAATGGTATCGCCAGTGGTAATCGAGAAATTGATGCTATTCGTATTTATAACCGTGGTCGTATAATTAGTGCTTACTTACACAAAGATGGTCAATATTATGACCGCAATGGGGATAGCCTACAGCGTGCCTTCTTACGCTGGCCATTAAGACAACATTACCGCATTAGTTCACCGTTTGATGCGCATCGCTTGCACCCAGTGACTCACCGTTTAGCTCCTCATAATGGTACTGATATTGCGAGCCCAACGGGAACGGATGTGATGGCAACAGGAGACGGAATCGTGACGCTGACAACGAACCACCCTTATGCTGGTAAATATGTGGTGATTCAACATGGTTCGACTTACCGTACACGTTATTTGCACTTGAGTAAAATTTTGGTTCATCAAGGTCAAGCTGTTCGTCGTGGGCAGGTGATTGCTAAATCGGGAGCAACAGGGCGAGTGACTGGGCCCCATTTACATTATGAGTTCATTATCGGTAATCATCCTGTGAATTTCTTAACAGCGAAGATTCCAATGGCCACCTCGATTCCTAAGAAAGAAAAATTAGCCTTTGAAAAGCAGGTAAAAGACATTAATACTCAATTTAAAGCCGCTGAACAATTGGCTTTGGTTGAAAAAGCAAAGAATGAATCTTTAGCAAGTAATTAATGGGTTGAATAGGATTTAACAAGAGCAAGTGATATTCTCACTTGCTCTTTTTTTATTCCACTTTTAATGCTAAGGATTCTGCATGTCAAACCCTTCTATTTCATCTTCAACAGAGCCATCAAAAGCAGAAAGTTGGAGGACGCCACAAAATTTCCTAATGCTAGTGTCTATTGTAGTGCCTATTGCGTTTGCAAGTTGGATGGCTCTACTAAATAATTTTGTGATAGAAAAGGCCGCTTTTACGGGGGCAGATATCGGGTTACTTCAAAGTGTCCGTGAGATCCCAGGATTTTTGGCCTTTACGGTGGTGTTTGTTTTGTTGTTTATTCGTGAACAAAAATTCATGATTGTCGCATTAGCCATGTTGTCTGTCGGGATTGCGATTACGGGCTTTTTCCCATCGGTCTTAGGTTTACTCATGACAACCTTATTGATGTCGACAGGATTTCATTATTTTGAAACCTTAAAACAATCACTATCACTTCAATGGCTAAGCAAAGAAGAAGCTCCTGAATTTTTAGGAAAGTTGATTTCAGTTGGAGCTTTGGCATCGCTGCTGACTTATGGCAACTTATGGATGATGTTAGAAATCTTTAAATTAGATTATTGGCATGTGTATTTAATCATGGGTGGGGTGGCGTTAGTCGTGACATTATTTATGTGGCTTGCATTCCCTCAGTTTGAATCTACGACGATTCAAAATAAAAACTTAGTTTTAAGAAAGCGTTATTGGCTGTACTATGCGTTAACTTTCATGAGTGGTGCTCGTCGCCAAATCTTTACTGTATTTGCCGGATTTTTGATGGTGGAAAAATTTCATTATTCTGCGGCAGATATTACGCTACTGTTTTTAATCAATTATGTCTTCAATTTCCTATTTGCTAAAAAAATTGGTCAGTTTATTGGTGTAGTTGGGGAGCGTAAGGCGCTTATTTTTGAATACTGCGGCTTGATTTGTGTGTTTGTGGGCTATGCTTTGGTTCAAAATGAACATATTGCTGCAGGGTTGTATGTTATTGATCATTTATTCTTTGCACTTGCTTTAGCGATGAAAACATACTTGCAAAAAATTGCAGATCCACAGGATATGGCATCAACGGCAGGGGTGAGTTTTACGATTAATCATATTGCGGCGGTTATCATACCTATTACTTTTGGTTTGCTGTGGCTGCACTCTCCGGCGGCTGTTTTTTACATTGGTGCTGCGATGGCTATCGTATCTTTAGTACTGTCGTGTAATATACCTTGTATACCAAAACCAGGAAATGAAGTCTGTAAATTCAAATGGGGTAGTGAGACGCTAGAGAAGTAACTAACCATAAACGAATTCTATATTTTTTGGAATGAGGCAATGTGATCCAATCGGATCCGTTGCCTTTCTTTTTGCCCGTTAGCACTTTTAACTTCAATTTCCAACCATTCACCAGTATTTTTCTCATGGTAGACATTAATCGCGGTTGCTTGAATATTTCCCCCTATTTTTAATTGAATATTAAGGCGGTCGTGATGTAGGCAAGCGAGTTCATATTCATCATATATACTGCAAGCAATAGGTTGATAATT
Organism: Vibrio casei; assembly: GCF_002218025.2. Classification (NCBI taxonomy): domain Bacteria; kingdom Pseudomonadati; phylum Pseudomonadota; class Gammaproteobacteria; order Vibrionales; family Vibrionaceae; genus Vibrio; species Vibrio casei. The sequence goes on along the minus strand of NZ_AP018681.1, from coordinate 1,006,206 downwards.
AGGCATTGTAACCCCTGTTTTTTACTGTAGGAGCTAAAAAGGAAATACTCTTTAAGTATATTTTCAATGTAGGCTATTTTTAGTAAAGAAAACATTAGTTTTGTTCAGGCTTAGGCCATGTATTTCTAAATGGTCCCTGAGTGGTTTAATATATTGTCTTTATTTTGCGTTGTCTTTAAATGTATTTGGCTTAAAAGTACCCGTTTTAGGTCGAATAACAACACTACCAGCCAATTTGTCATGAAAACCTTGTTTACGCTTATCGAAAGCAACCCAGATAAAACCGAGCATAAACAATAAAATGGAAACATAGTAACCAAGATAACGAATACAAGATTGCAGAGTGGTTAATGGTTGCCCTGTTTTTGCATCAACTACTTTTGCTTTAAATAACATTTTCCCCGGTGTTGCTGAACGATATCGCCAAAATAAAATGGTAATGATCATCAATGGTAAGTATCCCCATAACGAATCCATGCTTAAAGAACCAGCCCAAGAGCTAGAGAAAGCGTCGACGCTTTGCGTTGAGGTACTTTGGCTTTGTTGGTTTATGCCCGGTAGTGGGATAAAAAATAAAACGATAGAAAATAAAACAGTATCGATCATCATTGCAGCACTGCGGGCCCAAAAGCCGACATATTCATATTCAGTAGTGGTTTCGCTCGTATTGAAATTCTTCATAATAATGCAGTACTTTTATTGATGGGAGAAAGAAATCATGTTGATAATAATGACATTATTAAGATAACTCGACAAGATAGTTGAAAGCAACATCAAAAAACTTATCGTAATAGAGGATGTTCCCTCTCTTGAATGATAAACAGCTGTCTTTTATTAAAAAAACGCCTACAGTAGTATCGATAAAAAGCGTTGAGTGTATTTTTAATAAAAGGATTAGGTCATGGCAAAAGTTTACGGTAGTCAATTCTCTCCATTTACTCGTAAAGTCATTCTTGCTCTTGAAGCAAAAGGTGTCGATTTTTCGATTGAACAAGTCTCTCCAGCACATAAACCCGATGGTTTTGAAAAGTTAAGCCCACTTGGGAAAATTCCTGCTTTTCAAAGTGACGAAGTTACTTTAGCTGATTCTACGGTTATCTGTGAATATATTGAAGAACGTTACTCAGGTGCATCTTTATTCCCTAATAGTGCAGCTTTAAAAGCGAAAGCGCGCTGGTTTGAAGAGTATTCGGATACGGTGTTAGTGACAGTTACAGGGCCTATTTTCTTTGAGCTGGTAGTAAAAGGAATGTTAGGTTTGGGAGAACCGGATCAAGAGCGTATCGAAAAGGTATTGCGCGAAGAAATGCCAAAAGTTTACGGTTACCTTGATTCTCAAGTAGGGCAAAGCGGGTATTTGGTTGGTGATGCGCTTTCTATGGCTGATATTTCAATCGGAGCATTGATGGTCAGTGTTTATTCGATTGGTTATACCGTTGACGCCACTTGTTGGCCGAATTATGCCGCGTATGTTGAAGGTTTACTTGCTTCACCATTATTTCAAAATCGTATTGCTTCAGATAAAGCGTTAATGGTGAATATGAAAGGCTAAATTGACGCAAAATAGTTATAAAAAAACACCGATCTTAGTGTTGTTGAATAAGCTCGGTGTTTTTGATTCGAATTTTTAGATGCTTGCTTTAGCGTATGATGTTATGTCGCACTGATCAAGGCAGAGATTATGCCAATTAAGCCACCAAATACGCCCCCCCAAATCACTAACCAGCCAAGGTGTTGTTTTATCATTGTTTGAATGATGTCTTTCACCATTTTAGGGGTTAACTCATTTAAACGTTGGTCAATGATGTTTTCGATATTTGCTTGAATATCATTAAGCATGGAGGGCTGTTCTAATTGCGCTTTTAATGCAGCTTTAACTTGATCGCTTTGACTTATGTCTAAGATCGATTCTTGCATTTTTTCAACAAAAGGTTGTTTCAATGGCTGAAGTGCTTCAGCACCACCGAACATAGCAAGCATGCCACCGAAAGAAGAGTTAAGGATTACTTCGGTTAACGAGTCAAAGGTTGGCTCTAAATCAATTTTTTCGATTACCGGCTTTAAATCAAATCCTTGTCCCGTCGCCATTTCTTTACTCAAAAACTTATCAATATTTTTTTCGGTGAAAAACTGCGTCATCATTAATTGTTTAATAGCAGATTTAAACTCTTCAAATCGTGCAGGGATAACACCTGAACCGTATAAGCCAGGTATTTTTTCAAATAGCATATGAATGGCAAGCCAGTTTGTGACCGCGCCAGAAAAAGCAAAAACACCAGCATAAAGTACAATGGTTTGTTGGGAGAAGTAACCGATAGCAAGTAAAACTAAAGCAGCAAGGTTAGTAATAAGGCTTTTATTCATGGGATTACACAAATCATATTAATTAATGGATACAAAAAAGGACGATAAACACCAAGTTTACAAAACCTTGGTTGCACCATCCTTATAATATAGAAGTTGTATTCTACTTAAAATTCTTTAGGAGCAAAACCAGTCATCTCTTCAAGTTTTAACTCTTTGCCTACTTTAGTCAGTGGATGAACAATAATTAGGCCCTTTACTGATTTTTTTAGCTTTCCTTGATCCGACTGCTCTTCTTTAGTAAGTGCACGGCTAAATGGCATTTCAAGTAGTGCTTTACGTTCTTTATTTAAATCGTAACTTTTCTTGTGATTTAACTGAGCGATTTTTTTTGTAATTTGATTAATTTCTGTTTCGAATTGATAGATCACGGCTTTATCAGCGCGTTGTTTTGCCGCTTCTAATTTATGGCGACACTTGTCGAGTCTATTATTCAATTGTTGTAATTCGTTGCTTTGGCTCATTGGTACACCATTAATATAAAACGTGGGTACAGAATAGCGCGATAGTATAGCACGCTCAATTGGATTATAGGCATGAATATAGGGATAAAAAAGTGGCTCATGATTAACCACTTTTTTATTCTGTTTAAAAATTAAGTTATTAAAAGACTAAGTTTGCAACAGCAACAATGACTGGAAGAGTAATTAAGGTTCGTAGAATAAAGATCACAAACAATTCCCATAATGAAACGGGGATCTTGCTACCAAGCAGTAGAGCGCCAACTTCAGACATGTAAATCAATTGTGTTACTGACATAGCAGCGATGATGAAGCGTGTCATGTCACTATCGATAGGCGCAGCAAGAATGGCGGGAATAAACATATCAGCAAAGCCAACCACAATGGTTTGTGATGCTTGTACTGCTTCAGGTACGCCTAGAAGCTCTAAATATGGAATAAAAGGCTGACCTAAGATAGAAAATACTGATGTATGCTCGGCAATCACCAATGCGGCAGTTCCCATTGCCATGACTACTGGTAATACACCAAATACCATATCGATAGCGTTCCGAATGCCTTCCGCTATAACCGTTTTGATTGATGATACGTTGTGTGCTTTTTTCAGGGCAAGTGTCATACCCCAAGAAAAGTTTGTATGGCCTGCCGGTAAATCATCAGCTTTGACATCGGGTACGCTACCATCAATGAAGGTATCTTTCTTCCAACAAAGCGGTGGTAGGCGAGGTAAAACCACTGCGGCAACAAGGCCCGCTAAGCATACCGCACCGTAAAAAGGGATGAATAAATGTTCTAAATTTACCTGAGCGATGACGACTAAGCTAAAAGTGATAGAAACAGCAGAAAAGGTGGTGCCCACAATCGCGGCTTCACGTTGGGTATAAAACTTGTCTTCATATTGCTTGCTGGTTAACAATATACCCACAGAGCCATCACCTAGCCAAGATGCCATACAATCAATTGCAGAACGACCCGGTAGATTAAAAATAGGACGCATTACTTTGCTGAGTAAAGTGCCGAATAATTCTAGTAATCCGAAGTTTAATAATAAAGGCAGCAACATACCGGCAAAAATAAAGACGCTGAATAATGTGGGTAATAATCCATTGAGTACCATGCCGCCAGTATTTTCTTCCCAGATAAACTCTGGTCCAACTTGATTGTAAGTCATGACCACAATAATACCGCCAGCAATACGGACCATGAGCCAAAGTGGGCTTGGGTTCATTAAGGTATGTAAAAATGGACTATTGGAAATGATTTTTGGCTTGAGCAGTTTGCAAGCGACAGTGGCGACTGACATAAAGGCAATAACAGCAGTAACAATGGTTACGATGCTGTCATTTAGTAATGCTTGTAGTGATTTGGCTAATACCGCAACAGGAATAGTATAAGAACCTTCATAGCTCATTGGCGCCATGAAAAGGAATAAACCCATCAAAGATGGAATTAAAAAAGTGAGGTAGGTTTTAGCTGGGTAATGTTTGTAACCTTGTGCTGAACCTTTTTGTGATGTCGATGTGTCGTTCATTATGCTCTCAAATGACAATGCTTAAAAATCGTGCAATCCATCGCATAACTATTCACTATCAATCCATGATTTATTCAATGGCGGCAAGAATACCGATTTTCTAATCAAAGTGAAATAGATGATAAGTAATTTATTGATAGAATTTCATTGGTTTCTTAGAGACTTCTTTTAGACTGAATGTGACAAATCTCACAATAGTTGTTGCTGCTTGAAGGTAAAGCAGTCAGAATAGCGGTTCAATCAAGATTATTAATATCACTTCCAGCGACCTATCCTGAAAGCAGAGTAACCCTCATATAACGATATTGATATTCATGCCTCATTAGCCAATTGGCTTTCTCTATTTTATCGAGATCAATATTTATGAGTTTTTCCTCTTTAGGATTATCTGCCCCTTTACTTAAAGCGGTAGAAGAACAAGGTTACACCACACCATCACCGATTCAAGCAAAAGCAATACCGGCTGTTATTGAAGGCAAAGATGTGATGGCCGCCGCTCAAACTGGTACGGGTAAAACGGCGGGTTTTACCCTTCCTATTCTAGAACGTTTACTTTCTGGTGAGCGTGCTAAGGCGAATCAAGTACGTGCGCTGATTTTAACGCCAACACGTGAACTTGCCGCTCAAGTGCATAAAAATGTCGAGCAATATAGTCAAAATACCCGTTTGACGTCGATGGTTGTCTTTGGTGGTGTAAAAATTAACCCACAAATGATGAGATTACGTCAAGGCGCAGATGTCTTAGTGGCAACGCCGGGTCGTTTGTTGGATTTGTATAATCAAAATGCGGTTCGTTTTTCTCAATTAGAAGTGTTGGTTTTGGATGAAGCTGATCGTATGTTAGATATGGGCTTCATTCGAGATATTCGTAAAATCTTATCTTTTCTACCGGCTAAACGACAAAATTTATTATTTTCAGCGACGTTTTCTGATGATATTCGTCAATTGGCGAAAGGGCTGGTTAATAACCCTGTAGAGATTTCAGTTAATCCTGCTAATCAAACGGCAACGACAGTGGAACAAAGTATTTACCCTGCGGATCAAAAGAAAAAAGCGCCAATGCTTTTGAAGTTAATTGAGGATAATGATTGGCAGCAAGTTTTGGTATTCAGCAAAACTAAGCATGGTGCTAATCGATTAAGTCGTTTCTTAGAAGAGAAAGGTGTAAGTGCTGCTGCTATCCATGGAAATAAGAGCCAGGGTGCTCGCACTAAAGCACTTGAAAACTTTAAAACAGGTGAAGTTCGCGTCTTAGTTGCCACCGATATAGCGGCGCGTGGTATTGATATTGCTCAACTTCCTCAAGTGGTCAATTTTGATTTGCCACATGTGTCTGAAGATTACGTACACCGTATTGGTCGTACTGGGCGAGCAGGGGCAACGGGTAAAGCCATTTCTTTGGTTTGTGCTGACGAAGCCCATGATTTATTTTCAATTGAACGCCTTATCAAGCAAGTTCTGCCTCGTTTAGAGTTAGATGGATTTCCAGTGGTTAATAAGCTACCAGAATCAAGATTAGATACTCGCCCAATTAAACCGAAAAAACCGAAAAAACCGAAGAGCCCTTCACAGCATAGTGATGGACAGCGCTCTGGCGATAATGCTCGTGGTCATAAACCTGTAGGTAAAAATCGTCGCCATACAGGCAGTAATGCAAAGTCAGCGGCATCTCAAAGTGCAGCTTCTCAAAATACTGCTTCTCGCAATAATAGTGGTGAAGCTATAAATTCAAAGGCGCAACCTTCAGGTTCTCGTAAACCGAATACACCGCAGCGTAATCCTAAAAACAATGGCCGTAATTTTAAGCCAGCATAGGGATGTTTATTATGCGATTAGTCGTGTAAGAGATTGCTTACAAGCCTTGTAAGATAAAACGTTTAATACCTTGCTAAAAATCGCGGAGACCTTTATAACTCATTGTTATAAAGGTCTTTTTTTGTTTTTGGCTAAATTGAATGTATATTACAATAAAAACTTTTAATTTGATTGCTTGCTGAAAATAATCAAAAGCGTAATCTTATTTCTGTCGAAAGGAAATGACAAAGGAACTGAGCAGAATCAAGGATTGGATTCTATTAAGGATAAAGTTTGGTGGCGAAGGACGCCACTTGCAGGATGCTAAGGACATTGAATGGAATCAACAAGTAGCAGGATGCTAAGGACATTGAATGGAATCAATAAGTAGCAGGATGTTACTTAAAGATGGAATTGTATGGACACCTCTCAAGGAACAAGTGATGAGCGCTAATTAGGATAGATTAGCAAGCAAGGAATTGCATAGGACACCGCTAGGAAGGCGATGAAGGAAGAGGCTAGGAAGTCAGCTATCATGGATTTGATGCATGGAGCATCTGTTGTAGCAGGATTGCTACGAGTAAGAAATTAACCCCGATACATAAGTGTCGGGGTTTTTCTTTTTTTGTTCATCCAAATGATGTTTGAATTAGTGTAAAATATTAATTAACACATTCTCCTTCAGAATGGATGAAATTAAAGGTTTATAACAATATGCAACACAGTGAATTTGAAACACTCGTAAAAACATTATGTACGTTGGAATCAGTCCCTAGTGCTCTGAAGTTTTTACAGATGAATAGTGATAGTGATGTAGCCGAAGCCGCTAAATCTTTATCTGGTCAATTTGCTTTAGCTGAAGTAGACGGAGAAAACCGTATTTATCATGTGACAACTCAACTTGATGATCAAAATGTTGAGCAAGAATATGTTGAGCACATTATGAATGAAGGTGATGATATTATTCGCTTTATAGCTTGGTTTTTTGACATTATGTTTGACGTTAAAAATAAAGACAGTTATGCCGCAGCAGGCAAAACATATTCTCAACCTAAACGTAGTTAACCTCAGATTCGTCGGGTAATTAGAACCTCAGTATTGAGTTAATAATAAAACAGTGTGAATAGTAGAAAATTATCATTACTAATCGATTCAATGGGTTAATATGATCTATAGACTCTCTTATCCAAACCTGAGGTGAGTTAAGTCTTTATTTTATAAATGATTGAATAAGCCAATAGAGATATCTATTGGCTTTGTTGTTTCTATAAGGTGCTACTCCCTATCTATCTTTCAATTATGTTGTTTTATGGTGTGATTACAGTGAAATATTTGGTTGAAATTCATATACATTGGTAGTTGTTAATTGTTATTTATAAAAGAAAAATTTTCCAATTATTTACTTCAAGGAGCAAGGATGTTCGTTAGAGAAGCTGAATTTAAAGATTATTCAAAGATAGCTCAGTTACACACAAAAAATTGGCAGCAAGCCTATCAAGGTATATTAGACAATCAATACCTTGAAGAGAGATTGTCTGTTGACCATCAAGCCGTTTGGCAAACTAGGTTGACACAACCGTCTTTAAATCAAGGGGTATTATTACTTGAAGAAGGTGACAATCTATGTGGTTTTGTGTGTTTGTATGGTAATCATAGTTTTGAACATGGCACTATGATCGACAATCTACATATTGCTGATGGGTATCGAGGTCAAGGTTTGGGTAAGAAATTAATGTTTGAGGCGGCAAAGTGGGCAAGAAAACATTTTGATGACGTCGGTATGTATCTTGAAGTATTGACGAAAAATGAACCTGCAAAAGCTTTTTATGATTCGATTGATGGGATTGACGCTGGAGAGGTCATTTGGAAAGCACCATGTGGTTCTCAAGTCCCATGCCATACAATGACATGGTCGTCGCCATCAATGTTATTAGAAAAAACCACTTAATTTTTTGATACTGATATGATTGCCCGGTTATTTGTGCGGGCCAATCATACTTCGTTTTTATAAGAAAAATCAGTGCATTTTTCTCGTTTTCTGAGTGGTCACATATTGGCATATCGCTTCGGCAAGTTGGTGTGAAGCAATGTTACGCTCAATGAGTGACTGTGGCATATGGCCAGTTTTGACTACTCCTAGCCATTCTTGGATCATGCTATCGAATCCTTTTGTGGCCAACATTGGCATCCAATCTTTCGATTGTAATTTTTCGGTTTTATCCAATTGCCATAATGTGCCTTGAGTGAAATTACTAAACTCATAAGATTGATTGGCAAAGTTTGCTGATATTCGTTCTTGGGTGCTACCAAATAGGCGGTTCATTGAAGCATGTAATAGAGTGTCTTGTTGTTGCCATTGGACATCTAATCGACCAAGTTGATTTTGACTCGCGTCCCACTGACAAGTGATATGCAGATCTTGTGCGCTTTTTTTAGCGTAGATATTGACGCTATCAAGTGGATGAATGAAATCATCAAAAATAAAAGTACGGATATCCCCAGGTTGATTAAATCGGTGCTTTTCCCAGCGTAAAGATAGTAGTGATGAATGTGGTATTCCGGCTTGAACACCAACTAAATACTGATTAAATAACGGTATGTGCCTACGGTTGAACCCCACATATAAAGGGGTTTGTTTACGCAATGCTAGATCGTATAAAGTCTCACAATCCTGACCATTAGCGGCGAGTGGTTTATCAACAAAAGTTGGAATGCCTTGGGATAAGAAGAAACTAGCAATATTTAGATGACTTTGGGTCGCACTATGAATCATTACCGCATCAACATTGGCGTGTATTAATTGCTGAAAATCCGTATAGGTTTCTCTAATTTTGTATTTTTTAGCCAATAAATTTAAGGTTTCAGTATTTCTTGTGCAAAAAACCCATTCAACCCCTTCTAATTGGGTGATAAAAGGTAGGTAGGCTTTTTGGGCGATGCCACCAAGTCCGATTACTGCAATTTTCATGCTATTCCTTTACTCGAGGTTTTCTACATCATACGAGTTTTTTAAATGAATACCAATAAACCTGCGTTTAAGCGATGTTTGAAAGTGATGTTAACATCTCACTTTGATATTTTAAAAGTCACTGAAATGACAGCTATTTCATATAGAATAAGTTTTATTAGTTTATTTATGTTTTAAATAGGGATGAATATGACATTCACTATCTGGTTTTCACTGCTATTGATATGTTTATTAGGAGCGATGTCTCCAGGCCCGAGTTTAGCTATGGTGGCAAAACATAGTTTGGCGGGCGGGAGAAAAAATGGGTTAGCGACAGCGTGGGCACATGCATTTGGTATTGGTTTATACGCTCTATTTACCATACTTGGATTGGCAATTCTGCTGCATCAATTTCCCTTTATTTTTAAGCTCCTGACTTATGCAGGAGCAGCTTATCTTGCTTGGCTCGGATTGAATGCTATTCAATCAAAAGGTGGTATTGCTGAAAGGCTAGAATCAGGGAAAACATGTTCGGTTGTTCAATCTGCAAAAGAAGGCTTTTATATCTCAATATTAAGTCCCAAAATTGCCATATTTTTTACTGCTTTATTCAGTCAATTTGTTGCCGTCAGTACAGAAACAAGTAGTAAAGTGATTATTGTTCTCACTCCTTTTATTGTTGATGGTCTGTGGTACTCGTTTATTACTTTTATGTTATCAAGCCAAGTGTTACTGGCGACCTTACGAAGTAAAGCACATTGGATAGATAGACTTTCTGGTGTGGTGTTGATTGCGTTAGCGATCCGCGTGGCATTGATGGTCTAGAGCTATAATGGTTATTAAGTCTAATTTTGAATGAGTAGAGCGATGAAACTGAATTTTAATGGGGAAGATGCCAGTCAAGTTGTTATTGGGGCTTTTACACTAGCAGTACCAATCTCTTTTTCAGAAGAGGCGTGGGATCTAAGTAAGACATTGCCCCTTGAAAATATAGCGATGTTGTTTGTTGTTTCTATTCTTTTTCTTGGTTTTTTTGCTTATCAAAGTGTCTTTCAGAGCAATGTAAAACATCGCGTTTTAGCGTTTGTTTTAAGAATTGTTATTGCATATTGCCTGACACTTTGTGTTGTGGCTTTAGTGCTTTTTACCTTAAATAAATTTCCTTTAGAAAGTGAACCAATACTTGCTTTTAAACGATTAATTATCATCGCAATGCCTGCTTCAATGGGAGCGATTGTTGTTGATAGTTTTGATAAAGAGTAACCCTTACTCGTTTTAGAGTGTGCAGACCTATTTTATCTTAGGATATGGTCTTTTTTACAGTTCAAAGACTTTTCAACAAGTAATCTTCCTTTCAATTATTCACCAATACTTTTCATCTTAATGACAAATCTCTTAACTATTGATTACACCACTAAAGAGTTTGTATCTTCATATATAACATTAAATATTTATTTTTTTCATTAAAAAACAATAAATTAAGTAGTATTCATATATTCCCCCATCGAATAAGGGGTTGCTAAAATCATTCAGTCCGTTATTATTTAAAACGAAATTGATTAGTGCACTAAACAATTGCTTTGAGACATGAGCCTTGTTTTTAAAAGTTGTACTGATACAAATTAATCACCACTTTGATTTTTGGGCTGGAAAACTTACAGCGATAAGATCAAAGTGTACAAATAAAAATAGGGCTAAGATGATTACGGCACCGTGGGTAGCACACCCCGAAAAAGTGACCAAAACTCAGGACGAGTTAACATTTAGAAAACCCGAAATAAGCGACGGCAATCAAGTAAATGCTTTGATTGAGTCGTGTCCTCCTTTGGATACGAATTCTGCCTACTGCAACTTTTTGCAGGCATCACATTTTAGCGATACATGCGTATTAGCTGAAAAAGATGGTGAAATTGCAGGTTTTGTTTCCGCTTATCTCAAGCCATCAAGTCACCCTAATCGACCTGTTCTTTTTATCTGGCAGGTAGCGGTTGCGGAAAATAGCCGTGGCTGTGGATTAGCGTATCGAATGATTAAATCGTTACTAGCGCGTGAGTGTGTTGCTGGCGTTGCTGCAATTGAGACGACGATTACCAAAGACAATCATGGTTCTTGGAATTTATTCCGAAAACTTGAGAGAGAAGATGGTGAAGAAGGACGCGTGAGTGTTTTCTTAGACAAACAAAATCATTTCGATGGTGAGCATGATAGTGAGTATTTATTCCATATACCGCTTGCTATGAGCTAATACTAACTAACACAAAATTTAAAAATTCTTGATTGGGAATTCGCTCAATTGAGATACACACATAGGATGATAGACAGGATCAGACATGAATATCTTTAAAAAGCACGAATCAAACGTTCAATGTTATGCCAACAATTTCCCGGTAGTATTTTCATCGGCGAAAGGTTGCTGGCTTCATACCGAAGACGGAGACCGCTACTTAGATTTTCTTGCCGGTGCAGGTTCGTTGAACTATGGACACAACAACCCTGTTCTAAAAAAAGCACTGCTTGATTATATCGACCAAGATGGTTTAACCCACGGTTTAGATATGCATTCACAAGCAAAAGGTCACTTCTTAGAGAGCTTTAATGAAAAAATATTAAAGCCACGTGAACTTGAATATAAAGTTCAGTTTACCGGCCCTACAGGGACTAATGCTGTTGAAGCGGCGATGAAATTAGCTCGTAAAGTGAAAGATCGTACCAATATTGTTGCCTTTACTAATGGTTTCCATGGGGTGTCTTATGGTGCATTGGCTGCAACGGGTAATCAGCATCACCGTGGTGGCGCTGCTATGCCACTTTCAGGTGTTACTCGTATTCCTTATGAAGGTTATGCGGATATTGATGGTTTAGCATTATTTGAAACCATGCTGAACGATAATTCCGGCGGTTTAGATAAGCCTGCTGCAGTATTGGTTGAGGTTGTTCAAGGTGAGGGTGGTTTAAATGCCGCATCAAACGAATGGTTACAGCGTCTCGAAAAAATCTGTAAAGGTAACGATATCTTATTGATTGTCGATGATATTCAGGCCGGTTGTGGTCGTACCGGTACGTTCTTTAGTTTTGAACCATCCGGTATTAAGCCAGATATGGTGACGCTATCGAAGTCTATTGGTGGCTATGGTTTACCGATGGCAATTATGCTGATGAAACCAGATTTAGACCAATGGGCTCCTGGTGAACATAACGGTACCTTCCGTGGTAATAACCATGCGTTCGTCACGGCCGCAGAGGCGATTGATACCTACTGGCACAATGATGAATTTGAAACTCACATTAAAGAACGTGCTGAGCAATTAAATCAATCGCTTCAAAATAACTTGAAGCAATACTCTAACTTGTTTGAAGGCATTAAAGGCCGAGGCTTAATGCAAGGCATTGAGTGTAAAAACGGTGATGTTGCTGACATGATCACAAGTGAGTGTTTTGAAAATGGCATGATAATCGAAACAGCAGGCCCAAATGATGAGGTTGTGAAGTTTTTCTGCCCACTTACTGTGAGTGAATCTGAGTTAGAACAAGGTATTCATATTTTTGAGAAAGCGGTTGAGACTATTTCAACAAAGCTGACTCGGAGGGCTTCCTAGCCACACTATTTCGATGGAAGGCAAAGTCTTAGATGATTTGTCTATCAACGAAATTCCAGTATGGCAAGCATTGTCATTACGACAATGAATGAATATCTGTTTGTGTAAAAAGAGAAGGAATAATTGATGATTGTAAGAACATTAGATGAATGTCGAAACAGTGAACGTCGAGTAGTGGCTGATACGTGGGAAAGTGTACGCATGCTATTGCGTGACGACAAAATGGGCTTCTCGTTTCATATCACAAATATTTACGCGGGTACGGATACGCATATTCACTATAAAAATCATTTAGAGTCTGTGTATTGTATTTCAGGTGAAGGTGAAATCGAAGTCGTCAATGGCGAAACGTATCCAATCAAACCGGGTACTTTATATGTGCTTGATAAGCATGATGAACACCAACTTCGTGCATATAAAGGTGCAGATATGGTCATGGCGTGCGTATTTAACCCACCAATCACAGGTGCAGAAACCCATGATGAAAATGGTGTGTATCCGTTAGTGGAATAGAGGTTCTAGAAACATAGTCTCTAGGTTAACTTATTGAAATTTAATTTTTGATAAGTAACTAAAAAGGCACTGTATTAGTAAATTTATTTATGTGAATACAGTGCCCAAGCCTAGGGACATTATCTCAAATGTATCTAAACTAATTAATTTTTATCTTTATAGGAGCTTATTTTGACTTCTTCAAATAGAAGCCACACTGCCAATATTCAAACGTCGAATCATACCGTTGAAAAAATTGGTGGTACATCCATGTCAGCTTTTGATGCTGTTCTTGATAATATTCTCTTACGTCCAAAAAAACCATATAACCGCATGTTTGTTGTATCTGCTTACGGTGGTATTACCGATGCATTACTAGAGTGTAAGCGAACAGGTAAACCTGGTATTTATCGTTTAGTTGAAAATCGTGATGACGCTTGGACTGATGCAATTGAAGTATTAGAACAGCGAATGCTACTGATTAATGAAAATATGTTCGCCGATCCCATCAGTCGACGTCGTGCTGATCACTTTATAAAAGATCGTATTGCTCAAGCGACAAACTGTATCAGTAATATTATGGAAACGTGTCAATACGGTCAGTTTTCTATGCAGCATTATTTGCCGCAAATCCGAGAGTTTTTATCTTCCATCGGTGAAGCGCATAGTGCGTACAATACTTGTTTGAAGCTAAAAACTCTTGATATAAATGCTAAATTTGTTGACTTGTCTGGCTGGGATCTTGATGCTCAGAAAGAGGAAGGTAAAGATGTGTCGGGTAATCTTGATACTGTGATTACCAATGCGCTTCAGGATATCGATATGGCGAAAGAGTTGCCGATAGTTACGGGCTATGTATATTGCGCTGAAGGCTTAATGAAAACCTATGATCGTGGTTATAGCGAGATGACGTTCAGCCGTTTAGCTGTGCTATCTAAAGCAAAGCAAGCGGTGATTCATAAAGAGTATCACTTGAGTACGGCGGATCCTCGAATCGTTGGCCCAGAAAAAGTGCGTCCCATGGGGCAAACGAATTATGACGTTGCCGATCAGCTGGCTAACTTGGGGATGGAAGCCATTCACCCCAATGCCGCTTCTGGCCTTCGCCGTAGCGGTATTGAGCTTGTTATTAAGAACACCTTTGAACCTGAACATAAAGGAACCTTGATTTCTCATGCGTTTGATCCTCATCGCTATGCTGGAAATACCGATAAAGTTGAAATTGTAGCCGGTCAAAATAAGGTTTTTGCATTACATATTTTTGACCAAGCGATGGTAGGCCAGGCTGATAATGTCAGTTATGAATTAATGGAAATCATTAATGATGAACGCGTTCAGTTGGTTGGAAAAGAGATGAATGCTAACTCCATTACTTACTATCTTAGTGGTAATTCTAAGAGCAAAAATAAAGTATTATCACGCGCAGAGAAAGCGTTCCCTAATGCTAAGATAACAGGGAAGATGGTGGCATTAATTTCTGTTATTGGCGCTTCTATTGATACTAATAAAGCGCTAAGTCATGGAATGATTGCGCTTATGAATCAAGATATAACTCCGCGTGCCGCTCACTCATCAATGCGAAATGTTGATGTACAATTCGTGGTGGATGATGAAAATTATGAAGCGGCGATTTGCACACTTCATGAAGAGTTTATCGATGGCACTAAAGTGAAAAATAAAGAACAAGCCGCATAAATTAACTGGTTTCATTCGATTCACTTTACATTGTAAATAAGTAATATTTCCCCTATGTGCTTTGGTTGCGTAGGGGATTTTTAATTTTTTTCCCAACGAAATTCCATTTGTTTTGCTGTTGCCTCAGCAAGGTTGCTACTGGTTAATAAGCTAACAATAAATAAACTCATATCTATGCCTGCAGAAATTCCCCCCGAACTTATGTTATTACCATCTTGTATCCAGCGAACTTTTTCGTGCACATTGAGTTTTGGAAATTGCTGACGCAATGCTGGGATGTCTTCCCAATGGGTTGTAACGTTATGGTGTGTGAAGACTCCAGCTTGTGCAAGCAAAAATGCACCTGTGCATACTGATGCGACAAGAGGTACTACTTGATTTTGTTCGGAAATCCATTTAATAACATTTTCTTTTTCCATTTCATTTATGTGAACACCTCCAACTATTATTAACACATCTAAAGCAGGGTGGTTGTGAATACCATAATGGGGGAGAACGTTATAGCCTGAACGAGCGGTAACGAGGCCTTCTTGCTCTGCAATTAAGAAAGTATCAAAAAGAGTATCTTGTTTAGTTACCCTGTTAGCTGTCGTAAAGACTTCATAAGGTCCGGAAAAATCTAAAACCTCAGCATTATCATAAATATATATACCAATTTTCATTTTTCATTTCCTTGCTCTAAATTTATTGTTATTCCTTTTTACAATCAATTTTAGATATTGACGATATATTATCTTCTTTAAGTCTATTTGTGTGTCATTATTGCTACACTTGGTGTTAAATCACTAACAGATTCTAAATTCAAAGTTAACTTTAAAAGAGAAATGTTATGAAGCTTTTAGTCCGAAATCTTGACCGCGGCACAACTGAAATTGAAATGCGTAAGTTATTTGAAGAGTACGGTGAAGTCGGTGAATGCACCTTAGTGTTAGATCAAGAAACGGGAGCATCAAAAGGATTTGGTTTTGTTTATATGCCGGATCTAGATCAAGCAAAAACCGCTATGTTTGCTTTGAATGGTAAAGAAATTGATAAGAGTAAAATTAAAGTAAAAGTGGCGAGTTAATTACTCACCACTTAATCACTAAAACCTATTCGTTAGAAATGCTTAAATATCTTAAGTAAGCATTTCTTAAACGCTGTAGGTTATTTTCAAAGTAGCTTGGCGTAAGACGATTTCGGCTGAAATACTGTCTTCCCAAGTTATGTTGAAAATCAACTTGTGCCCCAAGCCCACTATTGATGTAATTATGAGATTCTCCAACTCGAGTTTGGGCTGATATTGTGTATTGGTCGATTCCTCTCACTTGAACATAACTAGGTTTCATATCACGCCAGAATGTGAGTGGCAATGAAATACCAGCACTGACAAATTGCTCATCCTCACTGTCTAAATAAGAGACAAATACATTTGCATCACCTAACCAATGGTTAGTGGTAATTTGATAGCCTTTATCGCCTTGCCAAAATTCACCCGCTTCAACTTTCAATTGCCAGTTGATTTCTGGTACAGAAAGAGTGTAGCTGCCAAGAAGAGTCCCTTTGTCCTCCATTGTGTTGCCAAAAACATCCTTGTCATCTTTATAAGTGAATTCACTGTATTGAACGCCAAATGAGTGGTAACCCTCTGGTGAATTCCAAACGGTTTCATTTTCAGCCCCTATATAACCACTAAAAATATAGCCAGCAGAAAATTGAGTCATGATGTTAAAAGGTAATTGAAATGCTTGGTGAACCACTGCGCGATCAATCTCACTTTCATACGCTTGATTACCCCAATATCCACCTTCTTGGTAATCGTCACTGTCATCAATGGGCAATATGTAGCGCACATCTACGGCAAACCCTTTCCAAAGTGGAACATAAAGGTTTGTTGCAAGTGCTAATGAGTAGTCTAATACACCATATTCCGTTGCGAAGGCATAACGAGTTGCAGGTGAAACGATTACTTGGCTTCGACCAAATCCACTATTAACTTTCTCATGCTGCCAATCAGTATTGTCTAGCGTTTTTGACAGGTTTGTCGTGCTGATTTTGGTTTGCTTACAAGAGATCCCACTCATTAAAAATTCACGATAGCATTGTGTATTGGTGCTTACCGCAAGTACTGGGATACCGTTAGTTAGCATAACCATTTCAATATTTGGAGAGGTTTGTTCTGTTAGTTCAAGATCGACTGAGATTGACTTTCCTGCATTAGCTGAAATTATTCCTAACGCGACACCTGCGCCATCGATTTGATTACGGTTATAACGTCGGTTTTCTAAAGCAATAATTATCTTGTTATTATCTGCTTTACCAACTTGAATATTAATAAAGCCTTCTTTTTCAAGGGATTGAATTAATTTAGCCATTCCTGCCGATTCATGGCCTGAAAGACTTGCTTGTAAAAGTTGCTTTTTATCTGGAGTTTGCTTAGCTAATTCCGCAGGTTTGTTATCTAAATAGCCAACTAAAGGAATGTTGAAACTGAGACCCCAGATATTTTTATCTGTGTTCTCACGTGTTGTATAAACTTGATAATCTAAGCTAACACGCATGTCATAAGGCAACAGATCTTTAGGTGTAACTGCTTTAATGCTTGAGTTGAACTCTGTGGAGTCATACTCACCAGTCAACTGTAAAAAGGAAAATGGTTGAATTTCAATCCCTCCGAAAGGACCATCCATAATGCCGGATGGAAGTTTCGATTGACCATAACCTGCGGAAAAACGAACGGGCCAATTCTCCAGTGTTTTATCGGCTACCACATAAGTTGTTTGGAAATTATTCGCTGCACCACCTAAATCTTGGGTACCGATTGCTAAGTTGAAACCGGTGTAATCATAAATGAAAGGTAGTTGATATTTGAGAGAAGCCGACAAATCGCGAATACCACAATTCTTGTCAGTGTATGTATTACAGTCATAGGTTTTAGTTACTACCCGACCAGCAACTTCCAAGCCCGGAAATATTCCTACGGTGGCGACCCAGTCATCGAGATCACCTATACCATTTTGATAAGGTAGGCCTTGACCATAATACAGATTAAAATCCCCAGTATTAACCACCTGTGCGTTTGGCGTATTGGTTAAACCTGTAAAACTTTGATGAGATGGCAGTTGGTCAACTTGGGTATCAGCAAAAACAGAAGATGAAAAAAGTGCTAGATAGGCCAAAGGGACGACATAGGCAGAAGTTTTCTGCATGACCATATAAAATCCTTGTAAATGTATGCAGGAGAACAACAAAACGCCGCTAACGGATAGCGGCGTTTAAAGTTTACCATTTAGGTGCTATGCGCCAGTACCACCACCAGTGCTACCAGTTCCCGTACCTGTCGGGTCGGTTGGATCTGTCGGTGTTGGTGGAACGGCTGTTTCTGGATTATCAATTTTATTAATCAAATCAGCTAATTCATTCTTGATTTGATCTTCAGTTAAAGATTCAAGCTTGTCGAGTATTGCGGAGTCTTTAACGATATCAATGATATTGATAAATATTTCTTTATTCCCACTTGCAGGGAAATTAGGATATTTTTGCGTAATAATGTTAGACAATTTTTGAGTTGCGACAGCAATTTTGGTTATGTCGGCATTTGGTTGCGCCGTTAAGATATCTGAAAGAATCATCTTAGTGGCCGAAACTTTGCTAAATAAAGCTGGAGTTTGAGATTTTAATTTAGCAACAGAAGCTTGAGTATTATTCAAGAATTCTTCAATAGTAATGCCATTGTTGAATACTTCACCTAGCCCTAAAGCCGTTAATACTTCAGAAGCGGTACTTTCATCGTATGGTAAATTACCCAGTTTTTTAGCAATAAGAGTCGTCATTGGAGAAGCTGTTGCTTTACTACCTTTTTTAAATAAACCTTTTGGCGCAGTGTATTTCACATTTACCATGCTTTTGCCATTTTCCATATCAACAGCATTTGCACCACCAACAAATGATACCCCACAAGTTTCAGGAGCATTTACAAATGTTGGTAAAGTAATATTAATGTTACCTTCATCATCAGTAAATTTATATTCACCAGTAGTGTCATCATCACATGCTGCTGTTGCTACCATCCCACGTACTGGGCCGTCATAAGCTTGAACAGTTGCAGATTCTGTTGAGCCGCTATCATCACCATCATGACAGCCATATAAGACAGCACTTGCAATCAATAAAGAGAGCACTTTAATTTTATGTTGTTTCATCCTTTTCCCCACACAATTAACTTAAGTATTTTAACCGAGCGCTTATAATCTCAGTACGTTTATATAACAATTAAAACTTTACCTACATATTATTGTCAATGTTGACCCTTTGTAAACCATTAGATTGGTAAATGTAGTTTAAATATACATCATTTCATTGAATGTTGTTAAGTGGGTCATGTAGAGAATGCATATGAAGTTTTTATTTTTGAGCGTCATTTTCTTCAAGATGTTGATATTTAGTACAATAATTATCAATAGTTTATACTGGTATGATTGTTTTTATGTTTAATGAAAATTTAATACACTAAAAATGAATAGCTTTTTGATTCGGGGGAGAATAGCTATAAGTATTAGATTTATCATGGGGATTTACTTTTTAAGGTAATTAAAAGAATACCCCCAAGTATCATGCAAGAAGAGAATATAAAAGCGGTATTCACCATTTCAGATAAAAAGATGCCCCCTCCGAAAGCGGCAATTATAGGGACGGTCAGTTGCGAAATACCCGCTTGGATTGGGGTTAAATTACGCAGTGCGACATACCATAATGCATAACCTAACCCTGATGTAATTGCACCAGATATAACGGATAAAATTAATCCGTATGATGTTATTTGAAAGTAAATATCTCGATTATTAAAAATAAAAAAGATCAAAATAATACAAAAAGGTAAGCTTTTAATAAAATTTCCAGCTGTATCGCTTAGCGGGTCATGACAAATACGACCCCGTAAGGTGTAGAGTGCCCAAGCTATACCGGAAATTGTCATCAAGACAAAACCTTTTAATGATGGTGTTGAAAGGTTGGGGAGGACAAGCAATACGAATCCAATTAACGCGAATGACATACCTAACCATTCTTGTTTATTTAAAGGTTCTTTCATTATTAGATTGCGAACAATAATGCTGATTTGTACAGAGCTAAATAAAATTAGAGCACCTGTCCCTGTCTCTAATGAAACATAAGCAGTAGAAAATCCAGCAGCATAGATAAATAGCATGAAAGCGGATAACCAACTGCCTTTAATAGTTCTAGGCTGCAAAGTATTATTTCGATGATTCTGCGATGTTAATGACCTTGTTTTTAATAATAGAAATAACATTACAGCGCCAGATAAAAGACGAATTATAGTAAAACTTATCGCATCTATATTGTTATTTATTAGCGCAAGGCGGGCAAGTACTGAATTTGCAGCAAAAGAAATTAGAGCGGATAAGGTAAAAACAAATGTGGTTAAGTCAGACCGTTTGAAAGAAGAGGTTTTCATTGCAGATCTCACTTGATATTTCAACGTATGATAATAGATTAAATATAATTGGTAGAGATAACAATTATTAAGAGTGTATGAAATATAGCAAAATATTATGAAGTAACTGGAGGAATAGTGAGCCTCCAGTCTTAAACATTACATAATTATAGTGCCTAGTTTGCCGTATTGTGATGAGAGTGGCTATCATCTGTTTTTTTCATCGGCATCATTCCTGTTATTACTTTTTTCACAGGGACTGACAATGTTTCTTTTTCGCCATTAGCATATCCAAGTGTGAGGGTAATACTGTCATCTTCCACAAGAGGCTTATTTACGTTTAAAAGCATAATATGGAAACTTCCAGGCATTAATTGTATTTCCCCATGTGCAGGAATTTTTATTCCGTCGACTTGGCGCATTTTCATTAAATCACCTTGTCTTTCGACAGTATGTAACTCACTCTTTTCTGCAGCAGGTGTAGCAACAGTGACTAATGTGCGGTCAGAAGCCATATGATTTTCAATAGTCATAAAAATAGCGCTATTGACAGCATTCGGCGGTGTTGCCCTAGCGTATGGATCATCATATTTCATGCCATCATGCGCCATAACGGAGCTGCTGATGAGTAGAGAGCTGAGAGCAAGTGATTTTAATTTCATGTCATGTTGTCCTTTTCAAGATTCTGAATAGCTAAAATCAATGGTTGAGGGTTTAAAGTATGGGGTACTTTTTTTAATAAGGTGCCATCCGGCTTTAAAAAATAAAAATAAGAGCTGTGATCAATTGTATAATTTAAAGCAGAATCTTGTAATTCCGTTTTTTGGAATATCACACCATATCGGTTTGCTAATATTTTTGTCGCCTCTAAAGAGCCTGAAAAACCTTCCATTTTAGAATGAAAATAGTGAGCATATTTTTGAGCATCGTCTCCTGAGTCCCTTTCTGGATCAAGCGTGATGAACATAGGACGAATCCTCTTCATTTCTGCAGCATTAAGCTGTTTTAATGCTGCGGATAGCATGGCAAGAGACGTTGGACAAACATCTGGGCATCGAGTAAAACCAAAATAAACGATGCGAATTCTTGGATCTTGCGGATCGAAAATATTAACCGCTTTGTTATCTGAGCCTTTAAAATCGAGTATTTGTGTTGGAGGTTGATGCCTTGATGGGCCATTGAAATAATAATTTGCACAGAGTCCAATAATAAAGGCGAATAGCATGATGATGAGCCAAGATTTTTTCATTTTTCCATCCTAATCGATGTATAAACTGTATGTTGGTTTTGATCCGTGAGTGTGCCAATCCATGTCATTTTTGCATCGGTGCAAATCGGTAGAATTATGGTTCCTGAATAATTGCCATCGAGCTGTTTTTTTATGGGAAATTTGACGACACCGAGATCCATTTCTAATCCACGTAATGTGAGCATTAATCTATCACTGTTGTTTTGTGGCCAATCAACGTGTATTTGTGTCGTTTTAAGTGGTTTTGCAATATCAGTATCTAGCTTGATTCCGACACTATCCTGTTGGCAGGTTGTGGTGGAAAGTAAACAGTATTTTTTTTTATCAAAAGAGGTCGTATTTATTAAATTAAGGCTGGTTTTTATACTTTGTATCAGTGTTGGCCCGTAAAAACCTGCAAACAATGACAGTATAGTCAAGCCTATTGGCAGACATATTGTTTTTAGTTTAAATGCTTGAGTTGAAATTATGGTCATCACAATCTTTGAAGGAAAGAGGTATGAGGATGTTAGCACAGCGTAATTATTCAAACAGTGATTAAGTTATTTTTCTTGAGTTAGCTTCAATAATAGTGCAATCAAAAGCCCTCATACAAAGAGGGCTTAATGTTCATGATCAGCGTATTCTAGGATAATATCGGTTCTACTTATTGGTTTTTCTGAGCGACTTTTTCCAATAACCAGACAATCCCAATACCACCAAACATACACAGTATTGCTAATAACAAATTGGATGGTTGTCCGACAATATTTTCAAACTGATTTGGCAGTAAGTTGTGTTGAAGTAAAGGGACTTGCTCTCCATGAGAATTTATACGCCAACTTAACGTTTCTTTCCAAGGCCATATTTTCGGTAGGGTTCCTATCATTAATCCGGTTAGGAAAATTAGGGTGGTGTCACGATGACGTTGTAATAGCCATGATAATAAGTGAGAGAAGCTGAGTAACCCGCATATTGCACCAATAGCAAATAGGCTTAAAATGCCAAGATTTAATTCTTTTACCGCCAGTAAAATAGTTGGATAGATACCAAGCAATAGCAAAATGAAACTGCCAGAAATACCAGGTAAAATCATGGCACAGATAGCAATTGCCCCAGCAAAGATAAGATTAAATGTTGTTGGTTGCATATCTAGAGGTTGCAGTATAGTAATGCTGTAAGCAAGAGTAATACCGGCAATTAGGAAAAGAAGTTGAATTATTTTCTTTTGTTCAACTTGTTTCATGATATGAACAACGGAAATTAAGATAAGGCCAAAGAAAAATGACCATAGAGGGATTGGATGAGTGATTAATAACCAAGAAATTAATTTAGCGAGTGTTAAAATGCTGGTTAAAATCCCACCAAATAAGGCGATGAGAAATCCTACGTTGATATGATTTAATACCGCTTTAAAACCTTCGCGTTGCCATAGTCCAAATAGGCTTGGGTTTATACGTCGGATACTGCCTAATAATGTGTCATAAATGCCGGTGATGAAGGCAATCGTGCCACCGGATACACCGGGAACAACATCAGCAGCACCCATGGCGATACCTTTAAGGTAGGTTAAGAAGTAATTCATAAAGCGATGATTCATAAAAAAAATACCGTTCATATTGTAAGGAGCGGCGATCACTCCTTTGTTGAGCTGCTAAGGTTGGCATGATTTCATAAAAATGGAAAGGTTTGAGTTACTGGAAAGCCCACCAAAATGCTTGATAAAATGCATCTTTTGCATTTGTCTTAATGGTTAGCCCGTTTGATGAAATCATACGGTCGAATGGCCATGTCATTATTTCTTGAATTGAAGCACGTAGCATTGCTTTGTTTTTATATTGGCGACGATCCCAATAGGGTAAGGCTAATTCATGATTCACCCCTTGAGCGAGTGTTATCAGTTTTTGCCCAAATGGTAATCCAGATTGAATAGCAATTAAATTGTCACTGATGAGCAATGTTCGGCTTATAGGATCACAAAAAATCATTTTGTTGGGTGTGTCATCACTGCCAATGGAAGTTTGTAATATTTGTCCCTGCCATTGTTTTGGGGTTTGTCGTGATAGGACGCCGTCAAAATTGAGATCGGTACGTTTTTCTATCAAGGCATGGGGTGCAAAAAAATAAGCTTTTGAATAAGCTAGCCACCATTCTGATAAGTACTGATGGTACGTTGGTGTGGGTGAAATGATGTATTTTACGGTTCCTAATTTAGATAGTTTTATCTGACATTGCGTGGTGAGTTCAATAGGAGATATGATCATTAGAAGATCATCTTCAAGCTTTATCACTACCATGCGTTGAGTATGTGTAAACCCAAGTTTTCTATAAGGTTTATCTACATACCAAATCCGATTTGATTCCCATTCTATAAACATTTAGCTTGCTTCCTGCAAACGAAAAAACCACATCAGTGTATAGCAAAAATTGAACATCGGGCAGAGGATTATTGGCATTTTTTATATCTCATTTTCAATTTTTTTGGATGTATTGAGCCATTTTTTCCAAGGAAGCATTAAAAGTGAGAAAATGGTAATAGCGTATAGCATGCTCCAGCCTAAGCATAGAAATACAATGGTGCATAATAAAGTTGAAAATCCTGCTAAATATTTAGCGAATCCCGTTAATAGTCTAAAAGCAGATAACATCGCTAATAAATAAAGCATGACGAAAACACTGTTAGCTAGTTTGACTAATAGTTCGAGATTTAGATTGACTAAATGCCCAAAGCTAATTGACAAAAAAAGCACAATAGTGACCAAAAATGTTGCAACGGTAGGAACGCCTCGCTTCGATAATGTTGCCATAGTGCTTGTGGGACGGTATTCACGAGCTTGAGCCCATACCAAACGAATCATACTCTGAGTGTATAAGTTAATACTTGAAAAACAAGCAAAGTAGCCGATGAGGGTGATGCCGATAGCGAGTTTATTGCCTAGTAACTGCTCACTTAACCATGGAATTGAACTGTGCGAGTTTATATTGGGCTCAAAGGCATGAAACTTTAATATAACGACCGAGCATGCCCAATAGATAAAGCCAGCTAAAAAGCAGCCTAAAACAATGGCAATAGGAAAGTCACGCTGTGGGTTTTTGAATTCTTCTCCCATATGAGAGAAGGCTTCAATGCCAACAAAGCACCAAAACATGACCGCTAAAGCTAAACCAATAGGCAGTACTGCAGAAGTATTCAAACGGGGCATAGCAATATCATTTAGACTAATGTCGCCTTGCCAGAAAAAGACCGCGACTAAGGCAAAAATACTTAAAGCGATTAATACTTGAAATTGAGACGAAGACTTACTGCCAAGTAGGGTGAGTATAAGTATGAGTGCTAATGTGAACAGTTCTGCTAGGTATTGATAGCTCATGAAATGAGGCAGTAGTTCTTTTCCAAATCCACCCGCCAAGGTGATCGCCGCAGGAATACCTACAGGTAAGACACTTAAAAATAACCACGCAACACTACGTTCCATCTTGCTATTAAAGGCTTGGCGAACAAAATAGGCTGTTCCACCAGCATTCGGATATTGTCTTCCCATTAATGCAAAAGTTAGGGCTATGGGGCAAATGGCGAATAATAAGATAATCCATGCCCACAACGACCATTCACCAGCAATATTAGCTGCAATGGCTGGAATCATAAAGAGACCGGTACCAAGTAAAGTTGTTGAAAGTTGACCAATTCCACCCAGTAAAGTGATGTCTTGTTTAAGTTGTTGGCTCACAAGCAAGTCTCATTAGTTATATATTATGGAAGGCGTGATTAAGAACTTTTACATTAAGCCGTGGCTTTTTACATTAAATTGAGAGTCGACAACAGCATGATGCCTAAGCTGCAAGTGAGAATCGAGCCGACGGTCGTTAAAGCGATGATATTGGCAGCTAGTGTTGCATCCCCTCCCATTGCTCTTGCCATTACATAGCTTGCTGCCGCTGCGGGGGAAGCGGTCATAAAGAAAACAAGCCCGAGTTGCATGCCAGTAAACCCATACCAATAAGCGCCTAATGTAATGAAAAGAGGACAAAGAAGAAGTTTATAGCCACTTGCTAAAATATTGGCGGCCTTATCATGTTTAAGCTGGCGAGTATCAAGTGAACCACCGGTACAAAGTAGAGCAAGGGGCAAAGTCATATCAGCAAAGTACTGTCCGGCATGAATAATCACTTCTGGAACAGGAATCGTCAGCTCATAAACAATTAGAGCCAGCACTATGGCGATGATGAGCGGATTCTTAGTGATGGATTTCATCATAATGCCATAAGCTTTTATATTGGAGTTGTCACTTTTTGGAGTGAGAGCAATGACCGCGAGAATATTATATAAAACCGTTACTGCCGCGACATAGACGGCGGCTAAGGCTACGCCGGATTCTCCATATGCATTAGCAACATAAGCTAAACCTATAATGGCGGTATTTGAGCGAAAAGCACCTTGAATGATCACGCCTTGCTGAGCCGGATGTTTAATGATTATTTTAGTGGTAATGGAAGCAAAAAGAAAAAATAAAGTATTTGCTATTACACCAAATGCGACTAAAGGAATACTGTCACTGGTAATCGTATTTGATTTTATGATGCTTAAAAATAAGAGGGCAGGCAGTGTGACTTGAAAAACCAATTTAGAGGCAATTTCAATGAAATTATCATTTATGAGCTTCCAACGACGCAATAATATGCCCAATAGCAACATTAAGCAGATAGGCCCTGTGATGGATACAGAAAAGGAAAATTGCTCAAGAATGCCAGACATGATTAATCCATTAAATTTGATATAGAGAAAGCTGAATAAAAACCGAATATTCTTTTTATCATAGGTGCGTTAAATAAAGAATCGTTTCCACCAAAACTTCTGCCTACTACGTGATTATTTTTCGATGAAGTTATTTGAATAGGTGATTAGTGAGGTGAAACAACAGTATCAATACCCATTGCAAAGCATTAACCCACAACAGCATTTAATTGAACGACAAGCACCGACTATCATAGTGCATGATAAAGCAGATAAATTTGCAAAGTTTGCTATTAGTGAGCAACTTGTCCAGCAAAGCCAATGGGTAGAATTAAAAGCGGCAGAAGGCTATGAGCATAATCGAATCATGAAATCTGATGAAGTAATGCAAGCTTTTAACCATTTAGTTAAAAAGTCATCACTTAATTGATGGTGAAATTATGCAAAATAATACTTGAGTAAAATGAGTGAATTGGATAAAAAGGGTACCAGTTAGCAGTAATGATTTTTCATAAGGATATGATCATGATTAAAGAAAATACCTATTTTGAAGGTAACGTAAAATCGCTTGGTTTCACACAGAAAGATGCTGATAGCAGTATTGGAGTGATGGCGACGGGCGAATATACTTTTGGAACCGAGGCTCCTGAAAAAATGACAGTCGTAAAAGGTGCACTAACGGTAAAATTACCAGGTAGTGAAGAGTGGGTAACTTATTCAGATGGTCAAGCCTTTGATGTGATTGGAGACTCTTCTTTTGATCTTAAAGTAGAAACCCCCACGGCTTATTTGTGCGAATATTTGTAATTCACATTATTTTTATGGTGAGTGGAAGAGGCTATTAGCCTCTTTTTTTACGTGAAAATGTCATAAAAGAGCACAGCCTCATACTGTTTTATACTAGAGTTACATTGTCTTGGCAGAATCACCTCTACATTCATTTTTACATAAACTATTGGAGTTTTTATGCCTATTACGACACTTGATTCAAACACAGCTCTTATTGTTATCGATTTGCAAAAAGGCATTTTGGCTCTGCCAACTTGTCACGATACAACACCTATCGTTGAAAAATCATGTCAATTACTTAGTACTTTTCGAGAGAAACACTTGCCGGTTGTATTGGTGAATGTCGCAGGGAGTGCTCCGGGGCGTAACGAACAAGCGAAATCTCATGGTGAACTTCCTGCTGATTGGTCACAGTTAGTGTCGGAGTTGAATATTCAACCAAGCGATCATTTAGTGACCAAAAAAACATGGGGAGCTTTTACCAATACCGATTTAGATGATTACTTGAAATCAAAGAGTGTTACTCAAGTTGTTGTTGTCGGTGTGGCTACTAGTATTGGTGTCGAATCGACAGCGCGTCAAGCATGGGAGCTTGGTTACAACGTGACCTTAGCGACGGATGCAATGACAGATTTGAATATGGATACTCATCTTAATAGCGTGAATTTAATTTTTCCTCGTTTGGCTGAAACGGGAAATACCGCAGATCTACTGGCACTCTTAAAAACATAAGTTTTTTTTAGTAAAAAAGTAAATAATAAATTTAACGTGTTGATCTTGAGTTAAAATAACAAAAAGGCCAAACAATATTAATTTGTTTGGCCTTTTTCTATCAAATAATAAAACTACTAGCGATCTTGGTTAGGTACCGCGATAAAGCCAGTTGTGATGCTTTCGTCCTTAGACTCAACATGTTCAATGACTTGTCCAATGTAGTCTTCAACCTTATCCCCAACCGAATCGTTATCTTCGGTAAAGTATGCAAGGTGAAAAACAGCATCTCCTTCATTGACTAAAGGTAGAGTTTGTTGGCCAATGACTATGCCATCTTTTGGTGCTGTCATCGTGATCTCAACATGACCCAGTGGTGAGCTGATATAAGCTAGCACTTGATTCTTCGTTACACGATCGCCCAATGTCACCATAGTGCGTAAAATACCATCATTTTCAGCACGAACCCAATTGGTGGATTTGGCAATCACAGATTCTGGCGTTTTTTTGCGGCTCATACGCAACATGCCTAATTCTTGCATGACACGCACTATACCGAGAATGCCAGCATTAATGGCTATGGGTTCAAATCGCAATGCTTCTCCTGCTTCATAAGTGAGAACAGGAATGCCATTTTTTTCTGCTTCAGCCCGTAATGAACCATCACGTAATGCGGCATCAATAATGACTGGTGTGCCAAAGGCTTTCGCCATTCTTAACGTTTCATCATTCTCTAAACATGCCCGAATTTGCGGCAAGTTAGTGCGATGGATCGCGCCAGTATGTAAGTCGATAATGTAATCCGCTTTTTGGGCGACATCAGTAAAAAACGTATGTGCGATACGAGAAGCTAACGAGCCTTTCTCTGAGCCTGGGAAGCAACGGTTTAAATCCCGACGATCAGGCAAATAGCGTGATTTATGAATGAAACCGAATACATTCACGATAGGCACGGCAATTAAGGTACCTTTCAGTTTATTGGTATCAATTTTTTCAATTAACTGACGAACGATTTCTACGCCATTAAGTTCATCACCATGAATAGCGGCATTGACCATTAATACCGGGCCTGGGTTTTTCCCGTGAATGATCTCAACGGGAATAGATAGAGGAGAATGGGTATACAGTTTGGCTGCTTCAATCTCCAAAACCTTGCGCTCACCAGCTCTAACACTGTAGCCCATAAATTCAAAAGGTTTATTTTTTATTACCTTTCGGTTATTTACACTGCTTTTTTTAACCTCGGCCACGGGTCCTAGTTCCTTTTTCTGATGCATTCTTTTCAATAAAATCGATGATCATGCCAGCAACATCTTTCCCTGTTGCCGCCTCAATGCCTTCAAGGCCTGGTGATGAGTTTACTTCCATCACTAAAGGGCCACGAGAGGAACGAAGTAAGTCAACCCCAGCAACGTTCAAACCCATTATTTTTGCTGCCGCTACAGCCGTTTTACGCTCTTCTGGCGTAATGCGAACTAATGACGCTGTACCGCCCCGGTGAAGGTTTGAACGAAACTCACCTTCACTGGCTTGTCGTTTCATTGCTGCAATGACCTTATCACCAATAACAAAACAACGAATATCAGCTCCGCCAGCTTCTTTAATATATTCTTGTACCATGATGTTGGCTTTTAGCCCCATGAATGCTTCAATCACGCTTTCTGCTGCTTTACGTGTTTCTGCTAATACAACCCCGATACCTTGCGTGCCTTCTAGCAATTTGATCACAACAGGGGCACCGTTCACCATTTCTAGAAGATCTTTAATATCATCAGGTTTGCTGGCAAAACCAGTGATAGGCATCCCAATACCTTTACGAGATAACAGCTGCATTGAACGCAATTTATCTCGAGATCGGGTTATCGCTACAGATTCGTTGACAGGATAAACGCCCATCATTTCAAACTGACGAAGTACCGCAGTACCATAAAATGTCACTGACGCGCCAATACGAGGCACGATAGCGTCGAAATCTTTTAACTCTTCACCTTTAAAATGAATTTCAGGTTTCTCAGAGTTTATGTTCATGTAACAGCGCAATGCATCGATAACTTTGACTTCATGGCCTCTGCTTTGACACGCTTCAATTAAGCGTTTGGTTGAATACAAAGAGCGGTTGCGAGATAAAATTCCGATTTTCATTAATCGTTTTCCTTAGTGGAATTAAAAGGTGCAGCAATTAAAAATGATGCAGCTGGATCGACAATGATTCTATCGTTCATTGCAGTGCGACCTAGCAACATGCGAAATAGCATATTTTCTCTGTTGGTGAGAGTTACTTCGATTGGCCATTCTTCACCATTAAATCTAAGCATAGTACTGATGACATAACGTTGCTCTTCATGACCACCAGAATCTTTTACGGTTCGTTGGTCGATCACTTGTGCTTCACAGACTTGTACAAAGTCATCATTTTTCTGAATGGGATGAATCCAGAATCGAACCCAGAGCTCATCCTCTTTATTAAATGGTTCAATCTTAAAAGTGTGCAAACAAGAACTGCGCGCACCTGTATCGACTTTTGCTTTGATTTGTTCAATGCCTAACTCAGGAAGAGCCAGCATTTCACGCCATCCTACAATGATTTTTTTGGTCATATGTATATCGCTAAGGTTGGTACAAATGAATGATTTTTTATTGCTAACATATTGCTGAATATAGTAATAAAATAGGCATAATAAAAGTAATGGTTTGACTATAACAAACTATTAACGCGGGGGAGTGAGTTAGGTGGCAAATTTATCAATATTCTGCGTTCACGTCTTGTGAAAACTTTTTGGTTTGACGATAAAATTTATTTCATAACACTTTCTACCAATGATTAAGTCAGAATAGTCCTTTGTTTTAATCGGAAAAACGGTAGTAAATGAGACGTGCAGAGTAAGATAAGTCAAAAAAGTGGTATTTAAGGGCAAAAAAAAAGCCTTTCCCAAACGTTTAGGAAAGGCAACCTCAAAAAGAAATAGCATGAACCAATAATCCACACAATGGTGTCTCGTTGGTTACATGAATACTGCCATGTATTCTCTGTATATAAAGCAGAATACGTGCCAGTTTTTTAATAGGTTGATTTATAAGGTTTACTATTGAAATACAGTATTGATTTTAACGGACGGTTTGTTGTGGAGCGTTATTCTGCACAATATTAAACAACCATTGCCGTGTTTAGGTGCAAAGTTAAGTAAATAGATATGTCTGAAGTTTGATTGACGGTTTGGAGCTTGATAATAAAAAGTCAGACAACAAATGTCTGACTTCCGGTTTAACACAGAATTTTGTTGATGTGTTTAGAAATCGTAACGGATACCAGCTTGTAGTTGGTCATCTTTATTATCGATTTGTTCAAACTTGTAGCCAGCATAAGTGCGTAAGTTGCTGTTGAATTTATACACCGCTTCTAATGCAAAGTTATCAACGGCATCATCATCGCCATCGTTCATTGTTGCGTAGTTATAAACACCAACGAATGTCCACTTGTCTAATTTGTATTGAGCAGATAATTCGTAACCATCATTATCATCACTGCCACCCGTTGTATCGGTTGATGTCATTTCATAAAGGGCACCAAAAGTGAAATCAGCAATTGAGTATTGGACACCTAGGTCGACTTGATCCACATCTTGGTCGGCAGTTTGACCCATTGCATAGCCTGCACCTAAATCTAGACCAAAATCAAAAGAATACATAGCAGCAATAGCGTATTGATCAGAATTTGCAGCATTTTCAGCTAAGTAGTTAGCACCAACCGTTAAACCACCAAACTTGCCTTTATAAGCAAAGTTGTTTTCTTGCTTATCACTACCAGCATTCAGTGCTAGAGCGCCATCAGCATCAGCGCCAAAAGTCGCCATTGTATCGGTGAAGTCAGTGATCATTACCAGTGAAGTATCTTGTTTACCGTAAGAGAAATCACCAGCTTGGGTACCAATACCTGCAAATAGATAACGAGTTTTAATATCAGAACCAGAACTGACTTCATTTTCATATTTACCAAAGCCAGTTAGACTATCAGATATTTGAGTTTTACCTGAAATGTTTAGACGAGCACGGCTTTTATCATTAAAAGCACTTTCTGTTTTTTCACCAGTTACAGCATCATATTCTTCATTGTTATCAGAAACGTTGAAGCGTGCTTCAGCGCGGCCGCCAATTTTAAGCTCTGACGTTTCATCTTTGTAAACGGTAGCTGCTAAAGAAGAGGTAGAGACTAACGCCGCTAAAATTGATGAAGTTAAAACTGCTATTTTCATTATTTAATCCTATGAATGTTAAATTAGAGACTTACATGTCTTCTTAAGTGTTGCGAGTACTGTAAAAGAGAGATGTTAAAGAAAAGTGTCGATTAGGTTACGCTTTGATGACTGACGGAAATGATGAAAAAAGTGTGAAATAAGTCACTTCTGCAATAGAAAATAAAACGCCAAAGCTCTAGGGGCTTTGGCGTTAATGTTTATAAATAGAGTGATTGTTATTTAGTTTGCTAAATAAATGGCGCCTAATACGGCTAAACGAGAAGCGCCTGTGGCGGCGGGTAGATTTCCGGGTAAGTGATTGATGGTTTGGTGCGCAAGCCAAGCAAAGGCCATTGCTTCCATGAAATCGGCATTAATACCATATTTCATGGTATTTCCAATTTGCCAATCGTGAAGGTGGTGTTGTAATCGTTCCATGAGCAACGGGTTACTGGCACCGCCACCACAAGCAAGCAATTCATTGATGGTATTGATTCTAGTCAGTTTCCGAATATCATTGGCAATGGCGACGGCAGTGAACTCTGTCAATGTTGTTAAAACATCTATGGATGAAAGGTTTGTACCATGGAGTTTCTTTTCTAACCAAGGTAGATTAAATAATTCACGACCGGTGCTCTTTGGTGCTGGCTGGTGTAAATAATCTTCATTTAAAAGCTCAGAAAGAAGATCGAGATTGATTTCCCCCGAACTCGCAATTTTCGCATCTTTATCATAAGGTTGATTAAAATGTTTTTGCATCCAAGCGTCCATCAACATATTTCCGGGGCCGGTGTCATAACCTGAGGTTTTATCGCCATCAATAATCGAAATATTGGCAATTCCTCCAATATTTAAAATAATAATATGGTTATCAAGATGATCAAATAACGCTTGATGGAAAGCGGGAACCAAAGGTGCGCCTTGTCCACCGAGTGCGATATCTTTACGACGAAAATCTGCTACTGTGGTAATGCCTGTTTGCGCGGCGATAATATTGGCATCGCCCAATTGCATGGTGAATGGATAGGGCCCATCTGGGGCGTGAAACACGGTTTGACCATGGCTGCCTATGGCTTTAATGTCGCTAGGAGGCGTCTTGGTTTTTGTGAGTAATTGAGAAACGGCATTCGCAAAAACCTGACCTAAACGATGATCAATTTCGCCAATATTGACTAAATTGGTTTGTTGCCCGATGCAGACATCCAAAACACTTTTTTTTAGGTCATCAGGCATCGCAAAAAAATCATGCTCAAGTAAGCGAATGGCTTTTCCATCGGTCTCAACTAATGCAGTGTCAACCCCATCTAAACTGGTGCCAGACATAATTCCAATATACTTTTCCATACGTTACCTTGCCTTTGAACGTTCAAGTTTATTAATAGTTTAAAAGATAAATTAATAATGTCAGAATACCGAGTAAATAAGTAAAGTTATACCTTTAGCCAGTGTCGCATCTCACATTCAGTATAAATTTTCGTATAAATAAGCACTGGATTCATCGAATAGTTTAAAGAAGGAATAAGCAATGGGGCCATTGTGGTTAGACGTTGAAGGTTTTGAGTTAGATTCTGTAGAAAAAGACATTCTTGCCCATCCAACCGTCGGCGGAGTTATTTTATTCGCCCGAAATTATCATGATAATGAGCAACTTCTTGCCTTGAATAAAGCGATTCGAACCGCAGCAAAGCGACCTATTTTGATCGGTGTTGATCAAGAAGGTGGCCGGGTACAACGTTTTCGTGAAGGCTTTACGGCTATTCCACCAGCGCAAGCATACGCAGAAATGAACAATGGCGTAAAAGCCGCCGAGTTAGGTGGTTGGCTAATGGCGGCAGAGCTTATCGCTCATGATGTCGATTTAAGTTTTGCCCCTGTACTCGATAAGACTTTTGATTGCAAAGCAATCGGCAACCGAGCATTTGGTGAAGATAACCAAACTATTTTAACTTATAGTTCCGCTTATATGCAGGGCATGAAGCAAGTCGGTATGGCGACAACGGGGAAGCATTTTCCTGGTCATGGTGGAGTGATCGTAGATTCACATTATGAAACTCCATTTGATCAACGCGATGATATTTTTGAAACTGATATGGCGATTTTTAAAGCGCAAATTGAAGCCGGAATTTTAGACGCGATGATGCCTGCGCACGTTGTGTATCCAAACTACGACGACCAACCAGCGAGTGGCTCAAGCTATTGGTTAAAAGAAGTATTACGCCATCAGCTAGGCTTTAAAGGTATTGTGTTTTCCGACGACTTGAATATGGAAGGTGCAAGCATCATGGGTGGCCCTGCCGAACGTTCATTAACAGCAATGCAATCGGGGTGTGATATGGTGTTGATGTGTAATAACCGCAAAGCCGCCATTGAAGTATTAGATAGCTTGCCGATGAGCGAAGTGCCACAAGCTCTATCATTATTAAAACAACAAAATTTCAGTTTGAAAGAACTTCAGTCAACCGAACGTTGGCAACAAGCGAACCGAATGATGAATCAATATTGGGATAACAAAGCGTAAACGAATTTTCAAGTTACACGCGGCACGCAGACTATTGAAAACCTGAGTAGATGATTTTACTCAGGTTTTTTGCTTTTTAACGGTTATACATTGATTTTAAGATTTAGGTTTTCTTGTTTATGTCTTTAAATGACTATTAAAAATACCAACTGTTATGTTATAACATATCTTTTATTGTGGGATGAAGAGAGAAATGGGTGAAGTAGAAATAACAAAACTACCAGTTACCGTATTATCTGGTTTTTTGGGAGCAGGAAAAACGACGGTTTTAAATCACATTCTTAATAACCGAAAGGGTAAAAAAGTTGCGGTGATCGTCAATGATATGAGTGATCTCAATATCGATGCAATCACGGTAAAAAATGATGTGTCGCTTAACCATAGTGAAGAAAAATTAGTTGAAATGAGTAATGGTTGCATTTGTTGTACCTTACGTGAAGATCTCTTGATCGAAGTAGGCGCGCTTGCTAAAGAGGGAAGGTTTGATTATTTAGTGATTGAATCTACTGGTATTGCTGAGCCTTTACCTGTTGCAGAAACCTTTACTTTCACCGATGAAAATGGGCAATCATTATCTGATTTTGCTCGGTTAGATACCATGGTAACGGTAGTTGATGCGGTCAATTTTTTAAAAGATTATCAACAAGCCGATATGCTACAAGACACCAAAGAGCATCTTGGTGAAGACGATGAACGAAGTGTTGCCGATCTATTAGTTGATCAAATTGAGTTTGCCGATGTTATTTTAATCAGCAAAACAGACTTAATTCACTCTCATGAGCTTGAGCAACTTATCGCTATTCTTAAGACGTTAAATACGACCGCTCGTATTTTGCCGATTTCTCGTGGTCAAGTGGATGTTGCGGAGGTGTTGAATACTCACGCTTTTGATTTTGAGCTCGCTCAACAAGCCCCTGGTTGGTTGAAAGAAATGCGTGGGGAGCATATTTCAGAGACTGAAGAATATGGCATTAACAGTTTTTACTATGTCGCCCGTCGTCCCTTCCATCCGGAACGTTTTTATCAATTTTTGCACGATCTAGAACGGTTTGGAAAGTTGATTCGCTCTAAAGGTTATTTTTGGTTAGCCAGCCGAACGGATATGGTCGGTCAATGGAGCCAAGCTGGTGGTATGGCTCAACATGGCTTTGCAGGGATGTTTTGGAGTGCGGTGCCTAAGGAAAATTGGCCAATAGATCAAGTGCCTCTTGATGAAATTAAAAAAGTTTGGACAGAACCTTATGGCGATAGAAGGCAAGAGCTTGTTTTTATTGGGCAAGGGTTAAATAAAGAAGCTATGTTGCAAAGTTTAGAGTCTTGCTTATTAAATGAAGAAGAACTCGAACGCTTAGATTGGCAGAGCTTTTCTGATCCGTTTCCATTATGGGAATATGAAATGGAAGAGGGAATTTGACCATGAGACAAATGAATCCTGTTTCTCAACGTACATTAGAAAGGGTTATTACCGATAAAACAGTGACCCTTGAAAAAGTTAAAATGAGCGAAAAAGCTCAAGTGTTAAGTCAGATTTATGATCAGAATACGAATATTTCGATCTGGCAGAGACAGTTACCAAGTGATTTAGAAAAAAGCATTCAGTTACACTTACGTTCAGATATTAAGTTGGATATTAAAAAAGTGGTAACTGCTAGTACGGTTGAGTCGGAAATTAAGCCGTACCTTAATCGTTGGGAGTGCCGTGATGAATTGATTTTAGATGTTGCTAGGTTAGTAGAGATGTTTTGCTGCTTATTTGAATTACGTCATGTTGGCTTACGCTTAGCCACATTAGATGCCGCAATGTGCCCGAGGTTTCACGTGGATAATGTGCCGTGCCGGCTTGTGACCACTTACAGCGGCAATGGTACGGAGTGGTTAGCACATCATGAAGTGAATCGAAATCGCCTAGGTTCGGGCAACCAAGGCTTGCCAGATAAAGAGTCTGGTTTATATCCTTGTGACGCTTCAATTCAAACATTAAATGTTGGGGATGTGGCGTTATTAAAAGGTGAAATGTGGTTGGGGAATGAAGGCTCAGGTTTGGTGCATCGCTCTCCTGAATTGTCTTTCAGTGATCAACGGCGATTATTTTTAAGCCTCGATTTTCATTGATGTTTGATTTTATGGTCTCGTTATTGCACAATTCTTGCGATTCATTTTGGCTTTAGGCTGAAATGTCCTTCGTATAATCCCACTGATCGAGTGATAAACTCTAGGCGCGGGAGTTTCTACCAGAAACCTCAATTTCTGATTACGAAGAGTAAGCGAGCGATCGTTTTCTCTTTGTATGTCTACAATTAACTTATCCATTCTCCATTTTTGGGGCGGTGAATAAGCATATCAAAAGAAAAAATCGTTGCGCATTCACTTTAATCAATCAATTTGAAAAAAGGGTATACACGATGAACCAACACATGAACATCTTTATTAAAGGGTTGCCGAAGGTCGAACTACATTTACACATAGAAGGCTCACTTGAACCAGAACTCATGTTTGAGTTGGCAAAACGAAATCAGATTTCTATTCCTTTTACTTCTCCACAAGAAGTAAAAGCGGCTTATCAATTCAATAATTTACAATCTTTCTTAGATATTTATTATCAAGGCGCGAATGTGCTTATTCATGAACAAGATTTTTACGATCTGACTTGGGCTTATTTACTGCGTTGTCAGCAAGATAATGTTATTCATACTGAAATATTTTTTGATCCACAAACTCACACTGCACGTGGTATTGCCTTTGAAACGGTCATTAATGGTATTGATAAAGCCTTAAAACAAGGCAAGCAAGAATTGGGTATTTCGAGTCAGATCATCATGTGTTTTTTACGTCATTTAGATCAAGACTCTGCCTTTGAAACCTTACAACATGCGCTACCATTTAAAGATAAAATTATCGGTGTTGGTTTAGATTCTTCTGAAGATGGCCACCCACCTGAAAAATTTACTGAAGTCTTTCAATCGGCGATTGAGCATGGTTTTCTCACCGTTGCCCATGCGGGGGAAGAAGGCCCTGCGGAAAATATTCATAATGCAATGAAACTGCTTGGTATCTCTCGGGTTGATCACGGTGTACGCTGTGTTGAAGACCCTAAGTTGGTACAACAATTAATTGATGATCGTACGCCTCTGACGGTTTGCCCATTATCCAACACGAAACTTAAAGTGTTTGAAGAAATGAAAGACCACAATATTGTCCAGTTATTACGTCAAGGCCTTTGTGTGACGATCAATTCCGATGATCCTGCGTATTTTGGCGGATACATGACCGACAACTTTATGGCAGTTGCGGAGGCATTACCAATAACGCAAGAGGAGTTAGTGAAATTGAGTCTAAATGCGATTGAAGCGAGCTTTATCTCTGATAATGAAAAACAAAAACTCACCGATAAAGTGATGGAATTTAACCAAGAAATCTCAACTGCTTCTAACTAACAATACTGATTTTATCGTTTTCATAAGAAAGAAGGTTAAGCTGGCCTTAATCTTCTTTCATATGTTTAACTCAACTCAACTTTACATATACTCTTTCAGGCCGTCCTACTTTACCATATTGATTCTCTGCGGTAAGTAGTCCATTTGCTGAGCAATATTCTAAGTAACGACGCGCGGTGGTTTTGCCGATACCTATTTCTTGGCTAATCTGATCGACGGTGTATTTCACGCCGATATTTTGCGAAAATACACGTTTAATTTTTTCTAGCGTAATACTTTCTATCCCTTTAGGGAGTAATTGTTGGTGTTTGTCACGCAACTGAATATTGAACAGTTCATCGATATGGCGTTGTTCAAGATTTTCGTAAGCTTTCATGGCGTTATTTAATGCTAAATAGCGATTAAGTGTTTCTTGTAAGCGTTCATAAGAGACGGGTTTTAATAGATAATCAAAGCAACCAAGTTTCATAGCTGTTTTTACTGTCTCGATTTCATCGGAAGCGGTGATCAATACGACCTCAATTTTATGGGCGCTTTTATCGGCAATAATTTCTCGGAATAAGTCTATACCGGTTCCATCCGGTAAATAGTTATCCAAAATAATTAAATTCGGTTTATATACTTTCACCATGGTTCGCGCCATTTGAATGGTTTCGGCAATACCAACCGGATTGAAATGTTGAGTTTGGCGCAAAATCTGGCTATGAATTTGAGCGATCCTTGCATCGTCTTCAACAATTAAAACGTCAATTAAATCCATTTTTTTACCTTATTTTAATCACTTAGGGCTTTATTTGGAATGAAGATAGAAAAAATACACCCTTGAGGCTCCGCTTTATCAACGGTTATAAAGCCATTAGCTTGCATTACATAGCTGTGAACGAGATACAAACCAATGCCGTGGCTTTGATGATCATCTTTTTTTGTCGTCACGCCCTTTTTCCAGATGTCATCGATTAAATAGGGATCTATTCCAATACCATTGTCAGTGATTTCTATGACTAAATCTTCACCAGCATCCGTGATGAGCACGTCAATTGTGCGGTTACTGGTAGGGTTGTTTTGTGTAGCATCGAATGCATTATCAATGAGGTTTCCAAGGATTGCACATAACTCTGTTTCATCTAAGTTTGAGATCAACGAGTTTAATTGACAGGTCGGATCAAATTTTAAGCGGATATTAAGCTCTTTGGCCCGCAATGATTTGCCTAATAATAGACCCGCGACTTGCGGCAGGCGTATATTATGATGAATGAAGTCCAATAAAGCCTGTTTATTAGTACTTTCTTGGCTAATTAATTGTTTCACTTCGTCTAGTTTCCCCATTTGGATCAAACCAGAAATCATGGCTAAACGGTTGGAGAATTCATGGCGTAGTACTCGCAGATTGTCCGTGTGTTGCTGAATTTGAGAGAGTTCCATTGTCAGTGAGTCAATATCACTTTTTTCGCGAAAGCTGACGACCCATCCAATAATTTCATTTTGTCTATGTTCTTCTTGCCGATAAATAGCGACACGGTTGGCAATTAAATTTAACCCATTTAATTGAATGATCTCATCTTTTAAGTTTTGGTTTAAAGGCGGACGGAAAAAGAATTCAGTATGGGAAACATATTCAATAATTTGGCGGGTTTTTAAATGTTTAACATCCTTGTTGATGCCTAGTAATTGTTTTGCGGTTTTATTGATAGTGAGAAAGTATCCTTTTTTATCGATGGCGATCAGGCCTTCATACACTGAGCTTAAAATGGATTTTTGCAAATTTAAAGCTAGGGCGATCTCTTCTGGTTCCATACCATTCATTTTGTTTTGTACATGCCAAGAAAACCACCATGCGGCAATTAAGGTTAACGAAAAGAGTATAAAAATCTCAATCAGTAATGGCGTCATATAGACGTCGAGCCATTGATCAAATCGGTTGAGTAAATAACCTACCGATACGACGCCAATGATGTTTTTATTCGCATCAAAAATAGGCGTTTTTCCTCTTACTCCGTAACCTAAGCTGCCTTCACGTAAGGTAACGTAAGATTCACCTCGTTCTAAAACTCCCGTGTTATCGCCCCCTTGCATAGCATAGCCGATTCGTTCTTCGACAGGATGCGATAGGCGGATACCTTTTTCATCGCCAATGACAATAAAACTGGCATCGGATATTCGTGAAAGCCGTTGAATGTGCGGCTTTAATTGAGCAATGTTCTTTTGTTCAACTTGTTTGATGAGTTCAGGGTCGCTGGCAATTTCTTTGGCTTGAATCAGTGCGCGAGTCCCAACTTGGTGTTTGATCGAGTCGTATAGTGTGCGATCAAAATGCCAAACCATCACCGACATTTGCAGAATTAATAATATGAATAGCAGCAAAAATACTTTAGTTCGGAAGGTGAATGTTGATAAAGAAGGGAATGGGTTATTCATAAGATTTGAGTATACATATCGATTTGATTTGGTGCTTTGAAATAGCATGAAATGATAACGACATGTTAAATCAAAATGACGAGAAAGACAGTGACGGATACCTGTTTTCAGTATTTAACGTGAAGCTGTTTAATTCGCCTGAAGGGAGCGTTAGATAATTCATTTCTGCCTTTTAAAATCACTTGTGTATAAAGCTGATTAACAGAAAAAACCCAAATAACGGTTATCTATCACCATTATTTGGGCGAGGGTAAAGCGGTTAAGCATAATCCCAAAGGAGAATGATGTTTATACCTATTTCATTTCAAACGGCGGCTTCAGTGATTTTGGGTATAGATTAGCTCTTTACAGTTCGGCGGTTCTTTGTGTCATTTTATGGCGAAGCGCGCCAACCATAGGAAGCAAAATTGATAAGATAATGACGGCTAACAATATCTGAGCAATACCTGAATGTGCAAAAGTTGTTAAATCTTGGTTTGAGATTCGGTAACCTTGACGGAAAGATTGCTCCATTTGCCCACCGACAATAGCCGCCAAGATCATTGGTGCTGTTGGAATGTTAGCTCGTCCCATGATTACCCCTGCAATGCCTAAAATAATAAGAATATAGAAATCAACGACAGAAGCACTAATGGCATAACAACCCACAAACGCTAAACCAAGAACGATAGGGTAGAGTACCTTGGCCGGAATCGATAATAGACGAACCAAAACACCCGCTAGTGGTATATTGACGATAGCCAAAATAACGTTGGCAACAAACATACTCGCGATTAACCCCCAAGCCGTATCTGGATGCTGAGAGAATAATAATGGCCCCGGTTGAATACCAAGCATCAATAACGCGCCCATCATTACCGCTGTGGTACCTGAACCTGGAACGCCTAATGATAACATTGGGATCATTGCCCCAATTGAAGCCGCGTTATTGGCAGACTCTGGCGCGGCTAATCCTTCAATTGCACCGTGTCCAAATTCATCTTTATTTTTAGACAGTTGCTTCTCATTGTTATAACACATGAGTGAAGCCATGGTACCACCGGCCCCGGGTAACGCACCGATGATAAAGCCAATGGGGGCACTACGTAGGATTGGCCATTTTGAACGTTTCCAATCGTCTTGACTGATCCAAATTTTCTTAAATTTCGTTTGAACTTTTTTGCTGCCATCACTTAACGTACGGAAGCTTTTAAAAACTTCACCCATGGCATAAATACCGATGATAACGACTAAGAAATCAATACCGGTTTGAAGCTCTAGATTTCCAAAGGTGAAACGTTGCAGGCCAGATTGTCCATCAATCCCAACGGTTGAAATCGCAAGGCCAACCGCCATCGATAAAAAGCCTTTTAGCATATTACCTTTCGACATGGAAACGGTCATAGAAAGGGCGGCAACCATTAATAAAAAGTATTCAGCCGGGCCAAATTTAATCGCAAAACTGGCGACAGGTTCTGCCAACATCGTCATTAATACCGCGGCAATGGTACCGCCGATTAAAGAAGCAATCGCTGAAATCGCTAACGCTGACTCTGCGCGACCTTTCATTGCCATTGGGTAACCATCAAAGGTTGCGGCTAAAGCGGCGCCATCTCCAGGAGTATTGATCAAGATTGAGCTACGCGAACCGCCAAACATGGCCCCAATATACACGCCTGTCATGGTAATGAGAGATGCCGTTGGCCCCATTGCAAAGGTCATTGGTAATAAAATAGCCACTCCAGTAGCAGGTCCAAGACCGGGCAACATACCAATAATTGTGCCTAAAATACCGCCAGCGGTGATGAGGAATAAATAGTAAGGCTGCA
This sequence comes from Vibrio casei, assembly GCF_002218025.2. Lineage (NCBI taxonomy): Bacteria > Pseudomonadati > Pseudomonadota > Gammaproteobacteria > Vibrionales > Vibrionaceae > Vibrio > Vibrio casei. The sequence continues at coordinate 964,028 of NZ_AP018681.1, read as the reverse complement.
GCGCAATACCAAAGCCATCCATTAAATTTGCTAAAATATCCATTTTGATTAGCTCCGTTAATTAAACAATGGGAAGGGTGGCAGGTTGACTGAAAGTAAATCATTAAAAGTAAAGAAAATACCGCCAGAAAAGAGAATGGAAATGATGGCGCCTCTTTTCCAATAAGAGAAACCACATGTCACCATTAACATGGCAAACATGAAAAAGAAGGTACTAACCACATAACCGACATGTTCAAAGGTCAGTGCATAAAAGAAACAGATGACGCAAGTAATCATGATTTTTTTACGATCATTCTTACGTTGTTTATCTTCGTTAAGTAATGCTCTGATCGCCATGATTGAAGGAGTAATTCCACCTTTAATGATCAGTAATACACCGATAAAAAGCATAATTGCTGAAATGGCAAGCGGCATGAAAATGGCTTCTAATGGGTTGCCAAACATAGGCTGAGGCATGTTATAAGCATACCCACCGTAGGCAAGGCCAAATAGAATACTGAATAGCCCTGTTAGGCCGTCCCAATTAGGTTGTTTAGTCGACATATATAACCTACTAATCAATTAAGTTAAATTAGGTAAGAAAACAGACAGCGTTCTCCTACCCTTGTTTATTGGTCGTATGTTAAGAATAACTATCGGCCAAACACTTCTTTAATCAATGATTTATATTGATCGTTCGTTTTTGCTAGGAAAGCTGTGAATGCTTCGTTATCTTGATAAGCACTGTCCCAACCATTACGCTTTATTGCGGCTTTCCACTCAGGGGTTTCAACCATTTTATGCAGTGCATCACGCCAGTATTGCACGGCTTCGGCTGGCATATCTTTAGGGCCAAACAGACCACGCCAGTTTTCGAATGTGACATCGATACCTTCTTCTTTCACCGTTGGAATTTCAGCAATTAAGCCAGTACCAATGCGCTTGTCAGCCGTTTGTGCTAAAGCATGCAATTTACCACTTTCAACAATACCAGACACATCACCTAAGCCTGTTGAGATAAGATCAACATGCCCACCGAGAGCCTGTGCAACTAAGCTGCCATCTTGGAATGAGATGTAATCAATTTGACGAAGGTTTTCGACACCAGCGGCTTTTGCTACGAGTAGAAATTGGATGTGATCCATCGAACCTGCGGCTGAAGCACCACCAACTTTGATGGATTTAGGATCTTTTTTAAGTGCATCCATGACTTCTTTAATGGTTTTATATTTTGAGTTTTCTGGTACGACAAATGCTGCGTAATCGGTAATTAAACGCGCCAGTGGTGTCGTATCTTTGTAGCTGTATTGAGTTAGGCCAGTGAGATTAGTGAGTAGAATAGGTGGCGAGTAAACCGAAATAAGGTCGCCTTTTCCTTTTTGAGTTTGCATGTAAGCTAAATTGACCGCACCACCGCCACCAGGACGATTCACAACAGGCATATTTGAACTCACAATACCGGTATCTTTAAGTGTTTTAGCCACAGTACGAATGGTTAAATCCCAGCCACCGCCAGCACCAGATGGCGCAACCATGTTAATCGTATGTGGTGGATAGTCAGCTGCGACAGCATGATTCACTGAAATAAGTGAAGTGGTTGCAATGACAGCACCTGCGAAGAGTTGTTTTAATTTAATCATCAACTTACATCCTTTTCGTGTCCTATTTATACCCTGAAGAGTGGTTTCTTATTGAAGCCTCATCATTTTGGTATTGAATGAGTATCGGATTTATCTGCCCGAATCTCGCTTTATTATTGTATTCAGCCACTTACATCATGTTTTTTACTTAATGCGTTCTTTTGTTTTTTACACTTTATTAACAGATTAGTGTTGAGCTGTAAAAAAACACACATCGGTTTATCGGTTATAAACATGCGTTATAAAAGTGTTTTGCATTTGTTAAATGAAATGACTGAGAGCTAAGCATAGCGATTGTGATTGATATGAAGTGGGAGCAAGTGCAATTAAACGCCACGAATCAATGGAGCTTATGGTTTTTATGGCGTTAATTGGTGGAGGGAATATTTTATTCGTGTGTAAATGAAAACTCCCCTTAATGAGTGTGTTAAGGGGAGAGGAAAATTTATCTGTTTTATCAGTCTATCAGTTTTATGACTTTAACATGATTCCAGATAGAGCTGGGAGTGTGAGAGTTTGACGCAATAAATCATCGCCACCTAACCAAACATTAAACTGATTGGTGGGCAGGCTGATTTGATGATCTTCTTGGCCTTTATTGATCGCGACAACGCCCATGGGGTTGTCTTCTGTTCCCCGTAATATGACTAAGATATCATCGGAGCATTCCAAAACTTGTACTGGTTGCCCGTGCACATGTTTATGAAATTGAATCATCTTAATTAAGTTGTTATCGTGCCAGCTTTGCTCCCAGCGAGGATAGCCTAAAGCATCAAGATCATTACTGGTGTTCATATCGGTGTAAATAAGAGGAGCACCATCGCTGCAACCCAGTAAATAGCAGTACACTAATTGTTCTTGTTGAGGGGAGAGCATTTGATTACGGAAAACGCCGTTATTGGGAATGTCATGAGTCACCGCAAAAGTAATGGCCCGTTTGGGGTCGAGACATTGTTCTTGTTCAGGCAAATTTAATAAAGACCTCATACCTTCCCCATATTTAAATACGCCTAATAAACGGTGAAATAGAGGGAAGTCGTAAGCATCGAAACTTGTTTGTTGGACAAATGGTTTTAAAAATATCTCATATTCTGCTTTTCCCGAGCCACCATCAGTAATGATTTCGCCAAAGACTTTGACACCTTGGCATATTTCTTTGGTCCATACCTTCTCGATATGAGTGGGTGAGAGGTGTTTGGCTGCATCGATTCGAAAGCCTTTTACTCCAAGGTTTTTTAAAGCCTGTAAATAGGTTTTTTGCTGCGTGATGACATTAGCGGTGGGGGCAAGTGTTGGTAAGCCGGGATCGTTTTCACCGCTGCTTAGTCGGCCTGTTTGAACTTCTTTCGCATCTAACCAATTGGTAATTGGAAAAGCAGGCTCAAAGTCTTCTTTTGTAAATAATGGTTTTGATAAGTCGCCGAAGAGCTTGAGTGATTCAAAATATTCTGATTGTTTTTGATACTCGATTAATGTTTCTGAGTTCGGGTAGGTGAGATCCTCTCGAAGATGAGATTCATTGGCCATGTGGTTAAATACGACATCCACATATAATGCAATACCATGTTGGCTGAGCGCTTGTTGCATGGTAATAAAATCGACAGTATTCCCTAATGGGTTATCAATAATACGGTAGTCTTGTGGTTGGTAGCGGTTCCACCATTCAAGGAAGTTAGGTGATTTCATTGGGGGGGAAATCAAAATGGAATCATATCCGAGTTGAGCTATGCGCTTGGCTTCACTGGTCACTTTTTGATACGACCAATCAAAGGCATGTAAAATCACATCGGCAGAAGACTCTGCTGAAACAGCAGTAACTGGTTGATGAGTGAATACAGACATAATGCCTCTTATAATAAGAATGAAAAATAAAGAGTGTAGTAATATAACGTTATGTAGAAAGCATAACGCCAGCAGTCATGCTGGCGTTGATTGATTTATAACAAACGGGCGATTACCACCATGCTTCTGCTTGAATACCGAATGACATCTCTGAAGATTCATCGTTACCAAAGCGGTTGTCGTTTTTGAAATCATCTACGTAAGAAGCATAAACACGGATTTCAGGTCGGGCCCAGAAGCCAGCGCCTGCAGCCCATGCTTGTGCTACCGTAAATTTAGCACCTTCGTTATCTGCCCCTTTAGTTCCCCACTGATTTTCTTCAGTAAAGTAACCGGCTTCAAATTCCGTTTTCATGATTTCAGACCAGTTATAGATAGGGCGTACAACTACGTTAGCAAAAGTATGATCGTCTTTGTTGCTATTGTCGTAAGAGCTTTGTGCATACATGACTTGATGGCCTAGGTTCCAGCTGTCACCCATGTTAATCACACCAAAGTTAATCACGCGGAAGCCAGTGTCCCCATCTGAAACTGCGGGAATCCAGCTACCTGAACCTAGCCCAGCCATTGCACTTGCTGCACCATTGGTACCAAATTGGAATACGGTTTTGTTGAAGCCACCAAAGAAGTTACCTTGAGTGATCACTGCGGTAGCCATTACGCTGTCTTTGGTGTCTAGATTAAGGTCTTCTTGTTCGTCGGTTTCATTTACCATGTAGTAGTTAATGCCAAGCTCTAAGCTCGCATCTTTCCACAATCCTAGATCTGCATAGCGAACATCGAAATTATTAATGTTGATGTTTTGGTTATCATTTTGGCCGTCACCATCAAGATCGACACCAAGATCGTTACCCAAACTATCGTCACGAATAAAAGCAACAGAAAGTTTACCAGGGCCTACGCTAAGGTGTTCTAAACCGCCACCGGCACCACCATTGGTATTCCAATAGTAGAAGTCAGTAATATGAATATCTTGACGTTGATAATAACGCTTACCAGCCCAAAGAACGGCATCAGGGTCAAAATCAAATAATCCTTTTGCTTGAACGTTAAATTGCACAAGAGCGACATCAGCACCATCGTCATCATCACGTGCAGATTCCCAACCATTGGAGCCGTCTGAGCCATAAGCAAGCATTGAGTTTACCGTAAACTCAGCCGTTTCGCCGGCTTTGATTGGTTTTGTGTTTAATCCAATTTCCCCATAAACATCGTTTTCATTACCTAAACGACCTACTTTGTTTTTCTCGTATGATTCATTTGCACCACTGTGTGTACTCACACCAGTACCAGCACGCATATAACCATTGAAATCAGCTTCGACTGCCATTGCAGAAGAAGCAAGAAGAGCAGAAGATACCGCAGCAGCCGTTAAACAGACCTTGAGGGTTTTCATAATTACAGTCCTTTATATTGTTTCAAACGCCCATTCACATTATTTGTATGCGAAAACGAGGGGAATATTGGATCTCTGAATGCTTCGTTTGGCTTTATAAAGCTTGATGCTTATGAACTTGTTTTCAATACATCAGCTTCGTTTTTTAGTTTCGTCATTCAGTGACCAAGTCATCATGCTTTAAACCAAATAAGACGGCATCCTCCTAAAGAAGAGGCGTAGGGGGAGTAGATAAAAAGGAGGAGTGTGGCGATCACATTCGGTGGGAAATATTTAGGTTCTCCTTGTTTGAAAGCCGCCTAGCTGCAAGCTTTTCTAAAGCGAATATGAGATTTTAATCACGAAAATAAAGGTTTTGTGATCGAACTTATATTTTGGATGATGGGCTTATTTTCATGCAAAATTTTTATGAAAAAGAGTGAGACATAAAAAATAGGGATAGCCAATGTTAAGAAAGTCCCTCTTTCAAGATGTATGTACTGGCCTTGAAAGAGGGAAGTAGTGGTGCAGGGGTGACCTATTGGAAGATGATATTACGACGACGAAGCCTCATCCCCATAAGGCCTAACATGATCATTAGCCAAAGTGGTGAAGTCGCACCGCCTCCGCTATCTCCATTAGATTGATTATCTACGATGTTATCGGTATCAGGTGTTGATTCATTGTCAGCATCGTTTTCTTGAACCGTAAATTGTTCTTGAGCTTGATGCTTGACCGTACCGTTGACGTCAGTGAGCGTTTTTGTCGCGGTATAATCTCCCGCTTCGACATTGGTAAAATCGAGTTCAATATACCCTGAACTTAAATGAGCTTCCGATACTGTGATACTTTCAGATAGATCGGTGGTTGATGCCAGCGCAGTCATCGCTGTGTTACGGGATAAACGTATTGTCAGCGTATCACCGATGTTAGCTGATGGAGGTAATGTATAGCGCAACGTGAACTTATCACCATTGATGACTGGTTGCTCTGGATCTTTCTGACTATAGCGGATTTCGACTACTGCCGGGTCATGGTCTGAAGAGCGGTAAACATCGTCAAAATTAGGTAGTGAACCTTTAAACGATTTTTCATAAGAATAAATAGGCGTTTCACTGCTATTAATATTCCAATTGGTGGCATCGACAACGTGCTTTAATAAATCAGGGCTAACTAAAATATGGTCCAAGTCGCCGACTTCATCGTTATACGAATACCCCCATGCATGGGAACGGAATTGGCGTACGACATCGGTATAACCATAGTTTCGCTCAATGATGGCGCCATCATCCCCAAATTGTGGTGTTATCGTATCCTTGGTAATGAATTGAGTATTACGCGCAGCTTTAATGACTTTGCCATGAATTTCTTGGTTATAATTCGTTAATACCAGCATAGGATCTTCCATGCTGTAACTGTTTAAATCCCCAAGAATGATTTTGTCACCGGGTAAATTTTCCATCGCTTCACCTACCGCTACGGCAGCCGCAACACGGAAATTTTCACAAGAACCTTGTAAATCGAGATCGTCACCATTTTGTAGGTTGTCATCTTCCCAGCAGGTTGACCCTTTTGACTTAAAGTGGTTAACCGAGATCGTTAAATGTTTCGTATCACCACCAGTCAATTTAGAATTCACTAAAAATGTAGGGGTAATGGAATCACGTTGATAGGCTTTATCGCCATTCACATCTTGCATTGGCAAGGTAATGATTCTAGTGGAATCAACCGTGACCTTAGAAGGACGATATAACACACCAACTGAAATGGCATCTGTACCGACGGTATCTTGCTCGTTAATAACGCCATCTTGATTGGTATCTAGTGTGACGACTTGGTAATGCAAGTTTGAGTCTAGTAGCTTCTCATTAATGGCTTGAGCAAGCGTATTAATGGCACCCTGCTTACCAAAACCATTATTTTCAACTTCCATAATACCGACGATATCGGCATTTAGCTTTACCATCGCATTTGCTATTTTTTCTTGCTGAAGAAGAAACTCATCATATGATTCTGCCCCTCGATTTTCACCAAACGAATTACTGTCGCCATTGTATGGAGAGTTAAAATAGTTAAGTACATTAAACGTTGCGACGCGTAAATCTCCGTTTTTAATTACTGGGTTATCATTACGATCGGAGATATGGGTGACATTCTCTTGGCTGATATTTTGCGTGACAATTAAACGAAACTCATTGTAGCTGTAAGTGATGATACCCGTTAAGCCGTGAATATGATCATTAATGCGAAGGTAATTATCCGCAGAGCTGTCTTGGTTTAGATCCTCTGACCAAGTTGGGTAATAAGGGACTTCGCCATCGGCCGCTTTTTGATTGGATTCAATAAATAATCGACGATCCGCGTTATTCTTTGACGCTTGCTTGGCTTCATCTGAACCGGCAATAGCATGTTCATTTGGTTGATGATTGATCTGACCTTGGGATAAAACCAAATTATTACGACGAGCATCATAATCATAACTAAAGGTGCGCGTAATTCTCATGTCGAGTGCTTCAGGTAAGGTGACTAACATCCCTTCGTAGCGTTCAAGTGTTGCTTGGAAGTTGTCATCTGAATCCAATATTTCAACATTGATCGGTTCGGGTATAGAAGTCTGGCTTAAAACGGAAACTTGGTTACTCGAAGGGGCTAACTCCGTTAAGCCAAAATACTCTTTTACAGGGGCTTTAACGCAGACGACATCCCCTGTATTAATATTAGTGGCATTTGAATAGACTAATATTCCTTCAGATGTTTGCGGATCATTATCGGGAACAAGAGATTGTATGTAAAAACCATTATCGAGTGATGATATGGCGGTCACGATGCCTTGAACATAGAATTCGTCACTACTCTCAAAGCCATCGGTAACAAAGGGAGATTTTGAACTATTACCTTGAATGGTATGAATTGGGGTGAAGTCTACCCCCTCACAATTCAATGGTTCAGGGACTTCAATTGCCCCTAGCTTCCCTAAATCACTGCTGTTATCTTTCTCAAAGGCGACCCAATCCTCAGCTTGGTATTGAGTTCTGGCCACCAAGCTTTCAGGATGACGGCGATAAGTGATGTCTTTCCCCCAGTCGGACTCGGTGGGAATATTACCGATCACATCAACGATCATACCATTTTTCAGCAATGCGACGGCATCACCACCATTAAATTGCATCGATCCTGATTCAAAAGTGGGAGCGGTTATTTCGGCTTTTTTATCGGCATTAAAATTCGTATTCAGTAATACTAAGAAGTCATTTGAAGAAATGTGTTGAGTATCTAAATTAAGATTACTCGAAGGTGAGGTATCACCATCTTTATACCTTACAAGTTCATATCCAGATAAAGAGATGCTTTCATTCCCAGAATTATAAAGCTCAATAGCTTTATTATTACTGCTCCCTTCAGCATATTCTGTTATCACTATCTCTGCATTAATTGGCAGAGAGAGAAAAGTTAATCCTACTATTGTTAGCCCTATTTTTATTGGGTTTATCCTTGCTGTCATTGTTTATTTCCTTATTAATTAATAGACGTAGAAATCTAATGGTGAATTGTTTCATTTTCGTGTCATATGACACATAAATACGTTATGTATAGTTACTTTATAAATGAACTACCATAAAATAATTGAATGGTTATGGTAAATTGTCCAATTAATACATGATGATACTTAATTAAACTATTAATGTGATTGTTTTCTTTTAACCGTTATTAAATTAGTTTTCTATATTTCAATGAGATATGGGAATGCAATCGATTACATTCCTATTGAATTGCTGTTTTATTTCACGCGATTAATTATTATTAATAACATTAATTGATGATGTTTATTCATAGGTTTGTCATGTTGCATGTATAGATTGTTTTTTCCTAAAGGGATTTTAATTTCATTTATATTAAATAATAGCCGAGACAACTATGTTAAATAAAAAATTACTCAGTGTTACTTGTACTTTATTAATAGGGATGTTAGCTGGATGTAATAGCGACGACTCTGAGAATCAAGGTCAGCAAGATGAAGAAACGATCAATCCCAAAAAAAAGGTGTCATTTACGATTTTGCACACCAATGATAACCACGGACGCTTTTGGCACAATGCTGATGGTGAATATGGAATGGCAGCACGTAAAACGTTGATTGATAGTATTCGAGAAGACGTAGAAGCTGAAGGCAACGTGGTGTTAGTACTTTCTGGCGGTGACGTTAATACGGGGGTTCCTGAATCGGATATTCAAGATGCTGAGCCAGATTTTAAAGGTATGAATGCGATTCAATATGATGCCATGGCAGTGGGTAATCATGAATTTGATAACCCATTAACAGTGTTGGAAAAACAGCGTTCATGGGCATCTTTCCCGATGTTATCCGCCAATATTTATAAGGCTGGAGGTGGTCGTTATTTTGAACCTTATAAAGTGTTTGATATTAACGGTGTTAACTTGGCTTTAATCGGCTTTACAACGGAAGATACGGTTAAAATTGGAAATCCAGAATACATTTCGGAGCTAACGTTTACGGATCCTAAGGTTGAAGCGCCGAAAATTATCGCTGAAATAAAAGAAAAAGGTGAAGCTGACATTATCATGGCGGTCACACACATGGGGCACTATGCCGATGCGAAAAGTGGTAGTAATGCTCCGGGGGACGTGGCTTTAGCTCGCTCATTACCAGAAGGTGAATTAAACGCGATCATCGGCGGGCACTCTCAAAATCCAGTGTGTATGGAAGCGGGCAATCAAAGTTACGCAGATTTTAAACCGGGTGATGATTGTGCTCCAGACCAACAAAATGGAACTTACATCATGCAAGCGCATGAATGGGGTAAGTACGTTGGACGCGCTGATTTTGAATATGAAGATGGCAAGTTAACCTTAATGAGTTATAAATTGATTCCTGTGAATTTGAAGCAAGCGGTTGTGGATGAAAGTGGCAATGAAACGGGCGATCTTGAATTTATTCAACCAGAGATCACCAAAGATCCTGAGCTTTTTGCCGAGTTGGAAGTTTTCCAGAAAAAAGGGGAAGCGGGTCTAGATGTGAAGCTGGCTGAAACTGACAGTAAATTGGAAGGGGATCGTGGTGTTGTTCGTAATCAACAGACTAACCTTGGGCGTTTGATTGCCATGGCGCAAAGTGATCGAGTGAAAGCCGATTTTGCCATTATGAATTCAGGTGGTGTACGAGCTTCCATTGAAGCCGGTGATATAAGCTACCGTGATGTACTGACTGTACAACCATTTGGTAATAGTGTTTCATTGGCGACCATGACAGGGGCCGAAGTAAAAGAATACCTTGGGAGTGTGGCAACAAAAACACGTGGTTCAGGCGCTTATGCGCAAATATCGGGTGTGAATATGACAGTACACTGCTCTACTTCAACGGTTGAGATTAGTACTATTAATGGTGGTACTTTTGATGAAAATACCGAATATACTTTCACAATTCCAAGTTTTAATGCGGCTGGCGGTGATGGATACCCAGAAATCAGTACGATTGATAGTGGCTTTATTGATGCCGATGTACTTCAAGGCTTTTTCAAAGACAAAGGGATGATAAATGCTGCAGACTATAACCCCAATGGTGAAATCGTTTATAACGATTCTTCTACTGGATTAGGTTGTGATGCTGCTTAGTTAAACGTGTTCTAGTTAAAAATAAAGTCACAAGTAAGAATAAGCCCGAGCCATGAATGAACCTGTCTCGGGCTTTTGTTTTGGTATGCATATTTGAAGTATGGTGTACTTGGCCTTAAACGGAAGCTTTCTTTTTTCCTCGTGTGACTAAATAAATCCCACTACATACTAACAACAAAGCGATCAAGTTCTTCCATTCCCAAATACTTTCATGAAGAAATAGAGCAGAAAGCAAGCTACCAAAAATGGGGATTAAGAAGTTAAAAATGGTGATCATCCCAACAGGATTATGCTTGAGTAGTATGCTCCACAATGCGAAAGCAGCCGATGATAATAGGGCTAGGTATATTAATAAAAATAGAGCTGAATAATCAAATTCACCACTTTGTCCACCAAACGCAAACCCTATAATTAATAAAGCCATACCACCGATGCTTAATTGCCAAGCAGTCATTAACATCGCATCCATTCTTTGCGATAATTTTTTACCATAAATAGAAGCTGCCGCTAAGCAGAAAGCAGCAACTACGATTGAGCCTTCTCCTGCTAAACTAAATTGGAAATCAAGTAAAGAGGTATGGAAGTTAACGATAAATACCCCTAAGAAACCAATACCACACCCAAGTGCTTTTCGGTGGCTTAAGCGATCATTTTGGTAAATAAAGTGTGCCAAGATGACACTGAAAAAAGTGCCGGTAGCGTTAAGAATAGATGCTTTAACCCCTGTGGCATAAGCGAGTCCAATATAAAAGAAAATATATTGGAGGGTAGTTTGGCTTAGGCCAAGTAAACCAATTTGGGTAATATTTCGTAGGTTAATGTTTAACTTTGGTTTACCTAACATTTTGGCAATAATGAGCAAGAATATCCCAGCCAGTAAAAAACGTTGCCCAGCAAACACCATTTGTGAAGGCACATCATGGGGTTGAATGGATAACAAGGCATAACCTGTTTTGATAGCAGGATAAGCGCTTCCCCATAACAGGGTACATAAAATCGCAATACCGAACACCACTACAGGGCGGGTAAAAAAATCGTCAGAAGTCTGTGTCATGGAAGGCCTTATAAACTGTAAATTAAAGAATAAAAAGGTGTTTTAATTTTGCCAATATAGCAGATGAATGAGGATCTAGCGATGATGAAAACAATCATATGGATATTCATACTCGTGTGATGGCGCAAAAAAAAGCCCCAAGCAAACAATCACTGGGGCGTTAAGGCAGTACCATGACACTTAAAACGAATATTGTTTTGCGAGATTAAATCCCTCGTTCTTTAAATAGACGTTGGCAAGCGCGGCCATCACTGTGGAATAAGTGGCAGCGGTGCGCAGGAATGCCAATTTCAAAGTGATCGCCAGAATCCACTTCTAGCGTATCGTTTTCACGATAAATAAAATCCGCATCGACATGATCAAGGTTTAAATACACTTGAGTTTCGTTACCTAACTTTTCTACGACTTGTACTTTACCTTTGATAACAACATCACCTTCACCACTCGGTAATAAGTGTTCAGGTCGTACGCCAAGTGACATTCGGGATCCCACTTGTACAGTTGAACCATCGACTTGAATCCAAAATGAAGCTTGGCTAGCGAGCTCAACTTTTACGCGTTCAGCTTCGACTTCTTTCACTTGAACGTTAATGAAGTTCATTTTTGGCGAGCCAATGAATCCTGCGACAAAGCGGTTTTGAGGGTAATGGTAAAGTTCTAATGGTTGACCAACTTGCGAGACACTACCACCATCTAATACCACGATTTTATCTGCCATTGTCATGGCTTCCACTTGATCATGTGTAACATAAATCATTGTACAACCAAGCTTTTTATGCAGTTTTGCCAGTTCAATACGCATTTGTACACGCAGTGCCGCATCAAGGTTAGAAAGTGGCTCATCAAGTAAGAAGACTTGTGGTTGCGCCACCAACGTTCGACCGATGGCAACACGTTGACGTTGACCACCAGACAGTGCTTTTGGTTTACGTTCTAGTAAGTGACCGAGCTGTAAAATATCGGCGGCATGATCAACACGTGATTTAATTTTTGATTTCTCTTCTTTTGCTAGCTTCAAACCAAACGACATGTTGTCGAATAAATTTAAATGGGGGTATAGAGCATAAGATTGGAATACCATGCCGACGCCGCGCTCAGAAGGCGGGACATCATTCATTTTTTTATCGCCAATGAATAACTCACCCGATGTGATGTCTTCAAGGCCTGCAATACAACGTAATAATGTGGACTTACCACAACCAGATGGCCCAACAAAAACCACAAATTCACCATCGTGAATATCTAAGCTGACATTTTCAGAAATGAGGTTGTCCCCGTACGCTTTACACACCTTTCGTAGAGTCACACTCGTCATTTGGCCATTCCTTTTGGTTGGTTATTCTATTTACTATGAATAAGTATCTAACTTTTTGATGTATCTCACTACCTTCGCTTAACCGTTAGTATTGAATCGTGGTATTGAGCAACAGTATTTAATAATACAGTGAGCCGTAACGTATTAAATAACCTAATGTGTTCAATACTGTTTTTGATTAGATATCGCGAGTTATCTCATCGATCGTGGTAGTCAGTGGTACAACGATAAGCCCTATGTTACTTAAGGAAAGTGAAAATACCTCCTCCTTTAACGATTAATTTTTGGTGGACAAAGGGGGAGGAGTGCATAGATCACACTTTGAGTATCAAGCTATATTTAAGTGATTCGACCCGAGTATCATGTGCGTCCGGTCACGTTTATGGGCTATTTTTAGTTCGAATAAAAAAATATTGTGAATACAAGTCACAAATTTAATCTTGCTGCTGGGGGGCGTAGAAGTTAGGAGGATGTCCATCTTTTCTAATTGAAGCAAGATTTATGCATACCAAAACTCGGCTGATGCCTTATTAACGGTATGTCATGTGTTACGACCCTACTGCCAAGTAACACCCAAATAAGAACAATAGAAAGGATAATGGAAATGAAAAAAGTCCTCAAAACTGCCATTTTATGTAGCCTTGCCCTAAGTGGTGTTAGTGCACATGCTGCTATTGAAGAAGGTCAGCTCACTATATGGATTAATGGTGATAAAGGTTATAATGGCCTTGCGGAAGTCGGTAAACAATTTGAAGCGGATACTGGTGTGAAAGTAACCGTTTCTCACCCTGATAAATTAGAAGAAAAATTCCCTCAATTAGCGTCAACGGGTGATGGCCCTGATATTGTTCTTTGGGCACATGATCGTTTTGGTGGTTATGCAAAAGCTGGTTTGCTTGCGGAAGTGAAACCTTCAGCTGATTTTAAATCAAAGTTTTCTGATTTCACATGGGATGCAGTGTCTTACGATGGTAAGTACATTGGTTACCCGGTTGCGGTTGAATCGCTTTCTTTAATTTACAATAAAGATTTAGTCAAAACACCACCTAAAAATTGGGAAGACATTGCCGCGCTTGATAAGAAACTACAAAAAGAAGGTAAACACGCCATCATGTGGAATCTGTCAGAACCCTTCTTTACTTGGCCAATTCTTGCAGCTGACGGTGGCTACGCGTTCAAATTTGAAAATGGTGCCTACAATCCTAAAGATGTTGGGGTAAATAACGCCGGTGCTCAAAATGCGATGAGCTTTGTGAAAGGTTTAGTGGACCAAAAAGTTATCTCTCCTGATGTTGATTACACCATTGCTGAGTCTGGTTTCAACAAAGGTGAAGTGGCGATGACGATCAATGGTCCTTGGTCTTGGGCGAACATTGATAAAGCGGGTATTAATTACGGCGTGACGACCTTACCAATGTTTAATGGTAATCCTTCTAAACCATTCGTGGGTGTGCTTACCGCAGGGATTAGTTCAGCATCACCAAACAAAGATTTAGCTGTCGAGTTTATCGAAAATTATATGCTGACTCAAAAAGGTTTGAAAAAAGTCAATGACGATACACCATTAGGTGCGGTTGCATTGAAATCTTACCAAGTAGAACTTGAAAAAGATCCGCGTATCGCGGCGACGATGGCGAATGCACAAACGGGTGAAATCATGCCTAATATTTCTCAAATGTCTGCTTTCTGGTACGCGGAAAAAGCGGCAATTGGCAATGTGGTTAATGGTCGTCAGTCTGTTAAAGAAGCGTTGGATACGGTTGCTGAGCGCATGACTAAATAATTGGTCAATCGTTTTAACGTGTAAGAATAAAAGGGGGGAAGCCTTCTCCCTTTTATTCTCGTTTATCCATCTGCTGTCTTTAGGGCTTTATTTTTTGACTCTGCCTTTTTGTATTCATTTTATGAATTCAGCAGTGCCCTTGAATAGTGTTATTTTTCCATTTTTACTTGTACTGAAAAGGTAAATAATACTTAGCAGTTTCAAAGCTTGCGTTGCTTCAAAAAAACGCAATATGGTAACGGAATCTATTATGTCATTGAATGTTGCATCACCTCATCCTGCTCAATTTTCTGAATCTCGTCCTTTCCCTTGGCTGAAAACACTTGTGCTTTCTGCTGTTACGTTACTCAATGGTTACGCGATTGTTTTGATGTACGCTCGTGGTGAATTTGCCTTTGCGTTACTGACTTTGTTATTGGCTTCTATGGGGGTGTATGTTTTTGCCCGCAAGCGTACTTATGCTCACCGTTATATCTTCCCAGGTGTTGCTGGGATGATTTTATTTATTATCTTCCCTTTGATTTACACCATCGGCTTGGCCTTTACCAACTACAGTGGTGCCAACCAATTGAGCTTTGAGCGAGCGCAATCAGTATTACTAGAACAAAGCTTTCAAAGTGGTGAGAGTTATTCCTTTGAACTACGCCAACATAATGATCTTTATTCGATTACTCTGAAAGAAGGAGATACTTGGCTGACATCAAAACCTTTCTCGTTAACTAAAAAATCACTTGAGCAACAAAGTGGTGAGGTGGTTCTTACGCCGATTGCTGAGCCATCAGGCAACAAAGCCCCTTTAAAAACCGTTATTCAAAATCGTAATATATTGAATAATCTGGTGGTGGCAACGCCAAATGGCACAGAGTTAAAAATGGCAGGCTTACGTAAATTTGCCGAAGTGAAACCCTTGTATGTGCTTGATGCTGATGGTGAAACATTGGTGAACAATAAAACTAATGAAGTATTAAAGCCAAACTTTGAAACAGGTTACTACCAGACGATTGATGACAATGGTCAGTTTATTGGTAAGCCATTAACGCCAGGCTTTATTGTGAATATTGGCTTTGATAACTTTACACGCATTTTTGCTGATCAAGGGATTCAAGGTCCATTTTTGAAGATTTTTATTTGGACGGTGGTGTTTGCCGCGGTCACTGTGGTGCTCACCTTAGCCGTGGGTGTAATTCTTGCTCAAATCGTTTCTTGGGAAGCATTAAAAGGTCGCGGTTTATATCGTGTATTGCTTATTTTGCCTTATGCAGTACCTGCTTTTATCTCAATTTTGATATTCAAAGGTTTGTTTAACCAAAGTTTTGGGGAAATTAACCAACTGTTGCAAGGTTTATTCGGTTTAAGCCCCTCATGGTTTACGGACCCTACGCTTGCCAAAACCATGATCATTATTGTCAATACTTGGCTTGGTTATCCGTACATGATGATCCTTGCTATGGGGATGTTAAAGGCGATTCCAGATGACTTATACGAAGCATCGGCAATGGATGGTGCAGGGCCAATTGATAACTTCTTTAAGATCACCTTACCATTACTGGTGAAGCCAATGGTGCCATTATTAATTGCTAGTTTTGCTTTTAACTTTAATAACTTTGTATTGATTCAATTATTAACCAACGGAGCGCCAGACATGATTGGTACTAGCGTTCCAGCCGGCCATACTGATTTATTAGTGAGTTACACCTATCGCATTGCCTTTGAAGGCGCGGGTGGGCAAGATTTTGGTCTAGCTGGTGCGATTGCGACTTTAATTTTCATTTTAGTAGGCGGTTTATCGTTGCTGAATATGAAGTTCACTAAACTAGAAACTGAATAAGGAGATTCACTCATGGCAATGGTTCAACCAAAATCTTTAAAATACCGTGTGTGGGCAACCCATGTGGGCATGTGGATCTTCTTGGCTATTATGATGTTCCCATTATTGATGGTGATAGCGATTTCTTTCCGTGAAGGGAATTATGCATCGGGTGATTTAATTCCAAGTGATCCCTCTTTAGAACACTGGAAACTCGCACTTGGTTTTGATGTGGTGAACGCCGATGGCAGTGTAACGCACCCGCCATTCCCTGTGTTGCTTTGGCTATGGAATTCGGTCAAAGTGGCAGGTTTGACAGCGATTGGTATCGTGACGCTTTCCACCACTTGTGCGTATGCTTTTGCGCGTATGAAGTTTAAAGGTAAAACCACGATTTTACGTTCAATGTTGATCTTCCAAATGTTCCCTGCGGTATTGGCATTGGTCGCTTTATATGCGTTATTTGACCGTTTAGGTACCTATGTTCCGTTCTTAGGATTGAATACTCATGGTGGTGTGGTATTCGCTTATATGGGCGGGATTGCGTTGCATGTATGGACGATTAAAGGCTATTTTGAATCGATTGATAACTCATTAGAAGAAGCTGCTGCACTTGATGGCGCAACGCCTTGGCAAGCCTTCCGTTTGGTCTTGCTACCGCTTTCTGTGCCGATTCTTGCGGTGGTGTTTATCTTGTCATTCATTGCCGCGGTAACAGAAGTGCCAGTGGCGTCATTGTTATTACGAGATGTTGATTCCTATACCTTGGCGGTCGGGATGCAACAGTACTTATACCCACAAAACTATTTATGGGGTGACTTTGCGGCCGCGGCAGTACTTTCGGCATTACCAATCACCATTGTGTTCTTACTGGCTCAGAAGTTCCTTGTTGGCGGCTTAACCGCTGGTGGTGTGAAGGGATAAGTTTTTTCTATATTACTTATAAATCAAAACGCCGCAGATGAGAATCTGCGGCATTTTTGTATGTGAATATTGTAATAGCAATCGAACTAATTCTTTGATTATTCTTGCTTGTTAAAAACGTCGATAACTGCGTTAAAAATTTTTGTTTGTAGAATAACTACTTAACGAAAAATCTTGCCTTGTTCTCAAAGCTTTTTCCTTCACAATTTCTGACCAGTTAATGAGTGTTATTGGTATAAGCTATAGCAATTGTTGCAACTTGTGTTCTATCAAAGGGTCATCAGGTGCGATTTGTTGGGCCACGGCCAAAAGTTGAACGGCATCTTGAGGGTTGGTTTGCTGGTGTTTCATCGCAATATCCACCAATGGCTGAATATCAATTGTGGTCTGATGCTCTTTCACATGAGCCTTTTTCTCATCGATTAATACATTATGAGCTTTGCTCAATAACCCAAGTCTATGAGTAGAATTGGCATTGGCTTTATTCAGTTTATGGTAATAGTCTTCTTTTAGTCGAAGCGTTTTGGTTTGATGGCGAAATTGAGCAATATCTATTTGTTGATGGCGAATAAAATCCACAGCGACTTGCTTATAAAAACCAAATTTATTGAGGTATGTTGCGTGAGTGCCATGGCCCATTCCAAAGACTCTTAAATGAGTTAGATCAGGATAACGCTTGGCATGCAGTCGATCGATTTTGTTGGTCGGATCATAAATGATATAGCCTTTAGCATTCCCCAGATCTAAGTCGTGATAATCGCTCTCCCAATCAAATTGTTGCGCGATCTCTGTACTGGTTCTGTTATCCCAAGGTGCTAATTTTTTGTTTTTAGTGCTAACCGGATGAAACAATAATACTTGGTTTAACTTCAGAAGTTTTGCGAAAGCGCCAATCGCGAAACCACCTCGGCTCAACCCATAACCTAAACGAGATTCAAAAGGAGCAAGTAACGTTGATAGCTGCTCGAGAAAGAAAATGAGGTTGCGATTACGAAACCAATTACTTTTACCTAAATGTTGAAAGGCGATAATATTGACGTTTTGTTTTTGGGCAAGCGTATAACCCCAAGGTGAAAAATTTGAATGTAAGTCCTGTTCTTGAAGATTGGTGCCCGCGGGTGAGAAGGTGAATAGCAAGGGTTTGTTAATATCAACAAATTGATACTTCACAAAAACGCCGTCAAGTAGATCCGCCCCAGACATTGGTAGCCTCGCTTGCTGATCTTCTCGGGAAAGCGATGACCATTCATCCAACCAGTACAGTAACTTCATTTATCCTCCCATTTATATTCTTCATACTTGAAGCTACCGTTTTATTGACAGCGTTCACTTACCCTAATGACTTAGACAAGCTAAGTTCATTCGGTCATCAGTCTTCTTTTAAAAACTGGGTTTTGGCTTGTTCGTTAAATTGCGAAATATCTATCTTTTGATGCTGAATAAACTGCTCAACCATTTGGTTGTAAAAATCTTGCCTGTCCAAATCATTTGGATGAACCCCATGGCCCATACCGACGACTTTAAACTGAATAAGCTTTGGGTAACGTTGGGCATGAAGTTTGTCGATGTCATTGGTGGGGTCGTAAATAATATAACCGTTGGCCTCACCTAGGTTTCGATCATGGTAATTATTTTCCCAGTTAAACTGCTGCGCCAATTCGGTGCTGGATCGACCATCCCATGGCACCAGCATTTTATTTTTGGTGCTCACTGGGTAAAACAACAGAACATGGTTAAGTTTAAGCAGATTTGCGAATGCACCTATGGCAAATCCCCCTCGGCTTAAGCCATAGCCTAAGCGACATTGAAAAGGCGTTAACATTGAGGATAATTGTTCAAGAAAATGGATTAAATTAGGATTACGGAACCAATTACTGACACCGAGGTGTTGAAAGGAAATAACATTCACTTGCTGCTGTCGGGCAACTTGATAGCCCCAAGGCGAAAAATTTTCGTTTAAGTCTTGCCCTTTTATATCGGTGCCTGAGGGAGAAAAGGTAAATAATAATGGTTTGTTTACATCCAATAAGTCATATTTAACAAATACATCGTCAAGTAGGCTGGATCCGGAATGTGGTAATTTAGCTTGCTGGTCTTCTGGCGAAAGAGATAACCACTCACTCAACCAGTACAATAACTTCATTTATCCTCCCAAGTTTGGCTACACGGACGGCGCACCTTATCAGAAAAATACTCGGGATGATAATTTTAGTAATAGTGAAATCTAGTAGTCTATAAATAGGGATAGTATACGATAGTGAATCACTCACCTTTATAATAATTGAGGGAAAGAAATGTTATTACATGATAATTCTGATCGTTATGGAAGTGTTACACGAACTTTGCATTGGCTAATGGGGCTTATTCTGCTGTGGCAATGCCTAAGTGCTGGCGCGCATTTTTTATTGACCGATACTGCGGTAGAAAAATGGATCTGGCCCACACATAAACCATTAGGCTTTGTGCTTTTTCTACTTGCTGCTGTTCGAATTATATGGGCGTTAATCAGTATGAATCAACGACCTGTTGCGATTAACGTGGCGGCTAAGTTAGGGCACATTGCTTTATACAGTTTACTGATCATCGTGCCTGCATTAGCGCTTGTGCGCCAATATGGTTCAGGGCGTGCTTTCGAGCCGTTTGGATTGCCATTAATGTCAGGTCACAATGATAAAATTCTATGGATGATGGAACCTGGAAATCTATTGCATGGAGTTTTAGGTTGGTTACTTTTTACCTTTATTTTGGGGCATATACTCATGGTAGTGTGGCACCGTAAATCTTCCTCACATCAAGATGTTTTACCGAGAATGTGGAGTTAGGGGAGACACAAAATACCCGCTTAAAAACGGTCGGTTCAAGTTTTAAAAATCCCCCTATCAGTTTATTTAAATAGATAACTTAGGGGGATTGATTAATCGATATCTTGTTGGTTTAGTAACCAACCGTCAACGCACTTGGTGTTCTCGGGTCTGATGCTCCAAAGAAGCCTTTATCGGTATGCATAATCGATTGTGTACTACCCATGGCTTCTTTTTCTACAACATTTTGTCCTTTGGCTTTTAATAGCTTAATGGTGTCTTGGTTTAAGCCTTTTTCAATACGCAGTTCATCTGGTAGCCATTGGTGATGGACGCGAACCGCATTTGTAGCTTCAGCAATATTCATTTTGTGGTCAATCACATTCATGATGATTTGAAGCGTGGTGGTGATAATACGACTTCCTCCTGGGCTTCCCGTTGCCATAATTGGCTTACCATTTTTAAAAACTAAGGTAGGGCTCATTGATGATAGTGGGCGCTTTTTGCCTTCCACGGCATTAGCATCTCCGCCGATTAAGCCATAACCATTGGGTACGCCGGGTTTGGCAGAAAAATCATCCATTTCGTTATTGAGCAAAATGCCTGTGCCATTAGCGACCATCCCAGTTCCGTAAGAAAAGTTCAGAGTGTAGGTATTTGAAATAACGTTACCCATTTTGTCCATCACTGAAAAGTGAGTGGTTTGATCGCTTTCATATGGCATTGGTTGGCCATGTTTTATTTCGCTGGCTGGGCGAGCTTTGTCCTGTGAAATTTGTTCATAAAGTGAATGGGCGTAATCTTTATTGGTTAAGCCTTTCATAGGAACGTTAACAAAGTCCGGATCGCCTAGATACTCAGCACGATCGGCATAAGCCAGTTTCATCGCTTCGGCCATCACATGAATGGTTTCAGCAGTGTTGTGTCCCATTTCTCCAAGGCGGTAATTTTCTAAAATATTGAGAATTTCGATGATGTGAATACCACCTGATGACGGTGGTGGCATAGAGGCAATGCTATAACCGCGATAATTCCCCATTACCGGTTCACGTACTACTGCTTTATAACTGGCCAGGTCATCAATCGTCATTAAACCACCTGCAGCGGTCACTGACTCGGCAATCGCTTTTGCTGTTTGGCCTTTATAAAAACCATCCATGCCTTTTTCTGCAATCAGTTTAAGTGAGTTCGCTAGATCTTGTTGGATAAAAGTGTCACCGATTTGGTAATCCGTTTTACCGCCATCTTTAAAGAAAATAGGTTTACTGCTATCCCATTTTTGTAAACGGTCTTTCGCGCTTTGCAAAGAGGTATACAGATCCGGTGTGACGATGATGCCTCTTTCTGCCATTTCAATAGCTGGTGCCATTACTGTTTTAAGATTCATCGATCCATAATTTTCTAACGCTGTAATTAAACCAGCAACAGTGCCCGGAACTCCAACCGCTAGCCCATGAAAACGAGAAAGTTCTTCAACGGCATTTCCATCTTTATCTAAGTACATATCTTTGTAGGCTTTGGATGGCGCCATTTCACGATAATCTAAAGCGAAGGTACGCTTCTTTTTGGCATCATAAATCATCATGAAACCACCACCACCAATATTACCCGCTCGAGGTAAAGTGACCGCTAAAGCAAAACCAACAGCTACGCCAGCATCGACTGCGTTACCGCCTTTTTTCAGAATGTCGACGCCAATTTTAGATGCCAACTCTTCTTGGCTGGCGACCATGCCGTGTTCTGCCCAAACAGGGTGATGAATACTGTCACTTGAATAAATGGCTGGAGTTTGTGCTGCGACATAAAAAGGGGTGAGAAAACAGGTAATAGAAAGTAAAACATTGGATTTAAACAGCGTACGTTTTGTCATGTGCTACCTCGGATTTAAACGCTAAAATAGGCTTTAGCCGAATGATTGGGGATCATGCAACTAAAGCCAAATGAGTCATACAAAATAAGCGGAGCAGCCAATCAAAAGTAAACGTAAAAGGTGATGGCTGAGCTTGTGTTTCATCAGTGATTAATTAGCTCGCGCTAAACTGACTTCTTTAGTGTGGTTGATAAATGGTGATTTAGGTAGGTTGAAAGTAAAAAATCGGGTTTTTGTCACTTTTTTCTTTGTGCTTACTCTGTTTCTTTGAGAAAAGGGCGGTAGTATTGCTGAAAATAGAGGTTTAACGTCATACTTTCACTGAGTTCTAAATTTTGATCTTTTAATGCTAACGTCAGTTGGTTATTAAAATGTTGAGCATGCTGGCAATAGGTATTGTCACGATGAAAGTTTTCATTTAACGCAAGTTGGCAGGCCTGATTAAATTGATATTGATGTTGTTTTAACGGTTTTAAGGCTTGTCGTTCTGTGGAGGTAGAATGAATATGCCAAAGAATGCCCACCGACAGGAATGCAGTGAGCATCAAAAAAAACATTCTTTCATGTCTACTGAGCGTGAATTCTTGCTCATTCTTATGTTTGCGTAAAAATGTGGCCATAGGATTATCCTTAATCGATTGGCTGACATTGCATTCATCCGTAAACGGTGTCGGTAATGAGCAAATAATCATACTTTCTCATTACATTAATAACATTATTGATAACGTGGCGCTATGAAGTAGGTCACTTCATTGATTTTTTACACTTTAAAGTTACTTGGATATAAACCCCATAAGATGAATCAATTGCTCTGCAGTTCGAATGGCGTGCTGTCGGTTATCTAGCCCCATTTTTTGATATAAATTACGAATGTGCGTTTTAATGGTGGTTGGCGCAACATCAAACTCCGATGCAATCTGGTCGTTGCTAAATCCAGCGTAAATTAGGCCTAATACTTGCCATTCACGTTGAGTTAAAGGGCTGGTGCGAATGAGCTCTGGTAAGTCGGGTAGAGTGAGTAATTTTTCAACAAAGGCTTCATCAAAATGCACGGAGCGTGTACGTTCTTTGCTTGACATAAGTTGTAATATGCTTTGCGCTCGATGCTGTTCAAGTTCACCGAGTTTTTGGCTTTTTACCAGTGTTTTCAGTAATGGCATAACGTATTGAGTATCGCATAAGAAGTTGCCAATCATGCCTGTACCATTGGTTAATGAAAGGGCATCACTAACATGTTGCAACGCGAGGGTTTCATCCTTTTTCTTCACAGCGAGTACGGCTTCTAAAACGAGACTTCTATTTCTATCAGCATTTAACTTTAATGCGTTGGTTTGCTTTTGAAGTTTGCTGAGTATTAATTCTGCTCGTTCTAAATCGTTAACAAATAAAGACGCTCTAGCAATGTTTCGCCATTGGAGTTGTTGGAAATGGTTAACCGCCGCTCGAGGTTCTTCACGGTGATTTAACCATTTTTGTATTGCTTCAATGTTACTGGTGGCTTCCCAGTATAATAGATTGGCAAAGTCGGCATTAGCGCGCCAATCAATATGGTAACGGTTATTTTCTTGTAATTGATTGGTGGTGTCTAAGTAGCGAGCCGCTTTATCTAATTCCCCTCGAGATACTGCAATTCTGGCGAGCATTGAATAGCAATGCAGAGATTTAGACTTTTCAAATGGCGACATGACTTCAAGGCCGGCATGGGAACAGCGTTCGGCTTCATCTAAGCGGTTCCAGCACCATAAAATCTGAGCTTTAATGCGTAACATGAATTCGTGTAATGGCAGTTGGTGTAGGTGCTGCTCTTTAATTAATTGTTCGGCTTTATTTAATAGTTCAAACGCAGCTTGCCCATAACCACGAGCTAATTGAATCTCGCTTTGTTGCAAAATAGCCCATAACGCTTGGTGGTAAACTTTATCTTCACGCGCCATTAATTCGGTTTTATGCATGGTTTCAAAGGCTTTATCAAGCTCGCCAATAACATGATAAACCTCACCAATGACGGATGTGGCGACAATACGGCTTCGGAAACTGGCTTCTGGTAACTGCTGTAGAGCCGACTCCGCGGTTTCCAGGGCCAATGCTGGGTTGTCTTGATTAATCGCGACTTGAGCAGAAAGCGCTTTGAACTCACCAACTTGACTATCGGTAAGCTCGATGTTTCTTTGAGTGAGCTTTTGTTCCGCTTCTAGGATTAAATTAGACACTTGATTGTAACGATGCTGACTTTGAGCAAGCCATGCGCGCAATAAACATAAACGAGGGGAAGTGAAAAGTGCTTCATCACTTAAGGCGTTGATTGCCTCTTCAACCACTTGTAGTTCACCAAGGTTGAACATTTGCCAACCGTGATCAGACAGTATCTTGACAAGTAGAGCTTCATCCTTGCTTTTTTGAGCGTGACTTAATGCGGTTTGGGGGCGATGTTGTTTTAGCCACGCATTCGCCGCACTTCGATGGAGTGTACTACGTTGACCGGGGATTTGTGTGTACCGCTGGTGGCGTAAAAATTCAGCAAAAAGGTTGTGAAAACGAAACCAGTTATCTTCGCCTTCCATTGGTTGAATAAATAAGCCAAATCGGTTTAAAGAATCAAGCATGACTAACGCATCACTGCGCCCGGTTAATTCCATGACGAGATCAGCATTAAACATATCGAGTACCGAGCATTGTAATAAGAATATTTGTAGATCAGGCGTGAGTTGGTCAAACACTTCTTCAGCTAAGTAATCCCATATATGATCTTGATTAAAATTGGCAATCGAGACAACCGAGTTTTCTAAACTATCGGGATGTTGTTGAGCGTAAAGCGCGACTAATTGTAGGGCGGATGCCCACCCTTCAACTTGGGTTCGAATCGACTCAAGCACTTTAGGCTCATAACGATTGTTGGCAATACGTTTGTGAAAGAATCGCTCGGTTTCTTCTTTATCAAAAGCTAATAAATAATTATCCACTTCCATTAATAAATCACGAACGCGTAAGTTAGCAATATTAAGAGGTGGGTGGGTTCGGCTTGTGACCACTAACGTAATGTTATCTGGCATGTGCTTTAAAAAGAAACGTATACCTTCATGCAGTTCTTCATTAGTAATTAAGTGATAGTCATCGAGTACGAGATAAGTTTGAGTGTCATTGAACCCGAATTCTGCAAATAATTCACTGAATAAGCTAGTTAGGTTGGCAAATTGACGACGTTCAGCAATGGCTTGAGTCTTGGGGCAAGAGTTGTCGGTTGCTTTATTAAAGGCTTGTAAGAAGTAGTTGGCAAAGCGAAAGACATCGTTGTCGTTTTCATCAATATTAAACCACCCAAGATTAGGATGATTATTTAGCCACTGTGCCGCCATGGTGGTTTTTCCATAGCCTGCCGGAGAACGAAACAGGACCAGTTTGTAATATGGGGCATGAAGAAGCTCATCCAGTAGTCGAGAGCGAAGAATGGCATTGTGTAAACGCGCAGGGCGATTGAGTTTGGAAGGTATCCACATGGTAGCGTTGTATCTCTGATTGTATGTTGAAAGCGAAATAAAGATAAAAATGAAAATAGTATTTTGGTATTACTCGGTATGAATACTATTAACTTGATGGCCTACTGAGCTAGCTCATCTTTTTTGTACACAGATGATTATTTTAATGAATTTTTATATCTGTATTTTGTAATAATTATCGTAACAACATATCACGCACGGATGAAACTGATGTGATCTGTCTCAGGTTTATGTAACAAACCATGCTGTAGATCTCATTTTGTTCGAACATTTCATCCCCTACGCCCCGCTGCTCCTCCCTTTTATCGCTAAGTAGGGAGGATGTTAAATTGACTCTAACTAGGCAAGATTGCTCCCAATCAGATGAACTCAATTCCATTAAGAATATTGTCTATGGAGCATTCAATGCAAGCGTCAAACCGTCAGTCAGAATCGGTATTAAAGCAAGTTGCCAATCAAGAAGGCATTGTGGACCGTTATATTAGTGCGTGGGGAAAAGAAGCTTTTGTTAGCGACACCACCATTGAGGAGCTACTACAAGCTCTAGGTTATGATACCAGCAACGAGAAAACGCTGTTATCTCAAGCTGAACAACGCCTTAAGGTCGATGGGTTACCTAGCGTAAAAGTTGTTCATGCTGGCAAAGAGGTACATGTTGAATTGCATATTGCTTCATCGGCCCGTGTGAGTGAATTTTCTTGGGTTTTAGACACCGAACAAGGGGAGCGTTTTGAAGGCTACCTTGAATCTCAAGTTTTTAAGGATACACGTGACACGCTGGGATATTTAACCTTTACCCTACCGAACTCTTTACCATTAGGGTATCACCAGTTTTCCTTATTTCGTAAACGCCGTAATAAACCATTCGAAATGTCATTAATCGTGACACCACAAGCGTGTTTTAAGCAACCTGAATTAGTTAAAGGTCAGCGTTTGTGGGGCCCAAGCATTCAACTTTATTCTGTTACGTCAGAAACCAATTGGGGAATTGGCGATTTCACAGATCTTAATTATTTAGTGAGTCATATTGCCGATGGTGGTGGAGATTTTGTGGGCTTAAACCCGATACATTCTCTCTTTCCTGCAAACCCTGAAGGCGCAAGCCCTTATAGCCCATCGTCGCGTCGTTGGTTAAACGTGATGTACATTGATGTCGAAGCCGTTGCTGAGTTCAAACACAGTGAAAATGCTCAAACGATAGTACATGACAGTGAGTTTCAGCAACGTTTACATGCTAACCGACAAAAAGAATGGGTGGATTACACTGAAGTGTCGGCTTTAAAAATGTCGGTATTACCAGCGTTGTATCAAACCTTTGTCGAGAAAGAGCTAAAAGCAAAGTCTGAGCGTGCACGTGCCTTTTTAGATTTTGTTGAACAAGGCAGTGATAGCCTGATCCATCAAGCAGCGTTTGATGCGCTTCATAGTGACTTAAAAGCTAAAGATGACTCGGTATGGGGGTGGCCGGTTTTCGCTAAAGAATATCAGCATTTTGATTCGCCAGAAGTGCAGAGTTACATTAAGAAAAACCAAGAAAAAGTGCAGTTGTTCATGTACTTGCAATGGCTAGCAGACGAACAATTAACACAAGTTCAAAAGCTGGCTGAAGACAAAGGTATGGTGATTGGATTATACCGCGATTTAGCGGTGGGGGTGTGTGATTCAGGTGCAGATACATGGGCTGATCATGGTGCGCTTTGTCAAGATGTCAGTATCGGCGCACCACCCGATATTTTTGGCCCACTTGGTCAAAATTGGGGATTACCACCATTAAATCCTTATCAATTAAAAGTGCAAGCTTACCAACCATTTATTGATTTACTGCGAGCCAATATGCGTCACTGTGGCGCCTTACGAATTGACCACGTATTAGGTTTATTACGTTTGTGGTGGATTCCTAAAGGAAAAACCGCAAAAGATGGGGCTTATATCTACTACCCTGTGGATGACTTGATGTCTATTTTGGCGCTAGAAAGCCACCGTCATCAATGCGCGGTGATTGGGGAAGATCTCGGAACCGTACCAGAAGAAATTGTTGAAAAACTTAATGATGCGGGGATTCATTCTTATAAAGTTTTCTTTTTTGAAACAGAAGAAGATGGTCAGTACATCGCTCCAAATCAATACAAACAACAATCAATGACAGCGTTATGCACTCATGATATGCCGACGCTGCGAGGATTTTGGAATAGCGCTGATCTAACGTTAGGGAAAGAAATTGGTTTATACCCAGACGAAGCTCAACTTAACGTGTTGTTTGAAGATAGAAAAACACGAAGGAAGCACATCATCGCGACGTTAAAAGAACATCATCACCTACCCGAGTTAGAGTATAACGAGACGGGTGAGGTGATTATTAATCAAGCTCTTAGTGAAGCTATGCAAGTGCATATGGCAACGGGATCAAGCGCTTTGCTCAGCTTGCAATTAGAAGACTGGTTAGAGATGGATACACCAGTTAATATTCCAGGTACGATGGATGAATACCCGAACTGGCGTCGTAAGTTATCGTCTACCCTGCAAGATATGTTTGATCGAGCGGATATTCAGCGGCTTGAAACCAAACTTACTCAAGCTCGAAGTTAAGTCTGAGAGGTTGAATTAAGCGGATTATATATAAAAAACAACTTGTATAAACTAACTCATCAGATCTTATGGTTAAGACGGTAAGATCTGATGATCCCGAAGCTCTTTTAAACGTTGTTCAACTTTCGTTCTGAAGTGATCTCTGAGTAATCTCATGGCGGGTGTAATCGACTGGCGACTTGGACACACAAACCACATTTCGGTTGAGACCAAGGTAAACTCAGGCATGACATGAACTACTCGCCCCGCTAACAAATCATCCGACATATCTAAAATCGATTTAGATGAAAATCCGTAGCCTTTCACACACCAACGACGGACTAAATCACCATCGTTAGCGGTACGATTACTTTTTAATTTTACTTTGTATTCGGTCTCTTTATTTCCATTAGTTTCCGTAAAGCGCCAAGTATCGTGCACCATATCGAAAGTTGAAAGTGTAAACCATTATGATGAATTAAATCATTCGGATGAGTAGGAATACCGTGTTGCTTTAAATAAGTTGGGGTAGCGCAAAGCGCTCTTGGGATATCGGCAATTTTGAAACCGTATAAATGAGCATCGGTTGGCGATCCATAACGTACCGCCATGTCGACAGAATCACGGTAAAAATCCACATTGCTGTCGCTTAAATGCGCTTTAAGCGTTAATCCAGGGTGCATTTCCATGAATTCATCAATCCAAGGTATGATCACATTACGGCCAAGATCAGAGGAAACGGAAATTCGTAATTCCCCTTCTATTTTTCCAAGATCATGCTGCATATTCTGTTTAGCACTATCGAGTAATTGCATTGCTTGTTCACACTGTGGAATATAGCGCTCACCTGCTTTAGAAAGTCTTAATTGGCGAGTAGTTCGAACAAATAATTCAACACCTAAAGAGGCTTCAACTCGCTTTACTGCCGCACTAGCCGTTGCCGTTCTCATATTTAAATGTGTTGCCGCAGCAGTAATACTACGAAATTCAGCCACTTTTAAAATTACTTGCAGGTCTTCTAATAACATATTGTCTATTTTTATTTGATAATATTGCTATTATTTTACTGTTTATTAATATAACCGCAAAGGCTAATATTGATTCAATGAAGACCAATACATTAACTGACGAAGGAAAACTCGAATGACTAGGTTAACGGTTATCGCCAGCATCAAAGCGAAAGAAGATAAAATTGAAGAAGTAAAAACTGAACTACTCAAATTAATCGATGTAACTCGCGCAGAAGAAGGGTGCATTAGTTATGATTTACATCAAGATAACCAAAACTCAGCGCATTTTCTTTTCTATGAAGTTTGGCAAAATCAAGCGGCATTAGATAAGCACTCAAGCACACAACATCTTATGGATTTTAAAGCGGCAACAGCAGGGTTGATGGAAGAATTCACTTTAAACAAAATGACGAAAATTGGTTAAATAATCTGATCTGAGCTTTACTCTTTTAAATAGCGGTAAGATGAATATTTTTAAATCGACAAGAGAAAAACGAGATGATAACCATCTCATTTTTTAATGGGATTTCGTTGGATCTTCCGCTCTTACTGTGGCTGTGGCTTTAACGTAGCCACTAAATTACCGCTGCCAGTTAAGGCGGAAGTTTGTCCTTCTAATGGTTCAGAGAACAAAATCGGTTTTATGTGGCTGGCTCGTTTTTCATCAAACACGCCGACTTTACTCATGGCATATTCAGCCAACGCGGTGATGGTTAATGATGGATTCACGCCTAGATTTCCGGGAATGATTGAACCATCGATGACTCGCATATTTTTATATCCGAAGACTTCTCCACTTTCATCGACGACACCTTCTTGTGCATTACGACCAATCGCGACTCCTCCCATAATATGGGCCGTCATTGGTGCTCCGGTTAAGATCTCGGTTAACGCTGAGCCTGCTTCACCATTGAGTTTTTCTGAAAAACGGCGAGTCGCATCTTCAGCGGCAGGGAAAGAAACCGTCAATGGAATATCATCGGAATTTTGTACTGCTGAAATCTCTTTTTTAAACAAACGGTACCATTTACGTCGCCATTCAAAATGGATAAACGATTCAGATTTTTGCATCACTAGAAATAAGATTGAACGCGCGGCTTTGCCATTTGGGTTAAGAACCTTAACCGTTTTAATCGGATGAGCAATGGTATTGAGTAAGAATTTACCAATACGTTTAATACCGACACCCGTGACCATTGGAACATACGGCAAATATAACCAAGTACCGTTCGATCCTTCTCCAAAGCGATTAATTTCAACATTAGTGTCGTCATCAACCGAAATGAAAGAGCTAATCGCGACACCATCACTGATTTTTACATTCATATCATTCGCGGTGGTTAAGGTTTCAGAGTTCGTCCGAATTTGTTGACCGAGTAATTTTGAAATATTAGGCAGTGTTTTGTATTGATCTCTCATGCGCAGTAATAAAGGTACCGTGCCCATAACACCAGCAGAGACCACAACACCTCGTGTGGTGACTGTATATTCTCGTTTTTTGTTATTCTCTTTATGCTCTCTTATGGTGACTTTATACCCATCACATCCATCCCCATTTGGGGTAATGAGCTCAATTTTTAAGACTTCACTTTCTGGGCGGATTTCAGCGCCATTACGCTCTGCAAAATAAAGGTAATTCTTCATTAATGTATTCTTGGAGTTATAACGGCAACCAATTTCACAATTAGCACACATTTGACAAGTGTTACGCTCGGGGCCATCGCCGTTAAAATACGGATCGGGCATAGCTTTTCCTTGAACGTCGTCATCTTGAGGAAAGAGAACGCCCGTTGATACGGTAGTATAGGAATCTCCTCGCCCTATGTCTTCAGCGACTTTTCTTAAGGTCTCATCGGCAATATTGGTATAGGTATTTTTAGCGGTGCCTAACATGCGCTGAGCAAGACCATAATAAGGCAAGATTTGCTCTTTCCAATCAGTACGAATACGAGACCAAGCGGGTGAGCTAAAGACCTTATCTTCTGGAATGAAGTGTACGTTGGCATAAACTTGAGATCCGCCACCAACGCCTACACCATGGATAACGGTAACTTTATTGGTATAACTGAATTGAGTCACGCCTTTCCATCCGACTGTTGGCATCCAGATATAATTTTTTCTATCTAAGTTGGTTTTAGCAAAATCCTTGTCATTACGTCGCTTGCCTTTTTCGAGAATAAGAACTCGGTTACCTTTTTCGGTTAAGCGTAGGGCACTGACCGAACCGCCAAAGCCTGAGCCAATAATGATTTGATCAAAGTCATAGGTTACATTGCTCATCGTTGCTTTCCTTGTCTAGTATGAATCTTACATCTCTAATGGATATATTGATTTCTTATTATTTATGGTTCGTGGTGTTATTCATATGGCTCAACTTAGGCTAAGACTTAGATTAGGACTTAAATTTAGCGATAAAATGTAGAGCTCTCGTCGCGAACTTCCCATATGGTGGCATGAGAAATGTTAAACTTGAAAAACTGGCTTGATAGAAAACAGGGCGCATTTTAGAAAAAGTGACGAACCCTTCATAACCGTGATAATGCCCCATACCACTGCCACCGATCCCACCAAATGGTAAGTCGTGTTGACCCACATGGAATAGTGCGTCGTTTACCGATACCCCGCCAGAAAGCACATTGCTTAAGTAATGATTAACCAGCGTTTTATTATTGCTAAATGGGTAAAACGCAAGAGGGCGATCGCGTTGTACGATGTAATTAATCACTTCATCGGCTTGTTGGTAGGTTTTCACCATCATAATTGGGCCAAAGGTTTCACGTTGGCTAATGGTCATCTCATCGGTGGTGTCTAATATTAAAGTGAGTGGAAATTTTCGCGTGGTCGCATCGGCTTCTTGGTCACTTAAATTGATGATGGTGGCGCCTTGTTTCTGTGCGTCGTCCACAGTCTCTACCAGTCGTACAAAGGCGGTGTCATCAATAATCGAGGTGTAGTCTTTACTGTGGATATCAGGGCAATGTTTTTTGACCCAGGTTTTCGTTGATTGAATGAAAGCGGCTAGTTGGGATTGATGCACAAAAGTATAGTCAACCGTAGTACAAATTTGCCCAGCATTAAACTGCTTAACAAACATGATGCGCTCAACTGCTTTATCTAATGGATAATTAGGATCAATCACGGCGGGTGATTTTCCTCCTAACTCTAACGTGACGGGCGTAAGATTCTGTGCACACGCCGCCATGACCTTTCTCCCCGTCACGCCGGAACCAGTAAACATTAAGTGATCAAGAGGAAGGGTTGAAAAAGCAATGCCGACTTCACCAGTTTCGGTGAAAAATTGCAGTTTGTCTTGGTTGAAATATTTGGGGCTGAGTTGCTTGAGTAACTCCGAAAAATTTACAGAATTTTCCGACATTTTTACCATGGCTCGGTTACCCGCCGCAAAGGCCGCCGACAAACCAGAAAAGCTTAAATTAAGTGGGAAGTTCCAAGGGATGATGAATCCCACCACGCCAATGCCTTGTGGTATCACACGGTTCTTAGCTCCAAAATAGAGGCTTTGATCAACGCTGCGCTTTTGAACTTTCATCCATTTTTTAAGATGTTTAATGGTACTGGAAATATCACTGACGACAGTAATGACTTCCGCCAATAAGGTTTCATGGTAAGAACGATTACCGTAATCTTTATTGATGGCTTCAATGATGGCTTCACGGTTTTCAGTCAGTAATAATTTTAGGTTGAGCAAGTACTTCTTACGCTCTTCATAGCTTTCTTGCCCATGCGAAGTAAAGGCTTGACGTTGAGCATCTAAAGAACGATTCAATATTTGGGAAGTCGTAGGTTGAGCCTCACCACTGACAGATTGGTTGGCAGACGGAGTTGTTACGGACTCGGTAGTCAGGTTCATAATGTTTCCTTCGTTAAATCAAGATCAAGCCCTAATCCTATCTAGTAGGCTTCTTGTTAATCTTATGTTAACAAGAAGTCGGCATTTGGCTTGATTTTTTAGGACATTGATATGACTTTTTGAGACATGGAATTAAGAGAGGGAGAGCAAGGTCACGGTATTTTTTAAGTCTAGACTAGGTGTTATTGATAATCCTCACATTTTATTTTAGGTGGGCTATTATTTGATTCGTACATCATTTAATTTGATATTTTAGGACAATCACTGAGGTGTATTATGAGTCATTATATCCGTGCATCGAGTTTAGAAGGTTTCAGTGATTTAGTGAGAAGTTATCATGCTAATCCTAATCAGATTTTAAAAGAAGTGGGTATTGTGGCGAGCCAGCTTCGAGATCCGGACGCCTTTATCCACTACGACCACTTTCTGGCTGCATTGGAATTGTCTGCACAACGCTGTCATTGCGAGACGTTTGGTTTAGAACTCAGTGCAAAGCAGGGCGTTAATACATTAGGCTTAATTGGGGCCTATATGTCACGCCAAGACACCATTATTGACGCGTTAACGGTGGCCAAAAAATACCTGTATTTGCATGCCGAAGGGTTGATTTTAACGTTTGAAAATATGAACAATAAACAGTGTGAAATTCAGTTTACAAACCTTTCACCGGCAGGGTTATCACCGCAAAAAGCGCAAGTGACTCTTGGAACATGCTTTTACCTGTTACAAGATTTGGTTGGGGTTAAGTGGCGAGTTGATAAGGTCTGTTTTCGACAAAATTCACCCCAAAATATACAAGTGTTTACGGATTTTTTTGGCTGTAAACCTGAATTTAATTGTGAAACGGATAGCATTTATTTCCAAAGCCAATTTTTGAACCTTAAGCCGAATATTAATCATCAATTATTGGATAAAATTCTTTTTCAAGAAATAGCAGCGACAAAGCCAAATTCACAGTTAGAACAGCTTCAACGAATTGAAAATGCGATTAAAACGTTACTGGCAACGGGGGATTGTACGAAAGAAAATATTGCTTTATGCATGGATGTTCATCCTAAAAAATTACAACGCTTTCTAGCGGAACAAGAAACAAGTTATCGTGAAATGATCGACCAAGTACGAAAAAGAGAAGCATTGATCTTGCTTAAAAATCATCAGTTCAACTTAACCACCGTCGCCCTTAAACTTGGTTATTGTGAATTATCAGTATTTAGCCGCCGATTTAAAACATGGTTTGGGATGTCACCAACGCAGTGGCAAGAAAGTCTTAATATAGAAGAATGATGAATGAGCAAAACGTCAGTTTATTTGGATAAAGTTAAGAAAAGCTTTTAGCTGATTCGGTATGTACTTAGATTGTGGGTATTGCGCCACAATGTTGCCCTGATAATTACCATTGATGTGCCATTCAGGTAGGACTTGGATAAGTTCGCCTGAGTTGAGATATTTGGATAGGGTAAAGTCCGGGAAAATTGAAATACCAAGTCCTTGCAATACCGCTTCTCTTCTAATTTCACTATGATTAACTGCAATCACCCCCTTAATCTTAATCACATGCTTTTTGGCATCTTTGGTTAAGATCCATGTATTATCCGCTGCACTTTCGCCATAACCGATGCATTGGTGTGAGAATAAATCATCAGGATGAGTCGGTAGGCCATGCTTCTTAATATACGCGGGGCTAGCGCAAGCAACTCGTTTCACCGATCCTAATGTTTTTGCCACTAAACCTTCCACTGGCTTATCTGTAATATGGATAACCACATCGACTTCGCCACTGATGGGATCAATGTAGTGATCGGCGACTTTCCATTTCAATGATACATCGGGATATTGCTTAATGAACGCCAATATTATCGGCATTAAAATCTGACGAGATAAGGCTTTAGGGGCAGCAATACTCAAGTCTCCCGATACATTATTTTGATTTGACTGTGCAGCATTCACTGCCTGTTTAGCGGAGTTGAGCATATCAAGACAAAGTTGAAATACGTCTTCTCCAACGGAGGTTAAGCGCAATTGACGCGTAGTTCTTTCAATTAACTTCTGTTGTAACTGAGTTTCTAATTTACTGATTGAACGACTCACCGATGATGGCATTACGCCCAGCTTTATGGCGGCTTTTGAAAAACTTCCCTCTTCAATAATAGTGACGAAAGTGGCCATTTCTGGCATCAAATGCATGATTCTATTTGTGTCCACAGCGCAACTATCCTTTGCTTTATCACCATATTGTTACGGTTAAGTTACTCATTGATACTGGTCCTGTCAAAATATGATGGTCTTCAATGTGAAGCCAGTAAGATAAATGGAAGGATTCGTTATGAACGATATGGCAGTAAAAGAACAAACATTAAGTAAAGGTGGAAGAAGGCACTTTTCTTTTCCCACATTAGAGATTTTATTGTTATTAGTGGCCATTTTTTGGGGAACCAGTTATGGCTTAACCAAGCAAGCTCTAGTGTATACGTCGGTAATGATGTTTATTGCCTTACGGTTTTCGATCACATTTCTATCATTACTTCCTATAGCGGTTAGAGATGCACAAATAGGGCGCAGTAAA
The DNA here is from genome assembly GCF_002218025.2 of Vibrio casei. Lineage (NCBI taxonomy): Bacteria > Pseudomonadati > Pseudomonadota > Gammaproteobacteria > Vibrionales > Vibrionaceae > Vibrio > Vibrio casei. The sequence goes on along the minus strand of NZ_AP018681.1, from coordinate 928,501 downwards.
GATTGGAAAGTAGCGCTGCCAACAGGAATTATTCTGGCAACAATTTTCTTATTTGAAGTCGCTGGTGTGTTTAATACGTCAGCGAGTAAAGCTGCATTTCTTATTAGCTTGTCAGTGATAGCTACGGCTTTACTAGAAATGTGTATGAATAAAAAACTGATCAGTAAGACATTGTTTATGCTTGTTATATCAAGTGTCGTCGGTGTTTTCTTATTAACAAGTTCAAATGGCGTTGAGATGGCGTTAAGTCGAGGTGATTACTTTATTTTAGTCGCCGCGATGTTGAGGGCGGTAATGGTAACTGCGACGAAAAAAATTACTCAAGGTAAACAGATATCCAATGTCACTCTTACTTGTGTTCAATCTTTTGTTGTCGCCGCCAGTGCAATCTGCGTGATGATCTTCAGTCATAATGTGGATCTTTCACTGCCGACATCTTCCGAGTTTTGGTTGATCATTATCTATATGGTTTTGTGCTGTACCTTGTTTGCTTTTTTTGTCCAAAATCATGCCGTACGCCAATTATCACCGACTAAAGTGTCTCTCCTTATGGGCAGCGAACCGTTGTTTGGCGCTATTTTTGCTGTGATTTGGCTAAACGAATCTTTATCGATGATACAAATGCTAGGCGGTGGCATTATTTTTATCAGTGTGATGGTGGCTTCGATGAGTAAAAAATCAAGCTAATAAAAGGTGAGCCTATTACCATGTGATGTTGGTAATAGGCGGAATTTATATCACGTCTTACTTGAAGCCGCAGTAACGAACAATAAGCAAGAAATCTAATGCGGGCTTTTAATAGGTTGAGTTAGATTCACTGCTTTGTTCTTAGGTTTGATGATCACTAAAGCAATTCCAATTAAAAATGCGCTGCACGAGATCCATTGTGCATTTGAGAGCGATTCCCCAAATAATATGTAACCGCTTAATAAAGCAAACACCGTGGTTAATAAGGTTAAAGGTGCAAGCTGGCTCATTGGGTATTGTAAGATCATTTTATTCCAAACCCAGTAACCAAAGACCGTGGTTGGGTAGGCTTGAAATAGTACTGAAATCCATGTGTTTGAATTCCAATGTTGATAAGTGATCTCTAAAACATCAAAGCCATTAATCAGAATACTTAAAGCCACCAAAGGCACTGGAGCGAATAACATTCCCCAAACATTAAACGCAAAAGGGGACTTACAACCAGATTGCTTCATGATTACACCTGCAATTGGCCAGCACATGGCAGACACTAAAATAAATGCGGTTCCCGCCAAGCTGACATTACCATTGGTATAAATAATCGAGACGATGATCCCAACGCAAGCAATCAAAATCCCACTGAGCATGCGTGAGGAAATGGTTTCTTTATACAGCCAAACGCCAACGAAAACGGTCGTGATCACATCTATTTGCAATAACACTGCCGCCATTCCTGAGGATAAGCCAAAGGTGATGGATGTTGATGCCATTCCCCAAATCCCCGTTCCAAAAACAATGCCGTAGCCAAGTAAATAGCGCCAAGGCACATTCGGTTTTCGGATAAAGAAAATAATAGGAAAGGTGGCAAATAAGAAGCGAGAGGCGGCCACCAATAATGGGTCAACATCATTTACCCCAAGTTTGATCATTGAGAAATTAAATCCCCAAATAGCCATGACGAGCACGGTAATGAGTATGTCTCTGGTTTTCATATTGATTCCTTTCCTATGTGATGAAGCATCAGTGTGTCTTGTTATATTGAAAGGGTACAGATACAATTTTATGATAATTTATAGGTACAATTTAATGATTGCAGTTTAGAGAATATGGCAGCTTAGAGCATATAAGGGATGAGAGCGCATGGCGAAATACAAACAGCTAGCAGAAAAGTTTATTGCGGATATTCAAACAGGAAAGCTATCGTATGGCGATCGTATGTTGTCATTACGTCAGTTATCTCGCCAACATAATATAAGCTTATCGACGGCGGTGAATTGCTATGAAGAGTTGGAATCTTTAGGTTGGCTTATTTCTAAACCACAAGCGGGTTTTTACGTTTCTTCACAACAAAGTGAAATTCAATCTCCAGAATGGCATCCTTTTACTAGTTCAGTTTCAACGTTGGAACCACAACGTTTTTCTAGCCCTAAGTTATCTGGCGCTAAGTTATCTGGCCCTTTAGGACGATCTCGATCGTCATTAGATCAAGATTCTCGTGCGGCTCTGGATAATTGTTTTCGGCGAGCCATGAAACGCTCTGCTCAGAAAGTAGAAGATTACCCAGAATTACAAGGTGAGAAAGTTCTGCGTGAGGCGTTAGCCAACCATTTTAGTCATAATGGATTTGGTTTAAATTCAGATGAATTAGTGGTCACGCATGGTTGTATTGATGCAGTAAAAATAGCGTTAGAAGCCTGTACCAAAGCGGGGGATACCGTGGCGGTGATCCGCTCCAGCTGTTTTGGACACTGAGTTAAGTGAGTACAATCACTAACGAGGTGAACAATGACAACTAAGAAAACTAGAATTAAACATTCCCCTGAATTTAAAGCAGAAGCCCTAAAACTAGCAGAGAGAGTGGGAGTAGCTGCGGCTGCAAGGCAGCTTTCTTTACATGAATCTCAAATCTACGGGTGGCGGAAGAACTCGAAGAAAGACACCAATACTAGTCAGCGAGAACAAGAGCTAGCCGCAGAGGTTGCCAAGCTCAAAAGGCAGTTGGCTGAGCAAGCAGAAGAGCTAGAAATTGTAAAAAAGGCCGCCACCTACTTCGCGAAAAATCTAAAGTAAATTGCTACGAATTTATGCTCGAACACCTGATGTACTTCAATATTGTACGTATGGCTAAGGTATTCGGGGTATCCCGAAGTGGGTTTTATTACTGGGTTAAACATCGCCATAAGGCTAGCCAACGCGAGGCAGTTCGCCAAGAGCTTGATACAAAGGTCAAAGAAGCTTTTGATAACAGCAAAGGCCGAGATGGCTCAAGGCGAATCCAAAAAGAACTGTCTGAGAGCGGTGATAACCACAATGTGAAAACCATTGCGGCCAGTATGAAGCGTCAAGATTTAACGCCGAAAGCGGCACGTAAATTTAAGTGCACGACAGACAGCAAGCATCAAATGCCAGTTGCTCCAAACTTGCTGGCTCAGAACTTTAACGCAGCGGCTCCGAATGAAAAATGGGCGGGAGACATCACCTATGTTGCGACAAGCGAAGGCTGGTTGTACTTGGCAGTAATTATTGACCTTTACTCAAGACAAGTAATCGGATGGTCTATGGATACCAGAATGACGGCTACGCTGGTCTGTGATGCTCTATCAATGGCTTTGTTCCGTCGCGAATTTCCTGAGCAGGTTATCGTTCATAGTGATCGAGGTAGTCAGTACTGCTCAAAAGATTATCGAGACCTCATAACTGTTTATAATCTAAAGCAAAGTATGAGTAGGAAAGGAAACTGCTGGGACAATGCTTGTGTTGAGAGCTTCTTCCATTCGATGAAAGTTGAAGCGATCCAATATGAGCCGATTATGACGAGAGACCAGATGCGTCAAACGATCTTCGAGTACATAGAGGTTGATTATAATCGGACAAGAAGGCACAGTGCTCTTGGGTATCTAAGCCCTGTTAACTTTGAACAGCAAAATGTCGCTTAATGAAGTGTCCAGTCTGGCTGGAGCAGATCAGTCTGTCATTATAGTGGCAGAATCAGATGACCAGTTAATTGGGTATATTTCAGGTTATGTGCATGAAGCCTTTTATGCATCGGGTAGTGTGGCCTGGGTTGACGAGGTTTTAGTTACTGAAAAGCATCGTGGCAGTAGTATCGGTGGTAAGTTGATGGCTAGGTTTGAACAGCAGGCCAAAGAACATAATTGTGTATTGGTCTCGTTGGCAACAGCTGGTGCTAAAGGTTTTTATGAGCATATTGGTTATGTGTCAAAAGCCGGTTATTACAAAAAGTATCTGTGAAATTGTTCCTAATAAACGATCAAAGTATCAACATACTTTGCTTAATCCGTAATTTACTAAATTAGTAAAATCGGTAACTCAAAATTGTCCAGAACGATTAGATCAGAATAGTTTAGGGCTTGGCATTTTTGGTTATAGGTTTGGCGCTTAATTTGGTGCGCCAATAATTTAAGCGTTATACCTAAATTTTTTCACTGAGAGTGGGCATTTTATCAAAAGGAGTATTGAGTGAGTTTTAGAGAAAAATTAAATAATATTTGGAAAGAAAATGATTCATTGGTTGAGCAAATGTTGAAAGGTATAAAACAGGTATGCATGTACAATTAAACTAGTAAAACGTTCAAGGCTTCAACATGCTTTTCTAATACGTTTAACGTGGCTACATAAGTGGATACTCTGCTGAGTCACTATGATTATTCAATGACTTTGGTAACTGTTCAGTTGCCTATAGGACAGCTATAATTTTCAGCTACTATTTAGTCGTTATTTGGTACTAGCTAACATCCAAGTAATGATTAATCTTATCAGCGACAGGCACTCATAATGAAAGTTTATGGGCAAACCACTAGTTACGGTCTGTGTTTTTCACCTTACGCACATTAAGGAAACCTTCCCAAAAAGGATTGAATGGATTCACTTGACTCATGACTTTTGATTGGTACTTTAGCGATTTGGAACTACCTAATCACGACATACGTTTCAGCCTTTTTAAAACAACTATGGGAAATCTCATTCTGAGAGCAGCTACCGGAACCGTTGAGTGCGTCTTATGAGGTCGCGCATATTTCGTAGGAATGACAGCACATTGGACTTGCTCATCTTAATGAGCTGTTTCCTTTTGTACTTCCTGACGTTAAAGGATACGATCTTAAGCAGCTAACGTGCTGATTTGAACGTGAGGTTTATGGCGAGCTTACTGTGCAACAAATGTAAGTATAAAAAGAAAGTTCGATATGTGCTGCATATCCATATAATTCCATTATATGTAATATGCATCTGTTGTTTACTCGGTTGAGTTTAAACAACATTAAGGCTAACCATGAACGTTTATCGGTACCAACAGAGTATACCATTGAGATCATTGATAATCCTTATGTGGGGCTCAATAACTATAGGGTATACGAAGAGTTTACCAAAGACGTGAATGGCAGTTTCTATTATGTACCGGAGATCAAACGTGGTGACAGTACTCGTTTCGCTGAGGCATTAAATGAAGCACTTACTGCTGCTTTGACGCCGGTGATCTCATCCGTTACCCCTAATGTGGTAACAGCCAATAACAAATATCAGACTGTCAACGTGAAACTGCTCAATGTAAGTTGGACGGGCAGCGAATCGGTTGAGTTTGGTGATGAGTCGGGTCTACGCATTCCTGGGGTGTTGGGCGAATTTGATGGACAACTTGCAGCCGTGAGTTTCAATGTTGCTCGAGTGTTAGAAGCGAAGTGTTATAACCTTTACGTTTCTGGCGCAGACTACCAAGTTGAGTCTGAATGTGCGTTAGTGGTAGAAGAAAGTCCTGTTAATATTGACTCTTTGCTGGCAGAGTTAGATCGATCGTTCAAACTGCAAATATCTATGACTCGGTTAAATCTATGTTGTTGTATCGTATCGATATTATAGATGTTCATGTCGTCAATGGCGACTTTAGCGTCGCGCAAAACTATCTGGCGGACTTCAGTCAATGGGTTAAAGCTCTAAGTGGCTTTTTAGTGCCTATTGAGGATGTCAGTGCCATGACGTTAAAAGTCGATGAAGCTATCGCTGAACTTAATGCGATGTAAGTCAGTTTTGACTGCTAAATCGATCGTTTAATTTGAGGAGACCTGCAATGAATAGAGTAAAGGAATACCGATGGGAAATTCTTTACGTTATACTATTGTTGGTCTCTTTTGGTTATTTGGTTCTTGTTTTACGCGAAAGTCGATATGCAGACTTTTTTTTAACTCAACTTAGCCTCGGCACCCCCCTGTACCTCTGCTACTATATTCTTTCCTCTAAATGGACAAGGTTTAACTCGATCCATGTGCTGACCATTGGCTCTGGCTTGGGGGTTGGCTTACACGCAACTACTGGTATTCATTTGACGATCGATAACCATGCCCTAGAGGCATTGGCGATGGTTGCACAGGTGTCGGTAGTGGTGCTTGTGAGTTTGCTGACAGTCTCGACGTCGTGCCGTCTTATTCCTGCTGCGCGCCGCTTTCCTAAGATCGCTACTGTAGCGCTGCTTGTCGGTGTCTTGCTGGCATTCAAACTGAATATGCTAGAAACGATTTGGGAAATCATGCTCTCTGTCGCTCAAACTCAAAGGTTGTCTCTGGATTTGTTTGATCCACTGATACAGATTTTTGTGGTACAGGTGCTGCTAGGAGTGCTTATTGCCCCTTTTCAGATAGCCGTTAAGTTACAGCGCTGTTCTCTCAACAGAACCGTATCTTTGTGTGCCACCACGACCATGACAATAAATGGTATGGTAGGTTGTCTAACGATGTATGGGTTGTACTCGAACTGATTCTAAAAATGGTCCGGAGTAGTAATGTAAATTTCCTTGTCGATTTCTAACCTAGATTATTGGTCAAAATACGCATGACGTTTTATGTGATCAATAATAAAGATTGTAATCCTATTGGCTACGTGTTTTTTTGATGTATAGAACGCGTACAGTATCAGGTGAATCGAGCCAATAAATTAAGAGGCACGATATAAAGGCGATTTGCCATATCAAAACTAATTCCAACATTATTGAAGAGACGAATGCGACTAAGTTGGTTTTGTCCAAAAACGTGCCACCCACTGGCACGTTTTTTTATTCTCTTAACCGATCCCCTAAGGCATCCCCAACGCATTCGGCAGCCACAACGACACTGCTGGTATATAGGTAATAATCATCAAGAACACCAACAAGATCATCAGCCACGGTAGGGCGGCTCGGATGGTGGCGCTGAGTGGCATTCCGGTGACGGCCGAAGTGACAAATAAGCTCAAACCGACGGGGCGTGATTAAGCCGATTTCCATGTTCACTACCATGATGATGCCGAAGTGAATTGGGTCGATGCCAAGTTCAATTGCAATAGGGAACAAGATAGGCGCGAGGATCAAAATAATTTCCGACGGCTCCATAAAGTTACCCGCTAATAATAGAGTGATGTTTACCAACCGAGCTTTCGGTGGCAGCAGCGTAGACTAAGCATTATCTTTCATATCTAATGTATTTACTCGAACGAACTGTGGATTAATGGTTGCATTTAGATGTGATTATTGTGAATATATATGCACAATAATTTTAATGTAAATAAGGAAATCACATGGATCAACAGAGTGCTGTTGTACTGTTACCCATTATTGTCACCTTGGTGTTATCGCTTGCCACAAAGAATGTCGTTTTAGGGTTATTTTTTGGCGTGTTTTCCGGTGTGATTATGCTGTCGGGGTGGGATATTTTTTCCAGCTTTGGACTGTTAGTGAAAGACCATTTAGCCACACAACTTACCGACAGTTATAACGCTGGAGTATTGGTATTGTTAGTCTTCATTGGTGGCTTTGTTGCCTTGATGGAGCAATCGGGTGGGGGGCAAGCTTTTGCCACGAAAGTGACGCATTGGATCAGTAATAAAACTCGAGGGCAAATTTCAGCTTGGCTCGGTGGCATTACGATCTTCTTTTCCGATCTTGGAACGCCGTTAATTGTTGGCCCGGTATTTCGTCCTTTATTTGATAAATTAAAACTTTCAAGAGAAAAACTGGCCTTCATTATTGATTCGACCTCATCGCCAGTGGCTATTTTGATCCCTTTTATTGGTTGGGGGGTGTACATCATGGGGCTAATTCAAAAAGAACTCACCGCAGCAAATAGCGATATCTCTGATTGGGATGCCTTTATTTCTGCTATTCCCTATCAATTTTACGCTATTTTAGCAGTTGGTTTAGTTCCTTTATTGGCGTTAACTCAATTAGACTTTGGGCCGATGGCGAAGGCTGAACAACTGGCGAAAACGGGTAAGTCGGTAGTTGATCATGATGTGAATACTGTCAGTGCATTTACCCACCCTAATGCAAAATCCTCTTTTATCGGTGTGCCACTTTTGGTGATGGCGGCTGTATTGGCGTATATGTTAGTTCCTCTTGGTTTTCCATTTGAAAAAGTGTCTGGATCGGTATTTCGAGCCGCGTTAAGTACTGCCTATTTTAGTGCTGCGGTATCCCTTATTTCTTTAATGGCTTGGTATAATGTAAGAAGTTTAAGTGAAGGGATTCAAGTTTATTTACAAGGTATGGGTAAAATGATTCAAGTAGCAATCATTTTAATTTTAGCCTGGGCATTAAGTGGTATTAGTAAAGAGCTTGGTACGGCAAGTTATATTGCTGAACTGGCACAAACAGGTTTCCCTTATTGGTTATTACCTGCCGTAGCTTTCTTATTAGCGGCGATTATTTCGTTTGCAACAGGGTCTTCATGGGGTACGTTTGCGATTATGATGCCACTTGTTATACCAACGGTATTTGCTATTGATGCACCATTGTATGTGTGTATTGGTGCGGTGCTTTCTGGTGGTTTGTTTGGTGATCACTGTTCACCAATTTCAGAAACGACCATTTTGTCCTCAACAGGGGCTGGTTGTGATCAGTTCCAGCATTTTAGAACTCAGTTTCCTTATGCGGTTCTAAATGGCAGCATTGCGTTATTGAGTTTTCTTATAGCTGGTTTTGTAGACAGTATGTTCGTTGTGTTCGGTGCTCTGTGTGTGCAAATCTTTGCGGTGGTTGTGTTATCTAAAGTGGCGGCCTCTCGATCTGAGCAGGCACAAAAGCAGATGGCTTAACTTCTTTTTGATCGAAATGTTTTTATTCAGAGTATCGTTTTTCAGAATAAATAAAAAAGCCCCAGAAGACCGTTCATTCTGGGGCAAACATAGAAACATTAATTCCTATAAATATTCAGCGTCAAACTTATTATTGATTGCCACTGTGCTATTTCGCTTGTTTATAGCGGTCAAAAATAACGGCCGCAAGCAAGATGCTGCCACGTACTACGTATTGAGCAAAGGGCGAAATGTTCAATAAGTTCATGGCATTTTCTACGGTTCCTAGGATCAATACCCCTGCGATAACATAAGAAATCTTACCGATACCTCCTTTCAATGATACACCGCCTAATACACAGGCAGAGATAACGGTTAATTCAAAGCCGACGGATGTCATTGGCTGACCACTGGTCATACGCGCCGCTAGGATAACACCGGCAAGTGCGCTAATTAAGCCCGACACAGTGAAGATAATGAGTTTGGTTTTGGTGACATTGACGCCCGCTAAACGTGCAGCTTCTTCGTTACCGCCAATGGCAAGTGTGTTACGACCATAGACGGTTTTGTTGAGTAAGAAGCTGAATACCGCGAAGGTCGCCACGGTTAGCCACACTGGTAGTGGTAAACCTAAAAATGAAGCGTTACCTAAGCTAAAAAATCCTTCTTCAGTGATACCCACCGCTTTACCATCGGAAATGATATAGCCTAACCCCCGAGCTATTTGCATGGTCGCCAAGGTGGTGATTAATGCGTTGACCTTCAATTTCGCAATAATAAAGCCATTGAATAAACCAAACGCGACACCAGACAATAAGCCTGCGCCAATACCAAGGGTTACGCTTTCTGTGGCATTAATCGCAACCGCGGTCACCACACCAGAACAAGCGACAATGGAGGCCACCGAAAGGTCAAGATCGCCACAGGCTAAACAAAATAGCATAGCACAGGCGATCATGCCGCTCATTGAAATGGCCAAACCTAAGCCACGCATATTAATCATGGAGGCAAAGTTAGGGACAAAAATGGCGCAGATTAGGAACAAGCCAGCAAACACAGTGAGCATGCCGAATCGATCCCAGAAATTGTTGATCTTAAAGCGAGAGGTTTTTTTACTCTCGTTGTTGGTTGAGGTTGGATTTAATGTTGTCATGTTTTATCCCTCATGAACTAAGTTTGATTCGTGTTGATCAAGCATGGCAAGGTTGAGCGCTGCTTCTTCATTAAAGTGTGGGCGAGTTAACTCACCGTTGATTTTCCCGTCCTTCATGACAATCAGTCTATCCGCCACTCCTAAGACCTCAGGCAAGTCGCTTGAAATCATTAAAATGGTGACGCCAGATTCTGCCAAAGTAAAAATCAGATCATAAATCTCCGATTTTGCCCCCACATCAATCCCCCGAGTTGGTTCATCTAAAATCAATACTTTCATGTGAGTAGAAAGCCAGCGACCTAAGATGATTTTTTGTTGGTTACCACCGGATAGATTACCAATACGCTGTTCAAGGTTAGGGGTTTTTACTTTGAGATCACGCACTTTATCGTCGGCGTTTTTGTGTTCCCATTTTTCATCAATTAAGCTGCCAAAGTGCAGGTTAGAGCGACGCGCAGTGACGTTCATGTTTTCTTTGACCGATAAAATTGGCAGGATGCCACTGAGTTTGCGATCCTCTGGGCAGTAAGTGATCCCTGCATTAATCGCATCAATTGGCGAGCTCACTTTGACCGAAAAGGTATCAATGTCTATTTCACCGCTTTGGCGTAGCTCGGCGCCAAATAGCAGCCGGGTAAGTTCGGTGCGGCCTGAGCCGACTAAACCAAACAAGCCTAAAATTTCGCCCTGTTGAATGTTAAATGAGATCGGCTCTTTTACGCCGGGCCCATACATGTTGCGTACCGCGAGGCCTTCAATACCAAATTCACGCTTGCGATAGTTGTAAATATCTTTTAATTCCCGTCCCACCATTAGGCTGACTAAACGGTCATTAGTGAGCTGACTGAGATCGTAAAAGGTTTCGACATGGGTGCCATCTTTAAAAATGGTCAAGGCATCAGAGATGCGGAAAATTTCTTCCATTCGATGTGATACATAGAAAATCACTTTGCCTTGATCGCGCAGCTCTTCAATCACCTTAAATAGGTTGGCAATTTCACGTTGTGACAAACTACTGGTGGGCTCGTCAAAGGCGATGATTTTGGCATCGCGACTTAAGGCCTTGGCTATTTCCACCATTTGCCACTGACCAATCGACAGGCTTTTAACCTGTGAGGCTGGGTCGATAAACTCACCTAAACGCTCTAACTGCACCTGAGCCATTTGATTGAGTTTAGGGTAATCGACGCAACCAGCCTTAGTCGGCAGCTGACCAAGGAATATATTTTCTGCCACACTCAGCTCCGGGATAAGGTTGAGTTCTTGATAAATAATGGCAATTCCATGGTTGAGTGAATCGGTTTCAGTATTAAACGACATCACGTCGCCATTAATGATCAACTCACCCTTGGTAGGATGGTTAATGCCACTTAATATTTTTAGTAAGGTAGATTTTCCCGCACCGTTTTCCCCCATTAGGGCGTGTACGCTACCTTCCTTGACACCAAAGCTCATACCATCAAGCGCCTTGACTCCAGGGAAGTACTGACAGATGTTATTAAACTCGACATAGTATTGGGGAGATGAAGATAAATTTGGGGATGACATAAATGACCTCTCATCAAGGCTTAACGCATCACGCTAAGCCTTGTATTGATTGACTACAGACCTTTTTTCTCAAGCTCTTGCTTGAAGTTGTCACGTGTGATCAGTACCGCGTCAGTAACCTCCACAAATTTTTCTGGTTCGACATCTTTGCTCACCCAGTTGTAAAGCATTTCGGTGGATTTAAAACCATGCACATCTGGACTTGGTAATAACGACCCATAGAATCCAGTGGCTTTGCTCTTAGCCAATTCGTTGACTGCATCGACACCATTAATACCAATACCGATAACGTTAGCAGCGCTAAACCCTTGACCTTCAGTTGCGCGTACGCCACCTAATACTGTGTTGTCGTTCATATCCACAACCAGCCATTGCTTAATGTCTGGGTACTGCACTAAAAGAGAGTTTGCGGCATCGAGAGCACCTGGAATATCGTTGCTTTTCGTTGGAACGGTGTAAATTTGAGCAGCAGGGAAACCGTCAGTTTTTAATGCATCCATGGCACCGTGTACACGACGACGAGCTGTATCCAGTTCATCAGCGGTAATCGCCATTACTGCAGTAGATGCGACATCCCAGCCACGTTTTTGCATTTCTTTATACAGCTCGTGTCCTTGACGTTGACCAATTTGGGAAGCCGCCATCATAACCAATGGTACTTCCGTCATTGGCTGGCCTTTAGCCGTTAAGAATTGATCATCAACAGTAATGACTTTTAAATCGTAGCTTTTGGCCTTCGCCATGATCGCAGAACCCAGTTTTGGATCGGGTGTGCAGATAACGAATCCCTTTGCACCACTGGCGGCGAGGGTATCAATGGCATTGAGCGTTTTTTCACCATCAGGTACCGCCATTTTGATTAATTCAAAGTTATATTGCTTAGCCGCTTTATCAGCAAAAGCCCACTCGGTTTGAAACCAAGGTTCTTCAGGTTGTTTTACTAAATAGCCAAGTTTTAGCGTTTCATCGTCATCACTTCCCCAGAAGGCGTTGGCATGAACGCTTAATAGAGATGCGCCCGCAAGCAAGCAAGTGGAAAGTATTTTTTTGAGTTTCATTGTGATTCTCCATCCATGATTCTTTTAGTTATTCATTTATATGGGTAAGCGTAGGTACAGCGCAGGAATAATAGACAGGATGAATGAGGAATAGGGTGAAGTGAGTCACGTAGAAAATAAGTAGCAATATTGTCCATGCATTTAGCTATTCTTTATTAGTGTAAATAAAATCCCATGATGGTGCTGCTAGACTATTTTCTTATTTTTGATGTGATTTAAACGATTAATCTCGATTGTTAACCTAAATATCCATGTATTTAGCCATTTGATCCATGAGGTGATTTATATATTAGTGATGTATGCATCAGTCCTGAGTGTTTAGCGAAATCGTCTATGTTTTTAGCGCCTAGATTAATGGCGTGTTTGAGTTCCATCCTATTAAATGAATACATAGCTTATATCCAGCGCGAGAACTTAGAACAACACGTTGGATGATTCGATTCATTTACTTTGGTGGACTCATTATGAGTGTTGAAAAATTTACAATTGGTTTAGATTTTGGCTCTGACTCTGTTCGTGCTTTATTAGTGAATACCAAAACCGGTCAAGAAGTGGCGTGTGGTGTTCAATATTATCCTCGTTGGATGGAAGGCCAATATTGCCAACCTGCGGTTTCTCAGTTCCGTCATCATCCTCAAGATTACATTGATGCAATGACCGCAGCCGTACAACAAACGCTAGAACAAGTGTCTGATGATATTAAACAAAGTGTCGTCGGCATTGGTGTTGACACCACTGGCTCAACGCCTGCGCCTGTCGATAAAGATGGCAACGTTTTAGCCTTACTACCTGAGTTTGAACACAATCCAAATGCGATGTTCATTTTGTGGAAAGACCACACTTCAATTCAAAAAGCTGAGCTGATTAACCAACTGGCTCACGGTGGCGATTTCCCTGATTACACTCGCTATGTTGGTGGTATTTATTCTTCAGAGTGGTTCTGGGCAAAAGCGGCTTGGGTAAGTGAGCAAGACGCGAAAGTGGCGGAGCATGCACATACTTGGGTTGAACTGTGTGATTGGATCCCGGCGTTAATCTCGGGCAACCAAGCGCCAAATAAATTCCGTCGTGGTATTTGTGCTGCAGGCCATAAAGCGCTTTGGCATGATGATTGGAACGGCCTTCCTGCACAAGATTTCCTTTCTGCGATTTCTCCTACTTTAGATGGCATTCGTGATCGTATGTTCACCGAAGTGTATACCTCAGATCAACAAGCGGGCTTATTAAGCGCTGAATGGGCGGAACGTTTTGGTTTACCGGAAGGTATTGCGGTTGCGATTGGTGAGTTTGATTGTCACATGGGCGCAGTCGGTGCTGGTGCTGGCGAGCATGACCTAGTGAAAGTGATTGGTACTTCAACCTGTGACATTTTAATGGTGAAACCAGAAGATGTGGCAGGCAAAACCATTGAAGGCATTTGTGGTCAAGTAAAAGGCAGTGCATTGCCAAATTTGGTGGCGTTAGAAGCGGGCCAATCTGCTTTTGGTGATATTTACGCATGGTACAAACGCCTACTGATGTGGCCGATTCAGCAATGGGTTAAAAGCCATCCTGAAGATCAACACCTACAGGATAACATTGATGACATCATAATTCCTATGCTGGCAGATGCGGCTATTGAACAACCTCAAACCGAGATCTCACCACTGAGTATGGATTGGCATAACGGCCGTAGAACGCCTGTGGCGAACCAACGCTTAAAAGGTGTGATTAGCGGCTTGAACCTTGGTAGTACTGCGCCGGATGTATTCTACAGCTTAGTAGAGTCAACTGCTCACGGTGCACGCGCCATTATGGATTGCATGACCTCACAAGGTGTGGATGTAAACCGCGTATTGGCTATCGGGGGGATTGCACAGAAATCTCCATTAGTGATGCAAACCTGTGCCGATGTGATGGGTCGCGATATTGCGGTGGTGGAATCTGACCAATGTTGCGCACTGGGTGCGGCTATCTTTGCTGCGGTTGCCGCAGATGCTCATACGAGTGTAAGTGATGCACAAGCGGCGATGGCAAGCCCAATTCGTCATATTTATACCCCAGTGAAACGCTCTAGCGATTTTTATCAAGGTCGCTATCAAGCCTACTCACAGCTTGGTCAACATATTGAAACCTTTATCGAAGATCAAAAAGGAGCGTAATCGTGGCTGATTTTTTATCAACAGAAAAGTCTGCAGCAGAGTTGCTATTACCAGAGCTCAGAGAGCAAGTGTGGCGTGCCAACATGGATTTGCAGGTGCACAACCTAGTGACATTCACATGGGGCAATGTATCAGGCATCGATCGCGAGACGGGTTTAGTGGCGATCAAACCAAGCGGTGTCGTTTATGAAGATTTAAGCCCTGAGAACATGGTGTTGGTAGATTTAGATGGCAACATCGTACAAGGCGACTTAAAACCGTCTTCTGATACCGCGACTCACTTAGCGCTATACCGAGCGTTTAAAGACATGGGTGGCATCGTGCATACCCATTCTTCTTACGCCACATCATGGGCGCAAGCTGGAGCGGCAATTCCAGCCTTTGGCACCACGCATGCTGATTATTTCTACGGCAATATTCCGTGCGCTCGCGCTTTGACTGAACAAGAAATTAAACACGATTATGAACTCAATACCGGCAAGGTGATCATAGAAACGATCGGTGAAACTGACCCGATGGCGATTCCCGGCATTTTAGTTCGCGAACACGCGCCATTTACGTGGGGTAAAGATCCTAACAATGCAGTCCACAACGCAGTGGTAGTAGAAGAAGTGGCAAAAATGGCGTATCGCACGATTACGATTAACCCAAGTACGTTGCCAATTCCGCAGACGCTGTTGGACAAGCATTATCTACGTAAGCACGGTAAAGACGCTTACTACGGACAAAAATAGTATACCCATTTATTTATATTCATCGTTTCATTCAAGAGTAGTACTTAACGAAAAGTCATTGAATGGAACGAAACAGGACAAACATAGAGGCAATTATGACAACTTCAAACGCAAGCTCTTCATTAGTAAAAAAGGCAGTATGGTTTATCACAGGTTCACAGCATTTATATGGACCAAAAGTACTTGAGCAAGTCGCCGCCAACAGCCAAGAAATCGTTGCTGGCTTTAATCAAGGTGATGATATTTGTGTTTCTATCGAGTGCAAAGATACGGTTAAGTCACCAGAAGAAATTTTGAAAGTGTGCCAAGAAGCCAACAACGACGAAAACTGTCTTGGTGTGGTGTTATGGATGCACACTTTCTCACCTGCAAAAATGTGGATTGCAGGCCTAAAACAACTGAATAAACCATTCGTTCACCTACATACTCAATTTAGCGAAGCCCTACCGTGGGAAAGCATTGATATGGCGTACATGAACTTAAACCAAAGTGCTCACGGTGACCGTGAATTTGGTTTCATCGGTACTCGTCTAGGTTTGGATCGCCGCGTTATCGTGGGTCACTGGCAGAAAGAATCGGTACGTAAGCAGCTTGATCACTGGTGTCGTGCGGCAATTGGTTGGAATGAAAGCAATACGCTACGTGTTGCACGCTTCGGTGACAATATGCGTCAAGTTGCGGTAACTGAAGGCAACAAAGTAAGCTCACAAATTGAGTTTGGTTTTGAAGTTCACGCTTATGGTTTGGGTGAACTAACAGAAGTGGTTAATGCAGTAGAAGACAGTGCGATCACTGCATTGCTTGAAGAATATCGCTCTACTTACAGCATCGCCTCTGAAATTTTTGAAAATGCAGAACAACTTGAAGTATTGAAAAACGAAGCGCGTTTAGAGCTTGGTATGGAGACATTCCTGCAAGACCGCGGCTGCATGGCATTTGTAAACACCTTTGAAAACCTAACTGGCTTAACTAACCTTCCTGGTCTAGCGACTCAACGCTTGATGGAAAAAGGTTACGGCTACGGCGGTGAGGGTGACTGGAAAACATCCGCTATGGTTCGAATCATTAAAGCAATGGGCCAAGGTCTGCCGGGCGGTACGTCTTTCATGGAAGACTACACTTACAACCTAACCGGTGAAGGCCAAGTATTGGGCGCGCACATGCTAGAAGTATGTCCAACTATCGCAGCTGAAAAGCCATCAGTACAAATCCACCGTCACACCATTGGTAAAACTGATGATGTTGCACGCGCAATCTTTAGTGCGAAAGCCGGCCCTGCATTAGTCGTAACACTGATTGACCTAGGTAACCGTTACCGCATGCTTGTTAACGAAATCGTCACGGTTAACCCGCCATCGGATCTACCGCACCTTCCAGTTGCACACGCACTTTGGGAGCCAAAACCGAATCTTGAAGTATCTGCGGCCGCTTGGATCCATGCGGGTGGCGCACACCACAGCGTTTACACACAAAACGTAACGCTAGATATGCTAGAAGATTTTGCTGAGTTTGCTGGTATCGAGCTTGTTGTGATTGATAGCAACACAACGATTCGCGACTTTAAAACGACGCTTAAGCACAACAGCATGTTCTACCGTCTAAGCAACGGCATCTAATTAACTTCAGCGCCCACCTTAAAAGTGGGCGCTTTTTTATTTTCATATACTCTTCGTACTTGAAGCAGCAGCTTTGTTGACGGCGTTCATTCGCCCCAATCACATAGACGAGCTATGCTCATGGGGCCTCATTCACTTGTCGCCTCACTGCAGCTCCAATTACTTTGTGTATAGCTTATTTTTATATTTTAGGGATCGAGATGAATCAATTACAACAACTACGCCAATTCACCACTGTGGTGGCCGATACCGGTGATATTCAGGCGATAACGCAATATCAACCACAAGATGCGACCACCAATCCATCGCTAATTTTAAAAGCGGCACAACTTTCCGACTACCAACCATTGATAGAACAAGCCATTGAATATGCGAAAAGTCAGAGTCAAGATAAGAAAACGCAGATCGAAGATACGTGCGATATGCTGGCAGTCAATATTGGTAAAGAAATCTTAAAAGTCGTGCCGGGCCGTATTTCAACAGAAGTGGATGCGTGTCTTTCTTATGATACCGAAGGCAGCATTAAAAAAGCACGTAAACTGATCAAACTGTATAACGATGCAGGCGTGAGCAATGATCGTATTTTGATTAAGTTAGCTTCTACGTGGCAAGGCATTCGCGCCGCGGAGCAACTGGAAAAAGAAGGCATTCAATGTAACCTGACGCTGTTGTTTTCCTTTGCTCAAGCGCGTGCTTGTGCGGAAGCGGGCGTTTACTTGATTTCGCCATTCGTGGGTCGAATCATGGATTGGTATAAAGCCAAAGAAGGCAAAGAGTTCTCTGCTGCTGAAGATCCGGGCGTATTATCAGTACAGAAAATTTACCAATACTATAAAACTCATGCTTACCCAACGGTTGTCATGGGCGCAAGTTTCCGCAACGTAGGGGAGATTCTAGAGCTAGCTGGCTGTGATCGCTTAACTATTAGCCCACAACTACTGCAAGAGCTTGAGCAAGCGGAAGGTGAAATCAGCGCTAAATTGGTAGCAGGATCTGAAACAAAGCCAGCGCCACAGCCACTGACTGAAGCGGAATTCCTATGGGAGCACAACCAAGATCCAATGGCGGTCGAGAAACTGGCAGAAGGCATTCGCAATTTTGCTGTCGATCAAGGTAAACTCGAAGCGATGATTGCAGAAAAACTGTAGTTGCAGATAAGCTATAAATTCTGCACCCTTAAGTTACTTAGGTATAAAACGTTATTAAGCCAGTACAGAGTTGCTGGCTTTGTTGTATAAAAGGAAGTCTATGACGTACCAATTTTTGGCATTAGATCTTGATGGCACTACGTTACAAAATGACCATACGCTAAACCCTGCGGTAAAATCGTATGTGCAGAAAATTAAACACGACTACCCAGTTATGATCGTGACAGGCCGTCATCATACTGCGGCGAAACCTTATTATGATGAGCTTGAATTAACTACGCCAATTATTTGTTGTAACGGCGTCTATCGTTATGACTATTCGTCCCAACAACCTCAAAGTAGCATGCCGATTCCCCATGATTTTGCTCAGCAGTTTTTGAATCTTGCTCACAGTTTTAAGCTTCAATTGGTTATGTATACCGCAGACGGTATGGCTTTTAGCCAAAAAGATCCCATAAGCTATATGCTTCCGTTGTACGCTTGGGCGCAAAGTTACCCAGTGAAGAACAGACCGAATATTTATCAAGTCAGTAGCTTTGAACAAGAGTTGAAACAAACGGAATATATTTGGAAGTTTGTGGTGCAAGGTGAAGAAGAGCGTTTTACGGCTTTTTTACAATTGCCGTTTATTCAACAATATTTTTCTGGTTCGATGTCGGGACCGAATAGAATCGATCTGGCAATGAAAGGACACAGCAAAGGAAACGCATTGTCTCATTATCTTCAGATAGTAAAAGTTAATGCACAACAAGTGGTCGCAGCAGGAGATAATTATAATGATATATCAATGTTGCAGTCAGCAGGGTGCGGTATTGCGATGCACCATGCACATCAAGAGGTAAAGCAGCACGCCAACATTATTTGTTCAACGGACAACCATGGCGAGGGTTTATCACAATTATTACACCAGTACTTTCCTCTTTAAATTTAATCGCGATGGTCAATGACCAAAGACACGGACGACACGATGCAAAATGATCCATTGAAGCCGGGATATGATTTTAATGCGCATTTAGTGGCAGGATTAACCCCTATCACTCAAGGAGGCGATCTCGACTTTGTTATAGATCGTCCTAATGGCATGAAAGGGTATATTTTAAACTTAACGGTCAAAGGCCAAGGTACAGTCTTTCAAGGGAAGGAAGCTTTTGAGGTTAAAGAAGGGGATTTATTGCTTTTCCCTACTGGAGTGCCTCACTTTTATCACCGTTCTGAGCAAACTGAAGAATGGCACCACCGCTGGATCTATTTTCGCCCACGTGCTTACTGGAATAATCGCTTAAAATGGGAAGAGTGCACTAATGGTGTTTTTATTACCAAGGGCGTTCAAATTGATGATCAAGAAAAGCTCAACCAGTTGTTCTTGCAAATTGAAGAACTTAGTCAACGAGAAGAACCTTATAACGATGAGTTGAGTCTGAACTTACTTGAACAGATCTTGATCCGTTGCAAAATGAACCAGCCAAATCTCATTAAAAAAAGAATCGATCCACGAGTGACGGAAGTCGTCAATTATATGGCAAAGCATTTAAATGAAGACTTCACAAACGAGCAGCTCGCAGAGTTAATTTGCTTGTCACCATCACGACTGGGACATTTGTTCCGAGATGAGATTGGTATGACGATTACTCAATGGCGAGATGACCAACGTATTAGCCGCGCCAAGCAGTTATTGGTGACATCGAACTACTCGATCAATCAAATCTCCCGCTTAATTGGCTATTCTGATCCGCTGTATTTTTCACGGGTATTTAAAAATAAAGCCGGTCTTAGCCCAAAGTTATATCGTGAGAAAGTGATGTAGCCTTCTATACTCAAGTGACATCAAGATGCAGAATTCGGAGCTATCATTAAAATGACGCATGATGAATTTAACCAATTTTGTGATGCATTGCCCGCGAGCACTTATGTGATGCAGTGGGGCAACTCACATGTATGGAAGATCGGTGGAAAAGTATTTGCAGTAGGATTTACGAACAAACAAGGAAAGCCAGCTTTTACGTTTAAAGCTTCTCCACTCAATTTTGACTTTTTGCGTGAAGAGCCGGGATACATTCCAGCGCCTTATTTTGCTAGCCGCGGTATGAAGTGGATTCAACAAGTCGACACCTCCGGCACATTAGATGAAGAGTTAAAGTATTATTTAAACGAGTCGTATACTTTGGTTGTTAGTGGGTTAAGTAAGGCAAAACGTAAAGAACTCGAATGATGATATTAAATCGGTATCTTGATGTTATGTAGGGATACAAAATATGATGTAAAAAAGCCTAAATAAGGCTATTTAGGCTTTGATGTTCTTTTTTCGAATTATCTAACTAACGAATAATCGTTACACGGCTTGAACGCTTACCACTAGAAGATATAGAGCGTATTTGCACTTCTCCATCTACGGTGGGTTGGTTGGCGTTGTTATAGCTTAACCATGTTTTGCCATCGTCGGTAGAATATTGCAACGTGACGCCAGGGAATGACACATTCATATTCAACTTGCCATTAACCACTTTTGCACCAGGGATAGGCAAACGGTACTGGATTCCCGCTTTTTCTACTTTGGCTAATTCACGTTGTCCCATGGCATTGGCAAACAACGTCCAATCAGCTAATCGTGCTTTCTTATTCACGAGTGTGGTGTCTTGTGAATACTTTACACCCACTTTGTAGTCATTTTCCCAAGAAGCTTTGCTCCATGCTCGTTCAGCCACGGCGATAACGCGAGGGAATACCATATACTCATATTGCTCATCGGTGCGAACTGTTTCACTCCATAACTGAGCAGATAGGCCATAGAATGGCTTTTTCGGTGTGACGGTGCCGGTACTTTCAAATCCATTACCGTCACGATCGACGGAAGTTTCAGCATTTTGAGGTAAATTTTCTGGTGCAAAACCAAACATTTTACGCGTATCGCTGGCACGTGTAGCCCAGTAATAGCCACGTTCTTTCGGATCAACTTCGTACGGGAAATCCATGTAGACGTAATCGGGGTTAGAAATGACCATGTCATAGCCTTTATCTGCCCACTCATAAGCGGAGGCGCCACCGCCCCAGTAAAGGGTATCCCAGAAGTTAACTTGAACCGCGTCGGTTGAAAACGATGATGAACCTTCAGAGTGCTTTAAGCCGTCTTGCCATGCTTGGTAGTTTTTAATGCCATGCTTCGTCACAATATCGGCAACTTCTTCAGCAAAATAACTTGGCAAATGTTCAAAGTCAGCCACTTGGCCACTCGATACTAATGCCTGGCATTGAGGGGATTTTGCAAAAGGCATATCTTGTTTAGACAAATCTAAATCACCTTTCCATGCGATTTTTTCTTTATCATTAATATCTTGAAAGCCAGCGTGAAGCTTTATGTTTTTCGCTTCATCACCACCGAAATGCCAAGTGTTGAGTGGTACACCTGCTTTTTTGTGCATAGCGTCCACTTCGGTAATGACTTTATCAACAAACGCGGTTGAGGACTCTAAACAAGGGTTAATGAAGCTTTGTTTATTATAGAACTGAACCGTTGTCACATTGGATTCATCTTTTGGATCCATCAAACGGTATTGGTTGGCTTCATCCATTTTACCTTCATCGGCAAGGCGTTTATAACGAGCTTCCATGGACATGACCGCGGCACGAGAGTGAGCAGGCATATCGATTTCTGGGATGACTTCAATATTGCGGTTTTTGGCGTATTTTAATATTTCAATGTAATCATCGGTAGTAAAGAACCCCGAGCCAAAGTTATCTGAATTAGCTCCTGAACCAAGTTGTGGCAGTAAACATGAGGTTTCTGATTCATCGAAGCAACGTTGTCCGCCAATGTCAGTTAACTCTGGTAAACCTGGGATCTGTAAACGCCAACCTTCATCATCGGTTAAATGAAGGTGCAATTTATTTAGCTTATAAGCCGCCATTTGGTCAATTGTGGCAATAATGGCAGATTTAGAATGGAAATTACGTGCAACATCGACCATGACACCGCGATATTGGAAACGAGGTGCATCTTCTACTTCTAAGGTAGGGATACTGGTTTTATCCATATTAACTAAAGAAAATAGAGATTGAGCCCCATAAAATGCGCCAGCTTCATCTGAAGCAACAATCGTTGCTTTATCTTCTTTTATCGTCAATTTGTAAGCGCCAGAAACCATACCTTTAAATTGATTTTTGTTCACTTCAAGTGATATTGGGTATTGACCTGATGTTGATAAACCAAGTAGTGATGCACGTTGGTTTAATGCGTTAATTTGTTCCGCATCAACCCCTTTTGATGTAATGATAATACCTTTGCTTAAATTTGCTTTCTTATGCGTCAACGTTGTTTTAGAAGGGGTTGGAATAATGTGTGAAGAGGCATCAAGGTTAACTACGTCAGCATTTTTATCAAAACGAGAATATGCTGTCGCGACAATATTATTATCCGCTAGGGTTCTTTTGAGTTGTACACCTGTAATTGCGTCAACATATTCGCCCGTATCTTCGGTGTCTAAAGAGATAATATTGCGGGCTTGTACGCCGGGCGCGGTGACGAAAGCGCGTGGCATGAAATCGGTTTCAAATAACTGCCAATATTCTGCAATCATCGGAATAATAACTTCTTCGTTTTTATCGAAGCCATCAAACTTATCCGTTGGTTCTAGCTTGTGTAAATCACCCGTTATACGAGTGACTTTAAATTGGTCATTTTCAACATCAAGAATCAGACGAATACTGTGGAAGTAAATGGTCCAATCTTTGTTGTCAATGGCTTCACCAGTGTTTCTAAGCGTCATATTGACTTTGTTACAAGAAGCCCACTCGGCCTGCAACTCTTTACACTTCAGTCCATCATCAGCACCTTGATTGGTCACAATGGTATAATGAATGTCTAAATTATTGGCGAGTTGGTTAACCATCGCTTGTGATTGTTCAGCTTGAGAAGATGAGCTATCCATTGAACAAGCCGCTAAACCACTGAGTATAACGGTTGCTAAAATTGTCTTTTTAAACATAGTAATATCCCGTCTTAGGCAATTAATCTATAAACACCATACCTAAGTTTTTTATGATCAAAAATTAAGTAATTTTGAATTCATGTGCAAAATCACAATTATTTTAATAATTTTCAGTGTAAATTAAATTAATAAGAACTGTCTCACATAATTAGAAAGGGGGTATTGCTATTTGAACGTATGACTCGTTCATTAATATGAATTTATTTCAAATTTATTAATCGGTTTATATTTTTAATTACTATAAATGATGATAATTTTTTTAGTAAAAAAAAGAGTTTTTTATTTTTTATTTATGTTTATTTCATGGTTAATGACTAATAATTGGTGTTAATTTTAATAAATTAATCATAATTTATGAGATTTAATGTCATAAAATTCTGTTTTAATTTTTGACTATGAACCATCATTAGAGCGTTGAGTATTCTTTTTTATTTGTTGTCTATCACTCTTATTGCAAAGACCAGTCTCTTTTCTTGAAAATAATGCCATTCATTTCTCCTGTATGTTATTGGTATTCGGATTAATGAGGGGGGATAACTTCCTTTACTAAAGAAAAATGGCATACTGAACCTGCGTTGATTTTTTATACAACCTTTATATGTTAGGAGAGAAAGCAATATGGATACAGGTTTAATGAGTGTTTTTCTTACGGTTGCTATTGCCCATTTTCTTGCGTTGCTTAGCCCTGGCCCAGATTTTGTTCTGGTGGTTAAAAGTGCAATACGAAATAAAAGTAAGAATGCGGTAGGGGTTGCAGCCGGGATTGCATTTGCTAACTCTGTGTATATTGGTTTGTGTTTAGTTGGTGTTGGGTCCATTTTAGCGGCTTCGGTTCCGGTGATGATCACATTAAAAATCATTGGTGGTCTCTTTTTAATTTATCTTGCCTTTCAAGCTTTGAAAGCTCGCAGAATGGCTTATACAAATTTAGATATTGTCGATTCGACGAGCCAATTGAATAAGCAACATTCTTTTTGGGCAGAGTTTGTAACCGGCTTTATGTCAGGAATACTCAATCCTAAGAATTTATTATTTTATTTAAGTCTGTTCACGGTTGTCTTAACCAGCGATGTTAGTTTGGCTTTTAAGGCCGGATTAGGGGCTTGGATGACGATGGTGGTTTTTCTTTGGGATGTGGCCATTATTTATCTTCTTTCCACCGAAAAGGTGCGCTGCCGCTTTACGAAAATGGCTTATTATATTGATAAAGTTACAGGTGCTATCTTAGGTTTAATTGGCATTACTATCGTAAAATCGGCTATAACGCGATAAAAAGAAGAACATCGGCGAATAGTCATGTGTATTTATATTCGCTGATTTTTTATGGTATCAAATTTTCTTTCGAACCTTACACGGATTTCCAAAAGCAATGGCATTTTCTGGAATATCCTTAGTCACCACGCTTCCTGCGCCAATAACGGCACCATCGCCAATGGTTGCGCCTGGTAGAATGATACTGCCCCCACCAATCCATACGTTGTTACTTATAGTGATGGGTTCGGCAAAGCCAGTGTGTTGATTGCGTGTTTCACTATCAAGTGGGTGATGTGCAGTATAGATTTGTACATTAGGGCCGATGAATACGTTATTACCAATAGTGACGGGGGCGCAGTCAAGGAGGGTGAAGTTGAAATTAATAAAGACATGGTTGCCTATATAGGTATTGATGCCGTAATCAATGTTCATCGCTTTTTCAATGTGTACATTGTCGCCGACTTTAGCAAAAATCTTCTCAATTAATTCACGTTGCTTGCCCCGTTCACGGCGAGGCGTTTGATTATAGATTGCAGTCAAATCGCGGGTGGTATCGCGCATTTCAATTAAATCCGCGTCATTAATATCATAGCGCTCGCCGGCCCGCATTTTCTCTAAGGCGGTTGTCATTATTGCGCCTCAAATTGGTAGCTGGTTTGGTATTGGTAGAAGGTTTTTTTCGCAATAAAACCTTTATTTTCTGCAGGCCACTCTGGGTGGTTTGGGCAATCGGGTAAGAATTGAGTTTCAAGTGCGATGCCTTGATAGTCGTTATACTCACCTTGACGAGAGGGCGTGCCACCTAAGAAGTTACCACTATAGAATTGGATCGCAGGCTTATCGGTAAATACCGACATAGTAACTAGCTTATCGGAACTCGTCAGTTGCGCGATAGGACTGATGCCATCGGTCAGTTCACTCGGTAAAGTTAAGGCGTGATCATAACCTTTAGCGGTTTTTTGGTCGTCATCTTCTAGCAGGCGATCGCGAATTGGTCGAGTGGTTTTAAAATCAAAGCTGGTGCCATCCACTGGGCGCAGTTCGCCGGTCGGAATAAGTTGCTCATCAGTCGGTAGATATTCGTTGGCCAATAGCATGAGTTCATGGCCGAGAATGGTGTTACCTGATTCGGCACCGTCTAAATTAAAGTAAGCATGATTGGTCAAGTTGATAGGGCAATCTTGATCGCACAATGCTGAATATTCAATGCAGAGCTGATTATTTTCAGTCAGTGTGTAGGCCACTTCAACGGTTAGACTACCTGGAAAACCTTGGTCGCCATCAGGTGAAGTCAGGTTGTAGGTAATGTGGGATTCACTGTGTTCTTTAACTGACCAACGTCGTTTATCAAATCCATCGATACCACCGTGTAGGCTGTTGTCGTTGTTATTGATTGTGATGCGGTAATCTTGCCCGTTAAGGCTGAATTTCCCTTTCGCGATACGGTTAGCAAAACGGCCAATTGTCGCGCCTAAGAAAGCAGAATGAGATTGGTAGTCTTCGAGCTTTTTCATACCGAGCAGTACTTCACGTTTGCCTTCTGATGTTGGCACTTGGCAACTTACCCAAGTGGCACCAATATCCATAAAGCTAACCGTCATGCCTTGTTTGTTTTTTAAGGTGTGAACACAAGCTGGGTTTCCATCGGTAAATAGACCGGCTTCTAGTGACACTTTTAATGAATCTGGAGAGACCAATGTTTCTGAAGAAGAAAGAGTTGCGAGCATAACGGCTCCTTTTTAAATGAGAAAAGGTACTTGAGTATGTGTTCGCTCAAGTACCTTGTTAAAAGTTAAATTGCGTCACCAAAGATAGGGAAACCATTATCCCACTCTAGGCGTTTAATCCGAGTATGACGGTTTGGATCCCATAATGGGTCACCTTCAATCTCGGTATAATCACGCGCGTGATACACCAATAAATCGTGGCCTTCTTCATCAACGGTAAAGCTGTTATGTCCGGGGCCGTAGATTTTTTTATCCCAGTTGGTTCTAAATACTGGCTGTTCAGATTTATGCCAACTTGCAGGGTCGAGTAGGTTGCTATCTTCATCTGCGTAAAGCAGACCCATGCAGTAGTTTTCATCGGTCGCACTGGCGGAATAAGTCATCCAGAATTTGCCATGACGGTGAATGACCGATGGTCCTTCGTTGACCCAAAAACCAATTTGTTCCCACTCAAACTCAGGGATGGTGAGTAATTGTGGTGGCGTTTTTAGCGTTGTTGGCGTTTCAAGTTCTGCAATGTACAGGTTTGAGTTACCTTGAATATCATTTTGCTTTTGCGCCCACACATAATAATTCACGCCTTGGTGGCTAAATGAGGTGGCATCTAAGCAGAAGGTATCCATGCCTGTTTCCACTTGCCCTTCAAACACCCATTCATCGGTAATGGGGTTAGCGTTACGGTTTGAAATGGCATACATACGGTGCTGGAACAAACCATCCACGATGTCACGTGAAGGAGCGGCAGCAAAATACACATACCAAGCGTTATCAATAAAGTGCAGCTCTGGTGCCCAAATTAAATCGCTGTATGGGCCAACATCCGGTTTATACCAAGCGTTAATTAACTCGCTGGTGGTGTTCAATTCTTTAATCGTTTTAGCACGGCGGATCTCAATGCGATCATATTCTGGTACCGATGCGGTGAAGTAATAATAGCCATCGGTGTGCTTATAAATATGTGGATCCGCGCGTTGTTCGATAATTGGGTTTACGAAATCAGTCATACTGCTACCTTAGTTCGCGAAATTAGTTACTGGTTTTTTGTCTGGTTTAACGGTGCTTAGGTTCTCTTCTACTTCAAGAATGTTGGTGGCGGTGATCTTGTTGTAGAACTTGTCTGTTACTTTGTATTTGAACATCAAGGCACCCATTAGGAAGTGGAAGAAGCCAGGAATGATAGTCAGCATCAAGGCAATCCCTGTTAAAGCAAAGTCTGATTGAGCTTCATTTGGTACGTAGTTGAAGAAAGTTAATAACGAACCAACAATTGCACCTGCAATACCCATACCTAGTTTTTGGCTAAATGAGATACCACCAAATGCTAGACCTGAAACTCGTTTACCGGTTTTGTATGCGCCGTAGTCAACCGCTTCAGCAATCGCAGACCAGAAGACTGGAGCATGTAAATCAACCACAAAGGATACTAAGAAATACAAAATGAAAGCGAGAGCGTAGTCACCTTGTCCAACGAAGAAGTACAACATTGCGCTTAATGCGAATACGGCCAATTGGCTGTAACGGAATAGTTTGATTTTACAGTACTTCTTAGTGATCCAAGTTGATGCCACCATTGCAAGAATCGCCGCAGTTACCCCGGTTGCCAAGAAAGCAGAAATGGTCGTTGCATCACCACCTAGGTAGTATTTTGCGTAGTAAGCCGCTACTGAACCACGGATAACATAACCAATGGTGCCGGTGATACATACTGCACATAAAATCAGCCATTGGTCATTCTTCATTAAGATTTTCACTTGTTCTTTGAATGACTTTTTATCTACTACGTGTTCAATACGCTCTTTGGTTGTTGCAAAACAGAATAGGAATAACAGCGTACCCATTAAGCCCATTAGACCCATTGAATATTGGTAACCGAGTTGTAGGTTATCTTGACCCCAAGCGGTAGAAAGTTGCGGTACGATAATGGTTACTAAAAACGCTGCAATTTTAGCGAAGAATAAACGGTAACCGTTAGCCGACAGACGTTCTTTCGGGTCATCAGTTAATACGCTGATAAGTGAAATATAAGGGATGGTCACCGCGGTAAACATCACTGTCACAAAAATATAGGTCGCATAAGCGTAAACCAGTTTGGTGTTGTAATCGCCATCTGGTGTGCTGAATGCTAAGTAAACTGAAATGCCAAACGGAATGGCTAAAAACAGCATATATTGACGGTATCGACCCCAGCGAGAGGTAAATTTATCAGTGATCATACCCATTAATGGATCGGTCACTGCGTCAATTAATCGCACTACGATAAATAGCATGGCTAAATCTGAAGGCTTGATACCAAAGATGTCGGTGTAGAAAAAGGTGATGATCAGCATCATAGAGGAAATAACCACATTCACGGCCATGTCCCCGGCACCGAAGCCAACTTTCTCTAACACTGGTAATTTATATTTATACATAGTTTTCTCATCCAGTTACTTTTCAATTGCCAGCAATACTACTGATGGGAGGGACCGAGTGATGTTAGAGCTCTCATGGAAATTAAGAGTTAGCTATTTTGTACATGTCTTTAGCAAAAAAGTTTATACCTTAGATTTATGTAGTTGATTTAGATTCACGATAAGAAAGCCATATTTTGCGTTCAATTATGTGCAGAATATGGCTTATCCGCTTTAATTAGCCTGATAGATTGATAGCCCTGATTGATTATCAAACATATGCAAGCGAGAGCCATCAATGTAGAAATTAGCCATGTCGCCCTCGTTAATTACATGGCTTGATGGTGCTTCTACGGTGATTTGACTATCTCCTAAACGACTCGTCAGCTGTATCGTTGAGCCGAGTAATTCTAAGTTCTCGACTTTGCCTTTAATCGGCAGTGGCTGCGTTAAGAGATCCGGCGTGATATGAATGTCACATGGGCGAATGCCAAGTGTCGCCTTACTTTCACTTTGGTTCCCATGAACGTCACCCGTTAGATTCAGTTTTTGACCTGCAATATCGACATTCCAACCTTCTGCTTTATCTAGTCCGACGGGGATGAAGTTCATTGCTGGGCTGCCAATGAAACCTGCGACGAATTTATTAGCAGGAGAGTGGTAGATCTCTCTCGGCGTGCCAACTTGCTCGACTTTACCATCACGTAAAATCACGATGCGGTCGGCTAATGTCATGGCTTCTACTTGGTCATGAGTCACGTAGATGGTGGTCTTTTGCATCTTTTTGTGCAGCGCTTTGATCTCGGTACGCATTGAGTTACGCAATTTTGCATCTAAGTTTGATAACGGCTCATCAAATAAGAATACTTCTGGCGTACGAACCATCGCGCGACCCATGGCAACACGTTGGCGCTGGCCACCGGATAATGCTTTTGGTTTGCGATCTAACAGTGGTGTGAGCTGTAGCATATCGGCAACAGGGCGCACTTTTTTCTCTATTTCTTCTTTTTTTAACCCTGCCAGTTTTAAGGCAAAAGCTATGTTTTGATACACCGTCATGTGTGGATATAGCGCATAGCTTTGGAATACCATGGCGATATCACGCTCAATCGGTTCGAGCTCATTGACGACTCTGCCATTGATAAGAATTTCACCGCCAGTAATGTCTTCTAAACCGGCGAGCATGCGTAGAGTGGTGGATTTACCACAGCCAGATGGGCCGAGAAATACCACAAACTCACCATCTTCAATTTTAAGGTTAAAGTCTTTAACAATCTGTACGTTGCCTGGGTAGGTCTTTTCAATATGTTTAAATTCAACTGAAGCCATAGGAATGTTCCTTATAATTCTATTTAGTTAGGCTAACCCTTCACTGCGCCGCCGGTTAAACCAGCAACAATGTATTTTTGCGCGAATAGGAAAAATACGATAGCAGGGGTAATAGTGACGGTGACGTAAGCAAGGATACGGTTCCATTCGATACCATACTCACCACGGTATTGCATGATGCCTAACGTCCACGGGTAATGCTGTTCGGTATTCAGTACCAGCAATGGTAATAAATAGTTATTCCAACTCGCGACCAATACAAATACTCCCACGGTGGCTAAGATTGGTGTGGAAAGCGGCAAGATGATATGCCAGTAGAACTTGATGTAGCTACAACCATCAACCCGAGAAGCATCAAATAACTCGGAAGGCAGTTGTTCAAAGAAGGTTCTAAACAATAAAATACTAAAGCCTAAACCAAAGGCGACTTGTGGGATCACCACGCCTGACATACTGTCGAGTAAGCCTAGATCCCTGATTTTTAAGAACAGCGGTAAAATAGCCGCCGCCGCAGGAAACATCATGCCTATCAGGAAGTAGTTATAGATGTATTTATAACCGGCAAACTTAATATGGGAAAAAGTAAACGCGGTCATGGTGCCAATGATCAAAGTAAGCACTACCGAGAAAAACGCGATAATTAACGAGTTTTTCATTAGCAGCCAAATTGAACCATCAGCAAACACTTGGGCGTAATATTCAAACTCCCAAACTTCAGGTAGTCCAAATGGGTTGGTTCGTAATTCACCTAGGCTTTTAAACCCACCGAGCACAGTGGCAAACATAGGCACAAGAACAAAACCGGCAACCAGCATTAGGAAGATATATTTTCCCCAACGTATTTTACGCATTGCAAGCATAGGGAACTCCTTATTTTTTATCTTTCATAATGGTGCTTTGATATGTGAAGGCAAAAATCACACAGCAAATAAATAAAACCACACCGACCGCACTACCAAAGCCCACATTCATCCTTGTGATACCGAAGGTATAAAGGTAGGAAACTAAGGTGTGAGTGGAGTGAGATGGTCCACCACCTGTCAATGGCATAATTAAGTCGAAGGTTTGTAGCGCACCTAGGATACTAAAGAAGATCGATATGGTTATCCCCGACATTATGAGCGGAATTTTCACGTACCAAATGGCTTGGGTACGGGTAGCACCATCGAGTTTGCTGGCTTCGAGAAGATCTTTTGGCACACCTTGCAGGGCGGCAATGTAGATCATCATGTGAAAGCCAAAATACTTCCATACCAACACTACTAGAATGGCAATGAATGCCCAGTTTCTATCGGCTAAGATGTACCAAGTATCGGTATTGAGCGCCTCGGTAAAGCTCGACATGACTCCGTAATCACCATCGAAAACAAAACGCCAGATAAGACCGGCAGCGACTTCAGCCAAAATATAAGGTAAAAAGAAAATTAGGCGGAAGACACTATTGGTCCAGCTCTTTTTATAAATATAGAGAGCGACAATCAGCGCCAGTGGTAGTTGAACTACGATGGAAATTAGAATGATTTTAAGGGTATTCCAAATCGCAGTATCAAAAGCGCTGTGATTAAACAGACGGGCATAGTTACTGAAATCGACCCATTGAGTCGGCTCTCCGTAACCATTCCAGCGAAATAGGCTGTAATAACCCGCTTCACCAATCGGTAAAATAACAAAAATAGTAAACAGCAATAACGCTGGTGGTAAAAATAAAACTAACGTGAGTAGGCGGTTGCCGTGATTATTTTTTTTAAACCAGCGTGAGACATTTTGATTCGAAGAAGCATCGGAAGGCTTCTCATCAATCGTTGTGACATCATTACTCATAGCAAGCCTCGAGAAGATTAGAACAGCCAACCGAAGCTGGCTGTATTTTATGGCTATGCCCTTCGTACTTGAAGCTGCAGCTTTGTTGACGGCGCTCATTCGCCCCAATCGAATAGACAAGCTATGCTCATGGGGCCTCATTCACTTGTCGCCTCACTGCAACTCCAATTACTCTGGGTATATATCAGTGGAAAAGGTTGGGAGAATTATTCAAATTCCCATGCTTCTTGCACTTGTTCCGCAGCTTCTTGAGGAGATAGATGGCCACTAACAATACCGACGGATACGTCATTGACGACACTACCTACATTGGCGCCAAACGCTTGATCGTAAAATAATTGGTGCCATGTAGAGTTGGCAATATTTTGCGCAATGCGTTTTTTGAATGGATTTTCAATGGCTTCATCAGCACCTTTGACAACAGGAATAATCATGTTGATCTTGGCGAGATGTTTTTGCATTTCAATGTTTGAGAAATATTTCAGCCATTGAACCGCTTCTGGGCTAGCATCAGAGGTGAGTACCCAACCAGCAATGCCACCTAACGTATCGGTTGCTTTGCCTTTGCCATTTTTCAGCACAGGGAAGTTCATCCAACCTAAGTTGTCATCAACAACCCCTTTGCCGCTGATTGATTGCTGAGCTTGGAATAAGTAGTTCCAATCACCCATTAACTGCATCGCGGCTTTGCCGTCACCAAAGTTACCTGATGAGTTACCAAAAGAAGCGGCGAGGTGACCTGACTGGAATGGTTTAAGATCGACTAGGCGTTTTAGTTCTTCACCTGCTTTTACGAAATCGTCGCTGGCAAAGCCTTGACCTTTCTTATCAATCGCATCTTGAATACCTTGTTGACCCGCTTGACGCATGGTTAACAATGTCCAGTAGAATTGTACTGGCCACTTATCAGCGCCTGCGGTTGTGATCGGTGTGATACCGGCAGCTTGTAGTTTTTTAACGGCTGCTAAGAAGTCATCCCAGGTAACGATTTTTTCTGCATCAACACCTGCTTTAGCAAACAGTGCCTTGTTATACCAAAAGCCCACTTGGCTTACCATATAAGGTAGGCCGTACTGTTTGCCTTTGTAGTTATAGGCATTAAAGCTGGCTTCGGAGAATCTAGGTTTGATGTCTTGCATTTCTTTGGTGACATCTTTTAGTAAACCCGCATCCACGCGAGTTTGGAAGTTACCACCACCCCAGCTATAGAAAATATCTGGGCGTTGTTCTGATTGAAGTAGGGTAGGAAGCTTTTGTTTAAAGGCTTCGTTTTCTAAATACTCCCATTTGATGTGTTGACCGGGGTTGGCCTTCTCGTAGTCATGACCTACTTGCTCCCAAATCGCCACAACTTTAGGATCAGCTTCAAGGTGAAGCATACGAATGGTTGTGTCAGCCCAGGCGAAAGAAGAAGTTAAAGAGGCAGCAATCGCGGCTGGGTAGACTATTTTCTTCCAGCTTTTTTTCAATGTATGAGTGTTATTATTATGTTTGTAAGGCATAAGGAATGTTCTCCGTTATTATGGATATACAATCGTGGTATTACTCATTACTACGGTTAAATATCACTATATCCCTCGTACTTGACCTTACAGTGTTATTGACGGTGTTCATTCGCCTCACTGCAATTCCAATTACTTTGAATATATACTTCGTCCCTGAAGTCATAGCCATGTTGGCTACATATTTTAAACCTAATGCATAGTTCACTTAATATAGAATTAAACTGTGCTGGTTAAGCTCTTTGTTTGTGACCTTCCTACAACTTCAATTTCTTATGTAAATATTAAAAGTGATATTTAATATGAGTTTATTTTTGTTATAAGCGAAAATATAAATAACGCTTTATATTAAATTCGTACTTAATAATTGGAGTTGTAGATTGACTCTACAACTCCAATTAGGTTAAGTGTAATTATTTAAAGATGTAGCTGTTTACAACGTTTTCTAAATATTCTTGTTTGTCTGATTGTTTAACCGGTTGAATATTGTTGTCGGTTGCATATTTAGCCACATCTTCAAGTGACATTTCGCCAGTTAGGATCTTCTTACCTAGATCTTCATTCCAGCCCGCGTAACGTTGTGCAATGTTTTGAGACAATTGGTCGTTTTCAATCATCTTAGCGGCACGCTCTAGTGATAGCGCCATAGTGTCCATACCACCAATGTGACCGTAGAATAGGTCTTCACCATCAATAGAAGGGCGGCGTACACGTGAATCGAAGTTAAAGCCACCAGTCGTAAAACCACCTGCTTTTAGGATTTCATACATAACTAGGGTATTTTCTTCAACGCTATTCGGGAATTGGTCTGTATCCCAACCTAATTGTGGGTCACCACGGTTTGCGTCGATTGAACCAAGTAAACCTAAAGAAGCGGCGGTTGCAACTTCATGTTGGAAGCTATGGCCAGCAAGGGTTGCGTGGTTTGCTTCAATGTTTACTTTAATTTCGTTTTCTAGGCCGAAGTCTTTTAGGAAACCATAAACCGTTGCTGTGTCGTAGTCATACTGGTGTTTAGTTGGCTCTTGTGGCTTAGGCTCAATTAAGATAGTGCCTTTAAAGCCAATCTTGTGTTTGTGTTCCACCACCATTTGCATCAAGCGACCTAGTTGCTCACGCTCTTGGCGAAGATCGGTATTGAGTAAAGTTTCGTAACCTTCACGGCCACCCCATAGTACGTAGTTTTCGCCACCTAAGCGTTTCGTTGCGCCCATCGCATTAAATACTTGAGTTGCCGCATAAGCGAAAACTTTAGGATCAGGGTTGGTGCCTGCACCTGCCATATAACGAGGGTTTGAGAAGGCGTTAGCCGTACCCCAAAGCAGTTTTAGTCCTGTTTCAGATTGCTTTTGCTCTAAAACATCCACCATTTCTGCAAAGTTGTTAACGTATTCTTTTATAGAGTTGCCTTCTGGCGCAACGTCGACGTCGTGGAAGCAGTAGTAAGGCACGTTTAGTTTGCTGAAGAATTCGAAAGCAGCGTCAGCTTTCATTTTTGCCATTTCCATTGCGTCACCAGCTTGGTGCCATGGGCGATCGAAAGCGGGATTACCAAAAATATCATGGCCTTGCCAACAGAAGTTATGCCAATAACAAGCCGCAAATCGTAAATGCTCTTTCATCGATTTGCCTAAAATCATTTTGTCTGCGTC
The DNA here is from genome assembly GCF_002218025.2 of Vibrio casei. NCBI lineage: Bacteria > Pseudomonadati > Pseudomonadota > Gammaproteobacteria > Vibrionales > Vibrionaceae > Vibrio > Vibrio casei. The sequence goes on along the minus strand of NZ_AP018681.1, from coordinate 893,704 downwards.
GTAATGACGGAAAGCAAAAGAGTTTGTGGTTTCACTACCTTCAAACTTAACGGGCGCTACATTTTTAAAATATTCAGTCATGATTTCCATTCCGTGTTTATGTTGGTGTGAATGAATCATTGCTGCATATCTTCATTTGCTCAATTATGAAATTTAATAATCAAATTCATCTATTTGTTTATTGTGCTTTGTATCTCAATATTGCCTTTATATTGCCATGTTTCATGGTTTCACCAATATTTTATTACTTGTGTGATCTCACGCTAGATTGGGGTGCTTTATGTAGTTAACCTCTCAAATGCGAAATAAAGTAATCTGTATATCATATTGCGTAATATTATCTTTTTCCTTCGTATGTGAAAAATAGCCTCGTTATTTTATTAGTCTTTCATATTTTCATAATTAATTTATTTTAATTTGTTAATTGAGTATTTATTAAGTGGATGTAAATTATGATAAATAAAAAAAATATATTTCAAATAACCATTGCTGTTGCTTTAGGCGGGTTATTATTTGGTTATGATACCGCAGTAATTTCTGGGGCGGCCGATTCTTTACAAGTCTATTTCGAATTATCTCCAGCTGAATTAGGGTTTGCAGCTTCATCGGCATTAATCGGATGCGTTCTTGGCTCGATCATGGCAGGAAATATTAGTGAGCAATATGGAAGACGTACGGCTTTGATTTTTTCTGCTATTTTATTTTTTATTTCTGCTGTCGGTTCTGCGGTGCCTGAAACGTTGAATTGGGTCACTGATAGTACTTATTCCAGCTTTATTTTTTATCGTATTCTTGGTGGTGTTGGTGTTGGTATTGCATCAATGGTTTCTCCCATGTATATCGCTGAAATTGCTCCGCCTAGTAAGCGAGGTAGTCTAGTTTCTTGTAATCAGTTTGCGATCATTTTCGGCATGCTGATTGTCTACTTTGTAAATTATGGCATCGCTTTATTAGGGAATGATGATTGGTTACATACGGTTGGCTGGCGTTATATGTTTGCCTCAGAATGTTTACCTGCTGTTTTATTCTTCATACTTTTGTTGGGCGTTCCAGAAACCCCTCGCTGGTTGGCGATGAAGGGTAGAATGACGGAGGCGAGAAAATTAATTGCTTCGTTCAATAAAAGGGATGATTTTGATAAACAGTGGAAAGAAATCGAAGACTCACTTTCAAATAAAGGTGTTGCGGTTAGTCCATTTTCTAAAGCGATGTTACCTATTTTGATTTTAGGGATAGGTTTAAGTGTCTTGCAGCAGATCACAGGCATTAATGTTTTCTTATATTACGCACCCACTATCTTAAAAAGCTTTAGTTCGTCGTCCACAGACATTGCTTTACTGCAAACCGTTTTGATTGGAGCAGTCAATTTGACCTTCACTGTGATTGCTATTTATAGCGTAGATAAATTTGGTCGTAAGCCACTAATGATGGCTGGTGCTGCTGCCATGGCAGTGAGCATGTTGGCAATCGGTACCGCGGCTTATTTAGATGCGATAGGTGGTTATCTATTGTTCTTCATGCTGCTTTATATTGCGGCTTTTGCCCTTTCTCTTGGGCCTGTCACTTGGGTACTTTTATCCGAAATATTTCCTAACGCCGTTCGTTCTAAAGCGCTTTCTATTGCTGTTTTTGCTCAATGGCTTGCTAACTTTCTGGTGTCACAAACCTTCCCGATGATGAATGCCCAAACAAGCTATTTATATCAAGAGTTTAATGGAGGCTTTCCGTTCTGGCTCTATGGTGTGATGGCGATCGTTACTGTGTATTTCGTTTACCGCTGGATCCCTGAAACGAAAGGGAAAACGCTGGAAGAATTAGAAAAGCTGTGGGATGAAGATGGTAAAAGCCAGTCATTGAACAAAGCACCTAACATGTAAAGTTAAGACATGAAAGCTCGTTGCATGAGGAGCTTTATTATTTTTAAAAGGTAATTATATGGAAATTTATCAAAACCCAAATTGTTCGGTTCAACAGCGTGTTGAGGATTTATTGGCACAAATGACGCTTGAGGAGAAGATTGCTCAGCTTGGTGCACAATGGCTAATTTTGAATCCCGATGGTGAGCATCAAGATCGTGAACTAGAAATGGGCGGGCAGGATGCTCGAAAACCGATTAATGAGCGTTTAAAGCATGGTTTAGGACAGATCACTCGCCCACTTGGAACTCAAGTTATTTCCCCTAATGATGGGGTGGCTGCGCTTAATCAATTGCAAAAATACTTGGTCGAAGAGACTCGCTTGGGTATTCCGGCAATGTCTCATGAAGAGTGCCTCGTTGGCTTGATGGCAAAAGATGCCACTCTGTTTCCATCATCATTGAACTATGGTCATACTTGGAACCCCAAATTGATTCATGATATGGCCGAGGTGATTGGTCAACAAGTTCGCCGAGTCGGGGCGCATCATGGTCTTGCGCCTGTATTAGATGTGTCACGGGATGTCCGTTGGGGAAGAACCGAAGAAACGTTGGGGGAAGATCCTTATCATGTTGGGGTATTAGCCACCGAATATGTCAAAGGTTTGCAAGGGGAGAAGCGCGATCTTCTTGCCACCTTAAAGCACTATGTTGGACATTCGTTTAGTGAAGGCGCGCGTAATCATGCTCCTGTTCATCTTGGTTTTAAAGAGCTCAACGATACTTTTATGTTGCCGTTTGAAATGGCGGTAAAGCTTGGCAACGCTGGTTCGTTAATGCCTGCTTATCATGATATTGATAATGAAGCCTGCCACGCATCACACCATTTGTTAACGGAAGTGCTTCGCGAACAATGGGGCTTTGATGGTCTGATTGTGGCCGATTACGGCGGTGTTGAATTACTGGCAAGCCATCATGGTATTGCCGCAGATAAAGCAGAAGCCGCGGCCTTAGCCTTTAACGCAGGTTTGGATATTGAATTACCGGATGATGCATGCTCTAGCCAGCTGATGTCTGCATTGGAAAGAGGGCTGATCAGTGAGCAGAAAATTGATGAAATTGTGGCTCGAATTTTGAAAGTGAAATTTGATATGGGCTTATTCGAAAACCTATATTGCGATGAATCATCGATTGATCTACAAAGCGAAAAAGCCAAAGAGCTGGCCTATCAAGTGGCGCTGCAATCCGTCGTGATGCTGGAAAATAACGGCACATTGCCTTTGAACAAGCGACAAAAATTAGCTGTCGTGGGGCCAACCGCTGATGATCAATTGGCACTACTGGGCGGTTATAGCTTCCCAGTACACTTAATTTTAAGCAGCATCGATAATAGCGACACAGTGTGTCCGACGATTTTAGAAGCGTTGCAAAATGAGTTTACTGAGGTGGTGTATAGCAAAGGCTGCGATATTTTAACTGAGCGCCATGCTAATGCACCAGTCTTCCCAGGTGATGTTGATTTAGCGATGAATCAAACTATGACTTCGCCAGTATCACAAGATACTAGCCAAATTCAGCAAGCGATGGAGACCATTGAGCAAGCGGATGTGGCAATTGTGTGTGTCGGTGATTTGGCTGGTTTATTCCAAACTGGTACGGTAGGCGAAGGTTCAGATACCGACAGCTTAAATCTGCCCGGTATGCAGCAACAATTGATTGAAAAAGCGATTGCCACGGGTAAGCCTGTGATCATTTTGGTGACCGGTGGTCGTCCATATAACTTAAATGGCGCAGAAGAAAAAGCCGCTGCGGTTTTATTTGGTTGGGCTCCGGGGCAAGAAGGCGCAAGAGCGATTGCCGATATTATTGCAGGTAATCAAGCACCTTCAGGTCGTCTAACGTTATCTATTCCTAAAAATGCTGGTGCGGTACCTTATTATTACAACCATAAGTTAAAAAGTGGTGGTACTCCCATCGCTTATCACTTTGGTTCTAAATATAACTTTGGCTATGGCCTGACGTATACCGATTTTGCTTACCGCAATATGCAGATAGACGAGCAGCAAGTGGCAATCGAAGATGGTGTGATTAAAGTATCCGTTAAAATTGAAAACACAGGTACTCAGGCCGGTTGTGAAGTCGTGCAGCTTTATATCAAAGATAAATTGTGCTCTTTAGTGCGACCTATCCGCGAACTAAAAGGTTTCCAGCGTGTTGAGTTAGCGGCTGGTGCGGTGACAACCGTGATATTTGAGTTACCAGTAGATATGTTGAACTTTACAAATTCAGCGCATCAGCGTGTGGTTGAAGCGGGGGAGTTCGATATTATGATTGGTCAATCCGCAACCGATATTGCCTTTACGCAAACCGTTAATGTTGTCGGAAACAATCGTGTTCTACCTCAGCACTGGAATATGTTGTGTCATTCTTACTACAATCAAGATTAACGATTTAACTTAAAAATAAACGGGACTCAATTGAGTTCCGTTTTTTGTTATAAGTAAAATCAAAGTCTCAGCGCTATGTGAGTTAATTAATATCGTAAACGATCAAAATAAACCTTTGAGCTGAAAATAAAGTTGTTGGAATTTCTCCCGTTTGGCTTGGTAGTTCTGATATTTTTCCGGATCTGAATGGTGAGTTTCCACCAATGCAGGAACGGGGCAAATAGCGTCAATATCCGCATTCGGTGTGACTGCAAGTTGGGCTAAACGTGCCGCACCAAGCGCTGGACCGACATCACCACCTTCTCTGAATACTAATGTCATACCGGTAATGTCTGCAAGCATTTGACGCCAGTAAGCACTGCGAGCACCACCACCAATCAGGCATACTTCTTCTGGTACGAATTCCGTTACGTGCAGCGCATCAAAGCCATCGGCAAACGCAAAGCCAATCCCCTCTAAAACGGCTAAGCCTAGCTCGCTACTGGTCGTCTCATGCGTCATCCCAAAGAATACGCCTTTGGCATTTGGATCGTTATGCGGTGTCCGCTCACCGGACAGGTAGGGTAAAAAGATCACTTCGGAGTCACGGTTAGCGTGTTGCTCAACATTTTTTAGGAGAGTCGGAACATCGGCGGTATTCGTCAGTTTTACCACCCAATCAAGACAAGAGGCAGCGCTGAGGATGACCGACATGGTGTGCCAAGTATGCGGCAATGCATGACAAAAGCTATGAAGCGCAGAGTCTGGATTAGAGATAAAGCCCTTACTTGCGGCAAAGTATACACCAGAAGTGCCTAAAGAAAGCATTGCTTGGCCAGGTTTAGTAATCCCAACACCAACTGCGCCAGCGGCGTTATCACCGGCACCCGCGACAATAGGTACTGTCGGCATTCCCCAGTGATTAGCAAGTTTCGAGTACAGGTTTCCTGTGATCTCATTTCCTTCATATAAATCTGGCATATGCTGACGATCTAAGCCGGTTGCACTTAGGAGGCCATCATCCCAATCACGCTTTTCAACATCAAGCCACATGGTTCCTGCTGAATCGGACATATCAGAAGCAAACTGGCCGCACAATTTGTAACGAAGATAATCTTTTGGCAGCAGCACTTTATCAATACGAGCAAAGTTCTCAGGTTCATGCTCTTGTAGCCACTTTATTTTAGGGGCGGTAAAGCCGGGCATCATGATATTCCCCGTGATCTGACGGCTGTTGGGCACCATTTTTTCGAGCGTTTTACATTGTTTTTCACAACGTCCATCATTCCATAAAATAGCCGGGCGAATGATGTCACCATTGCGATCCAGTAACGTTGCTCCATGCATTTGGCCAGATAAGCCTATTGCTTTAACGCCTGATAAGTCTTGTTGCTGGCTCATTTTATCTAGGGCTGTTTGGGTCGCTTGCCACCAATGTTCAGGGTTTTGTTCCGACCAAAGTGGATGCGGACGGGAAATGGTCAGTGATTCTTGCTGAGTGTTGAGAATATGTCCTTCCACGCTAAGTAAAATTACTTTGACGCCTGATGTTCCTAAGTCGATACCGATAAACATAATTCTATCCTTTGGTGGTTACGTATATTTTTATCATTAACGGTTATGTAAATTTGTACAATTATGTTTTTTGGTTCTTTCTTTTATAGATTTCACGAACGTAAGCTAAATCACAGAACCTGCCCTTTAAGTATTTATAATTCAGAGCACTGAGCAATCAAGAAAGAGTCTTATGGATAAGAAGTATCGAATTGCACTTTTGTTCAATGCTAACAAGGTGTACGACAGGCAGGTTATTGAAGGTATTGGTGAATATATTCAAGCAAGCCAATGTGATTGGGATGTTTTTCTTGAGGAAGATTTCACTACCAATATGAATAATTTTCACAATTGGCAAGGGGATGGATTGATTGCCGATTTTGACAATGTAGAGGTTATTTCACAATTATCGAATATTAATATTCCAGTTGTCGGAGTTGGGGGATCGTATCAATCAGATGACGATTATCCTGTCGTGCCTTATGTGGCCACCGATAATCATGCCATTGTCGATATGGCTTTCCAGCATTTAAAAAGCAAAGGAATTGAAAGTTTTGCTTTTTATGGTTTACCCAATACGTCTCCACATGGATGGGCGCATGAACGACGTAAAGCGTTTAGCCACATCATTGCCAAAGAGGGCTATCCATCTTCGATTTATTTAGGCAATGAAACGTCACCGAAAACCTGGCAATACGATATGAACCGCCTATCTGATTGGTTGCAAATGTTGCCTGCTGGCACGGGAATTATTGCGGTAACCGATGCTAGAGCCAGGCACCTACTTCAAGCCTGTGACCATTTAAATATTATGGTACCGGATAGAATTTCGATTATTGGCATCGACAATGAAGAACTGGCGCGCTATTTAACTCGCGTATCGTTAAGTTCGGTAGGGCAGGGTTGTAAATCCATGGGGCACAAAGCGGCAAGAATACTGCACAGGCTATTAGAAAAGCATGAGGCAGAAAGTGACCCATCGAAAAGCCATGTGATTAAGCATGCTAGAGTGCTGGTGCCACCAACTAAGGTTTACCAAAGACAAAGTACCGACTACCAAGCCTTGAAAGATCCGTTTGTTATCCAAGCGATGCATTTTATTCGTCAGCATGCTTGTAAAGGCATTAAAGTTGATCAAGTCCTTAATTATGTGGGGATCTCACGCTCTAATTTAGAAACTCGCTTCAAAGAAGAGCGTGGCCACTCACTTCATCAAGAGATACATAATTCTAAATTAAACCGTGCTGGAAGTTTACTCCAGTCGACAGAATTACCTATATCAGAAATTGCGGAATTATGTGGTTACCCTTCACTGCAATATATGTATTCAGTGTTTAAAAAGAATTTCAATCAAACTCCGAAAGAGTACCGTATGGAATGTATTTCGTGAATGATTGTGGCTATTTTATCGAGTAGGAATCATGTCGTAAAACAATAACTAAGAAAGGTGAATGTTTCTTTTAATCCTTTGTATTAGTTAATTGTTAGGCTATTTTATAAATAGCCCTGTTGCTCCTATTTCAGACAAGGCTATATGATGGGGATAATGATTAAGGCATTCCCAATGCATTAGGTAACCACAATGAAACCGCAGGAATATAGGTAATCACCATTAAGAAAGCGAGTAGTATCATCAACCAAGGTAGGGCAGCTTTAATGGTTTCGTTGAGTGGCATGCCTGTTACCGCTGAGGTCACAAATAAGTTTAACCCAACCGGAGGTGTAATTAATCCGATCTCCATATTCACCACCATGATGATGCCGAAATGAATGGGGTCAATACCTAGCTCAATAGCAATAGGGAATAAGATTGGCGCTAAGATCAAAATAATGGCAGAAGGCTCCATAAAATTACCCGCTAACAGCAAAATAATATTGACCAATAGTAAAAACATCCAAGGTGATAGACCTAAAGTGATGATCCAAGCGGCGATGTCTTGTGGAATTTGTTCAGTGGTTAACACAAAAGCAAACAGCATGGCATTGGCAATGATAAACATCAGCATCACCGTTAGTTTAGCGGCTTCTAACAATACACTTGGGCATTCTTTGAAGGAAATATCTTTGTAAACAAAGAGGGCAATAAATCCAGCATAAACGGCAGCAACCGCAGCCGCTTCTGTGGGAGTGAACATGCCACTGTAGATGCCACCTAAAATGATGACCATCAATAATAAGCCCCATGCAGCTTTACGACCACTTGATAACCATTCTTTTAAAGTGGCTCTTGGCATGGCGGGCAGGTTCTTTTTGCGAGCAATGATATAGATGGCGATCATTAAACTCAGCCCTAATAACGTGCCGGGAATCACGCCAGCCATGAATAGTTTACCGACTGAGCTTTCAGTGGCGGCGGCATACACCACCATAACGATGGAAGGGGGAATTAAAATGCCCAGCGTGCCAGCATTACACACGATGCCTGCGCCAAACTCTTTTGGGTAGCCTGAGCGTACCATACCTGCAATTGCAATTGACCCAACGGCGGCAACGGTTGCTGGTGACGAACCTGATAGTGCAGCAAATAACATACAGGCCATGACGGCGGCAATCGCAAGCCCGCCACGGATGTGCCCAACACTGGAATTGGCAAAGTCGATCAAACGCTTGGCAACGCCACCGCTGGTCATGAATGCACCAGAAAGTAAAAAGAAAGGGATGGCAAGTAACGTGTAGTGTTCAGAGGTTTCAAATAGCTTAACCACTAAAGATCGAATAGAATCTTGGCTAAAGAATAAGATACTGAGTGTGCCTGATAGCCCCAAGGAAATGGCAATGGGTACACCAATGAACATTAATAAAAATAAAGTGAAAAACAGAAATAAAATGGTCATTTTTGTTTTCCTTTCTCATTTATTTTTGAGGTTAGAGAAGCTTGTTTTTTGGATAAATTAGAGTCTTCTTCTTCCATCATTTGAACGGCGTGTTTCATCGCCGCTTTTGCTTCATCGGCAATACCTAATCCAACCTGTAAACCACGTAATATTCGCACTAAAATCTCAAAGAAACGCAACCATAATAAGCTAAAACCAATAGGAACAATGGCTCCGATATACCAAAGTTTAATACCAATTTTTTCCAAGTCTTCAGCATAAATATTGGCATTGAATAAGGTGCTTACCCAATCATAGCTGGCATAGGTCATTAAGCTTGCGTAACTTAAACATGCGACACAAGCGATGATACCTAATACTTTCTGCTTTGGAGTGGATAAGAATTTAACAATGACATCAACACCAATATGGCCACCAATTCTGACGCCATATGACATGCCAATAAAAATCAGCCAGCCAAAGAGTGCTTTGGTTAAGGCGGTACTCCATGTCATTTCCTGAGCGATGCCAATAAAGAAATCCGCGATGGCAAGAAAAGCATTACTACTGGCAGACCAATTATTGTCGTAACACCAATCTGAAAGATCATAAAAAGGAGTGTAGAGGTTATTGATCACCACATAAACAAAGGTGACAAGCGTCATCGAGCCAAGGAGGAAGGCGATTAACCCTTCCTCCAATTTTGAGCAAAGATGATAAGCTGTTGTCATTGGTTTGTTCATTAAACGTTACTTGCTAACGTTTAATGCGGCTTGAATAACATCCGAGCCAATGTCATCTTCAAATTTTGACCATACAGGTTTCATAGCCTTAACCCATTGAGCGCGTTCTTCAGGTTTTAATTCAATAATTTCAGAACTACCAGAATCAATAATGGCTTGTTTGGCTTTTTGGTTTAATGCGTCGGCTTCTGAATTCACATGTTCCGTGACTTCGGTCAAGATCACAGTAAGTTGCGTACGAATATCATTAGGTAGGCCATTCCAAAAATTGGTGTTAGTGATCACCATGTAATCCAAAACGCCGTGATTAGATTCGGTGATGTATTTTTGAACCTCGTTAAATTTTTGAGAATAAATGTTCGACCAAGGGTTTTCTGCACCATTAACGACACCTGTTTGTAAACCTTGGTAGACTTCCGCAAAGCTCATTTTGCGAGGGTTAGCACGAACGGCTTTAAATTGCTCATCTAATACATCTGAAGATTGAACTCGGAATTTTAATCCACGAGCATCACGCGGAACGTGTAAAGCTTTATTGGCAGAAAGTTGTTTCATACCGTTATGCCAGTAACCAAGGCCAGTGATATTGTTATTTTCCATTGATTTTAGTAATGATTTACCGGTATCACTTTGTTGAAACTGGTCAACAGCGTGAATGTCTTTAAATAGAAACGGTAGATCAAAAACCTGTAATTTTTTGGTGTATTGGCCGAATTTAGCCAGCGATGGGGCGATCATTTGTACATCGCCTAGCAGCAAGGCTTCCATTTCTTTTCCGTCACCGTAGAGAGAAGAGTTGGCGTAAACTTGCACTTCCACTTTTCCTTTTAAACGCTCCTCTACTAGTTTCTTAAAGAGTAATGCTCCTTGTCCTTTTGGGGTACTATCGGCCACAACATGAGAAAATTTAATCACAATAGGATCGGCGGCTTGAGCAAAACTCGAGACAGCAATGGCTGTTGTGCACAATAACAAACTGATTTTTCGTGGGGACCGGCGTAATAAACTGAGCATGATAAAACCCTTCCATTAGTGGTAGTGGTGTAATACGGTTTGGTTGGCTCTTACTCATGACATGGAAAAGATGACTAAGAGTTTAGATATTAATTAAATAATGATTCATATTATTTACTAAAGACTAGCCATAGTTAGAAAAAACACGTATTCGACCTTTGGTTAATATTGACCGTTGAGAGAGGCTTTATGATTAAGTTGAGATCTTGCTCACTATAATATCCTTCGTACTTGAGGCTGCCGTTTGTTGACAGCATTCATCCATCCGTTTTTTTATAAAAAGTCATAGATTAGCTATGCCCATGAGGTTCATTTACTTGTCGCCAGATTATTTGTAGCTTGGAACATGTAATAGCCAAGCCATAATGATTGATCTCGATATTCCGTAATGGGTGCTAAGGCTTTAATCTTTTTAATCTACCTTTTGTTAAAGTTGAAAACGTTTATATTGTTCGGTTTTTGGAGTCATGATGCCGTGTTGATTTTTAAAGTACGGTTCATGATAGTGAGATCTAATTTACGGTGTTTTACCTTTATTTACACGCCTTGCACTATGCTCTTGCCTTCAGAATAGGTATAACTTGCTTATGACTCTTTCAAATGCTGTTTACTCATGAAAATAAAAAAAAGATGGATGCTTTTCGTTGCGATGCTGCTCATTGGCGGAGGGGTTGTTTATTATAGCCAACCGGATCCCGCTCCGACTTATGCCACTGAAAATGTTCGTAAAGGCGACATCGAGAATGCTGTTTTAGCGAATGGGATGCTGCAAGCGGTTAAGCTTGTTAACGTTGGTGCTCAGGTTTCTGGGCAAATTCAGCATTTAGCGGTGTCTTTAGGTGATGAAGTGCAGCAAGGAGATTTGATTGCGCAGATTGATAGCTTAACTCAGCAAAATACATTGAAAGAGTCTCAAGCATCACTCGATAGTTTGAATGCGCAATACCGAGCGAAACAAGCTCAAATTAAGCAAGGGCAATATGAATTTACTCGCCAAAAAGGAATGCTAGCGGCGAAAGCGAGTTCGCGGGCAGATTATGAAAATGCTGAAGCTACTTTAGCGGTATATCAGGCTGAACGTGATCAATTAAAAGCGGAAATTGAAAAAGCAAAAATTAACGTAGATAGCGCAAAAGTGGATTTAGGCTACACCAAAATTAGCGCGCCCATCAATGGTACGGTGGTTTATACCGCAGTTGAAGCTGGCCAAACGGTGAATGCTAACCAAACAACCCCAACGATTATTGAGCTAGCTCAATTGGATACTATGACGGTGAAAGCTCAGATCTCAGAAGCCGATGTCATCCATATTAAACCTGGTCAATCGGCCTATTTTACTATTCTCGGTCAACCCAATAAGCAGTACAAAGGGACATTAAGAGCCATTGAACCTGGCCCAACCATCATGGATGGTGACGATAGCAATCTCGCAGTAACAGACAGTGATGCGATATATTACAACGCTTTGTTTGATGTACCCAATCCTAACGGAGTGTTGCGTATTGGTATGACGGCGCAAGTGTCGATTCTGCTTAAGCAATCCCAAAATACGTTATTGGTACCTGCGCAAGTACTGCAAAAAGGTAAGGGGCAAGGTGCTTACGAGGTTCCGGTACTGGAAGCTGGAAAAATTGTCTATAAATCGGTCAAAGTAGGCATTAATAATAAAGTCGACGCTGAGATTATCTCGGGCTTAAATGAAGGGGATAAAGTGGTGGTTGGGATGCCATCGAATGATTCATTTTCAAATCGCCGTCGTATGAGGTTCTGATCATGACTCAGGCTTTATTAAAAGTGGAAAATTTGTCCCGATCTTTTGATTCTGGTGATGAGGCTTTGACGGTATTAAATAATGTGAATGTCGAGATTCAGCGAGGGGAAATGGTGGCCATTGTTGGCGCATCTGGCTCGGGGAAATCGACATTAATGAATATACTCGGTTGTTTGGATCAGCCAAGTGAAGGACGATATTTAATTAATGGTCAAGATACTTCCTGTATGGATTCTGATCAGCTTGCTGAGCTGCGCCGTGAATATTTTGGGTTTATTTTTCAGCGATACCACCTTCTTAGTGATTTAACAGCGGTTGGAAATGTAGAAGTACCAGCGGTATACGCAGGTGTGCCTCATGTTCAACGAGAAGAACGAGCTAGCCAATTGCTTACCCGCTTGGGATTATCCGATCGATTAACACATAAGCCGAATCAGTTGAGTGGTGGTCAGCAGCAGCGAGTCAGTGTGGCTCGTGCCTTGATGAATGGTGGGGAAGTCATTCTTGCCGATGAACCGACCGGTGCGTTAGATAGCCATAGTGGCAAAGAGATGATGGCGCTGCTTAAAGAGCTTCATCAGCAAGGGCACACGATTATTCTGGTGACTCACGATATGGATGTGGCCAGTTTTGCTGATCGCATTATTGAAATTAAAGATGGTGAAATCCTTTCTGATACGCAATCTAAACCAAAATCGGCAGAAGATTTTGCGGCGCAGGCCAATAATAAACCTGAATCATTCACCGTGAAAACCTCTGCGGCGTATTGGTGGCATTGGGACAGTTTTGTGGATGCCTTCAAAATGGCATTGCTTGCGATGTCGAGCCATCGAATGAGAACATTTCTGACAATGCTCGGCATTATTATTGGTATTGCTTCGGTAGTCTCTGTGGTCGCATTGGGGAACGGTACTCAAAAACAGATCCTAGCAAATATTGCATCGATGGGTACCAATACCATTGATATTCGCCCCGGAACGGGATTCGGTGATAGACGTTCAGGGCGAGTAAGAACCTTAACGGCAGAAGACGCGAAAGCCATTGGTCATTTATCTTATGTTGACAGCGTGACCCCTTCTTTAAATAACAGCTTAACGATTCGTTATGGTAATGAGGCGGTATCTGCTTCGGTTGAAGGTGTTGGCTCGGATTATTTCCGAGTTAAAGGGTATGAGATTGCTCAAGGGCAGTTTTGGCAACAAGACAGTGTCGATGGGCTCGCGCAAGAAGCCGTGATTGATGACAACACTCGCCAATCATTATTCAAAAATGCGAATCCGTTGGGAAGAGTGATTTTTCTTGGCAGGTTACCTGTGCGTATTGTTGGAGTAACAGCGCCAAAAGAAAGTGCATTTGGTAATAACGATAGTTTAAACGTGTGGGTGCCTTATACCACTATGTCTGGACGTATGATGGGGCAGCGACACTTGAACAGCATTACGGTTCGTATTGATGAAAATGCCCCAAGCAGTGCTGCTGAACAAGGTATTATTAATTTGTTGAAAATGCGCCATGGCACCGAAGATTTCTTTACCATTAATACCGACACCATCAAACAAAATATTGAAAAAACGACAGCAACCATGACCTTCTTAATTTCTTCTATTGCGGTAATTTCATTGATTGTTGGTGGAATTGGCGTGATGAATATTATGTTGGTTTCCGTTACAGAGCGAACCAAAGAAATTGGGGTACGTATGGCGGTTGGGGCAAGGCAACTTGATATATTACGTCAGTTCTTAATTGAAGCTGTGTTGGTGTGTTTGTGTGGTGGAATTACTGGCATTGCTTTGGCGTTTGGGCTGGGGTTTGTTATGAGTAGTTTAGGGGGGAGTTTTCAAATGTTATATTCCATTTCTTCCATCGTTTCAGCATTTATTTGCTCCACCTTAATTGGGATCATCTTTGGGTTCTTGCCGGCGCGTAATGCCGCTAAGCTGGATCCTGTTGATGCTTTGGCAAGGGACTAGCCATGAATAATATAACCACGATGAAAACCTTGGCACTGATAATAAGCACTGTGATAGTGTCGGGTTGTGGTTCCCTCACTCGAACTGATTATGAAGCGCCGCCTGTTCAAGTACCTCAAAATTGGCAGCAAACGCATTTATCTGGAAATGTGAACCTTGATCCTTGGTGGTATGCCTTTAATGATAGCCAGCTAAATCAATTTATTGCTCAGGCTCTGCAAACCAATAATGACCTTGCAGTAGCGACCTTCACTCTTAAAAAAGCACGTTTGCAAATAGGATTAACCAATGATGATTTGTATCCTCAATTGAGTTCAAGTACTTCGGCAGGTGTAAGTAAGCGGTTAGATGGTGGTGATTCAACAGAGAGTTACCGAACGGATTTGTCTGTCAGCTATCAATTGGATTTATGGGGTAAAATCTCAGCGGATGTGGATCAAGTTAAATGGGCGGCGATGGCCAGCCTTGAAGACAGAGAGTCGACCGCTCAAAGTTTGGTGGCAACGACCGCATCATTGTATTGGCAGATTGGCTATTTAAAGCAACGCATTACTTTAGGTGAGCGAAATATAGAGGATGCCAAAACCACGTTGGAGTTAATCCAAAAGCAATATACGCTTGGCGCGGTTGATCAGTTGGATGTTTTAGAAGCGCAACGTTCTTTAGCCAGTATACAAGCGCAACAAAGCCAATATCAACAACAGCTGGTGGAGGCCAATAATGCCTTTGCTATCTTGTTTAATCAGCCACCTTTGGACATGACGGCTATCGTAAAGTCGTTACCTGACATCAATATGCCAGAGATTACATCGGGTGTACCTGCCGACTTACTGATCCGCAGGCCAGACGTTAAAGCGGCGATTTACAATGTAAAGTCTGCGCTTGCCAGTAAAGATTCCGCTGACTTGGAATATTTACCAACGTTAACGTTAACCGGTGCTTTAGGCGGTTCATCGCAAGCGTTAAAGGACTTATTATCCAATCCTATTGGCAGTTTAGGGGCCGATTTAACCCTGCCATTTTTGGAGTGGAGTGACATGCAAAATAACAAAGCGATTGCCGATGTCGATTACCAATCATCCATCGTGAGTTACCGACAAGTTCTTTACAGTGCCTTTCAAGATGTTGAAAACGCGCTGTCGGCTCGTGATCAGCTCTTGTATCAACGTGCTCGTTTGCAAGAGCAATATGAAGCCTCCGAGCAAGCTGAAGCGATTTATGCCGCACGTTATCAATATGGATCAACTACCATCATGGAATATTTAGATGCTCAAGAAAATACACGAGATGCTGAAGCTTCATTATTGGAAAATCGCTATAATCAATTCATGGCACAAGTCGCTTTATATCAATCGTTAGGTGGAAATGATGTTGCGCCTAAAATAGAAACCGACGATGCCTAATTTTTATGTATTTCATCAAGTTGTTGACTTACGGTAACCTCAATTATTTGGGGGGCGATCGATATTTAGCCTGGAAAATACAAAAAATATTAATGATAAGATGCTATTTTAATACAAGAGTCGTTTAATTATTTTTAGACAATATCGGTAAGGATGAGTGATGAGTTGGTATTTAGAAGTTCTGCGAAAGTATGCAACGTTCAGTGGACGTGCACGCCGTAAAGAGTATTGGTATTTTATTTTAGTGAGCCTTGTTATTACGTTCATTCTTAGCTTTGTTGATGTGATGCTAGGACTGCACAGCGATAAATATGATACAGGGGTGTTCCAAAGTATTTACGCTTTAGCCATTTTGATTCCGAGTATTGCCGTCGCGGTTAGGCGCTTACATGATACTAACCGTAGCGGTTGGTGGCTCCTTATCGGTTTTGTTCCCTTTGTTGGTGTGTTTGTGTTGCTGTATTTCTTTGTCTGCGATGGTCCTAGAATCAACAATCGTTTTGGTGCTAGCCCTAAAATGGGATTTAATGTGTAAGTGTTTGGGGGAAGGATATATACCCTTAATGACTAAAGTGACCCCCAATTGTTGGACAACCAAGTAGAATAGAAAATTAAGCTTGTTCTACTGACACGCGCTTGACCAAGGTTGGCACAAACATAGTCGTGTCTGCCTTAGCTTCTTCTTTGTTGGCGAGTCTTAATGCTAAATCTGCGGCTTTTTCTGCCATCATCTGAATTGGGTAACGGACTGTGGTTAATTTAGGGTGCAGATATTTCGCAATAAGCCCGTTATCGAACCCAATGATCGACATGTCTTTTGGTGCTTCTATGCCATTTTCTTCTAATACTGAAAGCGTTCCTGCTGCCATGTAATCGTTATAAGTTGCAATGGCGGTTAAGGGCAACCCTTTAGCCAGTAGATTCGTCATGGCATGCTCACCACCTTCCTCATCGGGTGATCCATATTCAATATAATTTTCTGAATGAGATAATCCATTATCTTTTAAGGCTTGTAAGTAACCCGCTTTACGTTGATGGGTATCTTCAATGTCGTGGTTTGAGCAAATATAACCAATATGCTGATGTCCATGTTTGATCAAGTACTCGGTCGCGAGATAAGAGCCTTTGTGGTTATCTAGTGCGATACAGCGTTCGGCAATGTCTGGTATGAAACGGTTGATTAGCACAAGCCCGGGGACTTCTTCTGCAAAGCTAATGAGTTCTTCGCTCGTGAGGCTTTTACTGTGAATGACTAAGGCCTCGCACCGATGATTGATTAATAACTCTATTGCTTCTCGTTCTTTCTTTGCAGAGTGATAACCATTGCCTATCAGTAAGTGCTTACCTTGTTGACTGGCGACGGTATCGATGGCTTTTACCATAGAACCAAAAAAAGGATCAGAAACATCACCCACCAGTACTCCTATTGTTTGAGTTGATTGGCTCACTAAAGCACGTGCGGCGGCGTTGGGGCGATAGCCGAGTTTTTTCATTGCAACCGTGACCGATTCAATAGAAGCCTTGCTTGCTTTCGGTGACTTATTAATAACTCGAGATACGGTTGCAATGGAGACATTGGCTTCTTTTGCGACATCTTTAATGGTGGCCATAATATTTCTGTTTACCTTGGGAGTTTTGATTCGGGAATTGCAGAGTATTCATTGAAACTGAGCGTATTATTACTTGAAATTGATCACCTGTAAGGAAATTTTTTGTATTTATCGGTGATGTCTCACGTTAAGTTAATTATTCGTATCAATTATTATATAAGTGAATGGTAACGTTTCCATCCTTTTTTTCCAGTGTATATATTCGGCATAATAATAAAAAAACAGACGAGTGAGTCTGCTTTTTTGGGGGCAGAATCTTCGTCTTTAATTAACGTCGATTCTTTCAATGTCGTTATCCTTAATTAAGGATTTTCTTCTTACATAAAAATGAGCTTAGCCACAAAAATAGCCGTCAGTACGTACATACAAATCGAGACTTCTTGTTGTTTTCCGGTTGCTATTTTTAGTACCGTGTAGGTAATAAAGCCTAATGCAATGCCGTTGGCGATAGAAAAAGTCAATGGCATCATTAAGGCTGTAATGGCGGCAGGAGCAGCATCGGTAAAGTCATTCCATTTGATGTGTTGCATGCTACTCATCATGACAAAGGCGACATAAATTAGTGCGCCTGCGGTCGCATAACCTGGGATCATTCCAGCCAATGGCGACACAAAAATTGCCGCAATGAAAAGTAACCCAACCACAACAGAAGACAAACCAGTACGGGCACCAGCTTCAACGCCTGCTGCACTTTCAACATAGCTAGTAACGGGTGGGCAGCCGACACAAGCACCCGCAACACTGGCGACACTGTCTGCTTTTAATGCTTTGCGTAAATCTTTAATTTTTCCGGTTTCTGGGTTGATCAAGTTAGCTCTCTGAGCAACGCCCATTAAAGTACCTGCGGTATCAAACATGTTGACGAATAAGAAAGCAAGAATCACGCTAATCATCGAGATTTCAAGTGCGCCACTAATGTCCATTGCCATAAAGGTTGGAGCGATGCTTGGTGGAGCGGCAAAAATGCCATTATATTCAACAATGCCTAAGCTCCATCCAACAATCGTTACGATAAAAATTCCGATTAATACTGCGCCAAAAATTTTACGCTCACTTAAGACACTAATGATTAAAAAGCAGCACGCCGCTAAAACAGCACTTGGCTGAGTGAAATCGCCAAGAGACACTAAAGTGGCTGGATTTTCAACGACGATACCCGCTGTTTTTAAACCGATAAGGCCTAAGAACAAACCAACACCTGCGGTCATGGAATACCGTAAACTGTGTGGAATACTGTCTAGAATCCATTCACGTAAACTGCTGTAACTCATTAAGACAAACAATACGCTAGAAATAAATACCGCGCCCAATGCCACTTGCCATGTATAGCCCATTTCTCCTACTACGGTAAAAGCAAAGAAAGCATTAAGACCCATTCCCGGTGCTAAACCCACAGGCCAATTAGCATAGAATGCCATTAATAAAGTACCAATAGCGGCACCAACACAGGTGGCAACGAACAAGGCTCCGGCATCCATGCCCGATGTTGCCATGATGGAAGGGTTCACAAAAATAATGTAAGCCATGGTGGCAAAAGTGGTTAAGCCGCCGATGATCTCAGACTTTACAGTCGTACCATGTTCTTTCAGTTTAAACCAACGTTCGAGTAGCCCTTTTGGGGTGCTTGAATCGGTGTTTAGTGATTTCGTTTCTGTATTATTCACTGTTCTATTCCTTGTGGTAGTGCATCTACTTGCTGACTAATTAACAGCTGAGATAGAAAGCTTCTTATGTTTTTTAGGCACAAGTAAGCCTTAGAGGACATCTTGCTCTCTATACAAATTAATGGTGTATACCTTTATTTATTTGAAACGGGCAGCCTTTAATTGAATGGATATTCATGCAATTAGTGTTCCAATAATTTTAGGTTTGAATGATTTGAATAAAACCGACAGCTAACGAGTTTTATTCAAAGTCGATAAAGTATTCGTATTGCATTATTTCGCTTTATCGTTGTTCTTATTTAGTGATCCAATCACCATTGAGTCATTCTTTATATTTATGTGGCACGCACCTTGATAACCGGTTAGCTTCCTCGATAAGTTGAGAAGCTATAAGGAGAACAAAGAAGTGGTACATGGTAATGACTATTTTGATCATTAATACCAAAGCGAATTGAAATATCATCTAAGAAAGGAACGTTGCCTAAGTCGACCCCTTTTTGAGTGAAATAACTGGCGGTATAAAAAATTAATTCGTATTTACCGACTTCAAAATCAGCGGTTTCCAGCAACGGCGAATCGGTTCTACCATCAAAGTTTGTCGTCACCGTTTTAATCAGCTGGCTGCCTTGATCTGTGATGCGAAATAGCTCAACTCGAATATCGCAGCCAGGTACACCATTGGCGGTATCTAAAACATGTGTGGTTAATTTTCCCATAATATTCTCTTCTTACTTTGTTAAATAAATGTGATCATCTTGAATTTGATTATGTACACAACATTGTGTTACGTAAAGGTGATAGATGAAAAAATTGGTGATTGATCAGGTAATCCATAATGTGGTTATTTTGAAGGTTGAAACTAACAATCTGATAATATTAATATTTATCGTGACAGCTTCATGTTTATTAATAATGAAAAAAATTAACATTAGTTGACTGGAAAGTCAGGTATTAACGGTGAGGAGTAAGAAAAAGTTGCGCTAGTTAACAAGTTGTGAACAAAATTATTTGCCATGTTCTATATATTGTATACAATAAATAAAACAAAGATACGGAGTTACTGGCTTGTCTTGGTTGTATACTTTTACGGTATACGCCAAATATATACCACCTTAATGACAAAAAGTATGAAGGCATAGTGGTATTAAAGCTGTTAGCGCTCAAGATGAGACTATAAGGAGATGTTCATGGTTAGCGAATATCCACGCAATTTGATCGGTTATGGAAACCAACCGCCACACGTACAATGGCCAAATGACGCAAGAGTTGCGGTATCGTTTGTGCTGAATTATGAAGAAGGTGGTGAGCGCTGTACGTTACACGGTGATGAAGAATCTGAAGCTTTCTTATCCGAAATTATTGGTGCACAACCTTTCCCTAACGCCCGTCATATTAGTATGGAATCTATTTATGAATACGGTAGCCGCGCTGGTGTATGGCGTATTCTTAAGTTATTTGATCAATTTAACTACCCGTTAACAGCTTTTGTTGTGGGGATGGCTGCAGAGCGTAATCCTGATGTCATTAAAGAAATGGCAAATTCAGGGCATGAAATTTGCAGTCATGGCTATCGTTGGTTGGATTATCACAAAATCGATATTGATACCGAACGTGAACATATGCAAAAAGCCATTAACGTGATTAAAGACATCACCGGTGAGCGTCCTTATGGTTGGTATACCGGCCGTAATGGTGTCAATACTCGTAAACTGGTAGCAGAAGAAGGCGGCTTCTTGTACGACTCTGATGCGTATGATGATGACTTACCTTATTGGCATACGGAAGGGCCAAAACCACAATTGGTGATCCCTTATACATTGGATGTAAACGACATGCGTTTTGCGACCAATCAAGGTTTTAATACCGGTGAACAATTCTTCCAATACTTAAAAGATTCATTTGATACTTTGTACGAAGAAGGGGCAGAAAGCCCAAAAATGATGTCGGTTGGTTTACATTGTCGTTTGATCGGTCGCCCAGGGCGAATTCAAGGGTTGAAGCGTTTTATGGAATATGTGCAACAACACGACAAAGTGTGGGTGTGTCGCCGTTTGGATATTGCTAAGCATTGGCATGAATCGCATCCTCATCCAGATTTGAATAAATAAAGACATCACACTCTTGGTATTGACCAAGAATGTTGAGATAGCGCATTGATCATTAAGTTAGAAAAGAAGGAAGGAACCGTGGCCCAATTTAAAACCTGTAAACCAAGCCAAATGACGAAAGCGGAATTTGTTGAAATGTTCGCAGACATCTACGAGCATAGCCCTTGGGTAGCGGAGCGTACTTTTGATTTAGGCTTAAATGAGCGCTCAAATACAATTGAAAATCTTCATGAATCCATGTCGCAAGTGATGCTTGATGCCACGCCACAAGAGCAACTTGATTTAATCAATGCTCACCCAGATTTAGCAGGTAAAGCCGCGATTGATGGTGAGCTTACGGCAGCATCAACATCCGAGCAAGCAGGTGCAGGGATTAGCCAATGCACCGCTGAAGAGTTTTCACAATTTACCGATTTTAATGAGCGATACAAAGCTCGTTTCCAGTTTCCTTTTATCATGGCGGTAAAAGGGGCTAACCGTCACCAAATCTTGGCTTCATTTGCTGAGAGAATCCATAACGATGCAGAGACAGAGTTTGCAACCGCAATTGCGCAGATCAATAAGATCGCTTTGTTTCGACTACAGGACATGTAAATCATAAAAAGGGAATGAGGACTGTCTGTAATACTCGGATAAGTGAAAAGCATGTTGGCTACATTATCTATTGTCATATATGCCAAACCACCAATTTTGAGTGTTTTTAAGTATAGATTTGAAGGAATCTAACTCAGGCTCAATAGAGCAAAAAATAACGGAAGGGATAACATGACTGTAGAAACCACTATTGAATTAAAAGTGGAACCATTAACCAAGGACGCTTTTAAGCCATTTGGGGATGTGATTGATAAAGAAGCCAGTGACTACTTTATGATCAATAACGGTTCGACTCGTCGCTATCACCGTATGGCGGATGTCGATGTGGCAGATAACGGTGGTGTTCCCATCATCAGTATTTTTCAGGCAACCCCTTTAACGTACCCATTACAGGTTCAAATGATGGAGCGCCATCCATTAGGCTCTCAAGCATTTATTCCGCTTCTTGGTCGCCCGTACTTAATTGTCGTGGCCGAGAAGGGGGAAGACTTACAACCACAAGCGTTGCGAGCTTTCTTTAGTAATGGGCGTCAAGGTGTCAATTATCACAAAGGGGTTTGGCATCATCCAGTACTTGCACTGCAACCAGACGATCAATTCTTAATCGTTGATCGTGCCGGTGAAGGCAATAACTGTGATGAAGTGTACTTTGATGAATTCACAAAAGTAATCTTGTCACTA
Organism: Vibrio casei; assembly: GCF_002218025.2. NCBI lineage: Bacteria > Pseudomonadati > Pseudomonadota > Gammaproteobacteria > Vibrionales > Vibrionaceae > Vibrio > Vibrio casei. The sequence continues at coordinate 871,498 of NZ_AP018681.1, read as the reverse complement.
GATAATCTACCCAAAGTCGACTAATCGATTGTAGGGTACGGATACTCTAACGCCGTCTATTGAAGAACATCCAACAGTATTGATGTTCTAGACAAGGAAAAGTTAAGGAGAATTATTATGGATCCGCATATTACGGAATGGCTCAACCTCTCTATCCGCTGGGTTCACATGATAGTGGGTGTCGCTTGGATTGGTGCCTCGTTCTATTTTGTATGGTTAGAAAACAACTTAAACCGTGTCGATCCTAAAACAGGATTGTCGGGTGATTTATGGGCCATTCATGGTGGGGGTATTTACCATCTTGAGAAGTACAAATTGGCACCACCAAAAATGCCAGAACATCTACATTGGTTTAAGTGGGAAGCTTATTTTACTTGGATAACCGGTGTGTTACTGCTGGGCGTTGTGTATTACCTCAATGCAAACATTTATTTAATTGCACCAGGTTCTGGGCTAAGTGTTGGCTCGGCTATTGGCATCGGTATCGGATCTTTGATTGGTGGTTGGGTTATTTATACCTTGCTATGTGATTCACCACTAGGCAAAAAGCCAATGCTACTTGGTGTTGTATTGTTTGTGTGCTTAATTGGAGCAGCTTACGGGTTAAGCCAAGTGTTTAGTGGCCGTGGCGCTTATATTCATGTTGGTGCCATCATCGGTACGATCATGGTGGGTAATGTATTTTTCATTATCATGCCTGCCCAGCGTAACTTAGTAAAAGCGATTGAAGAGGGCACGGAGCCTGATCCAGCATTGCCAGCAAAAGGTTTGCTGCGCTCTCGTCATAATAACTACTTAACGTTACCCGTTCTGTTCATTATGATCAGTAATCACTTCCCAAGTACCTATGGTTCAGAGTACAACTGGTTAATTTTGGCTTGTTTATCTGTATTTAGTATTTTGGTTCGTCACTATTTCAACACGCGTCACGGCAGCCAGAAGTTTGCATGGGCGGTTCCTGTTGCAGTGTTAGGTATGATTTGTCTTGCATTTGTAACCTCGAATAAAATGCCAAGCATGTCTCAACCGACCGCGCCAGTGGCTCAACAAGCTCCAGCTGAAAATGTTGAAAAAATCGTTGAAACCACTACGACGAAAGCGAATGAAAATAACGTTAATAACAAAGCTGATCAAACCTCCAGTGCGGATAGCGCAGCCGTACCTTCCGCTTTTACTCAGGTTAAGAAGGTAATTGCTGAACGTTGTGTGGAATGCCATTCTGCAACCCCAACGAGCAACATGTTTGCGACCGCACCAGCAGGTGTAATGTTGGACACAGCAGAAGAAATTCAAATTAATGCACCGCGTATTCAATCTCAAGTTCAAACCCGTGTGATGCCGTTAGGTAACTTAACGAAAATGACGGATGAAGAACGTAATCTTGTGGTTGATTGGGTCAATCAAGGGGCTAAAATTTAATTTTCTTGTTGTCATGTAATAAGCCTTTGGCACCTTCGGGTGCCTTTTTTTGTATTTAAGGTGTCCCGTCCTGAAATGTGTTTACACCACTTCGTGCGCCCCGACCAAAGTGTAAGGGTAGACTTATTTTCAGTGCACCAAGAGGCGAGGTTCTGTTTCTCTTGAAAGCGAGTACTTTTTAATCTTCTTACTTTTTGATTCTTTCTTGGTTGGTTTAAAGCAAAACTTGTGACCTTTGTTATAGTTAATACGGTGGCTAATTTACTTTACTTAACGTAGCGGTTTCATGACGCTGGGTATTAAGTTAACTTGAATGTAAATACTGATAACTCATCTTGGTATTTTACGTTGATCATCCATGAAAAAACGATTAAACCACGGAAGGAAAGACTGATGACAGAAGCGTCGATGACAAATGATAGGCCTATTCCGCAAGAGGCTTTTAATTGGTACGATGAATACGCTCATGGGATCATTGATAGGCGTGAATTTTTTTCACGTTTAGGTGGTTTAGTGGCACTAGGTTTTACCATGACGACTTTAACGGCAGCGCTATTGCCAAACTATGCACAAGCTGAGCAGGTTTCGTTTAATGACCCTGATATTGTTGGTCGCTACCGAACGTTTCCGTCACCAAAAGGTTATGGAGAAGGCCGAGGGTATTATGTTGAACCAACCAATAAAACCGGAAAGTTACCAGTCGTGTTGGTGATTCATGAAAATCGTGGTTTGAACCCTTATATTGAGGATGTGGCTCGTCGGTTGGCAAAAGCGGGCTTTATTGCCTTTGCACCAGATGCTTTGTACAGCCTAGGTGGTTATCCGGGAAATGACGATCAAGGTCGAACCATGCAAAGCTCATTAGATAAAGTGAAAGTGGAAGAGGATTTCATTGCTGCTGCGAATTACTTAAAGGCCAGCGAACGCAGTAATGGCAAGCTTGGCGCGGTAGGTTTTTGTTTTGGTGGTTACATTGTGAATATGCTCGCCGCAACGTTAGGTGGCGATTTAAACGCTGGCGTACCTTTTTATGGTACACCGGCAGAAAAATCGCTTCGTAAAAAGATTAAAGCTCCGCTGGTGTTGCAGTTTGCGAGTGAAGATCAGCGAGTGAATGCAACATGGCCTGAATATGAACAAGATCTCAAGCAAGCGAATGTTGACTATGTCGCCCATATTTACTCAAATACTCAGCATGGATTCCATAATGATTCAACGGGTAGATACTCCGAAAAAGAGGCTGATCTTGCTTGGAACAGAACTTTAGAGTTGTTTAATAAAACCTTAGTGTAGTTTTTGCCTCATCAGTCATTGTGCGTGATAGCGAAGATAAGTATGCTTGTCTAGTTTTGAATACTTAAGTTATTGAATAATTAAGCTATTGAATACTTAAAGTGATAGACTTTGAGGAGTTGGCAGATGAGCCAGTGGTTAGATTGGGCAAAGCAGCTTCAAGCATTAAGCCAAGCTGGACATGCTTATTCAACAGATAAATATGATTTAGAACGGTTTGATAGTGTGGCAGATATTGCACATAAGATGCTGGCGGAATTGAGTGATACACCCGTTGAAAAGGTACAGAATCTTTTTATTCCGGAAACAGGATACCCTACGCCAAAAGTGGATGTACGAGCGGGCGTGCTTAAAGATAATAAAATTTTACTTGTTAGAGAGCGTGAGGATAACAAATGGACATTACCGGGCGGTTGGGGGGATGTATGTGAAACACCCACTCAAGGTGTGATCCGAGAAGTGTATGAAGAATCTGGTTATGTAGTGGATAATGCTCGACTAGTGGCAATTAAAGATAGAGCAGTACATGACTATCGTCCCATTTTTCCCTTTCATATTTATAAAATGTTTTTCTTGTGCGATTTTGTATCAGGAGAAGCGCTGACCAATATTGAAATTTCCGAAATTGGATTTTTTGAGCGAAGTAACATCCCTGAATTATCGCTAAGTCGAGTGTTGCCTCAAGATATCGACATGATTTTTGAGTCTTACCATAACCCAACACAGCAAGTCATGGTGGATTAATTGATGAGCCCAGTTCCTTTAAAAGTATTGCAAAATGATTACTCAAAATATCATGCTCATGTGTATTTTGATGAAGTGACACAACAGCAAGCTCAGGAGTTACGGTCACTTATTTCTAATGAGTTTCCTTTCGTGATTGGGCGCTTTCATACAAAGCTTGTAGGACCGCACCCTAACTGGAGTTTCCAAGTTATTTTTAATAGTCGTGCGTTTGATTCATTTATTATTTGGTTAGAGGAGCATAGAGATGGTTTGACGATATTAATTCACGCTGATACGGGTGATGATTATGTCGACCATACTGAGCGACTGGATTGGCTCGGTGAACCAGCCAATTTAAACTTAGATGCATTTTCTTAAAAACAAAAATAATTTGATGAAATAATTATAGATTTTCATTAAATTTAACTATTCTTGTAAAAGAATGTTGAAGTGATTCACTTGGACATATTGAGCAAAATAAATCAAAACAGGAGAAGTATATGTCGATTATTACATTCCTAATTATTGGTGCGATAGCGGGTTGGTTAGCTGGTCAAATAATGAAAGGTTCCGGCTTTGGGGTTATCGGTAATATTGTTATTGGTATTGTTGGATCACTTGTTGGTGGTTTTACATTTAGCTTACTAGGTTTATCGTCAGGTGGATTTATTGGCTCGATAGTGACAGCAACTGTGGGTGCAGTCCTATTACTTTATATTTCTCGCTTAATTAAGTCGTAACTGATTTTTGAATATCGGTATACCCAATGCTGATTAAGTAGTTAGGCTATAATAAAAGCGCTGTCATTAAGTGATTAATGGCAGCATTTTTTATCATTAATTGACGGTAGATTTTATCGTTGAATGACAATTTCACCATCTTCATTTTTGTATAAACAGGCTTTGTGAGCCTTGATTAAAGTCGCTGCAGACGCTGGTTCAACGGCGTGTAATTGACCTTTGGTACGCATGGTTGGATTTCCCCAAGAATAATCTTTATACATACCAGTTTCTGTATATTCAACGAGAACTTTCATTGCCCCTCCTAAGTGTAACAAAATGTAATATCTTAGTAACAATACGACTTACATTCTGTTTACGCACCTATTAAAAATGCAATATTAGTTCGTGAAAATATCACTGATGGGTTAGGGAACTTAAGCCACTTCATTCAATGCAATGTTTTTTTTGTTTTAAAATTGCGATACATCAATTAACTAAAAGAAAATGCAGAAAAGCAAAAGGCGCTTATTTTAAAAGTAAGCGCCTTTATTGTTATAAATATTAAATTTTTTTTCGGTATTAATTCATTGAAACAGGGATGCCAATCCCTCGCTCGTCTTGGCGAGGTAACTCCAATACTGCAGGTGTCCATGCTGGCAGAGTGAGTGTTGAGCCTTTAATTAATACCCCTTGAGCAAGATCGGATTGGTAGACCGAACTTAGTACAAAGCCAGTGACAGGCAGAGTGAATGTTATTGGATTCGGTGAAGCGTTAATCGTAACAATCAAACCATCAAGTTGGTCATGACTCGAGGTTTCATGAGTAAAATCACTTACATTCGTGCCGTTATCAATGCTCATTACAATTAACCCTGGGATTTGAGCGCTACCAGTATTGTGGAAAGCAATTCGTTTGATCACTTCCTTACCTTTTCCCAAGCGTAATAAGGGGTAAGTATGGCGCAGTTTGGCAAGATCTTGGTAGTAATCCACCATTTTAGCTATTTCCTGATGACTTGGTTTAGCGCTGACACTGTGGGTATCGATCACTTGGGTGATAATAGAGTAGTTCTCTCCATCTTTGTCTTGTCGTGGTAATCCTTTATCCCAATTATTATCGTGTAGAGTAAAGTCGACTTTGTTGAACCAATCACCAGAATCATACGAATCACGTTGCATTGATTTCGAACGAAGTATCTCCGAACCCATATGAGTAAATGGAACGCCTTGACCAAGCATCGCGGTGGCAAGAGAGACCGCTTGCATGCGAACACGTTCATCTAAGCTGGCTTTATAAGCGATTTTGTATTGATTATTGTCCCATAACGTTTGGTTGTCGTGTTTCGATACGTAGTTTTGTATTTCGGTTGGATCTTGTGCATAACCGGCAGGTTGTCCGTTGTAATCCACATGATCACCGCTCACTAACGTGTCGTTCGCATCGATAAATTGGAATGCTTTTAAATTACCCGCCATGCCTAAACGTACGAGATCGGTATTGTGTAGTGCATCTGATAAGGCTTGTTCTGTTATATCGTTCGGTTGAACCCAAGCACCGTTACCAAATCCTTGTGTCTTACGAATACCTTCTTGGCTATCAAACGGACTGCCGCCACGTACGGCATCACGCAGGCGGTCAGAGAAGCTACCAATGCCTGTTCCTGCTAAATGCGCTTGTGAAGCTTGAACGAATAAAGCATCGTCAGCGACTTCGCCAAAATTCCATCCTTCACCATAAAAATAAATTTTTGGATCAACGGCTTGAACTGCTTTCAATGCATCTTGAATTTGGGCAAGTGGGTGGTGTGCCATTAAGTCAAAACGAAAGGCATCGATTTTATATTCACGCGCCCAGACAACTAGTGAATCACGGATTAATTTCCCCATCATGGCATGTTCGGGTGCGGTGTTGGAGCAGCACGTTGAGTTTTCCACAGTGCCTGTTATCGGGTTTAACCGGTTGTAATACCAAGGGACGATTTTATCTAAAACGGAAGTGTGGTTATCTGGACCTGCTGAATTAGTATGGTTATAAACCACATCCATCACGACATTCATTCCAATGTTATTTTTAATCGCTTGAATCATTTGACGAGTTTCGACAATTCTCTGTGTACCTTCAGGATTTGTCGAATATGAACCTTCAGGAGCAGTGTAATGAAAAGGATCATATCCCCAATTAAAGCTATCGGTTTCAGAGATTAAACGGTTTAAAGATTGCACTGCTGGGTGATCAGAAGAATCGGATTCAGTTAACGTAGCAAGCACCTCGGTAATGCTTAGACCTGAGCTACAATAGTGGGCAAATTCACTGCTTTCTATCTTATTATTAACTTGGCATAGTTTGCTGAATGGCTGATCAATATTGGCCACTTTATCTTTGGATTCATTAATGGTGGCAATGTCGAAAATGGGCAATAGATGCAAATGAGTGACACCGCTTTGGCTGAGAGATTGCATGTGTTTGACTGGCACAGAATCTTGTTGGTTAAAAGCTAAGTATTTTCCACGATAATTCGCCGGAGTGGATTGGTCTTGTGCACTAAAGTCACGTACGTGGGATTCATAAATGATGAAGTCCGCTGGGTTATCTTGTTTCACAGGACGTTGTAAATCATCCCAGCCTTGTGGTTTTAATTCAGGGGCATCTAAATTGACTACTTGGCTATAAACAGAATTGGTGGATAGGCTTAATGAGTAAGGATCGCTTACTTCATAATGTTCTATTTTTTGGGATGCAGGGTGAAATACCGTGGTGTCATATAAGTAATACGAACCAGATGTCGCTTTATTTGTTGTGACTGACCAAACACCGTTATTAGCGTTGTAGTCCATTTGTAAGCGACCACGTTCTTTTTTATCATCATCAAATAGAACTAATACGGTATTTTGTGCTGAAGGTGCCCAAACTTGAAATTGGGTTTGTCCATTTTCTTGGATTGTTGAACCAAGCTCAACGGTTTGAGCGTTGCTTGAAAAAAGGGCATCCAAACTATTCGCTGTTTGAATTTGAGTGCCCGCAAGCACGTTGCCTTCATTATCAACGGCAATCGCGACAAGTTGAGCCTTGATAATATTTCGAATATTAAGCTCGTCATTAAGTGACAATGTCACACTGTCTTTATTTAATTGAGGAAACTTAATTTGCTGCTCTGCGGTTAAGCTAGAAGGAGTCATTACCACATAAGGTTGAGTGTATTGGTAACGATCATTCAATTCGATTTTAGCATCGAGTGAGACATAGAGACGATATTCAGATGCTGTTGTGGGAGCGTTTTTCCATACTAGTTGGTTTCCAGAGATTAAGTGAGCTTGTGCATTAGCAATGCCTGAGAGTTGTAAATAAGCTTCTTCTCGGTTGGGATAAGCGGTAGTGCTGCCGGAAATTAAGGCTATGTTATGGTTGCTCTTGCTTAAACTTGGTCTGGCATCACTGCCCAGTTGGTTGTTTAAATCGGCATCACGAATAATGATATTTAAGCAATCACGATCGCCTTCTTTTAATGGCAGTTGCCAGTAAGGACCATATTGATCAATACCTGTTGGCGTATTTGAAATGTCACTCCAATCTTTTAGCCATGTTGAGTCGGCTCGGTCACAATTACCATCATTCCAAGTATACAAACTGTATTGACGGTAATCAGCGTTGGTATCGGGTTTTGTCACAAAATAAACAACGGCTTGGTTCTCACTAGGTGCAATAGGATCGGCTACTGGTTCACTGCCTGCTAACTTAGCGATTGGGCCGTTAGTTTTTGGCAAGACAATATCGAAATTTGGTGGGGTAGTGGTATCAAAATAGTTTTCAGTCGCTGGTGTATCGGGATCGTGATTAGTTTCATCACTGGCGTCATTACACCCGATTAAAAACCCCGTTGTAAGAATGGGGAGCATTAGAGTTTTGAATTTATATCGATAGGGTTTCTTTTTAAAAAATCTATGTTGAACGCATTCTCTTTGAGAAAATTGCATGTTTCTGTCCTTATTTTATTCTTGTTTAATGGCGGTAGTGAAATACAGAGGACAGAAAGTAAAGCGCTTTACTATGCGCATACCGTGATGTTTTTCATTGTTTTATCAGTTTGAAATGAAAGGAATAATCATAATTTCGGAATTGTCACACTATGTGCAGTGAAGACATAGGTTTGCATGTACCGAATGGTAAAAATGAGAGAAATGTGCAGGTGTGTTTTATTTTGAAAGTAAATAAACAAGGTAAACAAAAAGACGAGAGTTTATCCTCGTCTTAACATAGTTGTGTTGGTTGGTATATCTGGTCTGTTATACGCTATTTTTTGATTTCCGCTAAAATATCAATTGCTTTGCAACGTTTGTCATGATCATATAAATCATTGGTGAAGATAAACTCATCGATGCCTAATTGCTTCACCATCATTTCTAAACGATGCTTGATCGTCGCAGGGCCACCTGTGATGGACAAGGCTAAGAAATTATCCACATACGCTTTTTCTTGTTCATTCCATAAGTCATCCATACTGTCTACTGGTGGCTGTAGCCATAACTCTGTACCACGAATTAATGATAATGCGCGTTGTTTAGAAGTACTTGAAAGGTAGTTTGCTTCTTCATCGGTTTCTGCTGCCACTAAGGGCAAACCAAGCATCACATAGGGTTTGTCGAGTACTTCTGAAGGTTGGAATTCGTTTCGATAAACCTCAATCGCATCATGCATAAAACGCGGGGCAAAGTGACCAGCAAAGGCATAAGGTAGGCCTTTTTCTGCCGCTAAGCGTGCGCTGAACAAGCTTGATCCAAGTAACCAAATTGGTACATTGGTATTTTCACCGGGCATCGCTCGAACTTGGCTAAAGCCGTTATAAGGGCCAAGTAAGGTTTGCAGCTCTTCGACTTCGATTGGGAATTCATCTGCTCGTTTTTCATCGCGATTCAGTGCGCGGCTGGTAATTTGATCACTGCCCGGTGCTCGGCCTAGGCCCAGATCAATACGCCCAGGATACAGGCTTTCTAATGTGCCAAATTGCTCTGCCACCACGAGAGGTGGGTGATTGGGCAACATAATGCCACCAGAACCAACCCGAATCTTTTCAGTACCGCCAGCGATATAACCAATCAAGACGGAGGTTGCGGCACAAACAATACCAGCCATGTTGTGGTGTTCTGCAAGCCAAAACCGGTTATAGCCTAAATGGTCGGCATGTTGTGCGTATTTCAACGTTTTTTGCAGAGTTTCACCAACGGTGGAATCTTGGCGCATTGGGGCCAATTCAAGTAAGGAAAACGGAATATTTTTGAGGACAGACATGATAGCTCCTGTAGGTTGGTTCATTGACAGACCTTAATCTTGTCTGGGAATATTCGCAACCGATTACTCAATTTTAGAAATAACCCTATTGGTTAGATGACCGCCCGAATGAGCAGAGTATTGAAAGCTCGTGCTGTTATTTAATAACTTATTCTTATTGAATGCTCGTAATTATGATTATTTTAATTTTATTCATTGCTAGATAAGCGTTAATTTGTGATATTGATTTCAAACCAACAGTCCCTAATTTCAGTAAGTTTATGGTAGGAAGTCGAATATGCAGAAAGTGTCTGTCCGTCATTGTGAAATCGATGATATTGAAGCGATAAAAACCATTTATGAATTTCCCAATGCTTATTCAGGCACGCTGCAACTTCCTCATCCATCGTTAAAAATGTGGCAAGACCGTCTACAAAGTATTCCTTCCAATGCTTATGCTTATGTCGCTGAAATTGATGGGAAAGTCGTGGGAAATTTAGGTGTAGAGCTATGCGTTAATGCTCGTCGTCGGCATGTTGCGTCGTTTGGTATGGGTGTACATGATGACTTTCAAGGACAAGGTGTCGGCAGAGCTTTACTTTCTACTATGATTGATTTATGTGATAACTGGCTGAATGTAAAGCGCATTGAGTTAAATGTTTATGTCGATAATCATGCCGCCATTGCGCTTTATAAAAAATTTGGTTTTCAAATTGAAGGTGAGCTGGTCGAATATGCTTTTCGACATGGTGAATATGTTAATGCTTATCAAATGGCACGTTTAAACCAAATTAAAAACTAAGCCATCAAAAGGCAATATCTAATACAGAAAAGCATTTACCTCATTACGTTTAAGGAACATGAATGTCTCAACAAGTGGGTTTAAGAGTGATTGCCACGTTGGAAGCGTCAAAAGGTATTTTAGCGGTGCTGATCGGATTTGGAATTTATACATTATTCAGCCATGACGCAAAGCAAATAGTGATCGATTTGATTCGCCATTGTCACTTAAATCCTGCCAGTTATTACCCTCATATGTTGGTTGAAAAGATAGGAGCTATAACGCCGAAAAATATTAACCTGCTCACCGTAGGGATATTACTTTACAGTGTGATTCGCTTTATTGAAGCCTATGGATTATGGCTAGAAAAGCGTTGGACGGAATGGTTCGCGTTACTCAGTGGCGCGATTTACATTCCATTTGAATTGTATGAATTGATACAAAAAGTAGATCTTATCACGGTTGGGGCATTAGTGATTAACCTGCTCGTTGTAGGTTATATGATTTTTATTCTGAAACAGCCTAAGCGTGAAAAGTCGGCGTAATATTATTCAGTCTCGGCCAGGGCTTCCTTCCTATACTTCCTTGATTTATTTTTATTTCTTCGTTTTTTGATTAAAAATAATGTTTTCGTCATGGATATCAACTACTGTACCTCTTAATGGGTAGTTTTATGACTGTGATGTCACTTATTAGAATGAAAAACGCTGCATATTAATCATTAATTTTTAATAGATCATTTGTTGTTGTTACATTTCAGAACCTATCCTTAAGTAGTAATTGCCAATAAATAAAAATTAGCTTGTGGGCACATAAGGAAAATAACCATGAAAAAAAGATATATTGCCATCATCGTTTTAATCGGTGTGGTAATTGGGTGGATTACGTTTGGGGGCTCCCAGGCGGTACTTCACGCCACTTCAACCACTGAATTTTGTGTCTCTTGCCATACTATGGAAAAACCCCTTCATGAGTATCAAGGTTCAGTCCACTTCAGTAATAGCAAAGGTGTAAGAGCCGAATGTGCCGATTGTCATATTCCAACCCACAACACGGTTGACTACCTTTGGACCAAAATTCGTGCATCGAAAGATATCTATCACGAATTTGTCACCGGTAAAATTGATACGGAAGAAAAATACGAAGAGCACCGTTTAGAAATGGCGCAAACCGTTTGGGATCAATTAAAAGCCAATGACTCTGCGACTTGTCGTTCATGTCACAGTTTCAATGCCATGGAGTTATACGAGCAACCTAAAGGTGCACGTGAGATGCATATCTCTGCGCAAAAGGATGGCCAAACGTGTATTGATTGTCACAAAGGCGTGGCACATATGGCGCCACAAATGAAACTGGATACTTCAGCTTTCGACCATTTATACGATTTAGCGAAATCGACTCCAGATAATGCTAAGCATGTATACCCACTTGATTTTATCAAAATGGGTGAGTTGGCAACGATCAACCCTACGGTTGAATTAGATGTTGTGAAAACCGATGGTGATAAGAGAACAGTAACGGTTTCTGGTTACCAAATGAAAGGTGCTGAATCTGTTATCTATCTAGGTAATGGCAAGCGCTCAATTCTTGCTTCATTAACAGAAAATGGTCAAAAAGCCTTGAAACTAGGCGAACCATCTACCGATGAATACGGCAATGAATGGCGTACAGCTAGCTTAACCGGTGACATCACAGCTCCTGTGGTTGATTCTAATAAATCACTTTGGGAATACGGTGAGAAGCTAGATGCCACGTATTGTTCTACTTGTCATGCGAAGATCCCACCAAATCACTTTACTGTGAATGCTTGGGGCCCTGTTGCGAAAAGCATGGGTAGTCGTACGGATATCTCAGATTTAAATCTTGAGATTCTCACTAAGTTTTTACAGAACAACGCGAAAGACGTTGTTAAAGAACAAGAATAAGGAGTGGACATGACTGGTATTTCACGCCGTAGATTTTTAAAAGGCTCAGGTGCTACAGCTGGTGCGTTGGCGATTGCATCAATTCAACCTATGCCTGTGTTTGCGTCAGAACCAAAAATTGGTCGTACTGACGGTAAAGTTTTGACCGCAGGACGCATGGGGATTTTACTTGCAGAAGTGAAAGATGGAAAATTAGTTAACACAACTAATGCTCTTCCTCAGACTGTAGAAAACCATTTACAACAAACGGGTCCATCACAAGTTCATACAAGAGCTCGTATTAAGTATCCGATGGTGCGTAAAGGCTATTTAGCGAATCCATCAAACCCGCAAGGTGTTCGTGGTAAAGATGACTATGTCCGTGTTTCTTGGGAAGAAGCATACAAACTAGTGAATGAACAACATTCTCGCATCCGTAAAACCTACGGCGCAGAAGGTATTTATGCGGGTTCATATGGCTGGCACTCAAGTGGTGCACTGCATGATGCTCGTACTTTGCTACAGCGTTATATGGGACTTGCTGGTGGTTATGTTGGCTCTCTAGGTGACTACTCGACTGGTGCTGCGCAAGTTATCATGCCGTATGTTGTGGGTTCTATTGAAGTTTATGAGCAACAAACGACTTATCCTGTCGTTATGGAGCATTCTGATGTGGTTGTTCTTTGGGGGATGAACCCAATCAACACACTTGAGATTGCTTGGACAGCAGCGGATGGTCAAGGCCTTGAGTTTTTCCATCAGTTGAAAAAATCAGGTAAGACGGTCATTGCAATTGATCCGATTCGTTCAGAAACGATTGAGTTTTTTGGTGATAATGCGCAGTGGATTGCTCCGCATCCAATGACCGATGTGGCATTAGCTATGGGTATTGCACATACCTTAGTGAAAAACGGTAAGCATGATGCTGAGTTTATCGAAAAATACACTCACGGCTTTGATAAATTCAATGATTACTTGTTGGGTAAAACAGATGGCGTAGTAAAAGATTCTGCATGGGCAGAAAAAATTACTGGCGTTCCAGCAAAACAAATCGAAGTGTTAGCGGAAGTATTCTCTAAAAATCGCACCATGTTAATGGCCGGTTGGGGTATGCAACGTCAACAATTTGGTGAGCAACGCCACTGGATGATCGTGACTCTAGCTGCAATGCTTGGACAAATTGGTTTGCCAGGTGGTGGTTTCGGCTTCTCTTACCACTATTCAAACGGCGGTAACCCTGCCCGTGATGCAGGTATCCTACCTTCTATTTCATCAAGCATTAATGCTGGTGCAACAACGGGTGGTGACACTAGCTCTTGGTTGAATAATGGCGAGGGCGTTGTTAATGCTTTGCCTGTTGCTCGTATTACTGAAGCGTTAGAAAATCCAGGTATGCAGTATCAACACAACGGTCATACACTAACTTATCCTGACATCAAGATGGTTTGGTGGTGTGGTGGTGGTAACTTTACTCATCATCAAGATACCAACCGTTTAGCGCGAGCATGGCAAAAACTTGAGCTTTCTGTTGTCTCTGAAATTTACTGGACAGCCGCTGCTAAGCATGCGGATATTGTATTACCGATTAACAGTAGCTTTGAACGTAATGACTTGACGATGGTTGGCGATTACAGCAGTCAATTCTTATCACCGATGAAAAAAGCGGTAGAGTCTCAATATGAGTCTAAGAGTGATTTTGACGTCTTTGGTGATTTATCAGAGCACCTATTTAAAGGTGGTCGTGATGTTTACACCGAAGGTCGTGATGAGATGGAATGGCTGAATCATTTCTATCAAATTGCACAAAAAGGGGGGCGTAACTCTCGTGTGGCTATGCCTAATTTCACTTATTTCTGGAAAGAAAACCAGTACATTGAAATGAAGTGGAATGAAAAGAACGCTAAATTTGTACGTTACGCTGACTTTAGAGAAGATCCAACAATGAACCCTCTTGGTACGCCAAGTGGTAAAATTGAGATCTATTCAAAAACACTCGCGAGCTATAATTTGCCAGATTGTCCCGCTCACCCAACATGGTTAGAACCAACGGAATACACAGGTTCTGCTAAAGATGGTGAGTTGCAATTAATGACCGCGCACTCTGCTTATCGCTTACACAGTCAGTTTAACTATGCTGATGTTCGTAAAAAGTATGCGATTGCAGGCAAAGAACCAGTCATGATTCACAAAGATGATGCGGCAAAACGTGGCATTAAAACGGGTGATGTGGTTCGTGTGTTTAACCAACGTGGCCAAGTATTAGCTGGCGCTGATGTGACTGATCGCATCAAGCAAGGTTCAGTGTGTATCCACGAAGGTGCATGGCCAGATTTTGATCCTGAAACCGGTATTTGCCGCAACGGTGGGCCAAACGTATTAACTTTGGATATTCCTACCTCTCGTTTAGCCAATGGCTGTGCGGCAAACTCAGCACTGGTTAAAGTCGAAAAATGGATAGGTGATACGCTTGAAACTCAAGCTTTTGAGCCACCTAAAGGTGCATAAACGTTATTAGGCTTTTTGTTTAATTGGTTTATTTAATTGCTACTTAATCAAAGTCACATTTTGAATTCAAAATGTGGCTTTTTTATTCGGGCAATTATTTAGGTGAGTTATTTCGATATGAAAGGTTAATGACAATTCAAATTATTTTCTTAAAAAAATCAAATAAAATGTTTCCATATGGCAACAATTGAGCAGATAATGTGATTTAAAACACATTTTTGAGCTCCCTTTGTAATGACTCAACCTATTCAAGCTGAAATGACCTCACGTCGCATTCAATACCTTCGGGTTTTTGCTATGGGGATCAGTGCCTTTATTTTTAACACGACCGAATTTGTTCCAGTTGGAATTTTATCGGATATTGCGCAAAGCTTTTCCATTTCGACGGCTCAAGCTGGTTGGATGATCACCATCTATGCATGGGTTGTGGCTGGTTTGTCGCTGCCTTTAATGTTACTTACTGGGCGTATAGAACGTAAGACCTTATTACTTGGTGTTTTCACTGTGTTTGTGGTGAGCCATGTGCTTTCGGTGATTGCATGGAGCTATACAGTTTTGATGATCAGCAGGATAGGTATCGCGTTGGCGCACGCTATTTTCTGGTCAATAACCGCCTCTATTGCAATTCGAGTTGCCCCTGCAGGTAAAAAAACACTAGCGTTGAGCGTGCTAGCCACGGGAACCTCTCTGGCAATGGTACTAGGTGTACCGCTTGGTCGATTAATTGACCAATGGTTTGGTTGGCGTGTGACCTTTGCTGTTATTGGGATGACGGCATTAGCGTTGATGGTGATTTTATGGCGTATCTTGCCAACTTTACCAAGCTTATCAAATGGTTCCTTGAAAAAATTACCACGCTTATTGAAAAATCCCATACTAATTGGCGCTTATGCGTTTACGTTCTTGATGTTTACTGCACATTATACAGCCTACAGCTACATCGAACCTTTCTTACGTGATGTTGGTTCTTCGACGGCGTATTTCACAACCTTTATTTTGTTGTTATTTGGTGGTGCTGGCATTATTGGTAGCATGATGTTCAGTTATTGGGGTGAAACAAAGAATACGCATTTATTGCTATTAGGTACAGGAAGTATGTTGTTCAGCTTGCTGTTGTTATTGACTGTGATTCATAGCCCAATGTTATTGTCCATAGTCATGGTGGTGTGGGGCGTGGCGTTAATGCTGGTGGTGCTGACCATGCAAGTCAAAGTTTTTAATATCGATAATGATGCCTTTGAAGTTATTATGTCGATGTTCTCGGGCATTATTAACTTGGGTATAGGCGCTGGTGCGTTAATTGGTAGCCAAGTTATTCTTGCTTGGTCTTTACCGAACGTTGGTTATGCTGCTTCATTAGTGGCTGTTTTTGGCTTGGCGCTGATTGTGGCTTTACTGTATCGTTATCCGACATTGCGAAAATAAATCCCAGTGACTTTAAAGCCACATAAGCGTATCGATAAACGTTTACGTGGCTTTTTACGACATTAAATTTTTATTATTGCGGGGGATTATTTTTTAATACTTTCGCTGGCACGCCCCCGCATACTGTGTTGGCGGGTAAATCGTTATTCACAAGACTTCCCGCTGCCACAATACAATTGCTCCCGATGGTGACGCCTGGACAAATGGTTGCATTTGCACCTATCCATACGTCATTTCCAATATTAATAGGCAAAGCGTATTCTAACCACGTAGCCCGAATTGTCGGATCATGTGGATGGTTCACTGTTGCAATGACCACTCCGGGCGCAATAAGGCAGTTATCACCAATATTGATTTGGTTTCCATCTAAAATAGTACAACCATGATTAATGTATAAATTCTTGCCAGCTTTAATGTTATAGCCATAGTCACAGTTGAAAGGCGATTCGATATAACCACCACTCTCACTTTGCATTATTTCTTGAATAATGGCTCTACGTAATTCTATTTTAGTAGGGCAAGTTTGATTAAGTTGGAAGCACAGTTTTTTGGTACGATTCCGCTCATCAGAAAGTTGTGAATCGCTAGGATTAAATAGCTCACCCGATAGCATTTTTTGTTTTTCACTTTTTATTGGCATTTTGCGATTCTCTTTTGATATATATATGGGTATAGACTCTTTTTAAACGGCAGCTTATCGAAATATGTATTAATTTGTTAGTGTGAAAAGTGGGATGGTATCTCAATATTTTGAATTACCTTGCGGCACATAAAATAAGCACAATGTTCTTACTAAGGCGACGTATGGTAAGCAACAATTAAGAATGTATTGATAATGAAATAAATACCATCGGGTGCGTTAAAGAGTAGAATATCCTATATTTTAATGAGTTACTGTATCCTCCTACAAGGAATGTTTATTTATGAAATCCATTGATGAAGCCTCACGTATATTTGTGAATAATATGGTTGAGTCGGCCGTACGTATTGGTTTGATTTTTATTTTGGTATGGGGGACCTATCATATCGTTCAACCATTTATTTTGCCGGTACTTTGGGGAGCGATTATCGCGGTTGCGCTAAATCCTGTTGTGAATCGATTGAGTGATCGCATTAAAGGGAATCGTTCTGTTGCATCGTCTATTGTGACATTACTCAGTATTTTCATTCTTGTGATACCTTTTGCGATGATTTCAACGTCTATCTATGACGGTTTGATGTTTCTTACGAATATGGCAACATCAGGAGAGCTTAAAAACTGGTCTCCCAATGAAGCAATAAAAGACTTACCCTTAGTCGGAGAGCGTATATTTGATGGTTTAACTTACCTATCACTCCATATCAAAGAGTTGGTTATTCAATTTCTTCCTCAAATTAAAGGGGTTTTAACCCAATTATTATCAACCTTTGGTAGCGGGCTAGGAAGCTTAATCATGTTTCTATTATCTCTTGTGATTGCGGGGATTTTCATGGCAGCAAGTGATCCTATTTCGAAAGTGGTGATTCAGGTTTTTGAACGAAGTGCTGGAGATCATGGCACTCAATGGGCAGGAATGTTGTCGAGTATTATACGCAGTGTTCTCGTTGGCGTAATTGGCGTTGCGTTTATTCAAAGCGCGATTATTAGTGCAGCTTTATTTACCTTTCATATTCCAGCCGCAGGGTTAATTAGCTTAGTTATTTTGGTGCTGTGTATTGCTCAGTTGCCCGCGATTTTGCCGCTAATTCCACTTTTTGCTTATATGTACTTCACGGCAGATACCACCTCATTTATTATTTTTGTTATATGGGGATTGCTTGCTGGTTTGTCTGACAATGTGCTGAAACCTCTTCTAATGGGGAGAGGTTCGATGGTACCTATGCCAGTGGTTGTGATTGGCTCGTTAGGGGGGATGATGTTTGCTGGCATTATTGGGCTTTTCTTAGGAGCGGTAGTATTAGCATTGTGGTGGGGTGTTTTCACTATCTGGCTAGGAGAGAGTAAAAAAACGGCTTGAGTTATTGCTTTTTTTTTTAAGTATCTTGGTTTTTCTGAAATGAAAGATGAAACAATAAAGGTGGTTTATGCGAGTATTAATAGTTGATGATACCCATAGCGTGGTGGAGACGATCATGGACTATCTTGAGCTAGAAGGTATTGTAGCTGATTGCGCGTATAATGGTGAAAGTGCAATAAAGCTTATCCATGACAATCATTATGATGTCATTGTCATGGATATCATGATGCCTAAAATGGATGGAATTACCGCCGTAAAAACTTTACGTGATGAATTGCACTGTAACAGGCCCATTCTTTTTTTAACTGCAAAAGATACCTTGGACGATAAAATTCAAGCCTTTCATTCTGGTGGTGATGATTTTCTAAATAAACCATTCGCTATGCAAGAATTGTGTTTGCGTTTACACGCTTTACATAAACGAGGACCTAGAATTGATGTCGGTCAGTTAACGTTTGCTGATCTTTCTATGAACTTACAAACCAATGAGGTGATAAGGGCTAACCACGTCATTAAATTGAGTAAAATTCAACGTATCATTTTTAAGTTGTTATTGAAAAATGCACCTGCCATTGTAAGTAAAGAGGCCGTTATTTTAGAAGTGTGGGGAGAAGATAGCCCATCTAGTGATTCATTGAGAAGCCATATCTACGGGCTAAGAAGTGCATTAGATAAAGGGTTTGAAACATCACGTTTAGAAACGTTACATAGTCAAGGGTATCGTTTAAAAGATGACTAAAATACCCAGTTTATCGGTCAGAATTCGTTTAACTTTTATTGTTTTAACCAGCTTAATGTTTGCCTTGTTTTGGGGGCTGATTTACTTTGCGCAAGATAGGTTAGAAGTTATTAGCTTAGAACATAGGTTGACGACTGAAACTCATGAATATATGAAGAGTTATCGTCAATATGGCTTCAAAGCAGCATTACCCGATCCACAAGAGTTAGATACTTATTGGTCTGAAGAAGAGACACCTGATTGGTTGAAAAGCTATACTTCAGCGGGTTTTTTTGAAGAGCAGCTAGGCGAAGAAGATAAACACTTTTTAGTTACTCCCCATCCTTCAGGGATAGGTTGGCTTTATGTTGTGTATCAAGATAATGCTGATGATTATCTTGATCATTATGAAGATAACCTACATTTAGTGACTTTCTTAGTTGGGGCGATATTTTTGATTGCAGTGATGGCCTATGGCTTATACTTCGTGCGATTACTTTCCACACCTTTGATTCAGATTGAAAAAAAGATTGGCGCTATGTCGCCAGAACATCCTAATTTTGATGTTGATACCTTTTATAAAGAGACTCGCAGTATTGAACAAGCTTTACTCGACAGTAAAGCGAAAATTTCTGAATACTTTCAACGGGAGCAAGAGTTTAGCCGGTTTTCTTCCCATGAGTTGCGAACGCCAATTATGGTTATAAAAGGCTCGACCGATTTACTTAAAAAGATCCCAGAACAATCTAAAGCTGCCCAAAGAGCAATTGTTCGGCTAGAGGATGCCGCTAACCAAATGCAAACCTTGACCGAAGCCTTTTTGCTGTTAGGAAAAGAAAGTATTGAACCACATCATATTGGTCAATCTCAATTATCTGAACGAGTTCAGTGGGTATTGGAAAGTATGGCTCAGCACTTTGATAAACAAGATGCCAGTTATACCCTTAAAATAGAGGGTGAGTTCCTAGTGATTGCACCACAAAGTTTTATTGATATTGTAGTGAGTAATTTAGTAAAAAATGCGTTTAGTTACAGTATTGGTGATATTACTCTTCAGCTCGATAATGAAAAGCTCACAATTAAAAATCAGCATGATGGCCATAATATACACAACTCTGGTTATGGCTGTGGGCTGGTTATCGTTCAGCGAATCTGTGAGCGAATGGGTTGGACATTAACAACTGATTCCGATGGCGCTTTTTTTTCTGCGACGGTGAATTTCTTATCAAACCATGTATTAAAGAATAAATAGAGTTAAAATTTTCACAAAATCTTCACGCTGATTCAAATAATCTAATGTCGTACCAATAACCAAACATATTTTTCAGATTAGATAACTAAAGGTGAATTTATGAAACATACAATTAAAATTTTAACGCTTGCTACGGCTCTATCTTTTTCTGGTATCGCGATGTCAGAAGTTATTTCACCGGCTAACACAACACAACAACCATCGGCTCAGGGTGGCTTTGAAGGCCCTTATACAGGGAAAAAATTGATTGAAACTGTTGAGATGGCGAAAGAAGCAAGTGATGATCAAAAAGTGGTTTTAACTGGTCATTTAAAAAGTTCATCAGGGCATGAAAAATATATTTTTTCTGATAGTACAGGAGAAATCACCGTTGAAATAGACAACGATAAATGGCAAGGCAGAACCATAACCACGGAAGATAACATTATCCTGCGTGGTGAAGTGGATAAAGATTGGAATAGCCTTGTTATTGATGTAGATAGCCTTGAAGTTAAATAAGGTGTTTAGTGTCATTAAGTAGTGAAATAACACTAAACAGTACGGTGTCATAAAACTAAGTTAAATAAAATTCAATGAATGTCTGTTATGACAGTTACAGCCTGATTCCTATGAGTCAGGCTGTTTTATTCCAGCTAAGTTCGGTAATAAAATTTCACGTCTTCTTCACTCATTGAACGGCATAATCGGTTTACCAGTGTGAATAATATACATGGGATCTTTATTTTCAAATGGGACTCAACATGAAAAAAATTTTATTACTATGTTTAGTAGGGGTATTTTCGGCGTCTACATTTGCCGATAATCATTTAGGACATTCAACCGCCCAGCAGATTAGCCCAACTAATACTGAGAATGCTAGGGGAGGTTTTCAGGGGCCAAGTAAATCTAAGCGTATTATGAGAGATGTGATCAGTGCATTAAATGCTAGTGATGATACCAAAATTCAACTAACGGGCCGTTTAACGATGTCTGTTGGTGATGAAGAATATATATTCGAAGATCCGACAGGGGATATCACTGTTGAGATTGATGATGATATCTGGCTTGGCAGAACAATAACGCCAGAAACGAATATTGTGATTAGAGGTGAGGTTGAAAAAGACTGGAACAATATATCAATTGATGTTGATAGTTTAGACGTGCTCAAATAAAGATGAGTGATTTCAATAAATGTCCTAATTTTTAAGTCAGGACATTTTTATAATTTGGTTCTTAAAGCTTCAAACACGGATCTTCCACAGGAAAGCTGTGAATTAAGCGCGCGAGCGAATGATGTTAGAAAAAACGACATGTAAATCGCTAGAGGTTGCATCATCACTTAAATTTAAATTCGCACGAATATGCATCAAGTGATGTTCCATTAAATGAAGCGCTTTCTCTCTATCGCCAGACTCAATCGCATTCAGTAAATTAGTGTGTTCATCTTGAGAACAATTGCTGTTATTACTGCCTTCATATTGAGCAATCAATAGTGAGGTTTGCGACACTAAACTGCGTAAAAAATGAAGCAAGGGACCATTTTTTGCCATTTTTGCCATTTCGATATGAAACTCACCCGATAAACGAATACCACGACCGACATCACCATTCGCGATGGCTTCATCTTCACTTGTCACTAAATTGCGTAATATTTGCATTTGTTGAGGATTACAATTGTCGGTTGCGAGCTCAGTTACTGCAAGTTCTGCAATTTCACGTGCTTTTAAAATTTGAGTTGCTTCTTCAATCGTTGGAGCTGAAACTGTCGCACCACGGTTTGGCTTTATGTCGACCACTTGCTCAAGTGATAAACGTAGTAATGCACGGCGAATAATAGTACGGCTGACACCAAAGATCTCACTTAATGACTCTTCATTAAGTTTAGTGCTTGGAGGCAAGCGTTGCTCCAAAATGGCATCAAAAATGTGGCAATACACCACGTCATCTTGAGTTTGGTTATTTGCTTTCGCTTGTATCTTCGTGTTCGATAACTTAGTTAATTTGGTCATGGCCTAATCTACTGAAAGTGAGGTGGGCGTGTTTACTTGAAAACAAGTTACTTTAAAACGAATCATTTGAAAACGAGTCATTTGAAAATAATGCATAAAACGCCCTTAGATTGTACATTATAGACCTTAGTTTATCTAAGTCTCAGATGAATACAACTTTGCATGCAAAATGCCTTCTAGTGCACACTTTTCATCTAAATCAGATAAATCTCCACTGATCCCAACTGCACCAAGAACCTGTTTCGTTTCATTTTGGATGAGTACACCACCAGGTACGGGCAACATATTGCCATGGGCAAGTACACTAATAGCGGAAATAAATGCAGGTCTTACATCGGCATCTTGTGCCAGTTTTCTTGATGAACATCCTAACGCTAATGCTCCCCAGGCTTTGGCAATGGCAATATCTGGTCGCATCATGCTAGACCCATCTTGCCGTTGCAGGGAAATCAGTTTGCCACCACTGTCTAATACCGCCACAGTGAGTGGAGCACTCTTTAAACTAAGTGCGGAATTAAACGCACCGTGTGTAATGCTTAATGCTTGTTGTAGTGTCAAACTCATGGTCAAGATCCTCATTAATAATATCAATCATGGATTATTGAATCTTTTGATTGATATGAAGTTTACAAAGACTCTCTGTCTTAATACTTAGGCTCGATTAAAACAGAGAGCGATTGCAAACTATTGGTTATTAACAAAGAAGCGGATAGCTCGGTAGAGTCAAGAACTCTGCAAAATCGTCTTGGGTCGATAAGGTATCGAACATCTTGGCCGTTTCTTCAAATCGTCCTTGAGCATAGCGTTGCTCGCCAACTTCTTGCTTAATAGTATTTAGTTCTTCAGCCAATAGAGTTCGGAAATACGCCTCCGTTACCACTTGGCCGTCATCCAGTTGTACACCATGTTTGATCCACTGCCAGATGCTTGCGCGTGAAATCTCTGCGGTCGCAGCATCTTCCATCAAACCATAAATTGGTACACAACCTACGCCACTAATCCAAGATTCAATGTAATAAAGAGCAATACGAATATTTTTACGTAGCCCTTCTTCATTACGTGGCCCTTGGCATGGCTCTAATAGTTGCTGTGCGGTGATCTCACCAACATAGCTGCTATCAAAATCAACTTGGTTTACATTACCGCCGAGTTTTTTATTGAAAATGTCCATTGCGACATTAACCAATTTAGGGTGGGCAACCCATGTACCATCGTGCCCATTATTTGATTCACGATTTTTATCTTCTTCAACTTTGGTTAACACTTGTTGCATAACATCTGGATCAGAATTCGGAATAAAGGCCGACATTCCTCCCATCGCTAAAGCGCCGCGTGCATGGCAAGTTTTTACTAATAACTGGCTGTATGCGTTTAAGAAGGGTTTATCCATTCCTACACTATGGCGATCCGGTAAAATACGATCTTTATGATTTTTCAGTGTTTTGATATAGCTAAAAATGTAATCCCAGCGTCCACAGTTCATCGCCACAATATGATCGCGCATGGCATAAAGAATCTCTTCCATTTGGAATACAGCTGGAAGCGTTTCAACTAAGACGGTCGCACGGATGCTTCCAATTTTTACATCGAAATATTCTTCAGTGAAACGGAATACATCGTCCCACCATTGGGCTTCTTCCATACTTTCCAGTTTTGGAATGTAGAAGTACACACCTTCGCCTTTTGCTGCGCGAGTTTGGTAGTTATGGAAGAAATACAATGCAAAATCCATCAAACAACCTGCAATGGGTTGCCCTTGGTATTGAATATGTTTTTCTGGCAAATGTAAGCCACGAGGTCGAGCCAATAATTGTGCTGGGCTGGCGACTAAATCGTACTGTTTTCCTTTTTTCTCATCAAAATAGCTGATGACACCAGCATTCGCATCTTTCAGGTTTACTTGACCATCTATCATGTTTTCCCAGGTCGGTGATGATGCATCTTCAAAGCAACACATGAAGACTTTTGCCCCAGAATTTAACGCATTGATCACCATTTTACGGTCAACAGGGCCGGTGATTTCAACTCGACGATCTTGCAGTATTGTTGGAATTGGTGCGACTTTCCAACTTTTATCATCACGTATTGCTTGAGTGTCGGCGCGAAAATTTGGTAACTCTCCAGCATCAAATTTAGCTTGACGTTGGTGGCGTAAATCTAACGCTTGTTGCAACGGTTCACTGAATTTAGTCACTAACGCATTGAGAAAATCTAAAGCGTCTTGAGAAATAATTTGTTTTTGCTGTTCGGTTTTTAATTCGCCGACCACGTTAAGAGCATGCATATCAGTATTGGTTTGCATGTCTGTTTTACGGTCCTCAGTGCTGTGCATAATCGTCTCCTTTATGAACATGTACGAGCATTAAATATCATTGATAAGTAAAGATATTTGGGAACCTTTACTTAACTTTTTTACGGTGATTTATAATTATTTATACAAAATTGTGTACATTAATGTTTTAAACTTTCTCTAGGTATATCCCTGTTTTAACAAAAAATCAAAATTTATTTAACGTTTTGTGTTGTTGTTCAATAATGAAAGATCTGGTCAGATGAGATGTAACTTGTTTGTTTGTAGCGCTTTATCGCTATATTTTAAAGAAAATCACATTTATTTTTCTTTTTTATTTGCTCTATTTCAATTTCAATGCCTAGAATAGGTTATGTATTTTTCATTGTATACAATATCAAAAGGGATTGGATTATGGCTAAGATGAAAGCTATTGAAGCAGCAGTTGAAGTATTGAGAAAAGAAGGTGTGGATATTGCGTTTGGTGTGCCGGGTGCAGCAATCAACCCGTTTTACGCTGCTATGAAGAAAGTGGGTGGAATCGATCATGTTTTAGCTCGCCATGTGGAAGGAGCGTCGCATATGGCAGAAGGTTATACTCGTACTAACGATAACAATATCGGTGTGTGCGTCGGGACTTCTGGCCCAGCAGGAACGGATATGATCACAGGTTTATATTCAGCTTCGGCAGACTCCATTCCAATTTTATGCATTACCGGTCAAGCCCCTCGTGCCCGTTTGCATAAGGAAGATTTCCAAGCGGTAGATATTGAATCGATAGCCAAGCCAGTCACTAAATGGGCAACGACTGTGTTAGAGCCAGCTTTGGTACCTCGAGCCTTTCAACAAGCGTTTCATATCATGCGCTCTGGCCGACCAGGCCCTGTATTAATTGATTTACCGATTGATGTTCAGTTAGCTGAAATTGAATTTGATATTGATACATATGAACCATTACAACCTTATCAACCAACGGCAACACGAGCACAAGTTGAAAAAGCATTGACGATGTTGACGGAATCAGAAAAGCCATTAATCGTTTCCGGTGGTGGTGTTATTAATGCTGGAGCAAGTGCTGAGTTGCAAGAATTAGCTGAGCTTCTTAACGTGCCTGTGATTCCAACATTAATGGGTTGGGGAACTATTCCAGATGATCATGAATTAATGGCGGGCATGGTCGGACTTCAAACGTCTCATCGTTATGGTAACGCCACCATGCTGGCCTCTGATTTCGTGCTAGGAATTGGTAACCGTTGGGCAAATCGTCATACCGGTTCGGTGGATGTGTATACCCAAGGGCGTAAGTTTGTGCATGTAGATATTGAGCCGACTCAAATCGGTCGCGTTTTCTGCCCAGACTTAGGCATAGTGTCTGATGCAAAATCTGCATTGACGTTGTTTCTTGATGTTGCAAAAGAAATGAAAGCTTCAGGTAAGTTGAAAAACACCAGCGACTGGGTAAGTGAATGTATTGAGCGTAAAGCCAGTATGTTGCGCAAAACACATTACGAAGAAGTACCAATGAAACCGATGCGTGTTTATGAAGAAATGAACAAAGCGTTTGGGGAAGATACGTGTTACGTCAGTACGATTGGTTTGTCGCAAATTGCGGCGGCTCAATTCTTACATGTGTATAAACCACGTCATTGGATCAATTGTGGCCAAGCTGGCCCATTAGGTTGGACAATTCCTGCTGCGCTTGGTGTTCGCGCAGCTGATCCTAAACGCCCAATTGTTGCGATTTCTGGCGATTATGATTTCCAATTTATGATCGAAGAACTCGCGGTTGGTGCGCAATTTAAGCTGCCTTATATTCATGTGGTGGTCAACAACTCTTACCTTGGTTTAATTCGTCAAGCTCAGCGTCAATTTGATATTGATTACTGTGTTCAATTGGCCTTTGACAACCAAAATGCACCAGAAATGGAAGGCTATGGGGTGGATCATGTTGCCGTGGTTGAAGGTTTAGGTTGCAAGGCCATTCGAGTACGCAACCCTGAAGATGCGCCCGCAGCTTTTGCTCAGGCGAAAGAGTTAATGGCAAAGCATCAAGTACCCGTTGTGGTTGAGTTCATTTTAGAACGAGTGACTAACATATCTATGGGCGTTGAGATCGATGGTGTTAACGAATTTGAAAGTTTAGCGCTTGATCCAAATGACGCACCAACGGCGATTACATTTAATCAATAAATTTTGATGAGAATACCCAGTATTCAAATATTGGGTATACAAGATAACAAAGGAGGGTGTTATGCCTAAGTTTGCAGCAAATCTATCCATGCTGTTTAACGAAGTGGATTTTCTACAACGTTTTGAGCAAGCCGCCAATGCTGGATTTCAAGGCGTAGAATATCTCTTCCCTTATGATTTTGAAGCCGAGACCATTAGAGATGTACTCGATTCGAATCAGCTTCAGCAGGTGTTATTTAATTTACCTGCGGGGGATTGGCTCTCGGGTGACCGCGGTATTGCGGTTGACCCTAAACGAGTTGAAGAATTTCAACAAGGTGTGGCTAAGGCCATCCATTATGCGAAAGCCTTGAACTGTGATCAAGTAAATTGTCTGGCGGGTATCGTGCCGGATGGCGTTAGCCAACAACAAGCAGAAGATACTTTTGTTTCTAATCTTCGTTTTGCGGCGCAAGCGCTACAAGAAAATGGCATTCGCTTAATAGTTGAAGCTATTAACACTCGCGATATTCCGGGATTCTTTTTAACCAATACCAAGCAAGCTTTAGACATTATTGAAAAGGTTGGGAGTGATAATCTGAACTTTCAATACGATATCTACCACATGCAAATAATGGAAGGAGACCTTGCCCCAACGCTTTCCGAACATATTGGACAAATTCAACATGTTCAATTGGCCGATAATCCTGGTCGTCATGAACCGGGTACTGGTGAGATTAACTATCAATTTTTATTTAAACATTTAGATTCTATTGGATATGACGGTTGGATTGGTTGTGAATATAAGCCAAAAACAACGACTCATGAAGGACTCGGCTGGCTAAGTCAATTAGCGTAACCATTTATATTATTTATACATAACCGGAGTCATTGAAGCACGGCTCAATTTCGTCGGTTATAAAGATTAAGGAAGATATTATGACAACTCCAACAATTGCATTTATTGGCACTGGCATTATGGGTAAACCAATGGCGGTTAACCTACAAAAAGCGGGCTATGATATTGTGGTTTCTGACCACTTTGTTGCACCACCGCAAGAACTAGTTGATGGCGGTGCCACGATTGTTCATAGCGGTAAAGAAGCGGCGCAAGTCGCCGATATTATTATTACCATGGTGCCAAATACACCGGATGTGGCGGATGCTTTATTTGGTGATAATGGTATTGCTCAAGGTTTATCTGCGGGAAAATTAGTTATTGATATGAGTTCGATTGCTCCTATTGAAACTCAAGAGTTTGCCAAACAAATTAAAGAAGCGGGCGCACAATATTTAGACGCTCCTGTATCCGGCGGTGAAGTTGGCGCAATCAATGCCACGCTTACTATTATGGTTGGCGGTGATGAATCGGCGTTTGAACAAGCGAAACCATTATTTGAAGTGATGGGGAAAAACATTACCTTAGTTGGCGATAACGGCGCAGGGCAAATCTGTAAAGTGGCGAACCAAATCATTGTAGCGCTGAACATTGAAGCGGTTGCTGAAGCGTTGGTCTTTGCATCAAAAGCAGGCGCAGATCCTGCACGTGTCCGTGAAGCATTAATGGGGGGATTCGCCAATTCTAAAGTACTAGAAGTTCATGGTGAACGTATGGTGAAAGGAACATTTGATCCAGGTTTTAGAATCTCACTTCACCAAAAAGATTTAAATCTAGCGCTAAGTGGTGCAGAGCAACTGGGCATTACTTTGCCAAATACCGCCAGCACACAAAACTTATTTGGTGATTGCGCGGACATGGATGGTTCAAATTGGGATCACTCTGCATTGGTTAAAGCTATTGAGAAACTAGCCAATCATAATATCCGTGGTGAATAACGGCTTGGCACCTTATTTTATGCGCTCCTATATTATGGATATGGTGCATTAAATAGAATAACCCTTTTTAGATGTAGCCAAGTATTTGTACTGGACTCGTCGCTTTGGTTTTTATTTGGGAATGGATCAAAGTGATTGCAGATACTTGGTTTTTAACGCACTTTTTTGTCTCCTTTAAGTGCGCCCCGAGTGACTTGAATTTCAATCTTAGTATTGTGTACCGACGATTGATGAATGATTTAAGTTACTTGGGATTTTTTGTTTATTCAGTTACAGATAATATAAAAAATAGATGAATTTATTATTAGCTATGTTAAAACACTTACTACCTGCCATTTGTAAGGAGAGTAAACGTGGCCAAAGTGAGAGAACGCAATCAAAACGCCATTATAGAGGCTGCTAGCCAACACTTTGCCAAATATGGTTATGCCGCCACTAAAGTTGCGGACATTGCTAAAGAAGCGAATATCCCCAAACCCAATATTTACTATTATTACACCTCGAAAGATAACCTTTACCGAGCGGTATTAGAAAGTGTGACCCTTCCTTTATTACAATCTTCAAAACCCATTCAAGATCTTGATGACCCAGTTGAAGCACTCAGTGAATATATTAAAACTAAACTGATTATTTCACGTGATCACGCATACGCTTCCAAAGTGTTTGCCAATGAAGTGATGTCGGGTGGGCAGTCATTACCTAAAGATATTGAAGATGAATTACAACTACAATCTGAAATGATTCTTGCCAAATTTCAATCTTGGATTAAGCAGGGAAGAATGAACGCTGTCTCTCCTCATCATCTTATGTTTACTATCTGGGCAGCAACCCAAACTTATGCGGACTTTGGTTGGCAGATTTGTCGAGTCATGAATAAAAAGAAACTGACAAGGCAAGACTATGCGGAAGCTTCAGAATTTTTAACGAGCATGATTTTGCAAGGTTGCGGTGTTAAGTAAATGCCTTTTTCGGTTACTTGGCTATATGATCTGTTGTCTTGGTTTCTTTGACTGTGCGATATGTTTGAATGATTGCAATAATTAAGAACTAATCACTATTAATTGTGTTTTATTTAGGTTTTATGCTGATAATTATTCTTAATTGATGGTTTTTTGAATTGAATGCAGAATATTCTGTTAGAATTTGCGCCTTTAAAAATGACAAAAATGAACATTTAAAGGACCAATGTTGTGAATATGAAATTATTCGGTAGTTCTTTGATCCTATCTGGAACCGCTTTAGGGGCGGGAATGCTAGCGATTCCTATGGTATTAGCTCAATTTGGGTTTGTACTTAGCCTTGTGCTTATGCTGATTATCTTTATCGGCACCACGTATGCCACCTTGTTACTCACTGAAGCATGCACCAAAACGAAAACGAGCTCTGGCTTAAGCAGTGTTGCGCTTGCAACATTAGGCGTAAAGGGTAAATACGCGATGAATCTGTTTTTCTATATGCTGCTCCTTTGTATGATGGTGGCTTATAGTTTAGGTATTGGTGATTTATTACATAAGTTATTTCTAAGCTTTGGTATCAATGTTGCGAATCCCATCTGTTACTCCATTTTTAGTTTATTGATGGGTGTGATTGTTATCTCTGGTAAAAGCTACATTGATAAATTAAACCGAGTGTTGTTTATCTTGATGGTCGTAATGTTATGTGTCGTGATTGCATCGCTATTTAGCAAAATTAACCTTGGTTATTTAACACAAACGGCTAATTTTACGTTGTTTGATTTAGTGAAATACAGCACAGTGATCTTTACCAGTTTCACTTCTATGGTGGTCATACCTTCTTTAGTTGAATACAACAAAGACGCAACGCCAAAACAACTGCGTAATATGGTGTTATTGGGCTCGGCTATTCCATTATTGTGTTATTTAACGTGGTTATTTGCCATTGTTGGTAATTTAGGAACGGATCAAATTAGCCAGTTTAACCATATTTCAGAATTGATTGCCGCGTTTAGTGGGCATTCTTTATTGTTAAAAGGGGTGATTTCGGTGTTTTCTGCATTGGCATTGGTGACCTCTTTCCTTGGTGTGTCTATGGCCTTGTATGATCAAAATCGTGATGCTATTTCAGAACATAAAGGCTTATGTTTTGGTCTTACTTTCGTTGTGCCTTTATTATTAGCCAGTATATTTTCCAATCAATTTGTGAGCATGTTGGATTATGCCGGTATGATTTTGGTGTTCTTGGCGATTTGGGGACCCTTAGCGATGGCTGTTCAAGTCAGAAAACCTCAACATCTTTTACCTGAATCAAGTTTAATTTATACCGTTTCAGGCGGTAATATTGGTTTAATAATGACATTCTTTTTCGGTGTTTTTATTTTCGTGTCGTGGTTTGTTCAGTAAATAAAGCTATATATTTGACTTCATGTGGGTATAAACCCGCCCTAATATTTGCCGGCTTATGTCGGCATTTTTGTTTTTATTACTCACCTTTCTGTATTTTTTCTAATTTACTACTAAAACTTTAATTTTAAAGAATAGCCAAATCATATTGTTATAAAATTGTTTAAAAAATGTGATCATAAAAACTTGACCATTGAGTCAGGAAATCCAATACTTAGTTCAAAGGAAGAAAGCCTATAAAGGCCAAAAATGAGCACAGGAGAAGCAACTTGATTACGTTCTTACTCAATCAAACATTAAAGCGTGAAAGTAATATTTCACCGAATATGACGGTATTGAATTATTTACGCACAGAGCAACAAAAAACCGGAACAAAAGAAGGATGTGGTTCTGGGGATTGTGGCGCGTGTACCGTGGTTCTTGGCGAAATTGTGGATGGAAAGCTGCAGTATCGCAGTGTGAATTCGTGTTTGACTTTTGTATCGTCGTTACACGGTAAACAATTGATCACGGTTGAAGATTTAAAGAATAAGCAATCTCTTCATCCTGTTCAGCAAGCCTTGGTTGATTTTCATGGTTCGCAATGTGGCTATTGTACACCTGGCTTTATTATGTCGATGTTTGCCTTGAGTAAGAATAAGCCAAATGCTGATAAAGAAGATGTACTAGAATCTTTAGCGGGTAATTTGTGTCGTTGTACGGGATATCGTCCAATTATTGATGCGGCAATGTCATTAAGTTCTGATAAACCTCTTCTGGATCAATTTGCAGATCTTGAGCAACAAACCATCGCCAAGCTTGAAAAGATCGAATCAAAAACAGCACCGTTAGTGCTTGAGCATTTAACTAGCTTTTCACCAACGACGACGGATGAGTTAGCTGAACTTTATGAGCGTCATCCAAAAGCCAAATTAGTGGCGGGGGGAACGGATCTTGCTTTAGAAGTCACGCAGTTTCATCGTGAAATTGAAACGCTGATTAATGTAACTAGTGTATCCGACATGAAAATCCTCCATGAAACCGAGCAAGATATTGTGATTGGCGCGAATCTACCGATCACGGATTGTTACGCTTCACTTACAAAATATTACCCAGATTTTGGTCACTTGTTGCACCGTTTTGCATCGCTACAAGTGCGTAACCAAGGCACTATTGGGGGTAATGTTGCCAATGCGTCTCCTATTGGTGACACGCCCCCTCTTCTTATTGCATTGAATGCCCGGCTGAAATTACGTAAAGGGCAGAAAAGCCGTGAGATCCCGATAGATGAATACTTCATTAATTATAAAGTGACGGTTCAGCAAGAATCGGAATTCATAGAACAAATCATTATTCCAAAACCGAACAATGCACAGCAATTTTTCAGTGCATATAAATTATCGAAGCGTATTGATGATGATATTTCAGCGGTTTGTGGAGCGTTTAATATTACTATTGAAAATGATGTGGTGATAGATGCTCGGGTGGCATTTGGTGGTATGGCAGCCATTCCAAAACGTGCTGAATTATGTGAAAAAGCGTTGATTGGAAAGGAGTGGAATAAAGCCAATATAGAAACGGCAATGGTAGAGCTTGCACAAGACTTCGATCCACTATCGGATTTTCGTGCTAGTAAAGAGTACCGTAATAAAACCGCTTGCAACATGTTACTTCGCTTTTTCTTAGAACAGCAAACTCAAGCGATAGCCCAAAAAAACACACAGCAATTTGCGCAAAATAAAATTGAAACGAGGGTCACGTCTTATGTCTAATCATACTCCAAAATTAAGCTATGACGAGCTGCTCGAACAATATAAAAAAGATCTAAAAACGGGCGTAGGAAAATCGGTTAAACACGACAGCGCAGATAAGCAAGTAACTGGTGAAGCGGTTTATGTTGATGATCGTCTTGAGTTTCCTAATCAACTTCATGTCTATTGCCGTTTAAGTACCGAAGCACATGCGAAGATTGTGAGCATTGATACAGCTCCGTGCTATGACTTTGATGGCGTTGACATTGTTATCACCAGTAAAGATGTCCCGGGTGAATTGGATATTGGCGCGGTGTTTCCTGGTGATCCATTACTTGCCGATGGTGTTGTTGAATATTATGGTCAGCCCATTATTGCGGTCGCGGCTAAAGATATGGAAACCGCCCGCAAAGCCGCACTTGCTGCCAATATAGAGTTGGAACCTCTACCGGCTATTTTGGATGTAAAAGAAGCGTTAGAGAAAAAGCACTTTGTGCATCAAAGCCACGTTCAGCAACGTGGTGATGTGCAAACCGCGCTTGATGGTGCTAAACACGTATTGGAAGGCGATCTTCATATTGGTGGACAAGAGCACTTTTACCTTGAAACTCAAGCCAGTAGTGTGGTGCCAGCAGAAGATGGCGGGGTGATTGTTTATACCTCAACCCAAAACCCGACAGAAATTCAAAAAGTCGTCGCGGAAGTATTAGGCGTAGCCATGCATAAGGTGGTGGTCGATATGCGCCGTATGGGGGGCGGTTTTGGGGGGAAAGAAACTCAAGCCAACGCACCTGCTTGTATTGCTGCGGTGATAGCTACTCTGACCAACAAACCAACTAAAATTCGTTTATGGCGTAACGATGACATGACCATGACGGGTAAACGCCACCCATTTTATAATCAATATAAAGTAGGTTTTGATGATGAAGGTCGGATTCATGGTGCTGATCTCACTGTGTCGGGTAACTGTGGTTATTCCATTGATCTATCGCATTCTATCGTCGATCGCGCAATGTTCCATTCTGATAATGCCTACTATTTAGGGGATTCAAAAGTCACGGGGCATCGTTGTAAAACTAATACCGCTTCTAATACCGCTTATCGTGGTTTTGGTGGCCCACAAGGCATGATGACAATTGAACATGTGATGGATGAAATTGCGCACTATCTTGGTAAAGACCCACTTGAGATCCGTAAAGCTAACTATTATGGCGAAGAAGGTCGCAACGTGACTCATTATTACCAAACGGTTGAAGATAACTGTATTCTTGAAATCACGGAAGAGCTAGAAAAAACCAGTGAATATCAAAAACGTCGTAAAGAGATAGCGTCCTTTAATGCAACAAGCCCAGTATTGAAAAAAGGCATCGCCTTAACGCCTGTTAAGTTTGGTATTTCCTTTACGGCGACTTTCTTGAACCAAGCGGGCGCATTGATTCATATCTATACTGATGGAAGTATCCACCTTAACCATGGTGGCACGGAAATGGGACAGGGTTTGAATACTAAAGTGGCACAAATTGTGGCGCAGGAGTTTAGTGTTGATATTGACCAAATCCAAATCACGGCAACCAATACCGATAAAGTGCCAAATACTTCGCCAACGGCGGCATCTTCAGGGACGGACTTGAATGGTAAAGCGGCGCAAAATGCAGCCTTAACTATTAAAGCTCGTTTAATAGAATTTGCTTCGCATCATTACAAAGTGACCCCAGAAGAGGTGACCTTTAATAATGGCGTGGTAGAAGTACGTGATCAGTTGATCCCATTTGCTGAGTTTGTACAGCAAGCTTATTTCAACCAAGTATCGCTATCGAGCACGGGTTTCTATCGTACACCTAAAATTCATTATGATCATGAAAATGCACGTGGTCGTCCGTTCTATTACTTTGCTTATGGTGCATCTTGTTCTGAAGTGATAGTCGATACCTTAACCGGTGAATACAAAATATTACGTACCGATATTTTGCACGATGTGGGTGCTTCTCTAAACCCTGCGATCGATATTGGTCAAATTGAAGGTGGATTCATTCAAGGGGTAGGATGGTTAACGACAGAAGAATTGATATGGAATGAAAAAGGACGGTTGATGACTAATGGACCGGCAAGCTACAAGATCCCAGCCATTGCCGATATGCCCATTGATTTTAGAACCAATATTGTCCAAAACCGCAGTAACCCAGAAGACACCGTATTTAATTCAAAAGCGGTAGGTGAGCCACCCTTTATGCTTGGCATGTCGGTATGGAGTGCATTGAAAGATGCGGTGCATGCAGTGGCATTAGAAAATGCAAAAGAGGGTGAGCACGTAACTGTTCACCTTGATACACCAGCTACACCAGAACGAGTGCTATGGGCAATGGAAGTGGCTAGAGAGGGAAAAAGTAGTGCGCTTGAAAAGACAGTCGAGCATTCTGAGTCGCAAAGTTAAAGTTAAGTAAGAAGGTACTTATAATGACTAAACATGAAAATAAGCATGCTAATCCGATAAGCCAAGTGTCTTGGATTCAGCAGCTTGCCTTGCTTGAGCAACAAGGTGAAGAATGTATTTTAGTCACAGTATTGGAACATAAAGGTTCGGTACCACGTGATGCGGGCACCAAAATGATAGTGACTCGTCATGAACTGTACGCCACCATTGGTGGTGGGCATTTAGAACATCTTGCTACCAAGATGGCGCGAGAAATGTTGATGAGTTTAGGTCATGGTGAAAATAAAACCCATGTCGAACGGTTTAATCTTGGTGCGCGTCTGGGGCAATGTTGCGGTGGCATGGCAACGTTAAGTTTTGAGCCTATTGGGTTTAATCAGCATCATTTAGTGTTGTTAGGGGCTGGGCATGTCGCGAAAGCGTTGGTGAATATTGTTCAAACCTTACCGTTTAAAATTACGTGGATAGATGAACGCGAAGCGGAGTTTCCTGAATATCTCCCCTCAAATGTGCGCAAATTGATCAGTGATGATCCCGTTGGGGAGCTGAAGCACATGCCGAGAAATAGTTACTATTTAGTTATGACACACAATCATCAACTCGACTTTGATTTAGCGCGTGAAATTCTTATCCAAGACACGTTTTGTTATTTTGGCATGATAGGTTCACAAACTAAGCGTAAAAAATTCGACTTACGTTTGGCTCATCGAGGTTTTCAACTAGAGACGATTGAAAAAATGCAGTGTCCAATTGGTATTGCAATGATAAAGGGTAAACACCCGGCGGAGATTGCTGTGTCGGTTGCTGGCGAGTTGATTGCGCATTATCAAGGTGAAATTCTCGAGCAAAAAAGACCAATGAAGAACCATGAGTTAGCTGGATAAATACAAGCACTCGTATAATGAATAGATGAACAAGGAAGCTATATGTCACAGCAAAAAACCGCGTATCGTAGTGCTATCATTCAAATTATAGCTGATCCAAAAGAGGTCGGTATTGAAGAGGCTTATCGATATTTTGAAGATGGTTTATTGGTGGTTGAAAACGGTTATATTGTGGATGTGGGTGACTATATTGAAACGCTTGCCAAGCATAATGGCGATATGGCAATGGTGAATTATCAAGACAAAATCATCACCGCAGGCTTTATTGATACTCATATACACTATCCGCAAACCGGTATGATTGCTTCTTATGGTGAACAATTACTCGACTGGTTAGAAAATTATACCTTTCCAGAAGAAGAGCGTTTTAAAGATCCTGAATATGCGAAGAAAGTAGCCAAAATTTTCTTAAACGAATTGGCTAGCAACGGTACGACAACCGCATTGGTGTTTGGTACGGTACACAAGCAATCGGTGGATATGTTCTTCCAGGAAGCTCAGCGTCGCAATCTGCGTATGATTTGCGGTAAAGTCTTAATGGACAGAAATGCCCCGGATTACTTAACTGACACACCAGAATGCGGTTATAACGATTCTAAAGAACTGATTGAAAAATGGCATAATAACGGCCGTTTATCTTATGCAGTGACTCCACGTTTTGCACCCACCAGCACACCTGAACAGTTGGCCATGGTGGGTCAGTTATTACAAGAATATCCAAGTGTGTACATGCATACTCATTTATCTGAAAACAAACAAGAAATTGAATGGGTCAAATCGTTATTTCCTGATAGGGAAGGCTATCTCGATGTATACGATCATTATGGACTTTTGCATCAACGTTCGGTATTTGCGCACGGTGTCCACCTTTCTGATTGCGAATGTCAACGTTTATCCGATACGGGTTCAGCTATTGCTTTTTGTCCCACCTCTAATTTGTTTTTAGGTTCGGGCCTGTTTGACCTTACTCGTATCGAAAACTTTGGTATTCGAGTCGGTATGGGGACTGATGTTGGTGCTGGTACGAGTTTTTCATTGATGCAAACCATGAGTGAAGCCTACAAGATCATGCAACTTCAACAACAAAAATTGCACCCGATCAAATCCTTGTATCAAGCCACATTAGGTGGTGCGAAAGCATTATATTTGGATAATAAAATTGGCAGTTTGGAAGTGGGTAAAGAAGCGGATTTTGTGGTGTTGGAGCCTAATGCCACAACGTTAATGAAGTTCCGTATGCAGCAAACGAAAACTTTGGAAGAAAAGTTGTTTGTGCTAATGAGTTTGGGTGATGACCGAACGGTCCATGCCACTTATGTGTATGGTGATTTAGCCTATAAAAATGAGTGATTAGGCCGAGAATATTTAGAGCCTAGGATAAAACCACCTCGGATAATGAGGTGGTTTTTTGTTATGTAATAAAAATATGGGCGATTAAAGCTGTGTTGCTAATTGGTGTAATTGAGGTTGACGTTTAATATTTTTCACCACAATGTCAGTGTTCGCTTGTGCTCCTTTTTGCTGGAAGTGGGTAGTATCTGGTTTATCAATACTTCCGGTTTTCCCTTCGTAGTATGGGTATTGATTAGGATCGACTGCGAGCCATAATTGATTCCAATTTTCTCCTGCATTATCGCCAAGTTTAATGGATTCAGCTTGTAGATCGATTAGTGGGATGTGATGTTTTTTTGCTGTATCAATAATGGTTTGCGTATAACTACCATAAAAAGCATAACCGTTATCTGCATTTTGCTTGGTTATATGCTGTGCGGGATTTATTGGCGCCCCAAGTTCACCTTGAGCCGTTTTAGCGCGAGCAAGTGGTGTTAACAGCACAGGTTGCATACCGTGAATTTTGGCGAACAATAAATAACGCTCTAAGGAGTGCTGGAAAGAGTAATGAGGTAACCAAAGTGGTGATTGCGGTTCACCATCAGCACTGTTTGGGTACGTGCATAAGTTTGCTACATCAATTGGTCCTCTATCTCCATTGGCACCATTACATTTTTCATCATTATGACCAAACTCGATGAAAAGATAATCGCCACGCTGAACATAAGGTTCAATGCTACTTAACCAGCGGCCATTAATGAAGTCACGCGAACTACGACCAGAACGTGCGGCGTTTACTATAGAAAGATCCTCGGTGGTATAACGTAAATCGAAGGCTTGACCCCAACCCATTCTTGGAAAAACATCGGCTTCATAGTTTGAGACAGTTGAATCCCCAACAATAAACACTCTTGTTTTTGCTTTTTCTACTTGTTGTTGTACTTGTGATAATTGACTTTTTTGCAGTTGATAGCTTGGATTGTCGGATACACTCAGTAGGGGGTGAAATGCCAAATCAGTTAAGGTTGTTTTTGACGCTAAGCCAGTATTCGTGGTGTAACCACGATTGTGGATTACTTTCTTCGTCAAATCTTCCATTAATGAATGGTATTTTTTCGGATAAGAAACCGGATCCCAATTATTATCTTTACTACCACCTTTCTCATTATTTTGTTTTTTATTATGGCGCTCTTTATTGCGGTTAGGAGCTAAGTCGCCAAATGCCTGTTCAAAGTGTGTTTGTGCTAATTTAAATGCATCTAACGGCAGCGCTGGCACGTATCCTTTTGCGACCAATTGTTGTGGCCCATCGATATCAGCTGCACTCGCCACACTAGAAACAATGACATCTGAAAATGGATTAATGTTTCCAACCGTAGTGCCATCTAGATTTGCTTTGGTAATCAACGCGCTCATACAGAGTGAACGTTTTTTATCACTCTTTAAGCAGGAAAATCCACTATGGTCATCGGCCGACACGATAATAGGTAATGTCATTTTTGTAATATCGGTTTGGTAGCGACCTTTTTTATCAGTTCTTGCTATTACGGTTTGTCCTAAGCTATCAATTACTGTGATGGTTGCCGGAAATGTCATCGCTTCGTTTAGAACTTCGCCTTTTAATTGACTGTTATTTGGTAAAGAAATATCAGGAATCCACCCCTGTAAAATACGGTTATTATCGTATAGTTTTATTTGTTGTTTTGTGAGTTGTGGGCGGTAAGTATTATCTTTTAGCTTGTCTGAATGGTTATGATGCGATTGTACTTGAACGGAGCCTTCACCTCGGTTGTGATATTCCCAAAACCGGGAGTCTTCAGGTGTAAACCAAACTTTACTTCCATCTTTTCCTGTTCCTGACATTTGATCCCAGCCATAAATATGATCGTCGATTGAACAATTAATAAATGCGCTGTGTCCAATTGCATTTGGGTCGGCGTAACGACCGTCATCAAATGTGGTGGTAGGATGCCAAGGTCGTCCTAAAGCGAAGGATTTAGCTGGAACTTCATTGCTTTCTTTAGTTAATTGACAATTTTTAAAAACAAATCCATAAGGTTGCTTGATATCAGTGGCGGGTGCGGTGAGATATCCATAAGGTTCTCCATTTGCGACATCATTTCGATTTCTCGCCACGATGTTACTATTTTCAATGAGTGCGCCACCATAGCCAAAGATAAAATCAACATGACCACTGATACGAGATTGATCAAAATAATTCATGGGTGATTTAATATACAAGGTGTCTTGGTAGCCAACCAAGTTGACGTTTTTAAATTGGCTGTGATCGGCTTGGTTTGAGATTAATAAAGCAACAGCTTGGGTTGATTGTATTTTAGTAGGATCATCACTGGCTTTGATTTGGTTAGCTGGAAAGTCAAAGCCATTAGCAATGGTCAGGCTGCGCGCAGTAAAGTTTTCGGCATTAATATTTACCGTTCGGCTGCCGGTAGTACCCCAATTTGAACCATCGGGTTTTAATGTGCCGCTGGCGGTGGTGGCAGTAATTATGGTGTGATCACGGTTCTCACCAATGAGATAAATATTGGGGCGCTCAATATTCAGTCTTTCGTTGTAAGTACCATTTTTAATGTAGATAGTGTAAAGCGAGTTATCTTTTGGCGCGTTTTTTAAGGCTTCTTGGATGGTTTTATAATCACCTGATTCATCTCGTGCCACAGTCACGTTATAAAGTGATGCAAAGGAGGGGAAAGATAGGGTGAGTAAGGTCGCTATTTTTAAGCTAGCGGTTAAAGTCTTTTTCATGATTCGTCCTACATGTTGTTATCTAGGCTGTGTCCTTTCATTTTCTTAAACAACAAACCCATAACCGAAAGGGGATATGGGTTTTAAGTGAATGAATTATTTAAAGAGAATATCTTTCAGTTTTAATGCTTCAGCTCGGCCAGCTATTTTTTGGCTTTCATCGATTTTTGCGGCTGCTTTCAATTTTTCAAGCAATTTGGCATCCATCGTATTGTTATCCGAAAATTGTGTTTTACCATCTTGGTAGAAGGCATTATCAATCGATTTTTCACTGTTCACGGAGTCATCGTATTGACTTTTTTGATAGAAACGAAGCGAGGTATTGTGTGTAAATGTTCCTTGTTTAATTTCATCAGAATAAGGGCTTAAACGGAATAAATAGTTAAAGCGCTTATTGTCGATGGATGCATTATTTTCAACCGTTAATGTTCCAGGATTAAAGTTATCAGTAAACCCATCCATATTATTGGCAAAAGCTAAGCTGTTTTTAATGACATGCGGAACGGGTAAGCCTTCGCCACCGAGTTTAAACCCATTACCAATGGTGCCACCTTGGTTTGGGTAACCCAGATTTTGTCCATTCATAAAGGAGATCGAATCCAAAATGGTCACCGCGCCATTCGGGCCATCTTCTACTTTGTTAAATAAATCCCAACCATCATCGGCATTGTGATGTGAGATACAACGAATGAATGTATTACCTTCACCAACACGCATTTTGGCGGCAAAGCCATCAGCGTTGATGCGTGATTTATCCATATTGTTGTAGCTTTCACTGTCGATTACGGTGTTGTAACTTGCCCACAGCGCTTTGCCTACTTCGGCTGGAGAGGTAATTTGAAAACCGGTATCAGGTGCGTCATGAGTGCTCATTTTCTCGAAGGTATTATGGCTACCATGAACAATAAACTGAGCGCCAGATACTTCTATTCCAGTGTAATGCCAGTAATGTGCCTTGTGGATCACTTCACCGACAAAGCGCACGTTATCACCTTTAGCGACAAGGTTTTTCACATTATCTTTGTTGCCGCTAGCGGTGGCTTCAATGGTAATGGCAGGATAGTCGCCATCTTCAAGATAAATTGTCCCGCCCTGAGCCAGCAACTCCATCGCAGTGGCAAGGTTCATTGGGTTCGCTTTACTGCCATCATTCGTTGCCACGCCGTTTGGACTGACATATATATCATTTACGTCAGCAACATTGGATTTTGTGACAACGACTTTATGCGTTTGTGCTTCTAAATTTGGACCTTCGCTTGCAGTAAA
The DNA here is from genome assembly GCF_002218025.2 of Vibrio casei. Taxonomy (NCBI): domain Bacteria; kingdom Pseudomonadati; phylum Pseudomonadota; class Gammaproteobacteria; order Vibrionales; family Vibrionaceae; genus Vibrio; species Vibrio casei. The sequence continues at coordinate 830,441 of NZ_AP018681.1, read as the reverse complement.
GGTAATTTCAAAATCGGATGAAGCATTGTTGATATCAGCTTCGTAGCTAAATAATTCACCTGCTTTTACGGTTTGATCTTTTACTACTGATTCGCCATCTTGAGTTAAGCTAAAAGTACCAGCGTAGTTCGCACGTGCTTGAACTAAATAATCGTCACTGGCAGTACGAGGGGAAGATGCATTTTCAAAGACCAGTTCATTGAGTTTGGCTTGATATTTGGGTGCATCGACCGTTTTAGCTTCGGATAAGGTTAATTTTACATCGGAAACATTGATTTTAGCGTTACGGGAAGCAAAGAAACCGACATATTGAGTTTTTGGATCTTGCATCTCTACGATATTGGCATGAGCGCCATCTAAAGGCTGTGTTTTTTGTGTTTTTCCATCATCGTAGCTAACTGTGAATCCAGAGTCGGTACGGGTGACTGACATTTTATAATGCGTTTTAGGGCCAAATGGCACACCTTTTAAATATTCATCACGGGACATTTTATTGCCGCCGGTTCCCCAAGGTTGGTAGATCCCTTCACGATAAATACCATTAATATTAGTTAATCCATTGACGGCTTTTTTATTGGCGCGTAGTGCGTTCATTACCATGTTGGAAGCTGCTGGAAATTCTTCCATACCTTGAGGTTGAGGATCCATACGAGGCTTGCCGATTACATCACGTATCATGATACCAGCTCCTTCTTGGCGGTTAGGTGTTGCGCCTGTTTCTGGGCCAAGTTGTTCTAGTTGAATATCAGCAGTTAGCGTGAAGTTCACATCGGTTGGTAGAGCGGTGTAATAATAAGTTACCCCTTCATGAGAGTTAGCTAATTTTCCGCCGCGGCTTTCAATGGTGAATTTATTGGCAAGTTTACCTGAATCGATTTTTTTCCCGTCGACGGTAACTTGGTTGGTTCCCACTTTTTCTGGAAGAATAGTCGATCCAAAGTTGAGATCAGTGGATTGACCAAAAGTGATGGCATGCCAAGTTAAATTGTTCGCATTAGGAATGGTATTGGCGGCAAGAACCGCAGGAGATAACAATATTGCCAAACAAACCGAGAGAGTGGTTTTCTTCATTTTTACTGACTCCTGAAATGAGAAAAGGCTTATTCTGGTAAATACAAAATAAGCCCTAATACAAAATGTTAAATAAACGGGTTATAGATATTAGTAGCTGTATTTCATACCAACACGGTAGCGGGGACGCCAGTCATCACGCTCGTCATCTGTTTTGTATTTATATTCAGGCGTAACACCGACTTCAATAAATGGACGCCAACCTGATTCAAAACCTTTATATTCAGCGGTTAAGTTGATTTCACTAATACCTTGTTTGCTTGTTCCATACTGTACGGTACCTTCTTGGCGGAAGGTATAATCTGTGCTCGCACCAAAGCCAAAGTTTTGAACACCGCTGTAGCTTGCCGCTAAGGTAATACGGTTGTAGTGGTTGTTATCAATGGTGGCATCTTTTCCGTTGAAATAGTTATAACGGTAACGGATCGAAGTCGAAACATCGTCATTGACCTTATATCCTAAGGTCAAATTACCTTGGTAGTTGGCACCTTTTTCACTGGTTTCTAGTTTTGCTTGAGGTGTTAGAGTAAATGATTCACTGAGCTTATAGCGATAGCTTAGATTTGCTTGTTGACCATTACCACTGAGATTACTAAATGCGGCTTCATTATTTGATTTCCATTTTGCTTCAACCTCAAAACCAATACCATTTGCAAATCGGTGGCTGACGGCTATCCGATCTGCATTTCCTTGTTCTTTATCTCCAAACTCTGGCTTCCATTCGTGACGAATATTAATCGTGGTTGCAAAGACTGAAGTAGACGTAATGGCAACAGCTAGTAGAGAGAGGCTTAATATTTTTTTCATGACTAGTCCTTTATTGTTTGTTTTTTCTTTTTGGATAATAAGACATTAAAAATTTAATAAAATGCATCTTTTGTTTTAGTGTGATGTGTAAAACATTGTTTTAAAAAAATTATGATATTTTTATGATATTGATCAATTTATTTTAATGTTGAGTTTATTAGCAATGATTTTTTCTTGTGCGTAATTTAAATTTAAATTTACATATATATTTATTTTTCAATATAAACATAAGCTTAAAATGTTAGACTTTAGTCTATGTAATTTAAATTATTGATATTTATTGTGTTTAATGTTTTTTGTTGGGTTTTATTTTTTTTAAAATCGTTTTATTATTTTTGATTGTAAAAATTATTTAATTTAGATCAATAAAAATGAAACATTATTCTATAAAAGCGTATATTGGATCACAATTGTATTTATTATGTGTGGAGTATTTTTTTTGTTCATTTATTTTAAATTAGCTTCTGAGCTGTATTAATAGGGTCGAATTCTATCTCAGTTGCATTCTTTTAATTATCGAGGACAAGGAAATGTATGAAAATCGAAAGTTAGGATTAGCGTATTTATCACCCTATATTATCGGGTTGATACTGTTTACTGCTTTTCCATTTGTATCGTCATTCTTGATGAGCTTTACTGATTACGATCTTATGACCACACCAAATTTTGTGGGTCTAGATAACTATCAGTACATGCTTTTTGAAGATGATACGTTTTGGAAATCAATGAGCGTGACATTTATGTACGTTTTCTTGACCATTCCAGTGAAGTTAGCCTTTGCGTTGTTTATTGCTTTTATTCTTAACTTTAAGTTGAAAGGCATCGGGTTTTTCCGTACCGCGTATTATATACCATCGATTTTAGGCAGTAGTATCGCTATCGCAGTATTATGGCGTGCACTATTTGCGATCGATGGGGTATTAAATGGCATGCTTGGCGTCATTGGTCTCGATCCAATTAATTGGTTAGGCGAGCCTTCTTTCGCGCTTTTATCCATCACTTTATTACGTGCATGGCAGTTCGGTTCTGCGATGGTTATCTTCTTAGCGGCGCTACAAAATGTTCCACAATCTCAATATGAAGCCGCGATGATTGATGGAGCCAGTAAATGGCAGATGTTTACCAAAGTAACCGTGCCGCTGATCACTCCTGTTATTTTCTTTAACTTCATTATGCAAACCACACAAGCTTTCCAAGAGTTCACCGCACCTTATGTTGTGACCGGTGGTGGCCCAATGAAATCGACGTATTTAATTTCACTTTATATCTATGAAACCGCATTCAAATTCTTTGATATGGGATATGGCAGCGCCTTGGCGTGGGCATTATTCGTGATCGTTGCCATCTTCACAGGCATCACGTTCCGTTCATCTAAGTACTGGGTATTTTATTCTGGCGATAAGGGCGGGAAATAATTATGGATACAATAACGAAAAACAATAATGTTATGAATAACACTACCAAAGCCGACAACGCTGAAAACAACCGCACATTACGTCGTGAAAAGATCAATGCTTTTATTCGTTATGTGGTGTTGGGTGTGGTCGGGTTAATGATGTTGTACCCATTGTTATGGATGTTTACCGCAGCCTTGAAACCGAACCATGAAATTTTTACCTCAATGAGTTTGATTCCCAAAGAGTGGAGCTTAGATGGCTTCATTAATGGTTGGAAAACCGGCACGGAATTTACCTTTGGTCACTACATTATTAATACTTTTTTATATGTAGTGCCAAAAGTGTTCTTTACGGTCGTCTCTTCTACCATCGTAGCTTACGGCTTTGCTCGTTTTGATATTCCATGGAAGAAGCTGTGGTTTGGTACTTTGATTGCCTCAATTTTGTTGCCTCAAACGGTGCTGCTTATTCCTCAGTATTTAATGTTCCGTGAAATGGGCTTATTAGACAGCTATTTACCTTTGTACCTGCCACTTGCATTCGCTACACAAGGTTTCTTCGTATTCATGTTGGTTCAGTTCCTACGTGGTGTGCCAACGGATATGGAAGAAGCGGCAATGATCGATGGTTGTAACTCACTGCAAGTGCTTTGGCATGTTGTGGTTCCGGTTATTCGCCCTGCGATTATTTCGGTTGCTCTGTTCCAATTCATGTGGTCGGTGAATGACTTCTTAGGTCCTTTGATTTACGTATCCAGTGTTGAGAAATTCCCTATTGCTCTTGCATTAAAAATGTCTATCGATGTCACCGAAGGTGCGCGTTGGAACGAGATTCTTGCAATGGCTTCTATCGCTATCATCCCGTCAATTGTTGTCTTCTTTATGTCACAAAAATACTTTGTGGAAGGCGTCTCAAACAGCGGTATTAAAGGTTAATTTTGGAGTAACAAATTATGGCTCAAGTTCAATTTAAGAAATTAGAAAAAGTATATTCGAACGGCTTTAAAGCAGTACACGGTATTGATTTAACCATTCGTGATGGTGAGTTTCTCGTTATCGTTGGCCCATCAGGCTGTGCTAAATCCACCACACTCCGCATGCTTGCTGGTTTGGAAAGTGTCAGTGGAGGTGAAATCCGTATTGGCGACCGAGTGGTGAATAACTTGGTACCTAAAGACCGTGGGATTGCGATGGTGTTCCAAAACTACGCGCTTTACCCACACATGACAGTGAAAGAAAACTTGGCATTTGGACTGAAACTGCAAAAGTTGCCAAAAGAAGAAATTGAAATTCGGGTACAAGAAGCGGCCGCGATTCTAGAAATTGAAGATCTATTGGATCGTCTACCACGGCAGCTTTCTGGTGGGCAAGCACAACGTGTAGCGGTAGGCCGTGCGATTGTGAAAAAACCAGAAGTATTCTTGTTTGATGAGCCATTGTCGAACTTGGATGCCAAACTGCGAGCTTCAATGCGTGTTCGTATTTCAGATATTCATAAGCATCTGAAGAAAGAGAAGCATCCTGCTACTGCGGTTTATGTAACGCACGATCAAACTGAAGCAATGACCATGGGCGACCGTATTTGCGTGATGAAGTTGGGTGAAATCATGCAAGTGGATACCCCTGAAGAGCTTTATAACAATCCTGTCAATATGTTTGTTGCCGGCTTTATTGGCGCTCCAGAAATGAACTTACACGAAGTGACATTAGTGGAAGACCAAAACGATTTATTGGTTGAAATTGGTGGCCAGAGAATTCGTTTACCAGAAGAAAAAGCTCGTAACATTAAGCAAAGAAGCTATTCAAAAACCGTACTTGGTATCCGTCCGGATAATATTACGGTTGCAACAGACCAAGATGATGAAAATAAAGTCATTTCTGGCGAAGTCATCCGAATGGAAAACATGGGACATGAGGTATTTGTTTACTTCCGAGTGGATAAAAATACCTTCACGGCCCGTGTACCAGTTGATGTCGTAAAAGGCCAAGTAGGTTTTGAAATTGATAAAATCGTTAAATTTGCTGTGGATGTTACCAAAGCACACATTTTTGATGCAGTAACGGAACAAAACATCTCATTAGAACGTCAATAAATACAAGGATAGAGAGCATGAAAAAACAGTTAATTACTACCGTCACCGCTCTAGCATTGGCAACAATGTCTGCGGGAGCTTATGCAAAAACGGAATTACGTATGTCTTGGTGGGGCGGTAACGAACGCCACCAAGCAACCAACGATGCATTAGAGCGTTTTCAAAAAGCCAACCCAGATATTTCTGTAAAAGCAGAATACACAGGTTGGGATGGCGCATTGACTCGTATCACCACTCAAATTGCGGGTAATACTGAACCGGATGTGATGCAAACTAACTTAAACTGGATGCCGATCTTCTCTAAAACAGGAGAGGGTTTCTATGACATGAACAAAGTCAAACCTGACTTACATGCGGATAACTTCTCCAATTCAGCGCTCAATACCGTGACTTTTGGCGGTAAATTAAATGGTGTTCCTGTCAGCATGACATCACGTGTTTTTTACTACAACAAAGAGACATGGTCCAAAGCTGGTATTGCTTATCCTAACAATTGGGATGAGTTAATGGCGGCAGGTAAGGCCTTTAAAGAAAAATTGGGTGATGAATATTACCCAATTGTGATCGAAGCTCGTGACGTGTTTGCTATGAACCGTTCATACATGATCCAAACGACAGGCAAAGACATCATTACACAAGATGGTAAATTGAATTATAGCCAAGATGAAATGACGAAATTCTTCGAGCTGTATACTAAGCAAGTTGAAGATCATGTTTTCCCATCGACTAAAGAATATGCATCTTACGGTCGCTCAAATCTTTATGAAATGCGGCCATGGATTGAAGGTAAATTTGGTGGGGTTTACATGTGGGATACTGCAATCACCAAATACTCTGATAACTTGAAGCCACCAATGGCGCTTGAATTAGCACCATACCCAATGGCACCTGATGCGAAAGATGCAGGTTTATTATCTCGCCCATCCATGATGTTCTCAATTGGCCGTAATACTAAGCATCCTGAAGAAGCGGCAAAACTTATCAACTTCTTGCTTAACGATCCTGTTGGCGTGAAAGCACTTGGCTTAACTCGTGGTATTCCACTGAGTACCGCTGGTGTGAAAGAGTTGAAATCTGACGGTACGATCCAAGAATCAAGCCTATCATTTGCTGGTTATACTCAAGCGGGTTCTTTACCTCAAACGATTGTTTCTACGCCTTACACTGATAATGCCCAGTTAATGGATATTTTCAGCGAAGAGATGCAAGCGTTGGATTACGGTAAATCGACACCAGAGCAATCTGCACAAGAATTCCTTCGTAAAGGTAAGCGTATTCTGGCTCGTTTAACTAAGTGATCAATAAACTAGAAACAAGTTTCAACTAAATCTATTGCACAGCCTTCACCCTATCTTATGTCGTCGCCAAGGTAGGGTGCTTTTTACTTTTATTACTTTACGTAATTTCTTATACGAGTAAGTCAGCTGGCTATTGAGTTTAGGTTGTAACATTACAGATATGTATTAGGAAGTAGGTTGAATGTACTCGCAATATAAACACACCATTTCTTGGGTCGTATCACAAGATCAAAATGTGGGCGACTTTAATTCTATCCTGCAAGCGATAAGTGCACTTCCTAGTCATGAAATTAATGACACTTGCTATCAAATCATTATCAAGAATGGGCAGTACCGTGAGCGAATACATCTCACACATAACAACGTGCAATTGATTGGTGAAGATGCTGAAAAAACGATTATTAGTATGAGTTTGTGCAATCAAATGGTTGTGCAAGATGGCAGTATTCTCGGAACTTATGGTTCGAATACCGTCAATATTGATGCTAATAATTGTAAAATAAAGAACTTAACTATATGCAATGATTTTGATTTCATTGCCAATCAACAACGTGATGTGATGGATCCCCATCATTGTAAACATACCCAATCGGTTGCTTTATTATTGGGACATCATGCAGACCAAGTTTACTGTGAAAATATACGATTGATCAGTTACCACGACACCTTGTATGTCAACGCAGGTCGCAGTTATTTCTATAATTGTATGGTAAGTGGTTGCATAGATTTCATTTTTGGTGCAGGACAAGCTTTGTTTCATGAGTGCGATATTGTGGCTCGAAAACATGTAAATCCAACTAAGGAAAAAATTTGGGGCTATTTGGCCGCACCAAGTACTAATATCACCCAATCCCATGGATTTATTTTCCACCACTGCCGTTTATTAAAAGAAGAAGGTGTACCAAAGCGAAGCTATGCATTGGGGCGGCCTTGGCATCCCACTACTTTATTTGAAGATGGTCGATACGCCGATCCTAACGCGATTGGGCATTGTGCCTTTTTATACTGCCAAATCGATGATCATATTTATGGTTGGGACAAAATGGGAGGAAAAAGTGCGAGTGGGGACATGATGTGGTTTGAACCTGAATCAGCACGCTTTGAAGAATATCAAAACTGTTTATTTGCTCATCCTCGTTCGTCACTTTCATTTTTTAATCCTCTGCCAAGTCAGAAAGCAGAACAATTAATGCAACATGTACATTTTTCATTGCAGCAATGGTTACCCGCTCTCAGTGTCTTTGGGTAATTCCTTTTCTATTTTCCAGGAGCTTTATATGCAACGTCAATCTTTTCTTCCGTTATTAAATGATTATTATCAGCAAGTTCTTATCCATGCTCTCAATCCTACTATGTCATTACTCGCCGATGGTTTGGACACATTAACCGACAAACCTGTGTATTGGACATATCCTGATGGTAGCACTGCGATCATGAGTAATTTTGCCAGCCAGCAAAACTTCCTGCGTGGCTTATGTGGTATGACACAAGTGACAGGAGATGAAAAATGGCAGCAAACGGCAGAGCAAGTTACTCATTATTTTTTGGATAATTATTGCGATGGTGCAAGTGGATTATTTAATTGGGGTGGGCATCGATTCATTAATCAACAAACCGGTGAGATTGAAGGTCCAGCCAGTAAAGAGCGAGTGCATGAATTAAAACATCATTTTCCTTTTTATGATTTTCTTCACCAAGTGGATGCAAAAAAAACTGAAGATTTTTTACATGGTTTTTGGGCATCACATGTGTTGGATTGGAAAAAACTGGATCTCAGTCGTCATGGGCAATACGGACAGAAGCCGATTGATAATGTATTTGCCCATTATCAGCCAGAGCCTGTTGTTGATTCTAATAAATGGCCAGAATTACCCGAGACGGTGGGACTGACGTTTGTAAATGCGGCTACCGATTTGATTTATGCGGCTTGCCATTATTCGCAATATACGGGTGATCAACATTCCGCCATGTGGGCGAAACATTTGTATCAGCAGTTTGTACTTGCTCGAAACCCCAAAACGGGTATGCCAGTGTATCAATTTTCGTCACCAAAACAGCGTGAGCCAATTCCGGAAGATGACAAGCTAACTTATTCTTGGTTTGGCGATAGGGCGAAACGTCAATTTGGCCCTGAATTTGGTGATGTTGCCAGAGAAGCCAATGCTTTGTTTCGTGATTGCTGGCCTGTGGTAGTGGATAATCCACTGGCGATTTTACTGTGTGCGAAAAAGCTGAATGACCCAGAACTGGCTACAGGTGCGATTGCAGGCATTAAAGCCTACTTTGCTCATGCTTGGGATACCTTTGATAATCAAATGATCCCAATGTGGAATAATGGTGATGACCTGACGGGTTATATCTTTAAGCGCGATGGTTATTATGGTGAAAAAGGTATGGAGATTAAGCGTCAAGCAGCTGACCCCGCTTATCTTTTACCATTGATTCGTGCTTGTATTATGAGTGATGATTTTGAGCTTCGTCAGTTAATGGCGACCATGTTTGCTCGCTTTGAATTGGGTCTGATCAATCCTGAAACTTTAGTACTGAGCGAGATCAATCCACTCACAGAAATCGCCTCGCCATACTTGGTTTTTGCATTACTGGATTTACATCAACTAACGCAGCAAGAATTGGTGTTAACCCTTGCAGATTGTATTGCTAATAACATTGTTCAAGCGCATTATCACCGTGGTTATTTTGTGGAATCAAGCCTGCATAGATTTGCTCGTATTGATGATCCAGCACCGTATGCTTTATTGGCATTAGAAGCTTCCTATAAAGGGTGTTATGACCAATTAGCCGTGCAAATTTCAACGGGTGGATACTTGCATGGAGAAAGAGATATGCATGGTGAAATCAAGACGGTTTACGACCGCGATGTTATTTATGATTCGTTAATTGAAGAGGCCTAATGCTAAGTACACTGTCAACCCGATGGCCATTTTGTCATATTAGAAAGCGCCATTGGGTTTTGCTTCGTAAAGAGGTATTGCCGTTCTCTTGGCCTATTTTTATCGAATTACTTGGCGTGGTGCTCATGGGGATAGTGAGCACGATTTTGGTGAGCCGTTTAGGACAATCTCAAACCGCCGCGATTGGTGTCAGTGACAGCATGACCTATATTATTTATTCGGTACTAGCCGCAATAGAATTAGGTGGTGCGGTATTGGTCGCCCAATCTTATGGGCGCAGAAACAAACCACAAGCGATTGAACAAGCAAGACAAACGTTAAGCTTGAATATGTTGATCTCGACTCTTTTTTTAGTGGCGATTCTTCTCTTCGGTCAATCGATTTTAGGGATGATTGCCGTTGGTGCCGAGCAAGATGTTATCCAACTTGCAGAAATCTACCTTACATCCATAGCACTCAGTTATCCTGCTCTTGCCATTATGCTTGCTGGCAGTGGAGTGTTACGCGCAGTAGGCAATAGCCGTTTGCCAATGCGAGTGAACATCCTTATCAATATTCTTAATATCATTTTCAGTTATCCACTTATCTATGGCTTTGCTGGTTGGGATGGTTTAGGTTTATTAGGTGCGGGGTTAGGTGTCTCTTGTGCTCGTTGGGTGGGGGCGATCATTATCTTAGTATACTTGGCTAAAAACGATCGTTTACCGATCCCATTTAAAAGTTATTTTTCACCTTTTAGCCGCGCAATATTAAAAGATATTTTAGGTATCGGGATCCCATCAAGTATTGAATCGTTAATGTTTAACATTGGTAAATTAATCACTATGTTAATGGTGGCAGGAATGGGGACGGTTGCTATGGCCGGTAACGTCATCGCCTTCTCTATTATCTTACTGATTAATATTCCCGGTAATACTTTAGGTATGGCAGGAACGGTATTAGTGGCGAAACGGCTAGGGCAAAATAAACCTAAAATGGCCTATCAAGAGTTGAAATTAATCTTTTGGGCTGCCACGATTTTACTGATTATTTCCACATTACTATTACTCCCTTTTATTCATCCTGTGATTGCATTTTACACCACCGATCCAGAAGTGAGCAGTGTGGTCGTGAAGCTGTTTTATTTGAACGCAATTATGATGCCTTTCTGGGCTGCTTCTTTTGTTTTACCTGCCGCATTTAAAGGCGCAAAAGATGTAAAATCGACCATGTGGACGGCCATTTTTAGCATGTGGGGATGTCGTATTTGCTGCGGTTACGTGCTTGGTATTGTTTTGGGATTTGGTGTGTATGGTGTTTGGTTGGGCATGTATGTCGATTGGCTCGTTCGAGGAGGCATTTATTATTCTCGTTTGATTAAAATGACATGGTTGAAGAAGTTCTACTCAACGCGAGCTTAGTATTGATGGAAATCAAATAGGGTGGCTGAGCTTCAATGGAGTATGCTCTTATATGTTGTTAGACAGATTTGATTTTCAGCTTTGAGAATACACTCATCTCAATTTTAAAAGCCTTATTTACTTAACGATTATGTTTAAAGTAAATAAGGCTTAATGTTTTTAACAATATAATTGAAAATTAACCGCGTAACTCCTCTGGAATTTCAGCAATATAAATGGCTGGGACACCTTCAAAATCACTGGTAAATAACACGCCAGTATCACCCGGTGTAAATGATGGGTGGGGGTGGGTAATTTGACGGTCACCAGCTAATACATCCCAAGAAGTACTGTGTTTTGCCAGTTTGGCGTAGCTTTTCTTCTGAGTATTTAGGATATATAAGAATGGGTCATTTTCAATATTGTACCCTTCGCTGTCTGCTACATCGACAGGCGCATCACTACCATCACCGACCATTAACGAGCCATCATAGTTACTCATCAAGTGAGAACATTGTGGCATGATCATGACTTCTTCATTTTCCAGCGTTTCTGGATTCGCTTTATAAATCACACGTTCAGTTTGGCCTTTAAAGTAAGATACATAGGCCATCGCGCTGCCATCTGGGATCCAGAATTCGTGAGTACAAGATTCTCCTTCCGCATGCGTTTTAATGGTTCTTACATTACTGCCATCTTCATTGACAAGCCACATACGTGAATCAACAAGATCGTGTGGACCTTCATGACAAAAACCGATGGTGTTATCATCAAATGGGCGGAAAATAGGGTGACCAAGCCATGCATCTTCTTGATGAACTACATCTAACGCGCCCGTTTGAATATCAACTTTAATTAAGCGACACGTTGGGTTGGTGTGATAGAACTCGGCGAATTTTTCCCAAGATGTTAATGGTTGATAGCAGCTTTTTTTGATTTCAATGCCTACTAACTTAGTACAATCTGAGTTGGCAACCCAAGTACCATAACCTTTCCATTCGTCATCAACCGTGTAAATAATGGTTTCTTCTAATGTGTTTAGATCAACTTTCATCAGATTTAATTCATTTTTCACATAGAAGAAAGATTTGTCGTCGGTCGAAATAAAACCACCGAAGGTGTTGTCGCCTTTACCTTCAGTTAGCTGAGTGGCTTTCTGAGCTTTCAGATCAAGCAGATAGTAGTTGCGATTCGCATCACCGGATGTGGTATCAAAATCACCAGAAAATAATAACTTGCTACCATCAGTGGTAAAGCATTTTTGGTAGAAATAGTTACGATGACAGATCACATTCGTTGGAGTTAAACGTGTTACTTTATTATTTGTGTCTGAGTCGATGAAGGTATCGAACTCTAAATGGATAATGTTGCCTTTAGCCATGAGAAATGCTCCGAAATGGAGCAGCCAACGTAATAATGTTGGCTGCTAATTGGTAAATTAACTATTATGTTGTTTCGCTATTTATTACTTAGCTATTTAATGATTTATGGCAAGTGCTGACTCATCGATCCTGGCACTCTTTTTCAATAAGTAGCCGATAATTAAGATAGACACTGCACACGCTAAGAACAGACCTCGACCCCATAATGGATTTGGAATTAGCACCATTGCCGTTAAACCGTAACCCATGTAGTTCACAAGGGTACCTAGTTTGTGACGTTGCATGCGGTCGATTTCATCTTGGCCTTCTTCTGCTACACACTCGGTATCCACATCTTCAAAGAATGCTTTGGTGTTTTCGATGTTCACATCATTTTCTTCTTTATAGAACAACGTTGTTGCACAGAAGAAACCAGCAGTGATAAACAAGTGGGCGGCAATGGTAATCATAGTACGGAAGTCAGATGTCTCACGACCCGTTAGTGAATCAATACCAAACCAGCTTGCAACAAAGCTTGGTGTGAAAACAGTCACTACTAAGTAGGAGACGAACATACCGACAATAACCGTTACCCAAGGTGCCCATTTTGGCGTTTTACGGATAATGATACCTAGGAATAATGGTACTAGGATTGGCGATTGTAGCAATGTCGCGACTTGCATCATGAGATCAAACAAGCTTAGGTGTTTCAGTGAGTTGAAGAACTGAGCCATCAAAATAACTAAGATACCGTTAATAAGACAAGCCACTTGACCTGCACGCAGAAGCTCTTTATCGGTTGCTTTGCCTTTACGAACCACTGTTGCCCAGAAGCTACGAACAAAGATACCAGAGTTACGGTTTAATGCTGAGTCCATAGAAGACATCGTTGCTGCAAACAAACCCGCCATTAATAGACCAACCGTACCAATTGGCATTACTTCGCGAGCGAATACTAAGTAAACGGCATCGGCAGCTTTTGCGCCAAGGTTTGGATAAGCGGCAGCAGCATCTGGGTATAGAATTGCGGTAGCCCAAGGTGGAATAAACCAAACAATTGCACCGAAGAACATCATACCAAGTGCCATCAATGCTGCTTTACTGGCGTTTTTAGAATCTTTTGCGTTCAGGAAGCGGTAAGACTCTTGCATGTTGTTGATACTTTGAAGCTGCTTCACAAGGAAGAATAAGCATGAACCAACCAGTAACATTGGGTAATTCATGTCTGGTCCAATAAAGAAACCACCAGGGAAGTTTGTTACGATTTCACCCGGGCCACCGACAACAAAGATGGCGACAACAGCACATGCGATAGAGATTACTGCAACCACAAGTGTTTGTATGAAGTCAGAGGCAACAACACCCCATGCGCCACTGATCAGTGAGATAGCCAGTACTGCTGCGCCTGTTACGTAGATGGTCGTAATGATGTCAGCATCAAATACCGCAGAAGCAAATACACCTAAACCGTTTAACCATACGCCAGCGTTAATCACGCTTAATGGAATGATTACCCAAGTAAAAAATTGTTCGTTCACAGAACCGAAACGGCGACCGACTGCTTCTGTTGGGGTATCCACGCGCATTTGGCGGAAACGACGAGCAAAGTAGAAGTAAGCAAACACATAAGCGAGCATGTTGCCGAAGAATACAAAAAGAATTGCAAAACCATCAGTAAAGGCTTTACCTGCCGCACCGGTGAAAGTCCATGCTGAGAATTGTGTCATAAAGGCCGTTGCCCCCACCATCCACCAGAGCATTTTGCCACCTCCACGGAAGTAGTCACTGGTGCTGTTGCTTGCCATTTTTTTGAATAACACACTGATCATTACCATTAAGGCAAAATAACCCGCTATTACGAGGTAATCATAATTCATAACTTCATCCTGAAACGTTGTTTTAATTTTTATAAATAATACCGGTATAAGTGAAATCAAAATGTGCGCGAAATCAAAACAAGGGTTCAATAATTTGTAACTTCGTGTGTAACTGTGATCTATGCCACTTTATTAGGCTTGTATTTATTAGGTAGCGCACATTGTTGAAAGAGAGATCTTGGAGAGGGAAGTAGTAGGCAGGTTTTTATGGACACGTCATGCAGGAAATACGGTACGAGGACTATAAGATGTGGAAATATTGTGAATTAATCGTTTTTATTTCCACACCTCAATTTATTTGTAAATCGACCTCATTCTTAGCTTATTTGCTCTTTTTCTATTTGTTGATCTTCAATAATCGTTAATAACGAGGGTAAAAAATCGCGATCAATGTAAGTACTATTCTTCCATACTTTTGAAATGATGAGTGCTTTAGGACAATGAAACATAAGGGATGTGATTTTTATTTTGAGGACGAGCTTTGGTTTGTGTTTACCATCCAGGCATTGCTCACGAAGAGAATCATCGACATGGATTGATGCTACGCCTTTAAGTCGAACCACATCTTGAATACCCGGCACGATGAATAACATTCCGACATTAGGGTTAGACAATAAATTAGTCAGTGTATCTAAACGGTTATTACCAGGACTGTCTGGAAAGGCAATGTATTGGTCGTCTAAAACCTTTACAAACCCAGCATCACCACCACGCGGTGATACGTCATAAAAGCCATCTTCACTTTGTGTAGCAAGGAAAAATAACACGCTATTTTCAATGAATTTTTTGGCATGTTTGTCAATATGATGTATGTCTTTTGTTGCCGCTAAAGCCATTGGAATACTATAAAGATCTCGAAGTTGTTCCTGTGTTGTTATTTTATTCTCTGTTATGGTTATTTAGGTTTCTACTCTTTATCTCTATCTTTAAAACAAAAAATCGAGCCATTTAAAGGCTCGATTTTTTTATTTTATTACTGCTGTAGGCAAGCTTGTGACTAATATTAATTAAGCAATAACTTGGGCAACACCAGCGACTAATACAGCTAATTCATCCCACTTTTCATTATCAATCAAATCATTTGGGATCATCCAAGTGCCGCCGCAAGCAAATACGGCAGGAATCGCTAGGTAATCATTCACATTTTTCGGGTTCACTCCGCCTGTTGGCATAAAGTTAACAGGGTAAACCGCAGTTAATGCTTTCAGCATGTTCACGCCGCCAGAAGGCTCAGCAGGGAAGAACTTCAATGTATCTAGACCCAATTCCATCGCTTGCTCAACGAGACTTGGATTGTTCACCCCAGGAATAATTGGTACACCACGTTGTTGGCAATATTTTACTGTGGTTGGATTCAAACCTGGGCTTACTACGAAATCTACACCAGCTTCAATGGATTCATCCACTTGCTTCGCGGTTAATACGGTACCTGATCCAATTAGCATATCTGGGTAGGCTTCACGCATGTTACGAATTGCTTGCGCTGCAGCAGGTGTACGGAAGGTGACTTCGGCGCAAGGTAGGCCGTTTTCAACTAATACTTGAGCCAGTTTAGCGGCTTTATTGGCATCATGGATAGCAATGACCGGTACCACTTTGATTTCACTGAGACGTTGATTTAACGTTTTCATTTTGAGTCCTTGAGAATGATGTTAATAAAATTTAATTAAGTGCTGGCATTTTGTCGATCGGGATAATAGCGCCCGGAAAACAAATCACGGTTCCGGCTAAGGTGTGGCCCATTTTGGCTGATGCTTCTAATGTACCCCCGAGTAGTCGCTTTGCTAAATAACCCGCACTGAACGAATCACCCGCGGCTGTTGTATCGACAAGACCAGATACCGGTTTTGGTGCGACTTCAATACGCTCATCGGCGGTGATCACAAAGCACGCTTTTGCGCCACGCTTGATCACAATTTCATTTACGCCGAGTGCTTGAGTACGGTCAATTGCTTGTTGTTCTTCGGTATCGCCGTACAGCATTTCTTCATCATCGTAAGTTAAGAAAGCAATATCGGTTAATTGAAGCATGGTTTTATACGCTTGTTGCGCTTGTTCTTTGTTTTCCCATAAGGCTGGGCGGTAGTTATTATCAAATGCGATTTTACAGCCTTGCGCTTTACAGGCAGTTAAAACCGTGAAAAGTTTATCCAATGCTTCTGATGGTAAAATGGCAAGGCTTACACCGCTTAAATAGATCAGCTGATTTTGGCTTAATGAATCAATAACGGCGTTGGTGTCTTTTTCGAGTAACCAGTAGCGTGCTGCGGCATCGTTGCGCCAATATTGGAAAGCACGCTCACCATCGGGTGTGGTTGAAATCGAATATAATCCGGGTAATTTTTTCTCTGAAATATGCACCAAATCAGTATTAATATTTTCTTGTTGCCACGCTTCTAACATCGAGTTGCTGAACGGATCTTTCCCTAAGCCAGTGACATAAGCCGTCGTTAATTGGTGCTGATGGGTTAAACGAGATAGATAAAGTGCCGTGTTTAAGGTATCACCACCAAAGCTTTGCTTGTAAGTCGCATCACCTGTTTTTTGTAGTTCAACCATACACTCGCCAATGATGGCAATGCGATTTGCTTGCATGAGAATTCTCCTTGATCGGTATGAGGCTATTATTATCAATTGCAAACTCAAGGTCAATTAAATTGAAACGAGGTTTCATAATATTACAGGGTAGATCACTTTTTCATTTAATAAACCTTCTTTGATGACCTTTATTTGATGGCTTTCACTTGATGGTTTTTACTTGGTGACAGTCACTTGATGACAGAGAACTAGAAAAATTAAATAAAAAAGCCGACCTCGGAGGTCGGCAAAAGTTAGTGCAATTTAAAAGCTTAATCAAATGGGGGTTAAGCTAATACTTCACGAACAAACGCTTTGATTTCATCATTCTGGCAATTATCGAAGAAACATTGTTGGAAACGCTCGCCAGTTACGGCTGTTTTCACCAGTTCAGGGTCGATAGCACGTAGGGTATCAAGGTAGTTTTCTTTGTTTACTGCCGCTTTTACTTGACCAAGGATGCCCGCATTTTGAACTTGTGGCGCTTTACGCTCAACAGGGTAGCCTTCACCGCGTGGGCCTGAGAATGCTTTTTCGAAGATATAACGAGCATTCAATTCTGCTGCCCAACCAAAGCCTTTCGCAAACGCAAGCGCAAGCGCATTACCGTTGTTGATTTGGTTGAAAAGGAAAGCATCGGATGGGTCTAGGCAGTAACCACAAGATACACCTGGGTGTAGGTTCAGTGACATCATTGCGCCTTGGCCAGTACCACAACCTGCCACCACGAAATCAACCGCTTTAGAGTTAAGAAGCAAGCTAGCTTGGATACCAAGGTGAATGTAAGTTAGGTGATGATCGTTTTCATCGCTCATGCCTACGTTTGCAACAGAGTGACCTAGTGGCTCAACAACACTTGTTAGCTCATTTAAGATAGTTGCGTTTTTGCCAGCTTGGCTGTTTTCCATCATTAGTGCGATTTTCATTGTATTCTCCAGTAGGGTCCGCCTACATCAATTTTAAAATAAACGGTCACTGATTATGTTAATCGAGGTTAAAGCAGTGACCGCTTCTATATTGAGTGATCTTATAGCAAGGTGTTAGCTTACGAAATCTTTACGCATTGGAGTAAAGGTATCGAGTAATACGCCTGCTTTTAAGCAAGTACAACCGTGCATTACATTAGGTTCTTTGTAGAGCGCGTCGCCTGCTTTTACAATCTTGGTTTCATCACCAATAGTGAATTCAAATTCACCTGATAGCACGTAAGTTAACTGCTCGTGCGGATGATTGTGCAGTGGGCCAATGGCTCCGTCTTCGAAGTAAACTTCAACCGACATAATATTGTCACTATAAGCCATGATTTTGCGTGAAACGCCATCACCTAGGTCTTCTAATTTAATATCTTTGTTATAAACAAACATGCTCAGTTGTCCTTTGTTTATAGAATGAAATAGTGGTATTAACGAGCTAACCAACCACCATCAACGGCAACAGTGTAGCCATTAATGTAGCTTGCAGCATCAGAGGCTAGGAACACACAAGGGCCGGCAACATCAGCAGGTGTACCCCAACGATCAGCTGGAATACGTTCAAGAATGGCTTTGCTGCGTTCTTCATCAGCGAGTAGAGCCGCTGTGTTGTTAGTAGCCATATAGCCTGGTGCAATAGCGTTTACGTTAATGCCATGTTTTGCCCATTCGTTTGCCATGGCGCGAGTAATACCCATAACCGCACTTTTTGATGCCGTATAAGAAGGAACACGAACCCCTCCTTGGAAAGAAAGCATAGAAGCGATGTTGATGATTTTGCCGCCATTACCTTGAGAGATAAATTGCTTAGCAACCGCTTGAGACATGAAAAATACTGTTTTTGAGTTGATGTTCATTACGTCATCCCAGTTTTGCTCTGAGAATTCAATGGCATCTTCACGGCGAATGATACCGGCGTTATTCACCAGAATATCAACTTTGCCAAACTCAGTAATAGCGGCATCAATGATGGCTGGGATTTCATCTTGTTTTAGTAAGTTAGCGCGAACGTCTAAGAATTTGTGTCCCGCTGCCTTCATTTTTTCAATTGTTTCTTCTGGGGCAGTGTAGTTAACACCAACAATGCTACAGCCAGCTTCCGCTAAACCTAAAGCCATACCTTGACCAAGGCCGGTATCACAACCAGTAACGATAGCCACTTTACCTTGTAGATCAAAAGAGTTCAAAATCATAACGTGTCCTTAAATTCAGCTTTTCAGCCAGTAGGTTTATTGATATTGAGGTGTATCCCTCAGCAAGTGTGATAACAATAGCAATAGTGAAACGCCATTTCAATTAAAAATAAAAAGCCGTTTCATAAAAAGTGACCTAAATCGTGTTTTATATATTAAAGTGATTTGTGTTTCATTTTTTTGAACCATGCATTTCAAAAAAATCGATAAAGGATATAGAATGATAAAACGATAACAATGATGACTGGCTTTTTAAGGTCTAATCAAATTCAAGGTCAACTCTAATGGAAAAAGCAAAACAACCCGATGCAGTGTCATCAGTCATGAAAGTGTTTGGTATTCTTCAAGCACTTGGTGAGCAAAAAAATATCGGTATTACCGAACTATCCCAGCGCTTACTGATGTCAAAAAGCACCACTTATCGTTTTCTGCAAACGATGAAAATGTTGGGCTATGTTGATCAAGAAGGTGAAGCCGATAAATATTCGCTTACTTTGAAGTTATTTGAGGTAGGAGCAAAGTCGTTAGAATATGTTGATCTGATTTCTTTAGCCGATAAAGAGATGAGCCATATTTCTGAGCAAACCAATGAAGCGCTGCATTTAGGCGCGTTAGATGTTGACCAAATCATTTATACCCACAAAATTGATTCTGGCTATAACCTACGCATGCAATCGCGTATTGGTCGCCGTAATCCACTTTATAGTACCGCTATCGGTAAAGTGTTACTGGCTGAGCGCAGCGAGTCTTTTGTGCGCGAAACCTTAAAAAATGTGAAATTTGTTAAGCATACTCAAAAAACTCATGACAATGTGGATCAGCTTCTTGCAGAGTTAAAGCGTGTGAAAGCACAAGGTTATGCGGAAGATAACGAAGAGCAAGAGCCAGGTTTACGTTGTATTGGCGCTCCTGTATACGATCGTTTTGGTCATGTGATTGCAGGGCTATCGATTTCATTCCCAACGATTCGTTTTGATGAAAGTAGAATGTCTTACTATGTTGCTTTACTTCAAACCGCCTGTCGAAATATTTCTGAACAATTGGGCTACCATGAACCAGTATCGTGATTCTCGCCTGTAAAAGTCGTACACGGTAAAAACTTAGTTTATTAAAGCAGCGTTAAGCTGCTTTTTTTGTGCACTTAGTAAACTTTTTATATTTTAATTTCAATATTAAAACAATGTTTTGATATGGTGAGTGATATTCTTATTGAATACAGTTTCTCTTGTATAAAAAGCTAATTAATTCGGAAGGTCGGACGGATGACAAATGCGCTGCTACCCAATATCTATAACTTTATGGCTCGAATTGATCCATTTGATAAATTGCCTGAATCCGTGGTTAAAGAAGTGGTGCAAAAAGTTAAAATTAGCTATTTAGCGAAAGGGGATGAGATCCCTTTTCATTCTGATTGTGATCAACGTTTTCTGTACGTCATTCGAACAGGCGCAATTGAGCAACGCATGAAAGATGGATCATTACGTGCTCGCCTTGGTGAAGAAGATCAATTTGGTTTTACCTTTCTAGAGCCCTTATCAGATAGTGAAGATGGATATCAGGCCGTCGCATTGGTGGATTCACTTTTATATCTCATTCCTCATTCTGTTTTACAAAATGTGCTTGAGAGCAATCCCGAGTATTCCGAATTTTTCGATTCTCGTGCTCGAGCACGTTTAAATTCTGCTTTATATCGTGTGATGCCAAATGATAAAGGGCCTTATTACCGTAAAGTATCGGAAGTGGCGAGTGAAGATGTTGCAATTGTCGAAAGGAATACCAGTATTAGAACCGTCGCGTTGTTAATGCAGGACGAAATGCGTTCATCCTGTGCTGTGGTGAAAGATGGGGATGATATTGTTGGTGTGATTACTGATCGAGATATGACGACTAGGGTCGTGGCTACCGGAATTAATACAGACTCTCCTATTGGCGAAGTCATGACAATAAATCCACAGTTAATACACGGTGATGCGACGGTTTTGGAAGCGATATCTTTAATGATGCAATTCAATATCCGGTGTTTACCCGTTGTGTATGGGAAAAGCATTGTTGGCTTAATTACGACGACCCATTTAGTGCATAACCATAGAACACAAGCACTCTTTCTGATTGAAAAAATAAAATATTCAAATTCTATTGAAGCTTTAAAAACGCTTAAAGAAGAAAGGAAGGTTATTTTCAATTCGTTAGTGGAAAGTCGTGTTGGGTCAAATGTCGTTGCCTCTGTAATGTCGATGATTATGGATGCTTTTAATCGCCGTATCATTCAATTGGCCGAAAAACAACTTGGGGCTCCACCATGTGATTATGCATGGATTGTCGCAGGATCTCATGCTCGTAATGAAGTGCATTTATTGTCGGATCAGGACAGTGCACTGATCATTGAGGACTCAGCAACAAACGCAGATATTGCGTATTTCACTCATTTAGCCATGATAGTTTGTAATGGATTGGATGCCTGTGGTTATCCGCTGTGTGATGGGAAATACATGGCGGCAACGCCTAAATGGTGTCAGCCTCTTTCTCGTTGGAAAGAATATTATCGTAAATGGGTGAATACACCTGAATATAATAAATTATTGAATATCAGTGTTTTTTTGGAAGTTCGTGCAATATACGGAAATAAAGAGTTAGCGGATGAACTGCAACAGCATTTACATCAATGCATCACCAATAGTGCTCGTTTTATACCGTCTTTGGTACGTGATGCAATAGAAACTCAACCACCGCTTGGAATATTTAATAAGTTAGTATTAGAGAAAAGTGGTGATAATAGCCGAACATTAAATATCAAAAAATATGCCTTGAACCTTATTATTGATTTAGCTCGTATTTATAGCTTATCAGCGAATGGAACCCAAACGGGTACTGAAGAACGTTTCCAATATGCTTTTGAACAAGGTGTCATGGCTGAAGACAGCTATAGAAATATTATTGGTGCCTATCGATTTATTACTCAAGTTCGCTTCACTCATCAATGTGAAGCCTTAAAAAATAACAAAACACCGGATAATCATATTGATCCTGAACGGTTTAGTAGCTTTGAACGTAAACATTTAAAAGATGCGTTTAAAATCATTAATGAGCTACAAGATGGTGCAAAACTTCGTTTTACCAAAGGGTAGGGTATGTATAAGAGGTTAAAAAACTATTTCCATCCCATTACTCAATTAGAGAAGAAGCGAAAGGCATTGTCAGTACCTAAAGAGTGCTCTCAAGAACTGCGTCGCTTACTGAGGACACCGTTGCCTAAACCTGATAAGTGTTTAGATGAGCTAGATTTTCTGGTTCTTGATTTTGAAACTACAGGGCTTAATCCTACGGAAGATAGTTTATTAAGCATCGGTAATATTCGAATTGAAAACAATCAAATCGATATGGATACCGCGGCTCATTGTTATCTTGATGATAATCAAAAGATAAAAGCGGCGAGTGCTGTTGTGAACCATATTATGCCCCAAATGCTATTAGAAGGTGAGCAACTAGAAGAGGCAATGAATCGTTTATTTATAAAAATGACCGGTAAAATTGTGATGGCGCATGGGGCTGTGGTAGAGCGTAGTTTCATGCAAGCCTATGTACGTAAGCGTTATGGTTTAAATGACTTACCCATCATTTGGTTGGATACCTTAAAAATAGAAAAGCATTTGGTTTACCATAGTAAAGGCGACAATTTTGAGTTGCAACTTAATGCGGTTAGACAGCGTTATGGTTTACCGTTGTATTCTGCTCATAATGCGTTGGTTGATGCTATTTCTACCGCAGAACTTTTTATGGCACAGAAAATTAAAATCTTTGGGCGGCAAGCGAAAAAAACCACCATTGGCGAAATGTATTGTCGAGCAACATGCTAATCTTATTTTACATTATGTGAATGTGCACATTGAAAACTAAAAAAAAGGACAGCCTTCTCGTAAGGCTGTCCTTTTTTTTAAGTTACATTTCATCGCATTTCGTCAAGATAACAGCCTAAATAAAGGAAAGGTTGTTATCTCATGTCTAAGAACATTATTGCGGTTGATCTTGGTGCATCCAGCGGGCGAGTGATTTTATCTCAGTTTCAAGCGGGTAAAATCGTCTTGTCTGAAATTCATCGTTTTAAAAATGAGCTGGTGAGAAAGCATGGTCAAGATTGTTGGGATCTTGATGGTTTATTATGTGAGATCAAAACGGGTATTCACTTAGTTATTGACCAAGGTATTGTCCCTGATTCCATCGGTATTGATACATGGGGTGTTGATTTTGTCCTACTCGATAAGCAAGGCCAGCCATTAGGGGATTATGTTGCCTACCGTGATGATCGTACTCAAGGTGTGATGGAGCTATTTATTGCAGATAAGCTGTCACGTGCAGACATTTACCAAATTACCGGCCTGCAATTTTTATCCTTTAATACTATTTACCAATTGGCAGCACTCAATCAACAACAACCAGAGTGGTTAGCAGATGTAAATCGCCTACTGTTTATTCCTGATTATCTTAATTACTGCTTAACGGGTGTAGAACATTGTGAATACAGCAATGCTTCCACCAGTCAATTGCTCGATTGCCACACCAAACAGTGGAGCAAGACGTTACTTGATTTGGTTGACGCGCCATCGACGTGGTTTTTATCGCCAAGTTTACCGAATAAAATAATTGGTCATTATCATGTAGCAGGGCTAGACATTCCGGTAGCTTCGATTGCGAGCCATGATACCGCATCTGCCGTAGTTGGCACGCCTTTACAGTCTCAATCGACCGCTTTTTTAAGTTCCGGTACTTGGTCATTAATGGGGATCGAACGCAGCGAACCTGTGATTAATGCATTAACGACACGACTTGAAATTACCCATGAAGGTGGGGCAGAAGGTCGATTTAGAATGCTAAAAAACATCATGGGATTATGGTTAGTTCAACGTTTACAAGCCGAGTTCAGTGAGTTCACATTCCCACAGTTAGTTGAATTAGCCAGCAAAGTTCCACCATTTCGTTCGCTTATCGATCCCGATGATGAACGTTTTTTAAATCCTGAATCGATGAGTTTATCGATCCAACATTTCTGTCGTAACTCACACCAACCTATTCCTGAAACGATAGCTGAGCTTGCTCGGTGTGTTTACGACAGTCTCGCATTGAAATATCAACATACCTTTAGTGACTTACAAGCCGTTAGTGAAGAGGAACTCAATTCTATTCATATCATTGGTGGTGGCGCTAACAACACATTTTTAAATCAATTATGTGCTGATGTTTGCCAAGTCACTGTGCAAGCCAATCCTACAGAAGCTTCTTCACTTGGTAATGTGGTTGGGCAATTAATTGCATTGGGTGAACTTGAAAATGTGAATGCGGGACGAGAGGTGATCCGTCACTCTTTTCCAGTCGATACTTACACACCACAGCCGATTGAGCAGCTAGGCCGCGTGATAAATACCTTTAAACAATTACTGAAATCAAAGCCACTTGCGATTGCTAGCTAAGCGCAAGTTTTCGAACTGTGGTGAGCATTTGTTTATTAAATGCTCGTTATTAAATGCCCGCTACTAAAAGGTTAATACAATGAATACACATGATATTGAAGTTGCTTACGAAATTGCTAAAAAACGCTTTGCTGAAATGGGCATAGATACGGATAAAGCCATCGCTGATGTAGATGGTGTGCCAATTTCTATCCATTGCTGGCAAGGTGATGATGTACGCGGTTTTGAAAATCCAGATCAAGAATTAAGCGGTGGCATTCAAACCACTGGTAATTATGTTGGTCGTGCTCGCAGCGCCGATGACTTACGTCAAGATTTAGATAAAGCATTCAGTTTAATTCCGGGTGCGAAACGTTTGAATTTACATGCGATTTACCTTGAATCAGATACACCAGTTGATCGCGATAAGATCAAACCAGAGCATTTTAAAAACTGGGTCGAATGGGCAAAACAAGAGCAAGTTGGTTTAGATTTCAACCCATCGTGCTTCTCACATCCAAACAGTGAAGGTGGTTTTACGCTGTCGCATCATGATGACAATATTCGTCAATTTTGGATTGATCACTGTAAAGCCAGTCGCCGTATTTCGGAATATTTTGGTAAAGAATTGGGCACGCCTTCTGTGATGAATATTTGGGTTCCTGATGGCATGAAAGATATGCCAGCGGATCGCCTTGCACCACGCCAACGTTTAATGGCGTCATTAGATGAAATTATCTCCGAAAAAATCGACACTAAATACCACAAAGATGCCGTAGAAAGTAAGTTATTCGGCATAGGCGCAGAAGCGTATACCGTGGGTAGCAACGAATTCTACATGGGTTATGCCACTAGCCGCGATATTCTACTTTGTTTAGATGCAGGGCATTTCCATCCAACGGAAGTCATTTCAGACAAAATTAGCGCCTGCTCTTTGTATGTGAATGAATTCATTTTGCACGTGACGCGCCCAATGCGTTGGGACAGTGACCATATCGTGTCGTTTGATACTGAAACTCAAGAAATTGCTAAAGAGATTATTCGCCATGACTTGCTTGCTCGCGTCAATGTTGGTTTGGATTTCTTTGATGCCTCAATCAACCGTATTGCCGCGTGGGTAATTGGTACTCGTAATATGCGTAAAGCGTTGTTGAAAGCGATGCTAGAGCCAACCGCTCAGCTTAAACAGCTTGAATTAGATGGTGATTACACAACGCGTTTGGCGCTAATGGAAGAATCACATTCGAATTCTTGGGCAGCGGTGTGGGATTACTACTGCTTGAAAGCGGATGTGCCAGTGGGCAGTGATTGGCTAGCAAGCGTAAAACAGTACGAAGAAAAAGTCCTGATCCAACGTTAATACTTTCCACCCAATGTATGCCTTGACTTGAATTTTCATCCTTTCCTGATATTACCGTTTTTGGGCGGGGCTGAAATTTAAACTATGTAAGTTATATCAATTGCTTGGGATATTAATTTTCTATCAATAGGAAACACTTATGATCCGTAAAGCTTGCGTGATGAAGCTAAAACCTGGTTGTGAAGCTGAATATAAAAAACGCCATGATGAGCTTTGGTCTGAAATGGTGGAAATGTTGAGAGCACATGGTGGACATAACTATTCGATTTTTCTTCACCCACAGACTTTGCAACTTTTTGCCTATGTGGAAATCGAGTCTGAAGAAAAATGGCAAGCCACGGCGAGCAACGAAACTTGTCAACGTTGGTGGAAATACATGGCCGATATCATGGATACCAATAACGATAATTCACCGGTAGCGGAAGATCTTGTCGATATGTTTTATTTAGCCTAATTAATCAATATGAAATTTAAGTGAGGGCAAAGGTTCTCGCTTTTATATAAAGGAAAATCATGAATCAGATTACACAGATATTTTTAAACGATGCCGTGAAATTAGAAATCGCCAAAGTGAGTGAAACGGCTGAATATTTATGGCAACGTGAATGGGCAGAACGTAATGGCGGCAATATTTCTGTTGATGTGACTGACATTTTTGGTGAGCTACCAACGAGCTTAGACAGCTTTCCACATTGTCATTTGTCGATGGTGAGCAACAGCACAATGGGTGATAACTGTTTCCCAAAAGAAAGTGCTGGTCATATTTTCTTTGTAAAGGGAACAGGCGAGCGTATTCGTGAATTGAATCATCCTGAATTGGCAGGCTGTATTTTACGTATTGATGATCAGGCGCAAGGCTACCATATTCTTTGGGGGGGCCGTGATTTACCAGATTACGCACCGACCAGTGAATTTATTTCTCATGTTGAGATCATCATGCAAAAACAAGCGGCGGGTTCTGCCGATCGTTGTGTGGTTCACACTCATCCACTCGAACTTATCGCATTATCACACCACCCTAAATACGCGCATGACGATCAATTATATACTCACGTTTGTTGGCAGATGATCCCAGAAGTTCGAGCGTTTATTCCGCGTGGGATTGGCATTGTTCCTTATTGCATGCCTGGCAGTAAAGTGATGGCAGAAGGAACGAAAGCTAAATTAGCTGATAATGATGTCGCGATTTGGGAAAAGCATGGTGCGGTTGCAACTGGCGTGGATGCATTAACCGCCTTTGATTTTATTGATGTTGCGAATAAAGGCGCAAAATTATACCTGATGTGTCTTGCTAGTGGCTATGAACCAGAAGGCGTCAGTAAAGAAAATATGCAGCATTTGAAAGAAACTTTTGGTTTGTAAACGGTTAATAAATCTTAGTGATTAACTATTAGAAGGAGGACTGTATGTTCTCCTTTTGCTTTATATAAATAAGAGTGAAGTTTAAAACTTGGTTGAGTTCACAAAACCAACGTATAAATGAAACGCTGTATCATTTATATCGATTAGATCGTTTTTTTTTATTCAATACTGCATTAGCTTATCGCATGACTTAGATTGAGGGTGTATTTCATGTATCAACTAAAAAGTGATGATTTTTTCCAAAATAAGAATCGAGCCATTACGACAGAGATCCGTTCACCTCAAGAAAACTATCCAGAACATTCCCATGATTTCCAGGAATTGATCATCGTTTCTAAAGGACGTGGTACGCATGTGATTAATGATGTACCTGATGATTTAAGCCAAAATCATGTGTGTTTTGTTGATCCAAGTGATCGGCATTTATTTGAGAATGTTGATAACCTTTTTTTATCTAATATTTTGTTTCGTAAAGAAGCTTTGAACTTACCAGCGGGACTCAATCACTACATTCCTTCTGGCTATTCAGAGCAAAAAGGATGGTATATTAGTCATACCTCTATGCAACGAATTTCTCAATTGGTGAGCGATCTCAATACTGAGGTACACCAAAAGCAAGATGATTCTGAACTGATGGCACAAGCGCTATTTCAACAATTGGTTGTGGAGCTTAACCGCGGAAGATTAACATCGATTGAACAAGCCACAATGGATGATAGAGCATTGCAAGTTCTGGATTGGATAAAAGCCAATTATCAAAACGAATGCAGCATTGGTGAAGTGGCGGATAAGTTTCATCTGTCATCGCGCACGTTAAGCCGTAAACTTAAACAAATGACTCAGCAGTCGTTTAATAATTATTTGCATCAAGTTCGTATTAATAACGCCATTCAAATGCTGCAATATGGCGATCTTTCTATTACTGAAATTGCTTTTAAAGTTGGATATTTAGACAGTAATTATTTTAGTACTAAATTTAAAAAGTTAACTAAAAAGTCACCTTCGGATTACCGCTAACGTATAGCAAAGCATATAGAAAAATGTCGTCATCATTTTTAGTTCTGCTTATTCCTCTCATTCTTTTCCGCCCACTCATCACGGTATTTTTCGTGGTTTTTGAATGGTAATTGACCTCGATCAATTTTGAAGAAACCTCTCTTTTATCGATGTTCTTTTTTGTGAATTTGCCCTGTGAAACTTGTCATT
The DNA here is from genome assembly GCF_002218025.2 of Vibrio casei. Lineage (NCBI taxonomy): Bacteria > Pseudomonadati > Pseudomonadota > Gammaproteobacteria > Vibrionales > Vibrionaceae > Vibrio > Vibrio casei. Next base: position 802,137 of record NZ_AP018681.1, on the reverse strand, counting down.
TTGGACAACTCTGGTAATTGATGGCAGTTTTTCAAAGGTGAGTCTGAGAGGCATATGAGATTCTAAGTGTCAGAAATAGCATGAATATTATGTCTTAATTTGTGTGATTTTATTTTTATACCAATAACTTAAATAATCATAAAGTGATATGGAGAATCCCATGTTCAATAAAAATATAATATCTAAGGCGTTACTTGTATCAGCTGTTATCTTGCCGTTTAGTAATGTTGCCTCGGCAGCGGTGACGTTAAAACTCGCGTATGCGGAAAATAGTCAGCCAGTGAAAGATGCTCTGCAATATATCGGCAAAGCGGTGGCAGAAAAAACCAACGGTGAAGTGAAAATTCAATACTTTCCAGATGCGCAACTTGGCGGTGAAAGAGAATTGGTGGAAATGACACAAGTTGGCGTGGTCGATATCACCAAAGTATCTTCTGGTTTAATGGAAAGTTTTGCCCCTGTTTATGGCGTTTTCTCTTTGCCATATCTTTTCACTAACCAAGAACAATTTTATAAAGTTATGTCAGATAAAGACGTGATGGATCCTGTTTATAATTCAACTGCTTCAATGGGTTTTACTGGTGTTGGTTGGTATGACTCTGGTGCGCGTAGTTTTTATATGAGTAAGGGGCCAATTAATACGATTGCCGATCTTAAAGGTAAAAAAATTCGCGTTATGCAAAGTGAAACATCAATCAAGACAATGCAATTGTTAGGTGCGTCTCCTATCGCGATGAGTCAATCTGAAGTATATACCTCGCTGCAACAAGGTATTATTGATGGTGCTGAAAATAATGAATTTGCCATGACGATTGCTCGCCACGGCGAAGTGGCAAAATATTATAGCTATGACGAACATACTCGTATTCCAGACATCATTTTGATGAGTAACTCCACTAAGAACAAATTAACACCTGAACAATTTAAAGTGCTTAATGAGGCGATCCAAGAGTCAATGGTTATGGAGCAAGAAGCTTGGAAAGCCGAAATGGATAAAACGCGCGAGTTAGCTAAAATAGAATTCGGCGTTAAATTTAATACAGTTGACCATGGCCCATTCCAAAAAGCCGTTCAGCCGATTTATGACGATTTGAAGAAAAAACCTGAACTGTATTCGTTATATCAAAAAATCATCAATATTAAATAAACCATCCCAAATAGAGCGGCAGAGATCTGTTCGCTCTATTTAATGTTGTATCCGAGGATGTTATGAATAAATTAAGAATAATAGTAGACCGATGTATTGAAGTTTTTGCATGTGTCTTAATAAGTGCCATGGTGATTGTGGCGTGTTGGCAAGTTATTAGCCGTTATGTATTTAATGATCCAAGTACTTTTTCAGAGGAGTTTCTGCGTTTTGCATTAGTGTGGTTCTCCGTTATCGGTTTGGCTTATGTTGCAGGTAAACAAGAACATATTAGTTTGACGTTATTTTTAGATAAATGCCCACCGACGCTTATCAATATTTGGAAGATTATTCTGCAAGTCGTTTTTATTGCGTTTGCCACTTACATCTTAATTATTGGTGGTTGGAAAGTATCCGCCAATGCGATGTATCAAATATCACCAGTATTGCAAATATCAATGGGCAAGGTTTATTACGCACTGCCAATCTCTGGTGTTTTGGTTATTTTTTACAGCGTGATGAATATTATAGATTTAACTAAAGCGCAAAAAATGGCGAACTCTGCTTCGAATATCTCTCAACAGGTTGAATATTCAGTATCAGGTAAAGGAGGTCATCATGATTGATCCCGTTGTTGCAACCAGTGTGTTGATCTCGGTTTTTGTTTTGCTACTTGTACTTGGGACACCAATTGGCCTATGTATTGTTATTTCTTCCGGAGCGACAATTTTATTGGCTCTGCCATTTGATATTGCGATGTTTTCAACTGCGCAGAAGATGTTCTCAAGCCTAGACAGTTTTGCATTACTTGCGGTGCCATTTTTCATTCTCTCAGGAGTGATTATGAATAATGGTGGTGTAGCGACTCGGCTAGTCAACTTTGCCAAATTGTTTACCGGTAAAATTCCGGGCTCTTTGTCTTATACCAATATTGCCGGAAACATGTTGTTTGGCGCAGTATCTGGCTCAGCGATTGCAGCATCCACTTCTATTGGTGGGGTAATGATCCCAATGAGTGCCAAAGAAGGCTACAACCGTAACTTTGCGTCTGCGGTCAATATCGCTTCTGCGCCGACAGGGATGCTAATTCCACCGACAACTGCATTTATCTTGTACGCATTAGCCAGTGGAGGCACTTCAATTGCAGCTCTGTTTGCTGGTGGTTTTGTAGCTGGCAGCTTATGGGGCATTGGTTGTATGTTGGTGACCTATATCGTCGCCAAACGTAATAATTATACGGTGTTTTTTACGATTCAAAAGGGTGTCGCTTGGAAAGTCACTAAAGATGCATTACCAAGTTTAATGCTGATTGTGATCGTGGTAGGCGGCATTGTTCAAGGCATATTTACCGCCATTGAAGCTTCTGCGGTCGCGGTAGTCTACACTGCATTTCTTACATTGATTTTATATAGAACGATTAAAATAAAACAGATACCAGACATTCTGATTCAAACATTTGTAATGACTGGCGTGATCATGTTCTTGCTCGCAACATCTTCTGCAATGTCATTCTCGATGTCGATCACTGGGATCCCTGCTGCGTTGAGTGCGTTGATTCTTGGTATATCAGACAATCCAATGGTTATCATGCTAGTGATCACTGTGTTTTTATTGATTGTCGGCGCGTTTATGGATATTGGTCCTGCTATCTTAATTTTTACGCCAATTCTACTGCCTATTATGAAACAAGTTGGGGTCGACCCTGTTCATTTCGGCATCTTAATGGTGTTTAACCTAGCAATTGGCACGATTACACCACCAGTAGGAAGTGGTTTATACGTTGGTGCGAGTGTGGGTAAAGTAAAAGTAGAAGAGGTCATTAAACCATTGATTCCGTTTTATATTGCGATTATCGCTGTGCTTTTGCTCATCACGTATATTCCGAATCTAACCTTATTCTTACCAAAAATGCTTGGTGTCATGTAATTCATTTATCGAGGTCTTAAAATGCAAGTATTTCCAGTAAAACACAGTGAGCTTCTTCGTCGTCCTGTTCGTACACACGAGCGTGGTTTGATTGTGGAAAAAATTAATAGTTTAATCGACAATTTAATTAATATTGAAGATAAAACTGGTGAGTTCTTACTTCACCTTGATGATGGCCGCACCATTGATACCAAAGGTTGGGCAGGGTGGGAATGGACACACGGCATTGGTTTATATGGCATGTACAAATATTACCAACAAACTAATGATAAAACGGTCGTTAAGATTATTGATGATTGGTTTAGCGCTCGTTTTGCAGATGAGCAAATGACTAAGAATGTGAACACGGTTTGTCCATTTTTAACTCTGGCATATCGCTATGAAGAAACCGGCGATCAAAGCTTGTTGCCGTATCTTGAAACCTGGGCAGAATATGTAATGTATGAGATGCCTCGCACTGAACATGGCGCGATTCAACACATCGTTTATAACAGTGAAAATACCCAACAAATGTGGGATGACACACTAATGATGAGTGTTATGCCACTGACTAAAATTGGTTTGTTATTGAATAAGCCAGAGTATGTAGAAGAAGCTAAATTCCAGTTCTTAATGCACATTAACTACTTAATGGATAACGAGACAGGGACATGGTTCCACGGTTGGACGTTTGATGGTAAACACAACTTTGCCAATGCACGTTGGGCACGTGGCAATAGTTGGGTAACGATTGTTATTCCCGATTTTTTAGAACTTTTAGATCTACCAGAACACGATGCGTATCGTCGTCATTTGGTGCATGTATTAACTCGCCAAGTGGAAGCATTGGTAAGCAGCCAGCAAGAAAATGGTTTGTGGACCACCTTATTGGACGATCCTGATTCTTACGTTGAATCTTCTGCCACCGCAGGTTTTGCTTACGGTATATTAAAGGCCGTTCGTAAACGCTACATTGATAAATCATATGCCCCGATTGCCCACAAAGCCGTGGACAGTTTAGTTAAAGATTACATTAATGATGACGGTGAGCTGATTAATGTATCGTTTGGCACGGCAATGGGCAGTGATTTGGATTATTATCGAGGTATTCCATTAACCTCCATGCCTTATGGACAAGCAATGGCAATCTTATGTTTGTCTGAATATTTGAGAACGTATTTGTAATTATTAAAAGAGTAAACGCTATTTTTTCGTAGCGTTTACTCTTGCCATCAACGTTTACAATGAAATGAATCCAGTACGGAGACTAAGATGTACTTTTAGAATCCTTTTTTGTTGTGGTTGTTTTTCCTTCTTTTAATGACTGTAAAACATCACGTTTAGGTCCATCGAGAACAATTTGACCTCTTTCCATAACGATTAAACGGTCAACCAGATCAAGCATGCCCGTTTTATGAGTAATTAAAATTAGTGTTTTGGCTGATGATAAATTATTTAATTGTCGTTTAATTAATGCTTCAGAGCGGTTGTCCATTTGGCTCGTTGGCTCATCCATTAATAAAATAGGGGGGTTACTTAACCAAGCTCTGGCAATAGTAATGGCTTGCCTTTGTCCACCAGAAAGTGCTGCACCACCTTCACCGACTTGTCTATCTAAGCCAGACTCATCATGTTGAGTAAAGTGAGTTACACCAGCGCGTTCTGCTGCATACAATACATCGTCATCACTGGTTTGTGTTCTGCCAAGGGTAATGTTGTCGCGAATAGAGCCAAAGAAAAGCGCACAATCTTGAGGTACGCAGCCAATATTGTTGCGAACGTCTGTTGGGTAAAGTTGATTAATGTCCAGACCATTGTTTTTCAAAGTAATCAACCGACTTTTGATGGGTTAACCTCTAATGGTGAGCCAACAACGTATGAAGTAGAGCCTTATTTAGTCACTTTGTTTGATAACAATGGTAATACATTACTGACCGTTACATTGGATGATAGTGGTAATTATACAGTGACGGTATTTGGGCCTATTGATCAAGAAGACAGCCAATCTACGGATATTGAACTGAATGTTACTGCAACAGATTTTGATAATGATACCACTGATGGCACATTAACGTTTGCTGTCACCGATGGTGATAGCGCAACGGGGGATGGGCTATCTGGCTCAATTAGTATTGTTGAAGGGACGTTGTCGTCTTCGGATCCAGATGCAGGTTATCCTGATCCAGCCCCAACAGGCTCTACGGGGAATATTTTCATCGCCGCTGGTGTAGAGCGCTTAGACCCGACTACTGTTCAAATCAAACCCTCGGATCTGAATACGTTGATGAGTGAATTGGAAGCTGACTTAACGTCTGGTGGACAGGCGCTTGTGTTTGAATATGATTCTGCAAATGGAACATTAATCGGACGAGTGGGAAGTGACACAGGTGCTATTGCTTTAACTATTGTGTTAACGGCGACTCAAAATGGCCAAGGCGTTGATATTAATGTATCCATGACACAGAGCTTACCACTTGACCATGATCAAGATTCTTCTGGTGCTAACTCTTCTGGTTGGGTCACGGTGAACGACTCTGAAATCCATATTAACCTCCCAGTACAAGTCCAAGATACCGATGGTGATTATTTAGATAACGCCGTTGATATTGATCTGACTATTGTCGATGGTACTAATCCAACATTTACCGTGGATTCAGGTGTTACGGTTGACGAATCCGCTATTAATGCCGGTGGCGATAACCACCAAGGTTCCAATCCTAGCAGTAATACTGAAACGGCAACGGGTCAAATTTCTATTACGCTTGGTAGTGATGAGATTGCCAATTTCAAAATAGATATTGAAGCGTTTAACACGGATGGAAGTCTGACATCGCAAGGGGCTGTCGTTGAACTTGTTGATAATAACGATGGAACATTCAGTGGTATAGCTGGCGGCAGAGAAGTGTTTGTTGTGACTTTCTCACCTGATGGAGCATATACCTTCACTATCACAGGGGCTCTTGACCACAATAAAGCGACTGGTAATGATACATCCTTAACGATTCCATTACCTATTTACGCCGTGGATAAAGATGGGGATGTGGTACCTAATGATGATGATTATGGCAGCTCTACGATTAACATCATTGTTAATGACGATGTGCCTACGGTTCAAGGCAATACATTTGATGTGAATGAAGGGGAAACCATCACCGCGTTATTACTTCCTTCCAGTGAAGGTGCAGATGATATCGCCTCTATTAGCCTTTCTTTTGCCGATACAGAGAATGGTGCTATTACCGAACACTCATCACCATTTGGTTTAACCGATGTTTATAAAGGTGACCAACTGTTAGGTCAAATCAGTGTGGATTCTGAAGGGATCGTCACTTTTGTGAGTAATCCTGATTTAGCGGATGTTCAAGAATCTATTACTCTAGATATGGATATCATTATAACCGATAAAGATGGGGACCAAGACTCAGGAACGGTGACATTAGATATTCACGACCAAGATCCAGCCTTTATCTTTCCTAATCCGACTCATGGTCAAGAAGAAGATGGGCAAGAACTCATTACCGACGGCGCTGAAGCCGGTCTAGATGAATTTGATAATGTTGACGGGACTAACCATTTAATCGATGGTATTGAAGTGCCGATGGGCATTGATTTAGGGGATGTTGATCGTGGTGAAGCTATTGTTGATGGCTCATTTACCATTACGCTTCCTGCGGATGCACATGGACAATTTTATTACAATGGTGCTTTTTTAACGCCAAATGCTGAAGGGAAAGTAACGATTCCGAGTGGTGCAATTAGCGCTCCTGATGGAGATGGAGTGGTGACCATTTCTGGCGTGAAATTTATTCCAGATGAAGATACCGCTATTGATCTAAAGCCATTAATTACACTCAACCATACTGCTGATACAAGCGATGGCTCCGAAACCTTATATGTACGATTCAGTTACTTACCCGATGGATCACAGTTATTACTTAATGGAACGCCCGTCGAATTGATTGATGGTAGTTATGATATCCCCTATAGCGACTTAGATCAGTTGCAATTTTTACCTGCGCCTGAAAGTAGTGGTGATTTTACCTTAACCGTTGAAGGTATAGTAAGAGATACCGCCGAGTTTCAAGGCGATAGTGTTTTAGACCCTGAAGCGGCGATCAGTGATGAATATATAACAGGCAGTAAAAACATCAATATTTCCGTTAAAGGTGTAGCGGATGAACCTAGATTCGATCTGACGGGTTCTGATTGGAAGCCTGTTGATGATGAGTACTCGGGTATTGAGATAACAATTCCTGAAGATGGAGCTGCAAGTTTTGATTTTGGTATCATTTCTGGTGAAATGGTTGATGCTATGCCGGGCGATGACTCTGAAACTTTGTCTGTCGTGATTTCAGGTATACCAGAAGGAACAATCATTACCAGCAATGGTAGCCCTCTCGATGTCACCTTTGTTGGTATGGATGGAAATGGACAACCTATCTATGAAATAAGCCTTGATAGTTTAGATGATATAAAAATCACCCCCCCACCAAATAGTACTGTCGATCTAGAGCTTACGGCGAAAATAGTTGTCACGGAAGCCGATGGTGATAGTGCTGAGTATGAAAAAGACATTATCATTCATGTTGAGCCAGTCATTGATGCAGGGGATTTTTCTAGTACGATTGCAGGTGTTGAAGATACTCCGATTACCATTGATCGAACTAACTGGATGCCGCCATTGGCAGATAGCCAAGAGAAAGTTACGCATCTCACATTTACGTTGCCTATAGGCGCTGACCCAACGGGTTATACTTTGATCATTGTTCAAGGTGGAGTGGAGACTGAGTTGAATTTTGATGCTGAAGGTAAGTTAAATTTAGATCAATATCTAGAGGCCTTAGCGGATGGCTCTGCCGTTTTGCAAATTACCACTCCAGAAAACTCGGATAAAGATTTCACCCTTGGCGCTGAAGTGACCATTCGTCAAGATGACGTTGATTCTGATGCATTTTCTGAAGAAACGGTGACTGGTAGTATTACTATTGATATTCAGGCCGCGGTTGAACAAGGTGGTGACCCTTATAACCCAGATCCAAATGCAGATAATGGAGTGGGGAAAATTGTCATTAGTACCGGTGCTGATGCTAATAACGACGGTATTATCGATGATGCAGGAATAGTAACTTGTGACACCACTGGTGTCGTGGATTTAAGTAATAACCCAGGATCCGGTGTTGGCACCATAATGTATGCCGAAAATGATTTATCCAGTAATGAAATAATTATGGAGCTGGTTCTTGATTTTTCTCATATTAATTTGCCAGAAGGGCAAGGGTTTGTAGTGGTTGGTGCTGTTAATAATGGTGATGGCAGCTGGACGGTTAAATCGGGTTCTCTCGATAATATTCAAATTCAAGCCCCCGCTAATTTTACCGATACCGTAACCGTCCATGTAACAGCGAAAGTTCAAGATCAAGGCGATAGAGATAATGATGGTAATCTTGAAAATGATAAAAGTGAAATCGTTGTTCGCGAAGGTGATATAGAACTCGATTTCTCAAATAATCAAAATACTAACACTGAGCTTGCTGCGGATATTATTGTTGAAGATACCATCGTTCTTGGAGTGGAAGATAAAGGTGTTAACTTAGGCTCTCAATTAACCACAAACGGTTCAATTTCTGTTTCGACCAATGATGTTAATGGTGATGGGAATGGTGAAATTCCTAATGATGTGATGACGGTTGTGATCGATAGTTCTCAACTTCCATCAGGAGCGACAATTACAGGAGCTGAATACGATTTTCAAACGGGGCAGTATGTTTATCAAGCGACATTAAACCCTGATGGTACCGTTAACCTGAGTAGTTTAGGGCTCGTGTTACCTAATGATTATGCTGGTGATTTTCAATTTGAAGTTAAATACGTCACGACTGATGCGAATAGTGGTGATGTGAATGAAGCGACTCAAAACGTTGTGGTGAAAGTGGATCCTGTGGTTGATGCAGGCCCAGGCATATCACTCAATGTGGTGAGTAGCTCAGGCTTGAATCAAGATTATCAACCAATCAGTGAATCGGACGATAAAACTGAGGTGGTGTATGACAATATTGCTTATGAAGATGCCACCATTACGTTAGATTTTTCAGCCGTTTCTTTTGGCGATACCTTAAATACTGTAGAGGGTGGATTAGAAACCTTAGACAGTTTAACGATTCGTGTTGATCCATCGATGGGTCACTTCCTTGACTCTGAAGGGAAAGAAGTCAGTGTATTGACGCTTTCCCCTGATGAGTTAAGCAACGTTCAGTTTATTCCTACCGAAGACTTCAGTGGTCAGGTGGATATATCCGTGAGTGGCACGATTACCGATACCGCTACGTATGATATTCTTAGCGGAACGGCTACCGATACTAAAACAACTGCAGAAACAACGGTCAGTTTTGATGTCGTTGCAGTGAACGATGATGTTAAAGTTGAAATCATTGATGGTGGTATACAAGGTGATGAAGATACCGCAATTTCATTGGGCGGTGGAACCGTTACACTACAAGATATTGATGGTTCTGAATCCATGGTGTCATTATTACTGACGAATATACCTGAAGGTTTTACGGTGCTTGGTGCTGTCAATAATGGTGGTGGTGAATGGAGTGTGAGTATTCCCTTTGGTTCAACCAGTTTTGACCTTAATGGTATTAGCTTAATCCCACCGAAAAACTTCAGCGGTAATATTACGATTGATGTTGTTTTATACACCAAAGAAGATTCTCTGGATTCGGTAGTTTCTTTTACTCATTCAATTGATGTTGAAGTCCTTCCTGTTGCTGATCAAATAGACGCCGATGTGGTTACTTCAGCCCAAGGCTTAGAAAATGGCGATATTCTGTTAGATCTTGATATATCAACGGTTGATAATAAGTTGAGTGATACGACCAATGCTTCGAATGTGACGGAGAATGGCCCAGAGATCATTCAAATCACCATCAGTAATGTCCCTGTTGGCATGGGAGCAAGCTTTAGTTTCCCGAATGGTGAGGCTGGAACGATTATTGATAACGGTGATGGTACTTGGACGATCACGACAGAATCTGGAACATTAGACAGTCTTATTTTTAATCCGGGTGATGCCAATAACATGAATTGGGATGGTGAACTACAACTGGATATCCGATCTGTCGATAATGGAGTGGTTGCTGATGCGTCTCTTGGTGTTCAAACAACCATTAATGTCGATGTTACCGCCGTGAATGATGCTCCTGAAAATACACTTCCTACAGGTGAATTGGCAGGTATGGAAGGTGAAGTCACGATTATCAACGGCTTATCAATTTCCGATGTGGATGTTAATGATACCGTCGATGGTCAAATGAAAGTAGTTCTAAGCAGTAGTGATGGATTGTTATCAATACCTGATGACTATTCCGGTAGTGTTACGATTATTGGTAATGACTCTGGTGAATTAACATTAACGGGTTCATTAGATGCGATTAATGATTTACTTAGTGGCGGTGTTGAATATATACCAAATTCTGGTACGGGTGGTAGTGATGCAACCATTACCATGACGACGAGTGATAATGGTAATTCTGGTACCGGCGGTGTATTAAGCGATAGCGATACGGTTACCGTATCCGTTGCTGCTCCCGTCGCACTTATGTCTGCTTTTGCGATGGCGCCTAGGGCTGTTCCACACACCTCTGTGACAGCGGCTCAATTGGCATTAATTCCATTACTGGCTTTATTAGGTGAAAAAGTGAACTCTGCTGAATTAGTTCAAGTTGAATTGAAGCATTTAGGTTTATCCAATATTGTTGATTCAGCCGGTCAACCACTAGGTGAAACTCAAGAAGATGGATCTTGGGTCATTGCAGCCCAAGATTTGGATAATGCCTTTATTAATGATTTACCGGAAGGTGAACATAGTCTTGAAGTAGCTATCGTTGAGCAACATGATGATGAAACGATAACATCACAATCAATGATTGAAGTTACCGTTCAACCTAATGATCAAAACGTATTAGAAACGGCGGATGCGAGTGACACTTCTCATTCCTCGATATTGGTCGGTGGTGATGAGCCTTCTCTTATTATAGGTACGGATGGTGATGATGTGCTCATTGGTGGGTTAGGAATGGATATTTTAACCGGTGGCGCTGGAAATGATGAGTTGTGGGGCGGTGAATATAATGGGACAGGCGATGGTGTGACAGATATATTTGTCTGGCATGCTGAAGATGTTGGAGCTTCAGGTTCTCCGGCTATTGATGTGATCAAAGATTTCGAACTCAATATCGATAAAATTGATCTCCGTGATTTGTTTAGTGATGGTGATAGCGAAGGTGTTCAGATGGACGATATGCTAGCTGGTATTACTGCCTCTGTCGATGAGGGTAAAGTAAACTTAAACGTAACATCTGAATCTGGTGGAGAGCAAATTATCGTTCTTGATAATGTGAGTACAGATTCGCTTGGTTTAGACAGTACCGCCAGTTCCAGCGATATTATTTCGAGTTTATATAATCAACATAATGCGTTTACCGTTGATAATTGATACTAATTTTCATCAATAGATAGCAAATTAATCAATGCCTCTTAAGGTTTAGCTAAGAGGCATTTTTGTTTATTGGGCTGCACAACGATTCATTATGGTGCATATGTTAGGAGCAATGTACAGCTTATTACCAATCCAGTATTAAATAACAACAACTTATCAGAATATAAAACTTGGCACACTTTTCGCTTTATATAATGTAATGAATAACATTTGATATTCAGAAAACCTGATTCGCAGGCAAAGATGCCTCCTATTGTTTTAGTCACCTAGTGATAAAAATATGGGAGGCATTTTTATTTTCTGAAGATAAAAAGGATGAGAAATATGGCGAAGGAATGCATAAAGTCTGCCTGCCCATACTGCGGCGTTGGTTGTGGTGTTGAAGTAAAAAAGAATGGTGAGATAGTAGGCGATTTTTCCCATCCAGCTAATCAGGGAGCCTTGTGTGTGAAAGGATCGGCATTAGGGGAAAGCTTAAAAATGCCATCACGCTTGCTCTACCCACGTGTTAATGGGAAGCAAATGGATTGGCAAAGCACTATTGAGGAAATTAGTGAAAAAATGCATTCCACAATTAAGGAATATGGCCCACAGGCTGTTGGTATGTATGTATCAGGTCAGTTATTAACCGAAGATTATTACGTCGCAAATAAGTTAATGAAAGGATTTGTTGGTAGCTCCAATATTGATACTAACTCACGTTTGTGTATGTCTTCTGCGGTTGCCGCTCATGTGCGAGCCTTTGGTGAAGACCTTGTTCCAGTTAATTACGATGATCTTAATTACGCTGATCTCATTGTGATTATTGGTGCTAATACTGCCTGGACACATCCTATTATTTTTCGTCGAATTCAACAAGCACGTGAAGTCAATCCTAATCTGAAGTTGGTAGTTATTGACCCTCGAAAAACCGTTACAGCAGAACAAGCCGACTTACATTTGGCACTAGAAAATGATGGTGATGTTTTGCTCTTTAATGGGTTATCTCGGTATCTGCTTGATACAGGATCGATTGATACTGATTTTATCGCCAAACACACTAATGATTTCGATACTTTACGCAAAGAAATCGCTAAACCCCATTATGAATTGCAAGCCGTGAGTGATGCTCTGGCAGTGAATCCAACGTTATTAAGAACTTTTTTTCAATGGTTTGCCTCTTCTCCTAATGTGATTTCTTTATTTTGCCAAGGTGTCAATCAATCAGAATCAGGAACCGATAAAGCCAATACGATTATTAACACTCATTTATTAGCGGGAAAAATTGCTAAGCAAGGTTCTGGCCCTTTTTCTATTACCGGACAACCGAATGCGATGGGAGGGCGTGAAGTTGGCGGGCTTGCTAATCAATTAGCCGTACATCGAGAGTTTGATCCTGATTCTATAAAACAAGTGTCGCAGTTTTGGAACACCGCCAATACGGCCACGCAACCGGGTTTAAAAGCGGTCGATTTATTTAATGCGGTTGAGAGTGGAGACATTCGGTTCTTGTGGATAATTGCAACTAACCCTGCAGTCTCCATGCCCGATTCTGCACAAATTCGTCGGGCATTAGAAAAGTGTGATTGTGTTGTGGTGTCAGACATTACCGCTCAAACCAATACGGCTCATTATGCGGATATTTTATTACCCGCGGCAGGTTGGGGTGAGAAGCAAGGCATGGTAACCAATTCAGAGCGTTGTATGACTCGTCAGCGTCAATTCATTCAACCACCGGGTGAAGCCAAAGCCGATTGGTGGATATTGAGCCAAGTTGGTAAAAATCTGTGCCATAAAATGGGAATTGCATCAGGGTTTGAATTTGAGTCAGAAGCCGATGTCTTTAGAGAATACGCAGCGCTGACAGAAATAAACAAAAATACGCCACTGCAATTAGACATTTCAGCGTTAAAAAATTTATCTGATACGGACTATCACAATTGGCAGCCACAGGCTTGGCCGCTGGATGGGCGATCAGTGTTAACAGTCAAAGGCACTCAAGCGATTACCTTTCCGACTCATAATGGCAAAGCCAATCTGGTGTTAACCAAAACGGAAGCCTCCCATAACGCAATCGGTGAACATGAAGCAAGCCTTAATAAAGAGTGGTGGTTGAATAGTGGTCGCCAGCGTGATCAATGGCATACCATGACCAGAACAGGGCATATTAGCCATTTAGCGGCGAGTGAAGTTGAGCCGACCGTTTACTTACATCCTTTAGCGGCCGAGCAAGCTGAGCTCAAAGCGGGTCATATTGTTGAAATAAGTCACACGAATACGAAACAAAGTACCACAAAGCCAGATATCACAAAGCCAAGTACGGCAAAGCAAGACCAAAATATCATAACTAAAAGCATTAAAGCCCGGCTCGCATTTGATGAGGGTTTGACTCATCAACAAGCATTTATGTCGATGCATTGGTCTGGGTTATTTGGTGGTGAAAGTAGAGTGAATCAAACTTTATTTGGTGACGTCGATCCTTATTCTGGTCAACCTGCGTTTAAGTCACAACAGATTCAAATTCAAGCGGCAGAAATTGGCAGCTATGGATTGGCGCTTGGTATTGATCTGTCGAAGCAGAACTGGCAATACATGAGTTTACAACATGTCGAATTCACGCAAACCCGCTCGACTTCAGAACAGAAACAAGGTGTATGGCGCTTTGCTGATTTTGAATATTTTAGTAAGAATGAAATAAAGGAATTGATGCGAAAGCAATGTCTTAATAGCCAAATATTAACACTGGATCATCTGAAATCTTGGACCTTGATTGCCATCATTGATAGCAAGGTTATTGCTATGATCTCAGTGAGCCAATCCCCCATCGTTTTACAAGCAGATTTTGTTATTCCTTTCATTAAACAGCCTCTAAACCTAGCCAATCTGCTTTCTTTATTAAGCAGTACCGATGGCAAAGCTAATAAACTGGTGTGTAGTTGTTACCGTGTCACAGAGTCGGATATTTTAGAGCAACTAGAGCAAGCGCCGAACATGTCTCTGCGCGAAATGCAAAATACACTGAGTTGCGGTAAAAATTGTGGATCATGTTTACCAGAAGTAAAACGTTATTTGAATGAACAAACCATCGAAGTAATGACCGTTAAATAACACAAGGAATGTGTCATGCGAGCAAATAAATTAAATCTAAAAAAAACAACATCAATTGAAACAATAATCAAGGACGTTAGCAATAAAGAGTTAACGAATGAAGAGACAAGGAATATAGAAGCAAGAAATGGGTACATTGATTATCAATCACTGAATAATGTCGATAAGTGGGGAAATAGAAAAGTTGGAGATAAAAAAAGAAGCAACAAGAAAGCAGGAAAAGTGCTGCTAGTTGGCGCAGGCCCTAATGATCCTGATTTACTCACGGTGAAAGCGTATAAAGCGATTCAGCAAGCGGAAGTGGTTGTGTTTGATCGTTTAGTTGGACAAGGCATTTTAAACCTTATCCCAGAGCATTGTGAGCAAATTTATGTTGGAAAACGCTGTGGGCAACCCAGTTTGAAGCAAGATGAAATCAATCACATTCTTATTGAGCAAGCTAAGTTGGGTAAACAAGTCGTTCGATTAAAAGGCGGTGATCCTTTTATTTTTGGTCGTGGTGGTGAAGAAGCATTCGCTTTAATTGCCCAGCAAGTTTCTTATGATGTGATCCCCGGCATTACGGCGGCAATAGGTTGTGCGGCATCGTCTAAAATTCCTTTAACTCATCGTGGACTTTCTCGCAGTGTGACGTTAGTGACCGGACATGTTATGGCTGGTGCATTTGATTCATGGTCAGGTTTAGTGTCAACAGGGCAAACATTAGTGTTTTATATGGGGCTTGAACAAGCGGAAAAAATACAGGCTGGTTTGCTTAATTCTGGTTTATCAAAACAGACACCAATTGCCATTATTGGTAATGGGTGTAGCAAAAATCAGCAAGTACATGTGAATAAATTATCTGAACTTTGTTGTTTGTCTAACCAGCTTAAGGGGTTAACACCTGCATTAATTGTGGTTGGGGAAGTGGTGTCGTTACGAGAAAAACTGAACGTTGAATGGGTTGAAGAACTGAGTTTATATCAGTAGCCTTTAACTACCACTTTAGAGGTATTTTATTGTTTTTAAAGGAAAAGCTGTCAAATTAGGCATGTTAGTTGCTGCTTAATAAAGATTATGTTGTTTTTGCAAGGATGCAAACCCATGACTCAGTCTTTAGAGCGTGCTAAAAATTCGTTCAAAATATCACAATCAGCCAAATTAAATCAATCAGTTAAAATAGATAAATCAGTTAAGTCGTCTAGGCAAATCCCTTTGATTGTTTGTTGTGATAATATCGAAAAGCAAGTGCTGTTATGTGCTCAACTTGCTCAAGATTTTGATGACATTACCGCGTGTTCATTACATAAATTACCGAAATTATTACACCAACAACCTGATTCAAGTGTCGTGCTGTCTTGGCGTAAGCCTTGCGCTGATCTTGTTTGGGCAATTGATTTTATCGAACAAAAACAAAACTCACTTCTCGTGTTAACTCAGGAACTTAATATGGATGATACGACTCGGCTGCCTGATAGCCTTGGGTATGCATTATTGCCATTTAAACCTGATATTCCATTAAAAGGTTGGGTGGAATACGCGCAGCAATTACGAAGAAGAAGCCAAGCGTTGGATCAAACAATCGTACAACTCAACCAAAAATTAGAAGATAGAAAGTGGGTAGATCAAGCGAAAGGCTTGTTGATGAAAATGCACAATTTAGATGAACAACAAGCTTACCAAGCGCTGCGTAATTCGGCGATGAAAAATAGCCAAACGATGGGGCAAGTGGCGAAGAATGTTATTTCTACGTTTGAAAATTTATCCATATAAAGGATGAAAGCGGTGCAAAGGTGCACCATAAGCAATCAAAATGTGGTGGTACCCATCCCATTTTTTCTTAAGCTGATGAAAATAAACAATTATAAAAACTGGCACGAAAATTGGATTATTAAAATATGCATCACTTACTGAATTGACGTGATAAGCAAACATAAATAATCGGTGCTTTCATCAACGGCGGTGAAAATATCGAACAAGAAGTAAAGAATAGCAATGGCGCTATCGGTCTTAGGATCGATGGCGCTTTTTTTTGGAATTTTTGCTGGAAAGACTGGAGTCATACATGAATAAAGCTGTGGTTAATAACAACAGAAGCTCGACAGGAAGCTGGGCAAAGCAATTATTAGCGCTATTAAGCTTAATGGTTGGGTTAAGCTTAACGGCTGTATTTGCTTCGGCCTCTCATGCTGCAACTGTAGAAAAGATCGTCAAAATAGGTGAGCCAGAAAAAGAAGATTTGACCTTTGGGTTTATTAAATTAACCGATATGGCTCCACTTGCCGTGGCTTATGAGAAGCACTATTTCGAAGATGAAGGGCTTTACGTCAAATTAGAGTCTCAAGCCAATTGGAAGGTGTTATTAGATCGCGTTATCGATGGTGAACTGGATGGCGCGCACATGCTGGCGGGGCAACCATTAGGGGCAACGATTGGAATTGGAACAAAAGCGGACATCATCACGGCTTTTAGCATGGATTTAAATGGTAATGCGATCACGGTTTCAAATGAGGTTTGGGATCAAATGAAACCGAAACTTTCGAAAACATCGGATGGAAAAATCGCACACCCCATTAAAGCGGACGCCTTAAAACCTGTTATTCAACAATATAACGCCGAAGGTAAACCGTTCAAAATGGGCATGGTTTTTCCAGTCTCTACCCATAACTACGAATTGCGTTATTGGTTAGCCGCAGGGGGCATTAATCCCGGTTTTTATGCACCAGAAAAAGGCGATAACAGTGGTACGGCTAAAGCCGATGTATTGCTCAGTGTGACACCACCACCACAAATGCCAGCCACGATGGAAGCCGGCACCATTCATGGTTATTGCGTCGGTGAACCTTGGAACCAACAAGCGGTAATTAAAGGAATTGGTGTACCAGTAGTGACCGATTATGAAATTTGGAAAAACAACCCAGAGAAAGTCTTTGGTGTATCGAAAGTATGGGCTGAGAAAAACCCGAATACTCACTTAAGAATTGTGAGAGCCATGATCCGCGCAGCGTATTGGTTAGATGAAGAAAACAACAAAAACCGTAAAGAAGCCGTCAGTATTTTAGCGCGTAGTGAATATGTTGGGGCAGACAAAAATGTTATCGCCAATTCAATGACAGGGACGTTTGAATATGAAAAAGGAGATAAACGCGACATACCCGATTTTAATGTTTTCTTTCGTCATAACGCGACTTATCCCTATTACAGCGATGCGATTTGGACATTAACTCAAATGCGTCGCTGGGGGCAGATTCCTCAATACAAATCAGACTCTTGGTACATGGATATTGCTAAGAAAGTTTACCGTCCAGACATCTACAAGATTGCCGCTCAATCTTTGATTGATGATGGAACCTTAAAAGCGTCAGATTTTCCTGATCTACATAGCAGCGATGGATTCAAAGCACCTCAAAAACACTTTATCGATAACATCGTTTACGACGGAAAACACCCTAATGCTTATTTGGAAAAGTTCAGTATTGGTCTGAAAGATAAAGACGCTCTTTAAGGTGACGCTTCTAAAGAACGTCTTTATGTAACCCAATATCGCTATTTATAGAGACAAGGAAAGTACTATGTCGAATTCAACACTGATTAGCTCAACAAGAAGTCAATCAATCAAAAAAAGCAATAATGTTTTTTCGTTATTGCCTTACGCCTCAACCTCAGGATCGATTTCGGTGGCGAAAAAAGTGCTACTGCCTTTGGTTGGTATTGTGGTCTTTTTATTGATGTGGAGCCTCGCGGCAAAACAAGTTCAAACCTCATTAGGCACTCTGCCAGGGCCGTATGAAACTGGGCAGCAATTTAGCGGGTTGGTGAAAGAACATTTTGCTAGCCGAGATAAAGAAGTGGCTTTTTATGAACGCCAAGAGGTTCGTAACCAAGCGAAACTTGCAAAAGATCCTAATGCGGATGTTCGAATTCGACCTTATACCGGAAAAGCGACGTTTTTTGATCAAATTGCGACCAGCCTATTCACTGTTGGGGCCGGCTTTGTATTAGCGACGGTCATTGCGATTCCTGTTGGCATTGTGCTTGGTTTAAATCAAGGTTTATACAAGGCCTTTAACCCGATCATTCAACTTCTTAAACCTGTTTCTCCTTTGGCGTGGTTGCCGATCATCACCATGGTTGTCAGCGCCACTTATGTGTCCGATGATCCTATGTTTCCCAAATCGTTTGTTAATTCTTTACTGACCGTCTCTTTATGTTGTATTTGGCCAACGCTAATCAACACCACTGTCGGCGTAAACAGTGTTGATAAAGACTTACTGAATGTGAGTAAAGTTCTACGTTTATCGTGGTGGAAACACGTTCGTACCATTGTTCTTCCTTCTGCAATTCCCATGATTTTTACCGGCTTACGTTTATCGATTGGTATCGCTTGGATGGTGCTGATTGCCGCGGAAATGCTGGCGCAAAACCCAGGGTTAGGCAAATTTGTGTGGGATGAATTTCAAAATGGCAGCTCAGACTCATTAGGCAGAATTATGGTGGCCGTCATTGTTATTGGTTTTATCGGGTTGTTGTTCGATCAAGGCATGCTGCAACTGCAAAAGAAAATGTCTTGGGACAAAAAACAACAACTGCGCTAGTTCAATCTTAGGATGGAGAAGAATATGACGATCATGGAAGTCACGAAAAAAGCGAAATCGGTCATTAAACCGACGCAAGAGAGCACGCAATATCAACCTTCTCAACGCCCAATGGTTGAGTTAACTCGCCTAGGTATGCGTTTCCCAACGCCGAAAGGAGAATTCATTGCGTTAAAAGGTGTCGATCTCACCATTAAGAAAGGCGAATTTGTGTCCTTAATCGGTCATTCCGGTTGTGGTAAATCCACCGTACTCAACCTGGTTGCCGGTTTAATCTTGCCAACCGATGGTGGTGTGATTGTTGATAGCCGTGAAGTGGATGGGCCGGGGCCTGAGCGTGCGGTGGTGTTTCAAAATCACTCATTATTGCCTTGGTTAACCGTCTACCAGAATGTGGAATTGGCGGTCAAACAAGTCGCAAAAGGCAAAGACAAAGCTTGGGTAAAAGAGCGTACAGCGCATTACTTAGCATTGATTCAAATGCAGCATGCCGCAGATAAAAAACCGGATGAGATTTCTGGTGGGATGAAGCAGCGCGTGGGGATAGCACGAGCGTTAGCCCTGCAACCTAAAGTCTTATTAATGGATGAGCCTTTTGGCGCGCTGGATGCATTAACACGAGCGCATCTGCAAGACTCATTAATGAACATTCAAGCGGATTTAGGCAACACCATCATCATGATCACTCACGATGTTGATGAAGCGGTTTTACTGTCGGATAAGATCGTCATGATGACCAATGGCCCATCCGCCACGATTGGTGAAGTGTTGGATATTCAACTCGATCGCCCAAGAAACCGTGTAGAGCTTGCCAATGATGCTCAGTATCAAGGCTATCGCCAAGCGGTATTGAAATTCTTATATGAAAAACACGTTCATCCACAACCTTCAACGTCAGACAAGCCAAAAGCGGCTGCTCTTAAAGAGAATGATGGCGGTGTGAAGAAAGCCAATATTACATTTGCCGCTGACATTAAACGCGCATAAGGACAATGCTATGAAAAAATTAAATTTAGTGATCGTCGGAAACGGCATGGTGGGTCACCATCTTGTTGAGCGTTTAGTTGAAGCCAATGCCATGGCGCAATTCAATATTACCGTGATCGGGGAAGAACGGTTTGTGGCTTATGACCGCGTGCATTTATCGTCGGTTTTCTCGGGCCAAACCAACCAAGACTTATTATTAAGCAGCGAAGATTGGTATCAACAACAAGGTATTCGTCTCATTCTAGGCAGTCGAGTCACCACCTTAGATACTCAAAACCAACGCTTAGTAATGGATGATGAAGATGTATTAGCGTACGACAAACTGGTTTTATCAACGGGATCTTACCCCTTCGTGCCGCCAATTGATGGCAACGATCGTGATAATTGCTTTGTATATCGCACCTTAGATGATTTATCTGAAATCCGAAATGCGTGTGAATCGGCCCGTTCTGGTGCCGTCATTGGTGGTGGTTTGCTGGGCCTAGAAGCCGCCAATGCTTTGCGTTTATTAGGCGTAGATACGCATGTTATCGAATTTGCTCCACGTTTGATGCCTGTGCAATTAGATGCAGGAGCGAGTGGGGTATTAGAAGATAAAATTAAACAATTGGGTTTACAGGTACACCTTGATACGGCAACCACTTCTATCTGTGATGGTGAAAGTGCCAAACACCGTTTGAACTTCAAAAATGGTGAATTTATTGAAGTGGATGTGTTGGTTTTCTCTGCCGGTATTCGCCCGCAAGATGCGTTAGCGAAACAAGCGGGGTTAGCGGTGGGTGAACGTGGCGGTATTGTGGTGAATGATGCTTGCCAAACCAATGATCCTAATATTTTTGCGATTGGTGAATGTGCCTTATGGGAGCAAAAAATCTTTGGCTTGGTTGCCCCAGGTTACCAAATGGCGAGAGTGGCATGTTCAAGTTTGTTAGGTGAACAAGCGGGCAAAATACAAACGTTTACCGGCGCCGATATGAGCACCAAATTAAAACTGCTAGGTGTTGATGTTGCCTCTATTGGTGATGCACAAATGATGACGCAAGGCGCGCAAGAAATGGTATTACAAGATACCGTTGCAGGCAGTTATAAAAAGCTGGTGGTCAATGAGAAAGGTGACCAACTATTAGGCGCTATTTTGGTGGGGGATAACACCGATTATGATGTTTTGCTCCAATGTTATTTGAATAACACCCCATTGCCTGATCATGCCGCGCATCTGTTGTTTGATACCTCAATGCTCTCTGGAGAAGTGGCCGATACCGCGTTGATTTGTTCATGTCATAACGTGACGAAAGGCGATTTAATCACGGCTATTCATGCCGGAAGCCATGATTTAGCCTCTTTGAAATCGTGTACCAAAGCCGGTAGTGGTTGTGGTGGTTGCAGTAACATGGTCAAAACCGTATTAGACACCGAACTTGCCAATATGGGGATGGAAGTGAATAACCATATTTGTGAGCATTTTGAATATTCTCGTCAAGAGTTATTCCATTTGTGCCAAGTTGAAGAGATCAAAGATTTCGAGACATTAATAGCAGAGCATGGTCATGGGCTAGGGTGCGATCTTTGTAAACCGACCGCTGCCTCTATTTTTGCTTCTTTATGGAATGAACACATTTTTGAACCACAACACCGCAGCTTGCAAGATTCGAATGACGCCTTTATGGCAAACTTGCAAAAAGACGGTTCTTATTCGGTGGTTCCCCGTATTCCCGGTGGTGAGATTACGCCAGATAAACTGATCGCATTGGGTGAAGTGGCAAAAAAATACGATTTAT
Source organism: Vibrio casei (assembly GCF_002218025.2). Lineage (NCBI taxonomy): Bacteria > Pseudomonadati > Pseudomonadota > Gammaproteobacteria > Vibrionales > Vibrionaceae > Vibrio > Vibrio casei. Next base: position 780,180 of record NZ_AP018681.1, on the reverse strand, counting down.
ACACCAAAATAACCGGTGGGCAACGTGTCGATTTATTTGGTGCACAAGTAGGGCAACTACCCGATATTTGGGAAGAGTTGATTCAAGCTGGGTTTGAAACAGGCCATGCTTACGGTAAATCTTTACGCACCGTAAAATCGTGTGTGGGCTCAACCTGGTGTCGTTATGGGGTGGATGATTCGATTGGCTTAGCCATTGAGTTGGAAAACCGTTACAAAGGTTTACGCTCGCCACACAAGATTAAATTTGCCGTATCTGGTTGTACGCGTGAATGCGCTGAAGCACAAAGTAAAGACATCGGCATTATCGCGACTGAAAATGGTTGGAACTTATACGTCTGTGGTAACGGAGGAATGCGCCCACGCCACGCCGATTTGTTTGCGGTTGATCTAAGTAAAGAACAACTGATTCAATACATTGATCGGGTGCTAATGTTCTACGTGAAAACCGCCGATAAATTACAACGTACCTCGGTATGGATGGAAAGCTTAGACGGTGGTTTAGCGTATTTGCAACAAGTCGTAATAGAAGACTCACTTGGGTTAGGGCAAGCGCTCGAAGCGCAAATGCAAAGTGTGGTCGATACTTATCAATGTGAGTGGAAATCCGCCGTAGAAAATCCAGCCAAACGCGCAAAATTCCGTCCATTCATCAACCAACACAGTGCAGATCTACCGGTTCCGATGACATATCAACGAATCCGTGAGCAACGTATTCCTGCGTTGGTGGTCGACGCTGCGCCAAAAGACCTTAAACAAGAAAGTAATCAAATTAAAATAACGGTAGATATGGAGGCATAACCATGTGGCATAACGTATGTGAATTATCTCAACTGGATGCAAATATAGGCACAGGCGCATTTGTTGAAGGGCAACAAGTTGCTTTATTCCACTTGCCGAATCAAGCTGAAAAAGTATTTGCGATTGATAACTGGGATCCAATTGGTAAAGCCTTTGTATTAAGTCGTGGCATTGTTGGCGATGTAAAAGGGCAGCCTTGTGTCGCATCGCCTTTATATAAACAACACTTCGATTTAAAATCAGGAAGTTGTGTTGAAACGCCTGAAGTGCAAATCAAAACTTGGGCAGTGAAAGTCGAAAACAATCAAGTTTGGTTGCAGCGTCTTTAATACCACTCTACAAAGGAAAAGCACCCATGCTAAAGAGTACGGGTGCTTTTTACTGGGAGATAGGCTTCGTTTTATATTTGGCGGTTGGTGGGTCATGTTCAACCGAGCTACGTTGTTATAACTTATGGTGGACATTTGTTTGGTAGATGTGCCTATTGAACCGTCTTTGGCGCGAACATTCCGTTAGCTGCTTCTCGTTGAGGCCGGTTACTTTTGTCAGTTCCGATTAAATTTCACTAGATTCAATTTTTGACTGTGCTTCTGTGGTGTTTTTTTACCGAACAATAGATCTAACATCATCAAAATACGTTTGCGATCATCGCCCCATTTATCAGAATTCAATGTATTTGGTGCTTTAAACTCAACCTTCCCAACCTTTAGTTCATCTTTATATGCATTGATTCGGGAGTCTGCTATATAAGAGCTTAAATCCCAGCTCCATCTAGAGACGTACATCAATGTTAGTTCTGACGATTTAGGGTGGGTACCGTCCGGCACGAGTTTGCAGCGTTTGGCGTTATCTAAGCACCACTCTTGCATGGTATCTAGGAAAATAGCCCTTGTAGCATCATCTTTAATTATGGTTATTTCTTTTGTTTGCTTGCTTTCTTATATAGGCTCTACAGCGTACTTCGGCGCAGAACATGCGGCTAAAAAGAGTGTTGCGCTCAATACTACGACTTTCTTAAACATTATCTTTCCTTGTTATAATGTTGCATTACTGTTTTATTTGAGTGCGACGGTTTCCCACACTATCCTTTCTATCGTAATGATAACCAAAACACTTTTTATCGGCTATTAAAGTTCAACTGCGATCGTTGAAACTCAAACCCGGCTCTCAGTTTATTAGAACAAAAATTCAGCCTTATGCTGGATATCAGAGGACAATATAATCTGATCAGAAATCTGGATTCTAATTCTAATTCTAATCTGACCAGTATTATTACTAATGTTTAGTAGAATTACCTTTTCAAGGTTAAAGAGGTGGTAATAAATATTGATCAATTCCTAGCTCAGTTTGGGGCATGAATGAGTTTAAGACCTATCCAGTCATACCAGAAACATTCAACAACCGTCATGCCGGAAACGAGGCACGAGTTATCCGGTATCTACTCGAAGAATGCTGTATGAGATTCCCGCTTTCGCTTAGGCTCGGCTGGAATGACAGAACATGGGTTCAGCTGAAATAACAGAAGGTGGGCTCGTTTGGAATGGCTGGCGAGAGTAATTTTATTGGAAAAGTTAATAATTAACATGCTTGAGGGCACTCCTAAATAGAGCCCCCTCCTGACTGTTCAGTAGTAAGAAGGGAGGTATAAATAAGTTTGCCTCCCAGAACACACTGCACATGAACCTAAGCGAATGAAGGTGCGGGAGATCGCTTTCATTGAATTTCATTGGTGTGAAAAATCCCGGATAATTCGTGCCTCATTTCGGGGATAACAATTACGATTGTTAGCGAAAACTTTGTATTACTAACCTGATTTTTTGGCAATGAATGAATTTAAGCCCATGTATATTACTTATGCGCCTGCTCGCGGTTGAGACATTCGTAAACTGCTGATGATAGCGGCGAGTATGGCAAAACTTCCGGCTAAAATTAATGAAGCGTGTGTTCCGTTGTCGTGGAACATGTTGAACATTAACGCCACTAACGCCGCGCCAGAACTTTGTCCGAATAGGCGCGCCGTTCCCAGCATACCGCTTGCACCGCCACTTCTGTTACGTGGGGCAGAAGAAATGATGGTGTGATTATTGGGTGATTGGAACAAACCAAAGCCTGCACCACATAAAATCATTGGCCAGATAATATTAAAATCGGTGGGGTTTTGTGGCAATAAGACCAAAGCAAGCAAACCTACGGCCATTATCGCCATGCCAAGCCCACCTAATAAACCTGCGTGAACCCGCTCAATTAAATAGCCAGCTAAAGGTGCCATTACCATTGTGGCGAGTGGCCAAGGTGTGAGTAATAACCCGGTCTCCACTTCCGTTCGGCCGAGTACCGATTGCAAAAAGAAAGGCAGAGAGACAAACGCTAACATTTGAGCGGAAAATGAACAAACAGAAGTGCATATGGACAATGAAAAAATCGGAGTTTTAAACAAATCAATCGGTAACAAAGGAACGGGCAAGGTTAACTGGCGGCGAACAAAAAAGAAACCAATAACCGCAACGGCGATTAACTCAGCTGTGATCAGTGTGTTCGATTGGCCTTGTGCAAAACCGGTAATCGCTGAAATTAATAAACCAAAAGTGAGTGCATTCATAATGGCACTGGGGATATCAAAACGTTGGCCTACGGACTTCTGTTGGTTTGGTGGTAAAAACTTGATCGCTAACATTAAAGCAATAATACCGATAGGAACATTGACTAAGAATAACCACTGCCAAGAGGCAAAAGATAGAATAGCGGCCGCGACACTTGGCCCAGCAGCAGCCGATACGGCGACAATGAATGAGTTGATGCCCATTCCTCGGCCTAAATACCTACTTGGGTAAATTAGCCTAATGAGTGCGGTATTGACGCTCATGAGTGCTGCGCCCCCAAAACCTTGCATGACACGAGCTACGGTCAGCATATCGAGAGAAACGGAAAGGGCACAAAATAAAGAGGTGAAACAAAATAGCCCAAGACCAACTTGGTAAACTCGTCGATATCCAATTAGATCGCCAATAAAAGAGAAAGAAAGCAGTGAGACAATAATGGCGATTTGATAAGCATTAACAATCCAAATGGATTCCGCTGGGCTGGCATTAAAATCAGAGGCAATGGTGGGAAGGGCAACGTTTGCTATCGCGCCATCGAGTACTGCCATGGTAATACCAAATGCAATGGCGAGAATAGCGCCAAGTCGTTGTGGGTTTGGTAATCCATCTTGGGGGGTGTTATTCATATTTGATGACTTCATAAAGAAACATTTTGAAACATGACGCTATCAACGTTTTGGCTATAAATCAAAACGGTAAGCGTGCTCTCGTGTCTTAATGGAAAGAATAAAAATGATTGGATAAAATAAGCGTATCGAAATGTGTCTTTTAGTAGCATCTGTAATCGTTATCCTTTATGTTCTCTTTTCAAGTGTTCTCAAGATTTTATTCGGCGTCAGATTGGTTTGAAAGGTGATTAGATTACTTCCTTGCCGAAAGACTTGAATTTAAGCTTTGAAGTCACTTGGGTAGAGTCTACATAACAGGTTTATATGCTAAGAGGTTACCGTGTCATTAAATGTGAAAACATATCGTAGTTTGGCTCTTATTTGGGTTGTACTTGCCGCAATACCAAGTTATTTACTTATTACTCATCAACAATTATTTCCTTTAATTGATCTTACTCGTCTTTCCTCAACTATTTTGTTCTTTTTAACGTCAACCGGTACAGCGCCTTATGCGGTATTGAGCGTAGTGGTTTTTCTCGCAGTCAGTTATTTTTGTGTGCCTAAAACGGTTTGGGGTCGTTTAGTGCTTGCGGTGGTGTTAAGTTTGCTTATTAGTTTTACATTGAATCATCAATTAAAATCGTATTTTGAAGAAGCGAGACCCAATGCTGTCTTTTTGTCTAAACAAAGTGATTCTCCGATAGATTTACAGACGTTTTATCAACAAAAGCCTGAAATGAGGCGTGATTTAATTGAGCAAGCGTTGCAACAATATCAAATTAATGAAGGTTCTAATCAATATAAAACAACGCCATTAATGGCTATCTCACCCATGATTAAAGGACATTGGGAGCATGAAGTTGGTTATGCTTTTCCGTCTGGCCATACTATTTTTGCCACCACTCTGGTGCTGACGGCGAGTTATTATTTGCTTATTTCTGGTGCTACCGTATTGAATATCATGTTGATTTTTTGGGGAATATCGATGGGCCTAAGCCGAATGCTTTTGGGGATGCATTGGCCACAAGATGTGTTTGTTTCTACCTGCTTAGCCGCCATGATCAGTTTATTAAGTGTGTTTGTGATTGAGAAAATGAGAGGGCGTTAATGAGTAGCTACTCACAGATAACTGAGGTATTTATAGATGAATAAGGTCTTTTCAATGGTGATATTCATCGCCAGCTTTTTTAGTTTGTATTCTTTTTTTGGTGTCGATGCTTGCTTAGATGTAGGAGGCAGTGCTCAGAATTTGGGATTTAAGTGCGATGGTGCTGCGCCTTTATATGAGACGGCAACATTCACTTTCTGGATTCTTATTGTTCTTTTATCGGCTTTCTTAGCGAGAATGTGTACTAAAGTATTTGTGATGCTTAAAAATCGATTTTAATTGATAAGATTAAGCATTCCTAAAAACTATATTTTAAAAATGAATACCCGCAAGAGAAAACCTTGCGGGTATTTTTTATTGTCTTTTATGCCTGTAGTAACACTAAGATGACACTGAACTTAATTACAGTTTTGCGATATTTCCATCTTGTTCGGGGGACTTTTTCTTGTGGCTTTTTTCCGCTTTTTTGATCAAAGAAAGCAATGCTTCACAATGGTAATCTTGTTGATTAGCGCCATATAAGCTGGTCATTAGATCATTTATTTCCGCTTGAATTTCCTGCTTTATCTCATCTGAAAGGTTAGGATGTTTTGTTTTCCATTGTGTAAACTCTGCTTGAATTTTTACGCCATTTTTTGACCTTATCGCATCAGTGAAATGGTTTTTTGCCGCGTTTTTATCAGCTTTAGGTTTTTTGATTTCTGGTGCTTTTGACTGTTTTTGCTTAATTAATAGCAATAACGTTAAGACCCATAAGAAGGCGAATAATGCGGTTAAATAAGGCCAGAAGCCTGAGGTTTGGTTTAGACCGGTTGTACTTTCCGCAAGGTTATTGACAGCCGCACTTTGCGCTGATTTGTTCGCATTATTATCGTTAAGGCTTACGGTTGGCGCTGCGCTTTGTATACCGGCATTTTCATCAATACTAGTCTGTAATGTTAAACCTTTTACTTGAGCGGTTTGTGCTTGGCCTGTCTGAGAGTTCCACCATGGTACGTTGACCGACGGTAATACAATTTCTCCAGACTGCTTGGGCATGATTACTTGTTTAAGTGTCATAACGGTGTTGCCTGATTTATCTTGTCCAAATTTTGGTTTTTCATTATAAACACGAACGGTTTTTGGGTAAGTGAGTTGTATGTCTGGCAAGCTTTCGGCACTCACGTCTTTGACAACTAACGCCAAAATTCGTGTAATAGGTTGGCCTATTTTAGCGTCAATCTTCCCGCTTGAAACATTGAGCATATTACCTTCACTGTCTTGCCAACCTTGCTGAAGCTTAAGTGATTGGGTGGGAAGCCACGCCCCTGTGTATGAAGAAGGTTTTTCTTGTACGGTTAATGTTATTGGGCCTGAGTAGACATCGACAGGGATAATACGGCGAGCACCAGTGGCACGGCTAATACTGACTAGAGTTGCAGTGAGACGAGGAGGATTTAATACATGCTTACCTGGAGCGGTGGCAGTGACATGGTAGCCTTGCTCTACGACAGTCGTTTGAACGCCATTAATAACTTTTTGATATTGATTAGGTTGACCAATTGGATCAATGGTTAAACCTTCGCCGGAAGGTGGAACCAATTTGGTATTTTGTAAGCCACGTGGATCGGTTTTTACCAATAGACGAGAGGTGAGGGTCGCCATTTCTTTCGGGTACAAGATAGTTTTTGAAAGGTGATCTTGGAACTCAATTAAGTCATCTTGTGTTGGGCTGCTTGGGTCTTTAGTGACGTGCAATGTAATTGGCGCGGTTTTGGAACCATTAATCGTAAAGCTTGGGATGATTACATCACCAGTTTTATCCGTCGATAACGAAATATTCCATTCATTACGAACCGAATAATCACCATTTACAAAAGAACGTGTACTGCCGTATTGAACTTGCCCAGTGGTAAAGTCTTTTTTGAGGGTGCTTGGGTCGAAATCTTCACGGTGAGCGGCGTCCATGTATTCAATCTTTAAATTGAAAACCTCATTGGTGCTTAGACGTGCTTTAGATACGGACGCGGATACTTCAGCCTCTTGCGCAAAGCTTATTTGGCTTGCGCCCAGAGTCATCATGCATAAGCTTAATAAAGCAAATCTATTTAGCGTATTATTTTGAATAAAGAATGCGTGCATTTTAGTGAAAATTGAAATCATTTTACGGTACATTATTCGTACTACCATTGTTGACTATTGGTTTGTGGTTCTGGATTTTGTTGTGCTTCAAGCGCCATTTGAGCTTGTAATAAACGTTTTGCGTTATCTGGAATTTGCTCTAATTTTTTGAGTTGAGTATCAACGGCAACCGTATTACCAGCTTGGGGGTTAGCATTAGGATCTTGTTGCGCCTTCATGGCTTGTTGCTTTTTTTGCTCTTGCAGTTTGTCTTGATCAGATTGATTTGCTTGAGCTGCTTGCTGCGCTTTTTGTTTCTGTTGTTTTTGATTTTTATCGCTGTTGTTATCTGAGTTATTTGAGTTATCACTGGTCGATTTATTATCGGCCTGATCGCTATTCTTGCCATTTTCTTGCTGGTTTTGCTGCGAATTTCCTGATTGATTCTGTTTAGGGTTCTGCTGTGACTGCTGCTGATTCGGTTTTTTCTGATCAGATTGATTTTTCTTTGTTTGATTCTGCTGACCTTGCTCTTGCTGCGATTGGTTTTCTTGTGAGTCCGGACTAGAATCATTTTTATTGGATTGATTACCTTGATTGTTCTGTGATTGCTTATCTTGAGATTGTTGGTCTTTGGATTGATTGTCCTTTGACTGCTGCTCTTTAGATTTGTCTTGTTTCTGTTTCTGTTTCTGTTTCTGTTGTTGCTGTAATGCTTTCTCTACAATGTCTAAATCTTTTTTTGCATCGGTAAAGTCCGGATTGCTTTCTAAGATGGCCTCATAACCAGCTTTGGCTTCATTAAGTAAGTTAGCTTGTGCCTGAGAGCTTGCTAAGTTATAGCGAGACTGTACATCATTTAAACCCGTGAACGATTGAATGGCTCCTTGGAAGTCACCGGCTTGATATTGCGCGATACCTTTCCATTTTTTATCAACAAATAAAGCGGCAGCATTGTTATAAGCTTTAGCTTGATAAGCCTCGTAACCTTGTTGATCACGAGTTTTAAAAGCGGAGTTAAGATTGAATCCAGGCTCCATTTTAGTGGGCTCTGCTGCTGCCGCATAGGCATCATGTGGTTGAAGGAGCGGAAAGCTTAATATGGCGGCTAAGCAGAAAATACCACCACGACGAAAAGCGCCTAAAGCCAGAAGTAATAAAATAGGCAGTAGCCAAAATCCATTATTAATGTGTACTTCCAATTCAGGTGATCCTTTGTTTTCTTTGGTGGTTTTTAACTCAACGTGATCTAAAGCGGCGGTTAAGGTTTGAATATCCCTATCGTCGGCACGAAGTGGGGTATAAACGCCGTTACCTGCTTTTGCTAGGGCCTGTAAACCTTTAACATTGGTTTTAGCAACCACAGTCGTACCGTTACTGGTAAACATGTCTCCATTCGGCAAACGAATGGGTGCGCCTTGCGGAGTGCCAACAGACATAACAGACAATTGCCAATTAGTGCCATTCAATAAGTCTTGAATATCCCGAGTTTCTTTTGTGCTAATGTCATCGGCGACGAGGATAATATCACCTTGTTGATGCCCAGCTTGTGTGAGCATCGAGATGGCTTTTTTCACCCCAGCGGCCGCATTACTGCCTCTTACCGGCATAATATCTGGCGATAAGTTAGGAATTAAACTGGCAAGTGTGTTGGTATCGCTAGTGAGAGGGCTAATCATGTAGCCATCGCCAGAATAAGCGATAAGACCCGTTGAACCTTCTTTCAAAGCGGGTAATAAATCCATGACTTTATATCGGGCTTGAGCTAAACGATTTGGTGCAATATCGGTGGCGTACATTGATAAAGTCATGTCCATGACAATAACGCGTGCATTATTCACACCAAAGCTCGGTACTTCTTGCTTTTGGAAGCTTGGGCTAGCCAGTGCAATAATGGCAATAAGCCAAGCGGTGCTGATAATACTCACGATAGAACGATGTGATTGACGTTTATCTAAACCGAGTTGTTGGGTTAGATGTGATGCAATTAAGCTTGTGCGCTGTGGCTTTGAATATAACCAACCACATAAAATTAGTGCGGGTATTGAGGCATAAAACCAATTAGGGTAAAGAAATTGAAAATCAGCCATGTCGTCTCCTTAGTATTGCAAGGATGAAAGACAGTACCAATGCAAGCGCTAATGGATAAGTGAACCATTCGGTTTGAGGACGCCATGTTTGGGCTGCGTTGGTTACGGGTTGTAGTTGGTTAATGGTGTCGTAAATTTTGTCCAGTTCCTCTTGGTTACGTGCTCTGAAGTATTGACCACCCGTCATGTTGGCGATTTCTGTTAGTGTTTTTTCATCCAGATCTTGCGAGGTATTGACGGTGCGACTGCCAAAAAAGCTGTTGACTTTGAGCTCGCCTGCGCCGACCCCTACGGTATAAATAATGGCATCATTATCTTTGGCAATTTTGGCGGCTTCTAATGGTTCGATTACCCCCGAAGTATTGCTACCATCACTGAGCAAAACGATCACTCGCTGCTTAGTATTGCTTTTAATAAAGGTTTTTGTCGCAATACCTAAGCCTTCACCAATCGCAGTTTGCGAACCAATCATATTTAATTGAGCGCGGTTTAATTGCTGTAAAACCGTAGTGCGATCAAGTGTGAGTGGTGTTTGTAGGTAAGCATGATCAGCAAAGAGTACTAAGCCTAATCGGTCGCCTTTACGTTGTGCAATAAAGCGGGTTAGAACTTGTTTTACTGCGGTTAAGCGATCGACGTAACCATTTTCTGAATTCATATCTTCTTGTGCCATTGACCCGGAAAGATCGACCACCAACATCATGTCGCGGTGTTTTGGTTGAAACTCGACAGGTTTGCCATACCAAACAGGGCGAGCAGAGGCGATAACGAGCAGAACCCAGATTATGATTGCTAACAATTTCAAACTGATATGTTGACGTTGTTGGGCACTTCCTTCGGTTGGCAGGGTTGGCAGTACGATTGCCGCTCTTGGTGTGTGAGGAGGTGCAAGGAAGTAAACAATCAAAGGCAGTGGCAGTAATGCAAGCATCCACACCCAATGAAATTCAAACATTGTCTTTAGGTTCCTTGATTTTAGATGTTGTCATTTCCTTTTCCTTTTCAATCAAAGAATTAGGTGATGATTTTATGATCCGGGCAGAAGAGACAGAATCACCATGTAAATTTGAGCTAGCAGCGTGAAAATTGGCATTTGCCGCTTTTAGTTGTTTTTTACTTGGTGGAAGGGTCTGTGTAATCCACTCTTCGACTTGTCGATAAAGTCGGTTGGCTAAGTCATCACTGATTGGGTCTTTTTGATAAAGTGCGTGTTGCCAATCATCTTGATTGGCTTGAAAGTTGTCTTTTTTGGAAGGGTGTTGATTATCCAAGAAGGCATACCAACGTTCGCCATGCAAACTGGCGAGCATTGGGCGAGGGTAGTAAGACAAACAAACCTGACGCAGCAGATCATTGACAGTGGCGACTTTCTTATTATTGGTTTGTTGATGAGTACTTTGCTTTAACAATCGTAAAACGGTTTTTTTCGCAAGAGAGCGTTTCTTATGGCGCTTATAGATAAATACCGCAATAAAAATACTTAATATGATCAATGCCAGTATTGCCCACCAGCCCCATGCCACGGGCCATAATCCCGGCTCGGCAGGTAAGTGCAGTGGTGCAAGTGGTAACGGTGTTTGTATAGCCGGTTGTGTTGCGGCTTGAGAAGCCGCTTGCGCTGCCGGTAATGCTGTTTGAGCGTGAGAGACCGAAGCCAAAGAAGGTGTGCTCATGATAAATCTCCTGAAGGCGAGATTGAAGGTGATGAATGTGCACCAAGCTGTGTTAATAACAGTTCTGCACATGAGAGTGAACGTATTGGAATCGCCATATTTTTGCAGATCTTATTTAATTGATTCAAATGCATCATGTAACGATTTTCAAGTTGTTGACGGGTGTTTTTCAAACCAAAATTGAGCCATCGTGTTTGCTGACCATTAGTGACGTATTCGCTGCCTCTAAAATGAGTATTTCCCATTTCTAAAGGATCAAAAATATGCACGAATTGCATACGGTTGTGCTGGCGAAGTTGGTTCAATAATGGTTTTGACTTTTCAGTTAAACGTTGAAAATCACTAATAAAAATAATATCGCTGCCCTTTGGACACATGCGATGTAACGTTTGCAGTGCATGGTTAAAGGGGAGTTCGATGTGCGTTTTCGACGTATTTTGTTCTTGAAGTTGTTGAATGGCTTCATTATTCAATTGCACTAACTGGTGACTAATATGCAAAGCACCTTGCTGGCGAGCGGTCGGCTTCAATTCGATCAAACGGTCACCCATATCAATTAAAGCGCCAATACGATCTTTTTGTTCCACCGTGAGCCAACTTAATAGGCTGGCTAAATGGGCACATTGAACCGATTTAAATAGTAATTGCGAACCAAAACGCATGCTACGACTTAAATCTAAATACAAAATAACCGGTTGCTCACGTTCTTCGATAAAGAGTTTGGTGTGAGCTTTGCCTGTGCGAGCGGTCACACGCCAATCAATTGAGCGAATATCATCACCCGCTTGGTATTGACGCACTTCCGAGAAATTCATGCCCCGACCCTTTTGATGGCTTTGATGGCTACCGTTAAGCTGTGACCAAATACTTTTGCTTGGTGGCTGCCAATGCACAGTATGGCTTTTGTAATGCAATAGCTCTTTTAAACATAGCTGAACACCTGTCGCAAAAGGGGGTAACTTTTGCTCCATCATGCACTGCCAACCTGTGCTAATAGTTCCGCGATCACACGATTGGAAGTAATACCTTCTGCTTGTGCTTGGTAGCTCAATAATAAGCGATGACGTAGAACAGGGAAGGCCATTGTTTGTACATCTTCAGGACTAACAAAGTCTCGGCCCGAAAGCCAAGCATGTGCACGCGCACAGCGATCTAGCGCAATGGTCGCACGTGGGCTTACGCCCATTTGCAGCCATTCTTTTAATAACGGATTGTATTGCTCTGGTTGACGTGTCGCCATGATCAAACGAATGATGTATTGCTCTACATTGTCTGCCATGTGAATAGAAAGTGCGGCTTGTCGAGCATCAAAAATAGTTTGTTGTGATAACGTAACAGGTTGTGAGGCAACATGACCCTGCGCTTCACCACGATTTAAACGCAAAATATCGAGTTCACTTTCTGCGCTTGGATAGTTCACTTCAAGGTGAAGTAAAAAACGATCTAATTGGGCTTCTGGAAGTGGGTACGTGCCTTCTTGTTCTATTGGGTTCTGTGTTGCCATGACTAAAAACAGCTCAGGCAATTTATAAGATTCTCGCCCAACCGTAATCTGTTTTTCTGCCATCGCTTCAAGCATTGCCGCTTGGACTTTTGCTGGAGCGCGGTTGATTTCATCGGCAAGGAGTAATGAGTTGAAAATAGGCCCTGCTTGGAAGGTAAATTCACCGGTTTCTGGGCGAAAAATATCTGTGCCGGTTAAATCTGAAGGTAAGAGATCGGGAGTAAATTGTACACGATGAAAATCACCATCAATACAATCGGCTAATACTTTTACGGCCCGAGTTTTAGCAAGGCCAGGAGGCCCTTCAACGAGAATATGCCCATCGGCAAGTAATGCCACTAATAACTGTTTGACTAATTCATTTTGGCCAATAACTTGAGAGTTTAAATATTGCTGGAGTTGGGCAAAAGTGTCCGAATGCATGGTCAAAATATCTCCTAGAATCACAATGACGGTTGACTGAATATAACAGAATAAAGTCGTTACTATTGGTTCGTGTAAGTGTGGCAATTTGTAACAGTATCTATCCGACCAATAATAATTACAAAAGTTCTCATTTTGGAAGGTAATAGCATGAATTAATATTGGTTTGGTGAATTTTTGCGATCAAATGTGTCTGCTGAGAGCGCATCTTATTTCATATTCCCGTGGACATGCTCTGCTTTTCTGGCAGTTGTGACTTAAAGTCGTTAGAATTATTGTAAGTTTCATTTTTTAGGAAGTACATCATGAGCAACGATATTGAAAAAGAACTGGAACAAATGTCAGTGGAAATGACGGATGCGGCAGAAACACCATTACCGAGTATTGAAGAACAAAAGGCAATCGTTGCAAAACTCAAGCAACTCGAAGCTGAGGGCAAATTGACGCCAGAAGTCTTGGAAGAACATTTTGGTCATTTTAATGATGACGACGCCCGTCCTGTTCATTAATGCCATATTCACTGGATTGATGAAGTTTACTGGACTGATTAACGCCTGCTGACTTTGAGCAGGCGTTTTCTTATCGGTTGGTGTGTGACTGATCATACGTTTGAGAAGACGTTACTGAGAAGGCGCTATCAGAAGACGATATTGAGAATATAATGTTAGAAAAAGAAAATTTAATTAAGCTTGCCAGAACACCAATGCCATTTGGAAAATATTCGGGGCGTATGTTGATCGATTTACCTGAAGAATACTTGTTGTGGTTTCAGAATAAAGCTGAATTTCCTAAAGGTGAGTTAGGTGATTTATTAAAGCTTTGTTTGGCCTTAAAAATTGAAGGACTTGATGAGATAGTCAAGCCATTGAAAATAATGAGATAAATGAGGTTTTTAAATTCATTTATTGATTAGTACAATAGAAAGAATATTAGGGATAGGAATATTATGGTGTATGCCATAGCACTACTGACAGGGTTGATCGTTTTCGCTTGTTTGCTTCCTTTGTCGCGACATTCTTATTGGATGGTTCGCTCAATGGATTTTCCTCGCTTACAGATCGCAACGTTAGCTTTTTTGATATTAATCGCTGATCTTTCCATTCTTAATTTTACCCAATGGACGAGTTGGGTGCTGGTTGTGAGCATTTCTTTTTGCTTTATTTGGCAAATATGGTGGATATTACCGTATACATTACTGTGGCCTAAAGAAGTGAAAACCACCAAGGTTAGTGATCCTGACCGAGAAATTAGTATTCTGACTTCTAATGTCCTAACGCCGAATCGTAATGCTGAAGCATTAATTAATTTAGTGAGAAAGCATAAGCCGGATGTTTTAGTGACACTGGAATCAGATCAATGGTGGGAAGATCAGCTTAGCGTATTAGAAAATGAGATGCCTTATAGCGTAAAATGTCCGCGTGATAATTTATATGGTATGCATGTATTTTCCCGCCTGCCTCTTAATGAATCAACCATATCGTATTTAGTTGAAGATGGTATTCCTTCTATTCATACTCAAATTATTTTGCCGATGGGAGATTCTATTCGAGCTCATTTTGTACACCCAGCGCCGCCAAGCCCGACTGAAAATCTTGAATCGTCAGAAAGAGATGCAGAGCTTGTTATTATTGGTAGAAGCGTAGCTGATAGCCAACAACCAGTGATAGTCACCGGAGATCTTAATGATGTTGCTTGGTCTGCCAGTACTCGGCTCTTTCGAAAAGTGAGTGGTTTATTAGACCCACGTGTAGGGAGGGGGATGTTTAATACGTTTCATGCGGATTATTTTTTCTTACGTTGGCCACTTGATCACTTATTTCACAGTGATCACTTTACCTTAAAGTCAATACAACGTTTACCTTCTATTGATTCTGACCATTTTGCGCTGTTTACTCGTCTTGTATATGTACCAACCGCACAAGAAGAACAAGAAGGTTTAGAGTCTGAAATATCAGATCAAGAATGGGCAGACGACATTGTAAAAGAAGAAGGGGTCAGTAAAGATGAGGTCCCTAAGTTTTGCCTTCAGGACAAGCAAAAAAGGAAATTGTTATCCTTTATTTAAAAGGCTCTGTGTATATCTAGTGCGCCTGTTAAGTGTGATCAGAAATTAATCCATGTGAAAGCCGTGAGCCCGATAAAGGCAAATGCAGTACCATAGAGTAAGGTAAAATGCATTGCTGTTGTGAGCGTACTTTTGAGTTTTTTATTGATCGTAATACTTGATGGTTCTTGGATAATAGTAGTGCTAGACATATTGGCCTCTCAAATTAAGATTTAGTGTGATTTATGTCACAATTAAACCAGTAAATGTGAGGTATATCAAGTTTTGTGTTGTTTTTTTGTACATTATTTTATGAGCATGAAAATAAGCCAAACAATATCTAATAAAAAAACAGACTGGTTAGGTCTGTTTTATTGAATATTCTCACTGGGCTTATTTATGCTTATAACATTCTGATTATTAAAAACAAATACTAGCTACAAAGTCACGCCGCTTTTCCAAATAGCGAGTTCACGTATTCCGTTACGCTCATTTCGTGCTTGTTCGCCATTAATAATTCTTACCAATGTTTGAACAAATTGCGTCAGTAATGTTTCCATTGGTACGTCACCAGACACTAATTGGCCAGCATTAAAATCAATCCAATGTTTTTTCTTTTCTGATAATTCGGTATTAGTGGCAATTTTAACTGTTGGTACAAATCCACCGTAAGGGGTTCCGCGTCCGGTTGAAAAGAGCACCATGTGACAACCCGATGCCGCAAGTGCACTAGTAGCAATAGCATCATTTCCGGGGGCATTTAATAAGTTCAGTCCAGAAACTGACAGTTTTTGCGTGTACTCTAGAACATCAACAACCGCGCTCGTGCCAGATTTTTGGGTACAGCCGAGAGATTTATCTTCAAGAGTTGTGATTCCACCATCTTTATTCCCGGGAGAGGGGTTCTCGTAAATAGGTTGATTATGTTGTTGATAGTAGTCTTTGAATCCATTAATCATAGCCACAATCTTATGAAAAACGGGTTCATCTTTGGCGCGTTTCATTAATAAGGTTTCCGCCCCAAACATTTCAGGGACTTCAGTTAACACAGTGGTGCCGCCTTGGGCAATCACATAATCAGAAAACTGTCCCAATAATGGGTTAGCCGTAATGCCGGATAATCCATCACTGCCGCCACATTCAAGACCAAAATTGATTTCAGATAGTGTACCGATTTCGCGTTTGTCATGACGAATAGTGTCGTAAATCTCTTGGATAATGTCTTTTCCAGCTTCAATTTCATCATCGACTTTTTGAGAAATCAAAAACTGGATTCGTTTAGTATCAATGTCACCCAAGCCTTGCATAAAAGCGGGCACCTGATTGTTTTCACAACCTAACCCCAAAATTAATACACCACCCGCATTGGGATGTTTGGCCATACTTTGCAATAAATTACGAGTGGTAATATGGTCATCACCCAGTTGTGAGCAACCAAATTGATGAGGAAAAACATATACGCCATCAATATCGAGTTGTGGGTTATTGACCAAGAATTGATTAACCATTGTTTGGGCGATACCGTTAACGCAACCAACAGTCGGAATCACCCATAATTCATTACGAATACCAATTTCACCATTGCTACGACGATAGATATTGACGGGAATATTATCCGCGACAGATGCTTTAGATGGTATATCTATCGGTTGATATTGATAGTCTAATTTATCATTTAAGTTGGTTTTGCTATTATGACTATGAACCCACGAACCCATTTTAATATCAGACGTTGCATGGCCAAATGATTCCCCATACTTCCATAAAAGGTCATCGATTTTTAAGTCTTGTATTGAGGCTTTATGACCTTTAGTGATGGCTTCTTGAAGAGTGAATGCATGGCCATTTTGAAGTGTAATCAAGGTTCCTGAAGGTAAATCAGTTAAGGCAATGATGACATTGTCTTTTGGGTTAATTTGGATCCATGTTTTCATTGTTTCTCCAAAGATATCCATAATATGAAAATCGGCAAGCTGGGAAATTTGAAGGCTGCGCGATAGGGTAAATCAATCACTATCTGGCAGTTCGGCAGTCTTCATTTGGTGTTCTGGTGAGATTATTTCTTAATATTCAGGTTGAAATACTGATTGGCATTATTAAAGCAAATGTCTTCCACCATTTTTGATAGCAGCGGCATGTCGTGCGGCGCTTCGCCATCAACCACCCATTGTCCAATTAATCGACAAAGTAAACGGCGGAAGTATTCATGTCGGGTATATGATAAGAAGCTACGGCTATCGGTCAGCATACCAACAAAACGACTGAGTAAACCAAGCTGAGAAAGTTGCTCTAACTGACGAACCATGCCGTCTTTTTGATCGTTAAACCACCATCCAGAACCAAATTGAATTTTTCCTGCAATACCACCGCCTTGGAAATTACCGCACATAGTAGCAATGACTTCATTATCGCGTGGGTTTAAGCAATATAAAATAGTTTTAGGTAGAGCATTTTCCATATCTAACGCATTGAGCAATTTAGATAAAGGCGCGGCCACTAATGAATCATTTATGGAATCGAAGCCGACATCCGCACCAATGATATTGAACATTCGTTGGTTATTATTACGCAGCGCACCAATATGATATTGCTGTACCCAACCACGTTGCGCATATTGCTTACCGAGGTAGATTAAGGTTGCCGTTTTCATTTGTGCCGCTTCAATATCTGATAACGACTGACCAGACAAACGTTTTGTTAAAATGTCATCAAGTTCTTTCTCGGTTGCAGTTTCGAAGACTACTGTATCGAGTGCATGATCGGAAATGCAGCAGCCGTGTGCTTCAAAATGATCTAAACGCATGGCTAGCGCATCACAGAGGTGATGGAAACGAGTGATATTAATGTCGGTGAGTGATCCTAATGTTGCTAAGTATTGTAGATAATCTGATGCATTCGCATTAAAAGCTTTGTCTGGTCTCCAACTTGGACGCATTTGCACATCAAAATTGGTATCTTCCATCACGGTTTTGTGTGGCGTAAGATCATCGATTGGGTCGTCGGTGGTGCCCACCATACGAACATTCATGGTTTTCATGATATTACGGGCAGAGAATTCTGGAGTCGCGAGCATTTCATTACACTGATGCCAAATACTCTCGGCTGTGGATTCATTCAAAATGGTGTTTGTGATGCCAAAAGGGCGGCGTAATTCTAAATGTGTCCAATGAAATAAGGGGTTACCAATTGTTTGAGGAACGGTTTTCGCCCATGCCATGAACTTTTCTTTATCTGATGCATCGCCAGTACAAAATCGCTCATCGACACCATTAGTACGCATGCCACGCCATTTGTAGTGGTCACCTCGTAGCCAGATATCGGTTAAGTTTTTAAAACGATAATCTTCTGATACTTGTGTTGGGGGTAAATGACAGTGGTAATCAATAATAGGTTGATGAACTGCCACAGAATGATAAAGCTCTTTGGCTATATCTGTAGGTAATAAAAAATCTTCAGTAAGAAAGTTTGCCATGAAAGCCTCTAATGCATCATTATTTACTGGTATGATACGAAGAGCTAATTGGTATGACAACATGTGTGATCACACTTTTGAATATCCGATTAAGTCATTTTGTGGGAACTTTCTAATTTTTAGGGAGTATGTCGCGAATAGAAAATATTATGTTCTTGTCTATGTTAAATTATCAGGGGCTTAAATATTCTTGTCTGTAGAATGCGTTCTATATAAGAATGAAGAAGGTATATTCTACTTTCATAGATTCTCATCTAGCACATCACGGTTTGGCTATGTTACTCTTTATTGGTATGACATATTTAAGGCTATAGGTTATGGAAAGTAATACAAAACTTTATCAAAAAATTGCAGCTCAATTTAAATCGGATATTAAGAAGAATCGCTACCCTGTTGGGGATATGTTACCACCGGAGCGAGTGATATCTGAACAGATGGAAGTCAGCCGTACAGTTGTTCGAGAAGCAATGATTATGCTTGAAGTTGAGGGATATGTTGAAGTCCGAAAAGGTTCTGGAATTCGAGTAATGAATACAGAACCGTCTATTTCATTACCGCAGGAAGCATCGCCAATGGAAAGCTGTGGTCCGTTTGAGCTGCTTCAAGCTCGCCAATTATTTGAAAGTAGTATTGCTGAATTTGCTGCAACTCAAGCTACTAAGCAGGATTTAGTGGCCTTGATGAAAATTCAAGATCAAGCGCGCAGCGACGACCATTCTAGGGACTCTCACTGGGACAGAGAATTTCATGTTCAGCTTGCTCGTTGTACGCAAAACTCAGCCATTGTGCACATTGCCGAGCAGCTTTGTAATCATCGTGAAAATAATCCTTATTGGAAAAAATTGCATGAGCATATTGAAGAAGTCAAAATCAAAAGTTGGTGTGATGATCACGATGCGATTTTAAAAGCTTTGATGAAAGGCGATGCTGAAGATGCCAAGCATCAAGCATGGTTGCATATAGAGCAAACGAAACAAATGTTGTTTGATGCCAGTACCGAAGATTACGATCGCTTTTTGTATTCAGAAAGCACTTTACTGAAATAAATTCTTTATGATGGCTTTTATACATACCAACTTAATACATGCCAATTTAACCCCAACAAGACTTTAATCTTTTACGTTAGGCGTAGTAGGGGCTTTATTCAGACCTTCTACGTTGTTTTTTAAACTTACCCTTCGCTATCCCATTTTTCTAATTTGAAATTATGTTATACCAATATTGAATGGAGCAAGAACCGTTATTACGCCATTCTCATGCCTAGATTAGATAAGTTATTTTACATCACTCGTATGTAACCCTTTATTTTCCGTGATTCACTTCAAAAAAAACAACATATATTCGACTGATTTTAATTTCATTGATCTTTAGCTCTGTTTTAGATGTCATACCAATGCATAGTAAGTATGACTAAGATGTCTGATAGCTTTTGTTCGTGAAATAGGTTCCATGTATAGAGAGACTATCGATATCAGCGAAATATAAAAAATATAAGAAGAATTAAAGAGGGTGGTATGTTTGTCAATCAATTCAATAACTATCTCAAAAAGGCGCTGGAGGTTTTGTTAGCGTTTTTTATGATGATTATGATCCTTGCTGTGGTATGGCAAGTATTTACCCGTTTTGTTCTTCAAGATCCGGCCAGTTATACCGATGAACTCTCTCGTTATTTATTAATGTGGATCGGGATTCTTGGTGGTGCATACACCTATTCAGTTAAGCGACATCTTGCATTAGAAATGCTGTCTTCTAAATTGAATGACAAAGGTAGAAAGGTCTTAGGTATTGTTATCAACCTCATTATCTGTGCATTTGCCGCAGTGGCGTTAGTTTATGGTGGTGGAGAGATGGTGAGCACGACATTAAAGCATGGACAAATATCGCCAGGGATCACCTTTTTTGGTGAAAGTTTAAAAATGGGCTACGTCTATTTAGTTGTGCCTATTTCTGGTGTGCTGATTTTGTATTACGGCATTATTGATACCGGTCAATTAATCATCTCTCATATATCGTCTCATCATAAAGTGCAAGGACAATAACCATGACGTTATTAGATCTATTATTTTCAGCGGATTTTTTAGCAAACGCACCTGATGTGTTCTTTGACTTTATTCCTGTGGCGGTTTTATTTGGTGTATTAGGTGTACTTTTATTAATTGGTGTACCAATTGCTTTTTCTATTGGTATTGCTGCGATATTGACGATTTTCCTCGATTTTCCGCTTGATCAAGCGATGGTGTTAAGCTCGCAAAAATTTGCAAATGGCTTGGATAACTTTGGTTTATTGGCACTGCCCTTTTTTATTGTGGCTGGTAACTTAATGAACCGTGGTGGACTTGCTTCTCGATTGATTAATTTTGCAATGATTTTTGGTGGAAAATTACCGGGTTCGCTTTCGCATGTGAACGTTATTGCCAATATGATGTTTGGGTCATTATCTGGCTCGGCGGCGGCCTCGGCTGCTGCGGTTGGGGGGATCATGAAACCATTGCAAGACAAGCATGATTATCCACCAGAGTTTTCCGCAGCGGTAAACGTGGCCTCTTGCCCAACCGGTCTGCTTATTCCACCATCCAATATTCTTATTCTTTATGCTCTAGTGAGTACCACCTCGGTTCAGTACTTATTCATTGCCGGTTACCTTCCAGGGATCTTGATGGGACTGGGGATAATGATCGGTATCTTCTTGTTTGGTAAGCGTTATGGCATTCCGGCGGAACGTATTGAATTTACGGAAAAAAAAAGCAAAGTCGTATTAGATGCACTGCCAAGTTTAAGTCTTGTTATCATTATCATGGGAGGCATTTTGGGTGGTGTATTCACGGCAACTGAAGCATCAGCGATTGCCGTCGTTTATAGCTTAATTCTTGGGATTGTGTACCGAGAATTGAAAATGAAAGACATGATGCCATTACTCATTGAAAGTGTGGTGACTACCTCGATTGTTCTACTTATGGTAGCGACTTCATCAGTGATGTCTTGGTCGATGGCTAATGCCGATATTCCAGGTTTTATCGCCGATTTTGTACTAGCGGCATCTGAAAATCCAATCATGATCATGTTGCTTATGAATGTCATCTTATTGGTGGTTGGCACCTTTATGGATATGACGCCAGCCGTTTTAATTTTCACCCCAATCTTCTTGCCTATCGCGGTTCAGTTAGGCATTGATCCTGTTCATTTCGGTATCATTTTAGTGTTTAACTTATGTATAGGAATCTGTACACCACCAGTCGGCACCGCATTATTCGTTGGCTGTAGTGTTTCTAAAACCAAACTGGGTTCTGTTGTCCCTAAATTACTACCGCTATTTGGGATAATGGTGATTACGCTTGCCATCGTTACTATTTTCCCTGAGATATCACTTTGGTTACCTCGCCTTGCTGGGTACCAACAATAACTTACAGGTATTTGTAGGTTACTAACAATAAAAAGGACGATTTACATGAAAAATATGAAAACGTTATTAGCTTCAGTCGTGCTGACCTCAGCAATGACATTTCAGGCACAAGCCGCCACATTAAAGCTAGCGCATGCTTTGCCAACTGAACACCCAGTGCACAAATCATTGGCTTGGTTTGCTGATGAAGTGAAAAAAGAAACTAAAATTCGTGTGAAAGTGTACCCGAATGGGACATTAGGAGATGAAACTAACCTTTTACAAATGGTGCAAAATGGCACGATTGCTTTTACGAAAGTAAGTGCGGCGCCACTTAGTACTTTTGCAGCAGACTACAACGTTCTATCTCTGCCTTATTTATTTAAAGATAAAGCCAGCTACGATAAAGTATTAGAAGGCCCAATTGGCGATAAAATTCTAGCATCCTCTGAAAAATCCGGTTTTATTGGTCTTGCATTTCTTGATGCCGGTGCACGTAGTTTTTACACTGATAAACCAATCAAAGAGCCGTCCGATCTAAAAGGGATGAAAATTCGCGTTCAAAACTCGCCAATTTCAATTGATACCATGAAAGCGCTAGGCGCAACAGCTGTGCCACTACCATATGGTGAGTTGTACTCAGCGCTTCAACAAGGCGTAGTTGATGGAGCGGAAAATAATATTCCGTCGTACTACTCTTCTCGTCATTATGAAGTGAAAAAATTCTTCTCGTACGATATGCACACTATGGTTCCAGATGTGTTAGTGGTTTCGACTGCAACTTGGAACCCATTAACGGATGAGCAAAAAGCAACCATTCGTAAAATTGCCAAAGAAACGGTTGAGCAACAAAAAACGAATTGGAAAGCTTACGTAGATAAATCATTAATTGATTTGAAAAAACAAAACGTAACTTTCACCGATAGTGATATCCCTGCGTTCCAAGAGGCGGTGAAACCTGTTTACGAAAAATTCAAAAAAGAAAACCCAGACTTAGCCGACTTGTTAGAAGAAATCCAACAAGCACAATAATAAATGAACAGAGGCATATACGACTTTCTGTATATGCCTCGATTTTTATTGGTATACCTTTTTTAAGAGCCTAG
Organism: Vibrio casei; assembly: GCF_002218025.2. Lineage (NCBI taxonomy): Bacteria > Pseudomonadati > Pseudomonadota > Gammaproteobacteria > Vibrionales > Vibrionaceae > Vibrio > Vibrio casei. The sequence goes on along the minus strand of NZ_AP018681.1, from coordinate 757,273 downwards.
AAATGAATGTACTTTCGACACAAACCATTGATAAAGCAAACGCACAAATTAAGCCTAACACTCAAATTAATACCGCAGATGTGGGGATTGTTCACCTTGGTTTTGGTGCATTTCACCGTGCCCACCAAGCGTTAATTACTAATCGCGTGATGAAAGAGCATGGCGGTAATTGGAAGATTGTTGGCGTGAATAACTGGCGTGCAGCGGGAAAGTTTGGGTCAGAAACTGGTATCGAAAGTGAATTTGCTTCGCAAGATAATTTGTACACAGTAGCCGTAGGGCAAGATGATCGCGTTGAACTTGAAGTGATTGGCGCGATCCAAGAAGTGCTATTTAGTAATCAAGTTGAAAAAATACTCGGTTATATGACCAGTGAGAACGTAAAAGTGGTGTCTCTAACCATTACTGAAAAAGGTTATTGTCATCATCCATCCACTGGGCATCTTGATTTGAATAATCCGCTTATTCAACATGACTTACACAATATTAGTCAACCACACAGTGCGATTGGTTTTTTAGTGTCAGCTATTAAAACTCGTAAAGAAAACGGTATTGCACCGTTTACGCCATTAACGTGCGATAACTTGCCTGAAAATGGTCATGTACTAAAACGCGTGGTATTGGATTTTGCCGAGCAACTTGACCCTGAGTTGAGCCAATGGATTGATGCTAATATCCATTTCCCATGCAGCATGGTCGACCGTATTGTGCCGCAAACGACGACTGCTGATATTGATAAAATCACCACGCAACTAGGCGTTCAAGATAATTGCTGCGTGATCACAGAACCTTTCTTGTAATGGGTGATTGAAGATAAATTCAATAACGAACGTCCAGCGTGGGAGAGCACTTCTATCGCCAATATTATGTTGACCGATGATGTGATCCCATTTGAAAACATGAAACTGAGATTACTCAACGGAACCCATTCCTCGATTGCTTATTTAGGCTATCTATCCGGTTATCAAACGGTATCTGAAACCATGAGAGATCCGAATTTTAAGACTTTTATTCGTTATTTAATGGATAAAGAAATTAGTCCGTCAGTTAGTGTGGAAGGCATCGATCTTGAGGCTTATAAAGATCAGCTTATTGAGCGTTATCAAAATACCGCGCTGCAACATCGCACATGGCAAATCGCGATGGACGGCTCACAAAAACTGCCGCAACGATTTCTACAAACCATTTCTTATGGTTTAGAACATAACATTGATATTTCAGGGTTGGTGTTTGCAGTGGCCGCATGGATGAAATACGTCAGTGGTGTCGATGAGCAAGGCAATGCAATTGATGTAAAAGACCCATTAAGTGGGAAGTTTGCGCAGATTTGGCAACAACACAGTAAATCTGTTTCCGCTTTAGTGAAAGAATTTTTGGCATTAGACGCAATATTTTCAACGCAATTAGCCAACAACCGTGTATTTAAAGCGCAGTTAATAGATGCCTTAAATCGCCTTATTCAATATGGTGCAAAACACAGTGTTCAACAATTTATTCAAGCTGTGTAAATTCAGCAGAGGAAGATAACAATGAAGATGACCTTTCGATGGTACGGTGAAGGAAACGATAAGATCACTCTTGATCAGATCAAACAAATTCCGGGTGTAGAAGGGGTTGTTTGGTCATTGCATGATATGCCTGCAGGGGCATTATGGTCGCCTGAACGTATTGCTGAAGTTGAAAAACAAGCCAAAGAGTTTGGTTTTAATATTGATGTTGTTGAAAGTGTGAATGTGCATGAAGATATTAAATTGGGTTTAGATACTCGTGATCAATACATTGAAAACTACAAACAAACATTGCGTGTACTCGCTAAGTTTGGTGTAAAAGTGGTGTGTTACAACTTTATGCCAGTGTTTGATTGGACACGAACTAATTTGTATAAAAAGCTCCCAGACGGCTCGAACGCGCTGTTCTTTGAAAAAAGTAAAATCAATGAGATTGATCCGATTGAATTAATTGAAACCATTTCAAAAAATACCGATGTCACCATGCCGGGTTGGGAGCCTGAACGCCTTGCTAATTTAAAAAATACCTTTAAGCAATATGAAGGTTTTACTGCCGAGGATTTATGGAAGAACTTACAATACTTCCTTGAACAAATTATTCCTGTGGCGGAAGAGTGCAACATTAAAATGGCGATCCATCCAGACGATCCAGCCTTCCCAATCTTTGGCTTGCCACGCATTATCATTAATAAGGAAAATATTGGCCGTTTCTTAAAATTGGTCGATAGGCCGCATAATGGTTTAACCGTTTGTACCGGTTCACTCGGCTCCATTGATAACGATATTCCAGCAATTATTGATGCGTACCATGATCGTATTCACTTTATGCACATCCGTAATGTGAAACGTTTTGAAAATGGTGATTTTATTGAAAGCTCACACCGCGCTTGTGATGGCTCGGTGGATATTGTTCAAATCGTTAAATCACTGCATCAATACGATTACCAAGGCTATGTACGCCCCGATCACGGTCGTCATATTTGGGGTGAAGAAAAGTGGGCAAGACCGGGTTACGGCTTATACGACCGCGCCCTTGGCATTATGTACATCAATGGTTTATGGGATTTGCTGAATCATAAATAGCTAAACTTTATGTGTTTATTGTTTGTCCCAAAGTGAGTGCTTTGACTTAAAAGGTTATGTCGTTTGGCATAGCCTTTTTGTTTTACTTCTGTTAACTCTATTATGTATCTATTTTGTCAGTACATAATTAGTTCTGGTGAATTAAGTTAATTATAATTGGCTGAGTAAAATATGGGATCGTGTTTGTTTTTCCATCACGGAATTATCATTACATAACTATAAAGTAAAAGGAGTTCAGCTTGTGGAATTAGATATATTTGTTGTTGATGCTTTTACCGAGCATCAGTTTGAAGGTAACTCTGCTGCGGTTATACCATTAGATGATTGGTTAGAACCGGCATTAATGCAGAGTATTGCCATGGAAAACAACCTTTCAGAAACTGCTTTTATTAAAGAATTCACACCCAATAAATATGAGATTCGTTGGTTTTCGCCTTTAACTGAAATCGATTTTTGTGGTCATGCGACATTAGCAGCATCTTTCGTCATATTTAATGTTCTGAATAATGATGGTGAGATCGAATTCTTCACCTTAGAAGTGGGTTCACTATTCGTGAATCAGCTTAATGATGGGAGAATTGAAATGAGTTTTCCTAACCAGCGGCCCGAAGTGATTGAAAATATTCCGCCATCGCTATTAAAGGGGTTGTCGTATAAGCCAGTACAAGTGTTAAAAAATCGACAAGCCTATTTTGCTGTCATGTCGTCAGAAGATGAAGTTAAAGCCATCACATACCAATCAGAGCATCTTAAATTATTAGCACCATTTGATGTCGTTGTGACTGCAGAATCTGAGCAATATGATTTCATCTCTCGGTACTTTTGGCCCGCAAATGGCGGAGATGAAGATCCAGTGACTGGCTCAATTCATGCAGGGCTTGCTCCATATTGGGCTGAGTTATTATCTAAATCTAACTTAGTTGCATATCAAGCTTCAAAGCGAGGTGGGATTTTATTTTGTAATATCGATAATGAGCGCGTTCTTGTTTCTGGTTTTGGTTCGCTTTACATGAAAGGCACAATTTATGTTTAGCGATCATATGTGATTTACTCACTCAGCCTTTAAACCAACTTTTTGATTATTACGATAAAGGCGCATTATGGTGAATAAATTCACGGTTAGTAAGGTCGCTTCTAGTAATGAGCCGCCAATTGATCCCACAATAATATTATTTGCCAGCCAGCATATTGCCCCAATAATAAAGGCGATCCTCATTTGAATTCCTTTTAATAGGAAAACAGCAATCGTTCCCAATACAGAGCCTAGAATGGGTAATAGATCCAAAGGCCCATCTGCAATCCATAAGCCAAGCGCAATACTTACGATAACAAAGGCAGCAGCGACTAACTTTGAAGAGGTCTTAATTGCCGTTGCGGTACGCAGAAAAGAAAGCAGGGTGCTGATGGCGGAAATATCCGATCCTAATAGATAAAAGTGCAGTACATTGTTGAACTGGAAAATCAGCATAACAAGTTTCAGCTTACGGTCATCTTTTTGATAAAAAGTTGAAATACCAAGTGCAAAGCTAAGAAAACCAAGCCACTGAGAAAACGGTAAATCAATTAAATACTGCATGTATGACCCTTAAAGTGAAATATTAGAAAATAACGACCTACAGTAATTACTTTGGATATAAATGTTTAAATAAAAATGATATATCGAGCCAAAGTTGTTATACCAATTAGACTAACATGTTGAAGGCTATTTTAGCAATGAATCGAAATGGTATTTCATTAAAGTGTTATGAGTTTACACTGTTATCACGATTGTTTTGATATGCTCGTTGGGAACACGGTATACATATTGGCTTTCATGGGTTTCACCACACTGCAAAATAAAGTCATATCGAGCCATTTTTAGTGAGCCTCTTTTTTGCAATGTAATCTTTCGGGGTTTATTGATTGTGCCAAGCCAGAAAACTCCCTAGGATTAACGTAATCGATTTTCAATATTCATTATGGAGTCAGTCTTTGGACTGAAATGAAATATGACGACAATTAAAAAAGTACAAATTGCACCGCAAGGGCCTGAATTTTCGGAATTGGTTCAAGGTTACTGGCGTTTAGGTGATTGGGGAATGAGCCGACAAGAGCGACTCACCTTTTTAAAGCAGCATGTTGAACTGGGTGTTACAACCGTAGATCATGCAGATATTTACGGATATTACGAATGTGAACAGCTGTTTGGTGAAGGCTTAGCGATTGATAAGAGCATGCGAGATCAAATTGAGATCGTGAGTAAATGCGATATAAAATTGTGCGGTGATAAAAACCCAGATTGGAAAGTTAATCATTACAACACTAGTAAATCTCACATTGTTGAATCGGTTAATAATTCGCTTAAACGTTTGCAAATAGAAGATTTGGATGTGCTTTTAATCCATCGCCCAGATGCATTGATGGATGCTGATGAAGTAGCAGAAGCATTCTCAGAGTTAAAACAAGCGGGTAAAGTGAAACACTTTGGTGTGTCTAATTTTTCTCCTCGTCAGTTTGAATTATTGCAATCTCGTCTAGATGCGCCATTAGTCACTAATCAAGTTGAAATTAATCCACTAAATTTTGAAGTATCACATGATGGCACGTTAGATCTGCTGCAGCAATTACGTGTGAAACCAATGGCGTGGTCTTGCCTTGCTGGTGGTGATATTTTTAATGGCTTAGAAGATCAGCATGTTCGCGTTCGTGATGAATTAGAAGCCATTGCCAAAGAAGTGGGCGCACAAAGTATTGATCAAGTCATTTATGCTTGGGTGCGTCGTTTGCCATCAAAACCTTTACCGATCATAGGTTCAGGCAAGATTGAACGTGTAAAAGCGGCAATCGATGCATTGAGTATTGAACTGACCCGTGAGCAATGGTTCCGAGTTTGGTGTGCATCTAAAGGCCACGGCGTGCCATAAATCAGCCTACGTTTTGAAGCTTCAGTATTGTATCCAAAAGAGCTATGCCGATAGATTGGCATAGCTCTTTTTGTATTAAGATAGGCTGAGATTCACGAGTGTTAGTTAATTGCACTTAATACTTGAATTCAGGAATTCTTAGGTCTAATGGTAGAGTGAAATTGATTGGCAGCGCTGTGACGACCATCGAAGGTAAATACACGTATAATAATATTCGTTTAAGTGATGGCTTTTTTTACACTCAGACTTATAGTTTCTCTCATCCATTGATGGCCTTTGTCTTGATTATTACGTTCGTGCCATAGCAAGACATACGCCATTGGCAAAAATTCAAAAGGCAAAATGAGCTGAGTTAAAGGGTAAAGTTTGAGGGCATGACTGGCAAAACTTGATGGCAAGGTGAAAATCAAATCGGTATGCGCACATACGCTCGCCGCGCCATAAAAATCGGGGACGGTTGCACTGATATTACGATGATGCCCACGATCCGCTAAATGATAATCGAGTGCCCACCATTCTTTTCCTTCGCATCGAACTTGCACGTGCGCCATACTTAAATAACGTTCTAGTGTCCAATCTTTTTGTTTCACCGCTTGCAAAATAGGGTGATCGTTTCGCACTAAACACACTTGCTTATCTTCGTACAAAGTATGCTGAACTAATCCTTCTGGTGGCTTGTTATTATCTAAACCCGTTTGGGGATGTAAATCTCGCCCTGCAATGCCAAAGTCAATTTGCCCTTGTTGAAGATCGTGAAAAGATTGCCCCGTCCATAAGTAAGAATCGAGCTTAATACTGGGAGCTTGTTGTAAAAGCGAACCAATAAAAGAAGGGATCAAGGTTTCGTAAGCACTTTCTACCATTGAAAAGGTAAATTTTCGGCTGCTGGTCGCAGGGTCAAAAATGGGCGGTAAAGTTAATTGATATAAATCTTGCAGTGCATTTGGCAGTAGTTTTGATAACGCCATTGCATGTGCTGTAGGCTTTAGACCATGAGAGGTTCGCTGAAACAGCGGGTCATCAAGTGTTTCACGTAAGCGATTTAAGCTCTTACTTAATGCTGATTGGCTTAGATTTAAGCGATAAGCTGCACGCGTGACGCTTTGTTCTTCGAGTAAAACTTGTAAGATCACAAGCAAATTGAGATCGATACGAGCCAGTTTATCTAAATTCACCTGATATTCCTTATTGGAAATTGATTTCCGAAATTATACCATTTCTGTTCATATCATCTAAGCATTAAAATATCGCACTTGATTTTTTTTTTTTTATTCCCACTTTGAGAATTATATGCAACGTAATTTGTTATTTATTTTGATGTCGATGGTGCTGCTTAGCCCATTGGCAATTGATATTTATTTACCGTCTTTACCTACCATGGCGCAAGATTTCTCGGTTTCTAATAGCCAAGTGCAATCTACTTTGATTTTGTTCTTATTTGCGATGGGATTAGGACAAGTCATTATTGGGCCATTGGCGGATCGATTTGGCCGTCGCCCGGTTGCTTTGTTTGGTCTGGTTTTGTATATCCTAAGCAGTTTATTGGCGGTGGTATCAAAAGAGTTTGAATTATTACAAGTGGCGCGAGTGCTACAAGGTTTAGCGGCGTGTTCAACCTCTATTGTGGTCTTTAGCGCGGTGCGTGATTGTTACTCGGTTAAAGATGGCGCAAAAATTTATAGCTATTTGAATGGTGTGATCTGTGTGGTTCCCGCTTTGGCTCCAACCTTAGGCGGCGTATTAGCATTGTATTTTGGTTGGCGTTCAACCTTTGCCTTTATGATGCTGTACGGCTTGATCATGCTGGTTATTGTATTGTGGAAATTTCCTGAAACACGTCCGGTTAATACGGTAAGTGAAGGGGCGTTATATCGTTGGGCTCGATATAAACCGGTATTAACAGAACGCCATTTCTTATTTTATGCGGTTTGTTGTATGACCGGTATGGGCGCGATTTTAACGTATGTTTCTTATGCGCCAGTATGGTTAATTGGTCAATTAGGTGTGTCTGAATTGGTTTTTAGTGGTTTGTTTGGGATTAACGCCATTATCAATATTGCCGCATGTTTTGGCGCACCTTGGGTGATCAAAAAGTTAGGTAATCGCCCAACCGTTATTCTTGCGTTATCGTTACTAGTTGGATCAGCAGCAATGCAATTTTTAGCCCAAGAAATCGGCTCTCAAATGGGAATGGCCGCCGCAGTCGGCTTTATGCTGCCAATGGCATTACTTTGTATCGGTTTTGCTTTATTGCTTGGCCCTGCGACCAGTATGGCGCTTTCTGCATTTGGTGAACGAGCAGGCACCGCGGCAGCAATGCTTGGATTTATTCAGATGAGTGGCGCTTCGTTACTTGCCGGTTTAATTCAGCAAACCTCATTGACTGCGCCATTTGCTGTGATCACTGTCATGGGTGGGGGGGCAATCATTTTGCTTTCTATAATGTCGATGAAAAGAATGAACGCGTGGCATGTCGAAAGATTGGCTCAGGATTGATGTGTCACGCGTCTTTATTTAGATCTATCTAAATTCTACATATTGCCGTCACTTGGGTATAGATAGAGATTTAAAATAAACAATAAGCCAGCGATTGCTGGCTTATTGTATTTTTATCGCCTGACTTTAAAGGAGTCTCATAAAAGTTTTTGGCGTAAAATGCACCATATAAGTAAGAAAAAGTGATTTACGTCAATAATTACTTGAAGCACATTAATTACTGAGGGTAATGTGTCGTATTGCTATTTTTAAAGTAAAGGGTCACAAATGAAAATTTCGATGTTCAGCACTAAGTCTTATGACGAAGCGTCATTTATTCAAGCAAATGAACGGTATGGATTTGATTGTCATTTCTATAATTTTCAACTTGATCTCAAAACCGCGCCAATAGCGAGCGATTCACAAGTCATATGCGCTTTTGTAAACGATGAATTAGGCCGCCCTGTGTTAGAAAAATTGGCTGGTCAAGGTACTAAGTTAATTGCGATGCGCTGCGCTGGCTTTGACCGCGTTGATTTGGAGGCGGCAAAAGAGCTAGGTATCCAAGTGGTAAGAGTGCCAGCCTATTCACCGGAAGCGATTGCAGAACATGCTGTAGGTTTGATGATGTGTTTAAACCGTCGTTTTCATAAAGCTTACCAAAGAACGCGTGATGCAAACTTTTCACTTGAAGGTCTAACGGGATTTAACTTTTACGGTAAGACCGTAGGGGTCATTGGTTCTGGAAAAATTGGCTTAGCCACGATGAGAATTCTAAAAGGATTGGGCATGAATATTTTATGTTACCCTCTCTGTCAGACTAGTTGTCGCGCTTAATATTCAACCATTAAACAGAGGGCGTGGAGTAACAATGAAACATTATTCAGCGCAAAGCAAAGAGTCGGCTCTTCAGAAGATGATGCCTCCAAATAATATAGCAATAGCCCAATTATCAATCGAGATGGGGATTGGTGAATCAACCTTGTATAATTGGCGAAAACAAGCAATTGATAAGGGGCATTTAGTGCCAGGTGATGGAAAGAATGCTGAGCAGTGGTCATCAGCAAATAAATTCTCAGTCGTGTTGGAAACAGCCTCTTTAAATCAAGCTGAGTTAGCGGAATATTGCCGAGGCAAAGGTCTTTATGTGGAACAAGTATCGGCTTGGCGAAATGCGTGTATAGATGCAAACGCTAACGTTAAAGAGCAAGAAAAAGCCTTCTCCACCGAAACAAAGAAAGATAAAAAACAGATCAATCAATTAGAAAAGGAGCTACGTCGAAAAGATAAGGCACTCGCTGAAACCGCAGCACTATTGGTGTTAAGAAAAAAAGCAAATGCGATCTGGGGGGAAGCCGAGGACGAATGATCCTCGACTCAGCTCGCATTCAAGCAGTTAAACTAGTTAATGAAGCTGTGAGTTCTGGTGCGCCAAAGTTTAAAGCTTGCCGTGAACTTGGGATCAGTGTCCGGACGTATCAACGTTGGACTGTTGACGGGAACATAAAAACAGATGGTAGACCAATATCTCAGCGCCCTGAGCCAAAAAATAAGCTATCAAAAGCAGAGAGAGATAACATATTAGCCATCGTTAATAGCGATGATTTTAAGAGCTTACCACCAAGCCAAATCGTCCCTACATTAGCAGATGAGGGTATTTATCTTGCTTCTGAATCAACATATTATCGTGTTCTTCATGAAGAAAAACAGCAAAACGCTCGCGGACGTAGTCAGATAAAAGAGAGAAAAGTACCGACGACACACTGTGCTACAGGGCCAAACCAAGTGTGGTGTTGGGATATTACTTGGTTACCAGGCCCCGCTAAAGGGCTGCATTTTTATTTATATTTGATACTCGATATATTTAGTCGAAAGATTGTTGGATGGGAAATTCATGATGACGAATCAGCAGAAAATGCATCAATATTAATTAAGAAAGCTCATTTAAAAGAAGGAGTTAAAGATAATCCTCTGGTACTGCATTCGGATAATGGAAGCCCAATGAAAGGCTCATCAATGCTTGAAACACTTTATAGTTTAGGTGTCGTGTCGTCTTTTAATCGTCCTAGGGTGAGCAATGATAATGCTTATGCTGAGTCGATATTTAAAACGTGTAAATATCGCCCTGACTATCCGTATAAAGGGTTTTCAACAATTGATGAGGCGCGTAGTTGGGTGTTGAAATTTAGCCACTGGTATAATTTTAACCACAAACATAGTGGCATCAAATACGTCAGCCCACATCAAAGGCATTCAGGATTAGCGGGTGACATATTGGCTAATAGAAAAGAAGTTTATCAAGGTGCTAAAGATGCTCACCCTGAGCGCTGGAGCGGTAATATCCGTAATTGGGATTTACCAAAAGAAGTGTACTTAAACCCTGAACAAAATAGTGTCAAGGCTGAGAGTGCATAACGTAGTGATCGCGACAACTAGTTTGACAAACACCGGTTATGACCCATACCCAAGTGATACAGCGGTTGATATTGGAGCAAAATACGTGGAGCTGGATGAGATATACCAACAAGCGGACGTGATTACATTGCATTGCCCATTAACTGAAAATAATCGCCGATTATTAAATGCAGAATCTTTCAGCAAAATGAAAGACGGCGTAATGATTATTAACACTAGTCGTGGCGGGTTATTGGACTCACAGCAAGCGATTGAAGCATTGAAATCAGGAAAAATTGGCGCTCTTGGTTTGGATGTTTACGATAATGAAAAGGAATTATTTTTCCAAGATAAATCGAATGACATTATTACCGATGATATTTTCCGCCGGTTATCTGCATGCCACAATGTCCTTTTTACAGGACATCAAGCCTTCTTAACTCAAGAAGCTCTTGCTAATATTGCTGAAACAACATTGCATAATATTGATGCTTTTTCTAAGAACAAAGTCTCTGGCAATGAGTTAATAGGCTGAAACTTCGGCTAATCAATAATGTGTTAATCTTTTGGTGGACGAAATGGCGGCAACCAATATAGAGCAAAGCTGGTATTGTAAAAACTTGGGGGATGCATTGTTTGCTGAGCAGGAAGTTTATCGAATAAAAGCACTGTGTTTGAAAAATTCAAATAACACAGCAATCACGCTTTATTATCGGCATGAATCGGCTGGGCAATTACATTGTGATGTTATTTTGTATATTCCTCCTAAGCATCATGATTTCGCTTTATTGATTGAAGCCACTTTGTGTGAAAAGCCAGATGACTACGGTCTGGCTTTATTTGTATAAATGTTCCATAGAAGGAGTGAGCCTATGTCTATTGAATATAAATTAAATTACCCGATCAGCGCTCAACAATTCATTAGATTATTAAAGCAAACGACGCTTGGTGAACGTCGTCCAACAGATAACATGGAAACGATTCAAGGTATGATTGATAACAGTAACTTGATGGTAACAGCTTGGATTGAAGATGAGCTGATTGGGATTGCTCGTTCGGTGACGGATTTTCATTATTGTTGTTATCTTTCTGATTTAGCCGTTTCAGAAAATGTACAAACAAGTGGTGTTGGTAAGCAACTTATCATTGAAACCTTTAAGCAATTAAAAGAGGGGTGTAAATTGAATTTGTTATCTGCGCCTCAAGCGGTTGATTATTATCCACACATTGGATTGGAGAAACACAATAGCGCATGGATTTTAAGCGATCTTAATCAATTAAAATAAAAATATAACTCTTCGAAATTGTTGGCTTTAGAGCGAATTTAACGCTGTTCAGATCTTAAAGTTGTATGAAAAATATGCGGTTTATATACGAGTCTTATTTTGTTATAATATCGTTTCCTCCGCGTTGTCGCGGAATCCATTCCAATCAGTTAAGGATGACGGAACACAGATATTAGGTGTATCCAGATCTATGAATCAGTTTTCTAAAAATTTCCAAAAAAATAAACCTTCTCAAGTTGAAAGTATTGATCTCCAAATTACCGAAATCCCCGATGAAGTGTGGCCTCAGATAGAGAAAATTCAAGAGGTGGCTTATCGTGATGGCCTAGCGGAAGACATTGATATTTTAAAAATTAAATCAGATGTTTCTCCTGAAACGTGCTTTGTCTACATGAATGAAGAAGATCAAGTACTTGGGTACGTTCTTGCACATCCCTGGGAAAGCGATGTACCACCTTGTATCAATCAAGATATTTCCGAACGTGATGAAGTGGTTTCGATGGAAGATGCATCCACTTTGTACATTCATGATTTGGCCATTAATCCTGATGCTCGTGGTGCTGGAATCGCTCAAGCGCTGGTGGAAAATGTTATCACTCACGCTGAAGATTCAAGGATTGATAAAATTTCTTTAGTCGCTGTACAAGGTATGGCTAGCTTTTGGGCTAAATATGGTTTTAAATCAGTAAGGTCAGATAGTACCGATAGCTACGGCGATGATGCTCAATTTATGGTAAATCAACTGTAACAATCATTTCGTTATGATGATTTATTGATAAGGTTTATGGGCATTACCTAACTTACAACAAGAGAGGATAAATGTCATGAACTCTACTTATCCAATGATTTCTCCCACTTGGTTGTTCGATCACTTTTCGGATGAAAATCTGATTTTGCTGGATGCAACGACCACTCATGCTGTTGTGGGAGAGCAACTTGAATCTCCTAGAGCTTACCTTCCAAACTCACAAGCGTTTGATATTGAAAATGTATTTGTTGATCTTGAGAACCCTCTACCTAATACCATCCCAAGTGCTGATAAATTCACACAAGAAGTAAAACAACTTGGTATCCATACGGAAAGTACCGTGGTCCTGTATGATGCAAGAGGCTTATATTCAGCGCCTCGCGCATGGTGGATATTTAAATCAATGGGATTTGAACAAGTGTATGTGCTTGATGGGGGAATATCACGTTGGCAAGCTTTGGGTTACCCATTAGTTGATAAGTTATTGGCGCCTGAACAAAAAGCATTAGGTAATTTCAAAGCGACCTTCCATCAAGAAATGGTTTATTGTGCAGAAGCTGTCTTAAATGCCATTGATGATTCTGATAAGCAAATTATTGATGTGCGTTCGAATGAGCGATTTATGGGTGTCGTGAAAGAGCCACGCGAAGGCATGCGAGCGGGGCATATTCCTACTTCAATAAATTTACCGTTTGGGTTAATACTAGATGGACATCGTTACAAAAGCGTTGAAGAGTTAAAAGTTATTTTTGCAGATCACCAACTCGATTATGATAAAAAACAAATTTTTTCATGTGGGTCTGGTTTGACGGCGTGCATTGTGCTTCTAGCTGCTTATATTTCCGGTTTTCCTAATTTGGCGGTGTATGATGGTTCTTGGGCGGAATGGGGAGCAAATTCCAACCTTCCAATTGAATCTAACTCATAAAAAGGACGAACAATGATTGAAATGAACTACCCAGTGTTCGGTGAATGCCAGTGTGGAAAAATTAAGTTTTCTTTAAAAGCTGCACCTAAAATGGTGATTGCGTGTCATTGTAAGGAATGTCAGAAATTATCTACCAGTGCTTTTAGTATTACGGCTATTGTCCAGCAAGATGATATTGATATTGATATTGATATTGAGGGAGAATTACACGAAACCTCCAGAATTGCCGATAGTGGAAATACCAATATTGGAAAATTTTGTTCAGGCTGTGGTAATCGAATTTATCAATTAAATCCAGCAGAACCTACAGTGATTAAATTTAAAGCGATTAGTAGCCTTAGTGATACAAAAATGGTGGTACCTACGACACATGTTTGGACCAGTGAAAAGCAATCTTGGGTAACGATCCCTGAGGGTGTACAGCAATTTGAGAAGCAAAGATAAATGATATATTTTGGTTTTTGATAATAGAAGCCAATTAGAGCGATAACTTGCATATATCCTCATTACGTTCGACACTGAAGCCATCCTATTCCGACATTAAAAGGAACGATATGATGGCTTCTTCTCATTCTTCAACATCGACTACCTTCCGAATTGAAAAAGATAGCATGGGTGAGGTCAAGGTCCCTCAAAATGCTCTTTATCAAGCTCAAACTCAACGTGCTATTGATAACTTCTCAATTAGTGGTATTGAAATGCCACAAGAGTTTATTCATGCCATAGTGCTGATTAAATTGGCTGCGGCTAAAGCCAATTTTCAATTGGGTTTATTGGATCAAGTGTTATTTAACGCGATTGAAAAGAGCTGCATTGAATTACTTGATGGCCAGTATGCCGATCAATTTCCAATTGATGTTTTTCAAACTGGATCAGGGACGAGTACTAATATGAATGTTAATGAAGTTATTGCTTCGTTATCCAATAAAAAGTTAAAAACTAATAAAGGGAGCGTAAAAGTAAGTCCTAATGATCATGTGAATATGGGGCAAAGCAGTAATGATGTTATTCCAACGGCAATCCAACTGAGTGCTTTATTGGCGGTTCGGCATCGGTTGTTACCTGAAATGGGAAGCCTGAGTGTTGCTTTGGCAGGTAAAGCAAATGAATTATCACATATTGTCAAAACAGGCCGCACTCATTTAATGGATGCCATGCCCATTACCATGAAGCAAGAGTTGATGGGATGGAAAACACAAATAGATAAAGCAATGCTCAGAATTGAAAGTGTATTGATTGATTTTGAACAATTGGCACAAGGTGGTACGGCAGTTGGTACAGGAATTAATGCGCATAAGGATTTTCCCTGTGAGTTTTGTAAAGCATTGAGTGTTTTGACGGGGCAAGGTTTAAAGCCGAGCGAAAACTATTTTTATAATTTGAGTAATCAGGATTCCAGTGTCGCTTTATCGGGTGAGCTTAAAACGTATTCTGTTGCATTAATGAAAATAGCTAATGACTTGAGATGGATGAATTCTGGCCCATTAGCGGGAATTGGTGAAATTGAACTTGTCGCTTTGCAACCAGGTTCGTCGATTATGCCAGGGAAAGTGAATCCAGTGATACCTGAAGCGGTAGCGATGGCCGCTGCGCAAGTGATGGGGAATGATACCACTATTACAGTAGCAGGGCAGTCGGGAAACTTTCAGTTAAATGTTATGTTGCCAGTAGTCGCGCACAACTTATTACAAAGTATTATACTTCTTACTACGAGTTCGAAAGCGCTCGCAGAGAAGGCGATTGTAGGTTTTACCGTACGAGAAGAAACTTTGCAGGTAGCGTTAGCAAAAAATCCTATTTTAGTCACCGCGCTTAATCCGCTCATTGGTTATGAAAAAGCAGCAAAGGTTGCTAAAAAAGCGTATCAAGAAGGTCGTGCTATCATTGATGTGGCGTTTGAAGAAACAGACTTACCACTGGAAGAGTTAGAGCGCTTATTGGATCCTCTTCATCTGACGAAAGGAGGAATTTCGTAAAAATATCCACTGTAAATTCACTCCATAACACTTTCTAATATTAAACCCTAAAACGGGACAACAAAGTATAAAAAAGAAGCCACTCAATAGTGGCTTCTTCCATATTAAACTATATTGCTTAATCAATGTTCAGTTAACCAAGAATTTGGCTTGTGCTGTTGATTATTTGCTGTAGAAAACTTCAATACGACGGTTTTTCTCGCGACCTTCAGCCGTTTTGTTGTCAGCGATTGGATTTTCTTCTCCACGACCTTCAACATTAATACGAGAGTTTTCAA
This sequence comes from Vibrio casei, assembly GCF_002218025.2. Classification (NCBI taxonomy): domain Bacteria; kingdom Pseudomonadati; phylum Pseudomonadota; class Gammaproteobacteria; order Vibrionales; family Vibrionaceae; genus Vibrio; species Vibrio casei. The sequence continues at coordinate 741,694 of NZ_AP018681.1, read as the reverse complement.
CACCTTCAGACTCTAAGTAATCTGCGGCTGCTTTCGCGCGTTTTTCAGACAGTTTTTGGTTATATGCAGCAGCACCTGTTGAATCAGTGTAACCGATCACATCAACGTTAACTTCAGGGTTTTGCTCAAGGTAGGTTGCAACTGGAGTTAAAGATTCTTTTGCGCTGCCAGTTAGAGCTGTAGAATCGTGTTCAAATGCACCTGTTGACAGCGTGGCGGCTGGTAGAGGTAGTGGCGCTGGTTCTGGCTCTACAACTGGCTCAGGTTCTGCAGCCACAATTGGTGCTGCAACAACAGCGGCAGCCGCTGCGGCATTTTTGTCTTCGCCGAAGTAGTAAGATAAACCAACTGATACATAGTTAATATCACTTTGGCCAGTACCTTTTTCACCTACGTCATCAAACCATTGGTACTCAGTACGAACACGCCAGTTATGACTTAATTGATATTCAAGACCGGCACCAGCCATCAATGAAGTGTTATCTGATTTTACAGTATTTGAACCGTTATAGCGTTGGCTATGAACGTCATTGTATGTACCACCAATTTTACCGAATAAGTTCCATGCACTTCCTAGGTTCCAATCAAGTTTTAAACCTAATTCGCCGTTGTCGACTTTGGTTCTATCTGTTACTTGATTCCCTACATAAGACTTAGAGTTACCAAGGTAGTTATAACCGCCTTCTAAAGATATCCATGAATTGAATTGATAACCGCCATAAACACTACCGCCCCAGGCATCATCATCACAATCGCCAGTTTCGCAGAAATCAAAATTAGCCCAACCCGTTTTCGCACCTAAGTAAAATTCGCCTGCATTTTCAGCAGCAGCATTTGCTTGACTAGAAAGTAGTAAAGAAAGGGAAATTATCGAAGCAAGTAAAGAAACCTGTTTATTTTTCATATCAGCACCAATTAAATTAATTTGTCCATAAACGATCCAATTTGTGTGAATTATGTCAATTGGGTCATGGTAATGTCAGCTATTTTACTGAAAACTATAAAGTTATCAGAGAGCTAACTAAACAATACTGATGTAAGCGTAGTTTATCAATCGCCATGTGTGAAACTTTTGTAAGAAAACTATGTCCAACACTTCCCTTAATATGCTAATTATTGTGTTGTGATATTTTCTTGGTTTCTATATTTTTGTATCAATTTTTTAGGGATTAATTATTTATAATCAGATACTTATTAATTAATCACTTTGTTTCTATATGTGAATTGCCCCGTATTATATGAATATTTATTGCAATAATTGTTGATTTATTCACTTTGACAATAAGTTTCCATTATAAATACAAAAATTCAATATTGTGACGTGCGTCACTATTTATTGAGGATTTAAGAGTGTTAAAACCAAACTAATAATAAGGAAAATGATGAATGATTCGCTTGGGTCTAGATATTGGTGGAACAAAAATTGAAGCGGTGGCTATGAATGCACATAATGATATCGTCTATCAAAAACGAATATTCACTCCAACAGAAAGCTATGAGGTTTTTTTAAATGCCATCGTTACTTTGATTAAAACTGTTAAGGTTGAAGTGACACAATCCCTAAGCATTGGTATTGGTTTGCCGGGCGCTATTAGCCCTGAAACGGGCAAAATTAAAAATTGTAATTGCCTCATATTAAATGGCAAAGATTTAAAAGCAGATTTGAGCTTTGCAGTACATCAACCTATTTATATCGCAAATGATGCTGATTGTTTTACATTATCTGAAGCGATGGATGGTGCAGGTGCAAACCATCCCACAGTGTTTGGTGTGATCATGGGCACAGGCTGTGGTGGTGGTATTACGGTCAATGGACAGCTTTTATCTGGGCCTAATGCGATAGCCGGTGAATGGGGACACAATACGTTGCCTCAATATAGCGTTGAGAGTGATGGGCCTCCACAGCCTTGTTATTGTGGAAAAGATAATTGTATTGAACGTTATATTTCAGGTACGGGATTTACTAAACGTTACCACCAACGATACGGTAGTCGTTTAAAAAATAGTGATGAGTTACAGGCTATTCATATCATCAAGAAAAAAAGAATGGGCGAAGAGTCTGCTGTTGAACATTACAATCATTTTGTGGATATGTGCGCTCGTAGTCTCGCCTCTATTATTAATATTTTAGACCCTCATGCTATTGTTTTAGGTGGCGGTCTTTCTAATATTGATGAGTTATACGAAGATATTCCTAAGCTTCTTAACCAATATGTGTTTTCTGATGTGTGTAACACGAAAATTATGAAAGCGAAGTTTGGTGATTCAAGTGGTGTGAGAGGAGCATGTTGGTTGCCTGAAATGCATAAAGTTTATGAGTCGAAGCAACAGCAAGAATAGAAAGAGAAGCCGTAAACTCCATCTACGGCTCTTTTAAAATGTATTAATCTTCATTTGTTGAGCTGATTTTATGAATTGATAAATCCGCTCCATTGTATTCTTCTTCTTGGGTTAATCGCAATCCTGTCATTTTATGGATGAGACCATAAACGCTGGCTGAGCCTACAACCGCAACAAGAATTCCAATTAATGTTCCAATAACTTGAACAGTTAAACTGATCCCACCCATGCCACCTAACACTTGTTGTCCAAAAATACCGGCAGCAATACCACCCCAAGCACCACAAACCCCGTGCAAAGGCCAAACGCCTAATACATCATCAATCTTTGTACGATTTTGCATGAAGGTAAATAACCAAACAAATATTGAAGCAGCTATAATTCCTGTGATTAAAGCTCCAAGTGGGTGCATTAAATCAGAGCCTGCACATATTGCAACTAAACCAGCTAGTGGACCATTGTGAATGAAGCCCGGGTCATTCTTTCCTACTATCATTGCCGCAATGATTCCTCCCGCCATTGCCATTAATGAATTCATTGCAACTAAGCCACTGATTCCACTTATAGTTTGTGCCGACATAACATTGAAGCCAAACCAGCCTACAGAAAGGATCCATGCTCCCAAAGCAAGAAAAGGGATATTTGAAGGCGCGAAGTTAGTGTGTTTACCTGCACGTACTCGTCCGTTACGCATCCCTAGGAAAATAACCGCGATCAGTGCAATCCATCCACCTACAGCATGAACGACAACTGAGCCTGCAAAATCGTGGAATGGTGCACCAAAGGTAATATCAAACCAGTTTTGTAGTCCAAAGTTACCATTCCAAATAATACCTTCGAAAAATGGATAAACTAACCCAACGATGAAGAAGGTTGCGATTAAAATAGGGTAGAAACGTGCACGTTCTGCGATACCACCAGATACGATGGCAGGAATAGCCGCGGCAAATGTTAATAAGAAAAAGAATTTTACGAGTTCATAACCATTGCCAGCCGATAATGTTTGAGCATCAACAAAGAAGGTATGACCATAAGCAACCCAATAGCCAAAAAAGAAGTAAGCAATGGTCGATACGCCAAAGTCTGCCAATATTTTTACTAATGCGTTGACTTGATTTTTATGACGAACCGTGCCAACTTCTAAAAATGCAAATCCAGCATGCATTAAAAACACCATAATGGCACCGAGCAATAAAAATAGGGTGTCAGAACTGTGGGTGAGGGCTTGTACTGCGCCATTCACTTGGCTCATTGACTCGTCCATGTATTTTCTCCTAAGCAGAATTATTATTTTCAATCTTATTGCACAAAAAATGTGCTTTATAACTTTTTTGCCCTTTTATAGAGCAGTATTCAATAATGATTTAGTTGTAAAGCAAAAATCAGGCCAATTAATTAAGTGTATTGGCATGGGTTATTTTTATAAGGTGATGAAGATATCAGTGTGGTGATTGGGTGAGAAGATGACGAGTAAAGTGGATTGATTGCACCGTTTTAGTGCTTCTGGCCTCTTGTTGGTGCGGTTTTTACCGCGTTGAAATATGACTATGCCCGAGTAATTGAAGTTGCAGTGAGGCGACAAGCGAATGAATCCCTGTGGCTATAGGCTATGTGAACGGGATGAATGAACGCAGTCAAAAAATTGCAGCTTCAAGATCGAAGGGTATATGAGGATAAAGTATCCTCATAGCTAAGATTTTAGGTTGAGAAAGTCCAATGTTATGACTTCTTTTGGCTAGGCGACGAAGAGGGGCATTTTACTTTCGATTGAAAGTCTTTGATGCTGCGCTTTTTTGCGCTTCTACGATTCGCTTGTTTGTCTCGTGGTTGTCGCTTAGTTTCACCTGTGCTTGGCTTGTCTGTTACAGGAAAACCATCAAGTTCGGTTAAAGGCATGCTTCTCTTAGTCAGTTCGCGGATTGCACTGAGGGCTTCTTGCTCTATATGAGAAACTAAAGTAATGCTGATGCCTGTTTGCTCTGCACGAGCGGTGCGACCAATACGGTGTACATAAACAGCAGGGTTTTCGGGTAGTTCAAAATTTATCACTATGGGTAGATGATCAATGTGGATACCGCGTGCAAGCACATCCGTTGCAATAAGAGTCTTAATTTTTTTATGTTTGAAATCGTCAAGCGCTTGATCACGTTCTGCCTGTTCTTTGTTTCCATGCAATACCGAAACAGAAAGACCTGCTTTTAATAATTTTTTTGCAAGTGTATTGGCAGTGTCTTTGGTATTACTAAATATTAATGACTGCTTATCTGCTTGTTGCCCTAAAAGTGATAATAATGCTTTTGTTTTACTGCCTTTATTAACGAGGTAAAGATGTTCTTCAATTGCATCAACCACACTGTTTTTATCATGGGCATTAAGGCGAACAGGGGACTCTAGAATGCTTTCTACTTCTTTCTCCACCTCATTAGTGAGCGTGGCGGAGAAGCACAGGATTTGTCGTTGGGGGGGGATGTCTTTAATAATACTTTGGATGTCAGTCCAAAAGCCCATATCTAGTAGCCGATCCACTTCATCAAATACCAGATGTTTTACGGCTGACAGGTCGAGTGTTTTGGCATTGAGTAATGCCAGTAAGCGACCCGGTGTTGCAATGACCATGTGTGGTAAATTCTCCAATTGTGATGTTTGAACCGTTAAATCAATGCCTCCAAACAAGTTGGCTGATTTTATCTTTAATTCAGCGGCGATGGGTGATAAATCTTGGTGAATTTGTCTGGCTAGTTCTCGGGTTGGTACGACAATGACGCACTGGATTTGTGGTTGCTTGGTTTCGATCATTTGTAAAAGTGGTAAACCATAGGCAAATGTTTTTCCGCTACCAGTTTGAGCAAGAGCAAGAACATCGGCGTGATGAAAAATAGCAGGAATAGCATGTTGTTGAATTAGGGTTGGTGTCGTGATTGATGCGGGTAAAGCACGAAGAATATCATTATGAAGATTAAGTTCAGAAAAGGTCATGATTAAAGCCTAAAAAAGAGGGAGTGGGAGTCTATATAGAAAATAGCGTAAAACGGCTATACATGATCAATAAAAAGGCTCTAAAGCGGTTACTTTAGAGCCTTAAAACTCAATTGCAGCTATTTTAATAAGCAATTAATGATTAAGCTGATTTAGCCGCGCGATCTTTAAGTAATTCTTCATAAGTACCACGGAAATCATGAATTTTACCATCGCGAATTTCAAGTATACGAGTTGCGAGAGAAGACACAAATTGGCGATCGTGAGAAACGAAGAACAGTGTACCTTTGTAGTTTTCAAGCGCTAGGTTTAATGATTCAATTGATTCCATATCCATGTGGTTAGTGGGTTCATCCATTAACAACATGTTTGGCTTATGCATCATTAATTTGCCAAGTAACATACGGCCTTGTTCACCGCCAGAAAGGACTTTAACACGTTTTTTGATATCATCTTGGCCAAATAACATACGGCCTAAGAAGCTACGGACGACTTGTTCATCTTCGCCTTCTTGACGCCATTGATCCATCCAATCAAACACAAGCATGTCTTTTGAGAATTCATAAGCATGGTCTTGAGCGTAGTAACCGATGTTCGAGTTTTCTGACCATTTAAATGAACCTGTTTTAGGTTCCAGTTTACCCGCCAAAGTATTGAGTAGGGTAGTTTTACCTACACCATTTTCACCAATGATAGCAACACGCTCACCGACTTCAAAAATAGCATTGAAGTTAGTATAAAGGTCGTTATCAAAGCCTTGGCTTAATTCTTCAACGATTAAAGCATTACGGAAAAGCTCTTTTGACTGTTCAAAACGAATGAATGGGTTTTGACGGCTAGACGCTTTCACTTCATCAAGTTGAATTTTATCAATTTGTTTAGCACGAGAAGTCGCTTGTTTGGCTTTCGATGCGTTAGCAGAGAAGCGAGATACGAACGTTTGCAGTTCTGCAATTTGTGCTTTTTTCTTTGCGTTATCATTTAACAAACGCTCACGCGCTTGCGTTGCAGCAAACATGAAGTCGTCATAGTTACCAGGGTAAACACGTAGTTCACCATAATCGATGTCGGCCATGTGAGTACATACTGAGTTTAAGAAATGACGGTCATGCGAAATAATGATCATTGTGCAGTTACGTTGGTTTAGCGTATCTTCCAACCAATGAATGGTGTCCATGTCCAAGTTGTTGGTTGGCTCATCAAGAAGCATGATATGCGGGTCTGCAAATAAAACCTGAGCCAAAAGAACACGAAGCTTCCAACCTGGAGCGATTTCGCTCATTGGACCCCAGTGTTGCTCAGTTGGGATGCCCACAGAAAGTAATAATTCCCCTGCGCGAGATTCAGCTGTGTAACCATCCATTTCAGCGAATTCAGTTTCAAGATCCGCCACTTTCATGCCGTCTTCTTCACTCATTTCAGCAAGGGAGTAAATGCGGTCACGCTCTTGTTTTATTTCCCAAAGTTCCTTATGACCCATAATAACGGTATCAAGAACGGTAAATTCTTCGTAAGCAAACTGGTCTTGGTTTAGCTTGGCGACACGTTCATTGGGATCGACGCTTACATTACCTGCACTTGGTTCTAGCTCACCACTTAAGATTTTCATAAACGTTGATTTACCACAACCGTTAGCACCGATAAGGCCATAGCGGTTACCGTCACCAAATTTTACTGAAATGTTTTCAAATAATGGTTTAGCACCAAATTGCATTGTGATATTAGCTGTAGAAATCAATGTATAACCCTTTATAAAAATCTATTCGAGAAGCAAAGTATCATTTCGTGTAATACAAAATGATGAAAAACGCGCCAAGGTAACTCCGATTGGCACGTTTTTCAAGTTAAATGGTGATAAGAATCACAAATGATCAGTTATAAGCGCGAGCGTAGCTTCCAGAACTCGTCACTCGATACTGATGTGTATTATAAGGAATGAATGCAGATTGGCCTTTGGATAAGACTAATGTCTGACCGCTTGTATGACATAGTGTTGTATCGGCATCAATGGCGAAGATAATTTCAGCGCTTTTACATGTTATGTTGGCGTTATTTTTATATACGCTGAATTTAAAATCTTCGACTGGAATAGGATAATGCTTGGCATTATTTTCTTCAATTGGTGCAAGAAGAATTTCATCACTTGGTTTTGGCTGGCAAACGGTGTTAGAAATCAGCTCTGGGATATCCATGTATTTTGGTGTTAAACCTGCGCGAAGTACATTGTCAGAGTTCGCCATGATTTCCAAGCCAGTACCTTTAATGTAAGCATGGGGAGTACAAGCATTAAGGAACATGGCCTCACCGGGTTGCAAGGTAATATAGTGAAGCATTAATGGTGCAAATAGGCCAACATCACCAGGGTATTGTTTTTCTAATTCAATTAACAAGTCAGCCAGCTCATGACCTTTACTTTTATGAGCATGCGACATTAGCGCCGATAAAGAGGATGTCTTTGCTTCGCCTTTAATGGACAAAACAGCTTCAAAAAAACGGCTTAATCCCGCTTCATTTTGGTTAGCTTTTAAATGATCAAGGTAATGAGTGAGTGCAGGGGCATTCACTGCTTCAAAATAACGGATAATATCTTGGAAACCACGAAAACCATTCATCGCTTGATAAGATGTTAAAGCATAGACCAGTTCTGGTTTGTGGTTCGGATCTTTGTAGTTACGGTGAGCCGCTTTTAAATCGATACCAGCTTGATTTTCTTTTTCAAAGCCTATTTCAGCAGCTTCTTTACTCGGGTGAACTTGTATAGAAAGTGCTTTTTCAGCCGCTAATACTTTAAATAAGTAAGGCAATTCATTGAAGCGAGCTTCGGTTCTTTCTCCTAAAATAGAGCGCTTATCTTGATTAATGATGTTATCCAATCGAAGCGTTTGACCCTCTAGTGTCACTTGTGAGCACCCATTCGGATGAGCGCCCATCCATATTTCAGCTTGAGGCTTTGTTTCAGGATTGGGGATGTCAAAAAGTTGCGAAATTGAGGTCACGCTGCCCCATGCGTAATCTTGGATAACATTTTGCATGAGTGTAAAAGGAGGAAGTTGTTTCATGAAAGACCTTATTTAATGCAATATTTACAGAAATTCGATTCTGGCTGAAATTATACTCTGATCGTGAATGTGGATAAATATCAAAGAACCGATAATGAGTGATTACAGGTTCTTTGATTTTACTCAAACTAAGCTGAAGCGATTTGTACTGCTTTCGCTTTACGCATTTTCTTTAAGGCGACACAAACGATGGCAGTAACAATGGCGCCGACAGCCATACAAATGATGGCCATGACAGGTTTATTCATTGCACCAAGGAGCGCCACAACTGGTCCCCCGTGAGCAACGCTATTGGTAATGCCAAAAGAAAATGCCATTACGGCACCAACCATAGAGCCAATTACGTTTGCCGGAATCACAGACAGTGGATCTTGCGCTGCAAATGGAATGGCACCTTCTGAAATACCAACCAGACCCATTGCCCCTGCGGCTTTACCTGCTTCAATTTCACTATCTTCAAAAATATCAAGTTTACGACCAATAATGGTTGCAAGTGCCATGCCTAACGGTGCGATTGGAATGGCGACGGCCATTGCGCCCATAAATTGAGTTTGTCCATTAGCGATCATGCCGACTGAAAATAGGAACGCCACCTTGTTAAATGGACCGCCCATATCAAACCCTGCCATACCCCCTAATACAATGCCGAGTAATACCACATTACCAGTACTCATTTCTGTCAAAACCGCGTTTAACCATTGCATTAAATCTGCAATAGGTGCGCCGATGACAAAAATGAAAAGTGACGCAATAAATACGGTACCTAAGATTGGTGCAATCATAATTGGTACAAGAGGGGCGATCATTTTGTGGTAGTCTCGCATCGCAATAAAGCGGACAAAATAACCCACAAGTAAGCCTGCGATAATGGCGCCAATAAATCCTGTTCCAGCTTCTGCACCATAGAAAGATCCATTGTTTGCAATCCAGCCACCGATAAAACCAGGCGCGAGTGCAGCGCGATCCCCAATAGCAAAGGCAATATAACCGGCCAGAATTGGAATCATTAAGGTGAAGGCGACGACACCAACATTCAGTACTTGATTCCATAAACTGCCTTCAGGGATCTGCATACCATTAGCCGTAGGTTCACCACCGATCGCTAATGAAAGGGCGATCATCAAACCACCAGTTACCACAAACGGGATCATGTGAGATACACCATTCATTAAGTAGCGGTACAGATTAGAACGGCCAGAATTGGCTCCTGACTTATCATTTTTGCTATTAGCAGAGACATCTGCTTTATAAAGTGGGGCATCAAGCGCTTGTTGAATCACGCCCTTACCATTACTGATGGGAGCTTTTACGCTTGTTTGAATAAGCTTTTTTCCATTAAAGCGAGTCATATCAACTTGTTTGTCACAGCTCACTACGATAGCCACGGCTCGATCAATTTCTTCTTGAGTCGGGGCATTTTTGACACCGATAGAACCATTTGTTTCGACTTTAATTTTGTAACCCATTTCGGCTGCGGCTTTTTCTAAACCTTCTGCTGCTAGATAAGTATGAGCGATACCTGCAGGGCAGCCAGTGACACCGATAATGAATCCTTTGTCTGCAGCAATAGTCTCGTGCGCTTCTTTTTTCTCAAGCAATAAAGCGAGTGCATCTTCTGGGGTTTCTGCTTTAAAAAAGGCCTCAATGAAACCGTCTTCAATCAATTTGGAAGACAGTTCGGCTAATACTTCAATATGATGATCCGCGCCTCCGTCGGGAGAAGCAATCATGAAGAATAGTTTAGAATTTTCACCATCTTCGGCGCCATATTCAATACCGGTACGACTAATACCAATAGCAACTGCAGGCTCTGCCACTGCGGCACTTTTGGCATGAGGAATAGCGATACCGTCTTCAAAACCGGTATTGCCAATGTCTTCACGAGCATATATGTCTTTTAAAAATTGCCCACGATCACTTAGTTTTCCTTGAGCCTCTAATACATCAACCATCTCATTAAAGACTTCGTCTTTTGTCGTGGCTTTTAGATTCAAGCGGATCAGGTTTTTATTAATCAGCTGCGTAATCATAATCGTACCTATTATTAGAATATTATTGTTGATATTTTGACGTTGTGAATTGTTGGTGATTTGAACCTTTAAAAATAGTGCATATAAAAGACATTTACTGGATTATTGTAACCTAATGGTTTCTTTGTGATCTTGATCACCCAGCAAGAAGTAGTCACGCTATAATTATTAACCCACATAAGATTAGAATAGAAGTCACCTAAAATTGGCTATAAAAATTGTAGTTAATTCCAACTTTAATAGGCGTGATACTCAGCTATGAGTCAAGTTTTTATCAATGTATTAGAAGGTGTACTTTCAGAACGGGATCACTTTAAACGAGTTTGGTTTGCTAGTGACCAATCAACACCGCCACCATTTAGTTACCAGGTGAATTTCCCTCGAATGGAGTTTGTAATTACCGGTGAATACATGAATCAGATTGAAGATCCTGAGTTTGGTATAACGCAAGTGAAGGTTCTTCCAGGGGATATCCTATATATTCCCCCAAATAGTTGGAATAAACCGGATTGGGAGGCCGATTGCTGTGTTTTGAGCTTGCTATTTGGAAAGCGCCAATTAGGGTTCAGTTTGGTTGAAAAGAGAAAGGCTGAGGTGAGCTTTTTTGACGTACAAAAGCACAGTATACAAACTCGAACAGGTCACGCTATTGATCATATTTTAAATGCACTCAATACGCTTTCTAAAGAAAAAAACTTGCATCCTACAGGGGGGCATTTACTCATGGCTTTAATGACCTACTGTCATGGAATGTTGCTTTCACCAGATTGTTCATCTCAAAGTCATAGTGAAGATTTGTACCAAGGTATTTGTATTTATATTCAAGAAAATTTTCATCGAAGCATTACGCGAGACAGCATTGCATACCGATTTAATATTAGTCCAAATCATTTGTCTCGTTTATTTCGACAGCAAGGACATATGCGTTTAGCTGACTACATAACTTGGGTTAGATTGGAGCGGGCGAAATTTATGCTAACGCGTTATTCATTTCGGTTAAGTGAAGTCGCGATGCGTTGTGGCTATAACGATGTGAACTATTTCTTTCGAGTGTTTAAAAATAAGGTAGGACGAACACCTAGCGAATTCAGAGCATTAAAAGAAAGAGAGTGATGGTTAGATTTTACCCATAAGGCAGCTTAAAATGACCTGTAACTCTGCGCTTGTGTGGTGTTGTGTAATGAAGAGACGAAAATCTTCATTGACTAATTTCGTAGCAAGATTTCTCACACCAGATAACGCTTCTGTCTGACATGGTTTCGGCAAAACCAAGCCGATAATATGAGTGACAGATCCCATGGTGGAATGCCATTGGATTGGTTTATCGGTTGTTATGCAGATCAATTGCGGCTTTTTGACGCGATCACTGAGGATGTGAGGGAAAGCTATGCCGTCTTGCATCCCAGTTGAAGATATGGATTCTCGCTGTATTAGTTGTTCTCTAAGGTTTTTTTGTTGCATGTGATTAGCATGTTTAGCTACCCATTGTAAAACGAAGGCTTTTTCTATTTCGATATTTTTTGTTTGCTCGTTAAGGCTGACACTATGTAAAAGTCGATTAAAAGCAGCAAGTTCATTAGTGATATTAAAAAATTGGAAATAAAAATTATCGAAATTTAAATGCTGAGGTGTCGTTTTAGTGTTTTTCTCGATGAGAAAACAATCTTCTACCAATGTTCGTTTTACCATTGATTCAAAAATGTCTGCTTTAGAACCACATAAGATAATCTGGCATAGATCAAAAGGTTGAAAGGCGAGGGTCATCGCATTTAAATAATCTCGCACGTTGACTTGTTGCAAAGTCTGAATTTTAAGCAGTGTTGCACTACCATTAAACGCCATAAGTTGATTATGAATGAATTTAATTAACCAGCTAGGCAGACCTTCTGCGCCAAGAAAGAAGGTTATTCGTTTAGTTTGCATGCTTCAAGCAGCTTTTGAGCACAGCTTCAGGGTTAGTTAACACTTCTTCGATCGTCACTGTTAACGTTTTACTTTGTTCAAAACGTTCCATTTGTTCAATGGTGATGTCTGAGGCGATTAATGCAATATCAGATTGACTGATGTCTTTATAGCTGAGTTTATTTTCTATACCCATCGCGCCTTGTGTTTCTACATGGATACTCACACTTAACTTTACCGCGCATTTAATTAAAGCTTCTGCTGCCATGTAAGTGTGGGCAATTCCAGTAGGACAAGCGGTTACCGCAACAATTCTCATTGGTTAATTCCATCGAATGTTATGATTTGATACTGAAGCGGTTAAATGTAGCCACTTCAGTATTGTTATCTGCTCATCATACGGTTGGTGTAATATCTTTCAACTGAAATTCGTTACAATCTTTTCGCTTATTGATTTATATCTATCTTATTTAAAGTTGTTACTCGTTAACGGTTTGTTTGCCGAGGTATTGCAACTTTAATACTTTCGGCTAAACAGTTATTTTTCAATTTTTGATTTGAAGTTTAATAAGCGTAATGCATTGAGTGTCACTAATGCGGTTGCGCCACTGTCGGCTAAAACTGCCACCCAAAGCCCTGTAATCCCAAATAAGCTAGTGACAAGAAATATGCCTTTTAATCCAAGTGCTAATGTGACATTCTGGCGAATATTCAACATCGTTGCTCGTGATAAGTTAATCATGTTCGGTAACTCAGTAAGTCGATTATGAGTTAAAGCGGAGTCAGCGGTTTCTAATGCGACATCGGTGCCTCCTCCCATTGCAATACTGACATTGGCCGCTTTCATCGCGGGCGCATCGTTGATCCCATCTCCAACCATCGCCACAAATGAATGTTGTGATAGTTGCTCAACGTAATTAACTTTGTCTTTTGGCAACAAGCTTGCTTTATAGTCTATCCCAATACTTTGGCTAATAGCGGCTGCGCTACGTGGGTTATCACCCGTTAACATAATGGTTTGTATACCCATGCTTTGGAGATCTTGAATGGCTTGAGCGCTGCTTTCTCGTAAAGTATCTTGCATGGCAATGAAGCCAATAGTTTGTTGCTCTTTTAATACAACAACGACGGTTTTACCTTGGTCTTCTAGAGCGAAGATTTGTTGGGAGTGTTCCTTGGATAATATGTTTTCTACCGAATTCGGTGCACTAATTTGATAGTGACTACCTTCAATTATTCCTGAAACGCCGACACCCGCTAGTGCTTGTTTATTAGAAGCTTGTCTCTCAGTTATACTTTTATTGCCGATTTGTTGTGCTTTGATCACAATCGCTTTAGCTAATGGGTGAGTTGACCCTTGTTCTATTGCACTGCTGTATTCAAGCAGTGTTTGTTCTGTCCAGTTGTCAAAGGCGATGATATCCGTAACCTCTGGTTTACCTTTTGTTAGTGTTCCTGTTTTATCAAAAGCAATGGTTTCAATCCTACCGAGTTGTTCAAGGGTCGCACCACCTTTAATTAGAGCACCATATTTAGCGGCGGCAGATAAGCCAGAAGTAATGGCGGCGGGTGTCGAAATAACCAAAGCACATGGGCAAGCAATCAGCAATAAAGCAAGACCTCGGTAGATCCATGTATCCCAACTTTCACCGAATAATAAGGGTGGCAGTACGATAACCATCAGTGCAACGACCATCATCAGTGGTGTGTACCAGCGGCTAAATCTATCTAGAAAACGTTCAATCGGGGCTTTACGTGATTCGGCTTCTTCAATTAAATGTAAGATGCGGTCAATTGCATTTTCGCCTTGCTTCGATGTGATTTTAAAGCGAACCACTTTATCGACAACAATGGCTCCAGCCATAACATTCGCACCTTGCGGATGCTCTACTGGAATGGATTCTCCGGTCAACGCACTTTCATCAAAGCTTGCTGCTTGTTCTAATAAAATGCCATCAGCTGGCATACGAGAGCCCGGTGCAACTTCAATAATATCGTTAAGTTGCAGCTCACTTGCTGCCACTTCAACACTTTTACCATCAACGATCTTCATTGCAGTTTCAGGTACTAATGCCATTAAAGCTTGAACGCCACTACGCGCTTTTGAAGCCGCAAACGATTCAAGCCTTTCACCGATTAAAAATAACAATAGAACCATGGCTGCTTCAGCAGTTTCACCTAAATACAATGCACCTAGTGCGGCAACACTCATTAGGGTTTCAATTGCAAAAGGGCTGCCGGTTTTGGTTTGTCGGTAAGCTTTTTTTATAATCGGTATTAGGCCTAATACACAGGTGAGTGCGAACAAATCTTGGCTTAAACTTGGTGACCAGTATTGAGATAAAGTGGACACTAGCATCGCAATGGCAATCGTAATAATTTGCCCATTGTCTTTTATTTTTTGTTGCCATGTATTCGGTGTTTCATTTGCTGCAAGATGACGATTTTTAGTCAATGAGTTTAGACTTTGTAGTGTAAAACCTTGTTGCAAGCAGGAAGCTTCTATCATCGATTCGATTTTATCGGCTTTAGCATGTGGTGCCAAAGTGACCTGAAGTTTTTCCGTTGCAAAAAGTACTTTTCCGGATTCAACGTCATCGAGTTGATTGACAATATTTTCAATTTTTCGTGCGCATGCAGGGCAATCCATGCCTGATACTTTCCAATTAAGTTTCTTCGAGTTAGTGGATGAAGAGGAAGCGTGATTATCTGAAGAGATAATATTGTCCGGATTATCACCATGACAACTTGATTGGTTACAGCATGAACCTTGATCCGTATGACCAGTAACTTGTGTGGATTCACTAGTGACATTCGGTTCTTGAGGTTGAGAAACAGCGTTATATACTCGCATTGAAAAACTCCTTGCTTCATGATTAAAGCAAGGATAGACCTATGAGTATACTCCAAGGTCAAGCTTTTATTTTGAAATAATAGTCAAAAGAAAGGCGACTTTAATCTCTGGTTAACTTAAGACAAACTTTTCAATGGCCCGTGCTACACCGCTATTGTTATTGGTATCGGTAATATAGTCTGCAATTGCTTTGGTTTCTTCCGTAGCGTTACCCATGGCAATACCAAGACCTGCGTATTTTAACATGTGGTGATCATTACCTGCATCGCCCATCGTAATCACTTCCGAAGCATTAATGCCTAAATGTTCAGCAAGCGCTTGAACGCCAGCACCCTTGTCGCTTGTTTTATGCATAAACTCTAGGAAAAAAGGGGCGCTACGAACAATCGTGAATTGGTTGTACAAATCAGTCGGTAGATCGTTTATAGCTTGGCTTAATTCGGCTTCTTCTTCTACCATCATGGCTTTTAAGATTGCGTCATTATCCTCTAGATCCTCAAAAGACATCTCAGTAAGCGTAATACCATTGATGTTGCACTCATGGGCTGTGTATTTATTATTTTTAGGGGTAATTAACCCTTCTTTGATGGAAAAAGCATGAACGCTAACATTGAGCTTTTTTGCCCATTCCGCGATTAATTTTGCATCTGAACCAGTTAAAATTTCTTGGCGAATGGCCGTTTTGCTTGCTACTTTTTGTACCATGGAGCCGTTGTAGCTGATCACGAAATCTTCATCAGAGTCCATATCCAATTCTTGTAAGGCGGTTAGCATTCCATCTAAAGGTCGACCAGAAGCTAAAACAATATGTATGCCTTTTGCACGAGCCGCGGCGATGGCTTGCTTGTTTTCTTCAGTAATACGGTGGTCTGAATTGAGTAATGTGCCATCCATGTCAATTGCGATCAGTTTATACATAGTTAACCTCAGGTTACTTTAATTAGGGTGATTGAAATTCGAATGTTCTCGAAGATATCATTATCTTATCCGCGTTATTTTATAACTCTTAGATGATATAAGCGTGACGAAGTATGAAATAAGCTTCAATGCAGTCATTCATATTTAAATGAAACTGAAATGATAGTAACGGTTGATCACGTGGGAAACAAACATTGTTCATGGTGATGGCTGTTGAATAAATGAATGAACAGAATAAATACGGCTAAGTGTTTCCATTTGCCATGGTTAATACCCGTTTTAAAATCCATCTTAAGAGTAGTGGAATTTTTTCAGCACCGTGTTCTTCACAGTATTCGACAATACCTAACGCAAGATCAGGTTTAGCGTGTTTCTTCACGGCTCTCTGGACAATTTTTTTGTCTGGGATAGGGTGATTTGGCGTAATATGAACCATGCTTCGAAAAAAGTCTTCAAAGCCATTGTTGTATAGAAAATGTTCGATATCACGATCGGGTAATTCGGTGAGCCGATGCTTCTCCAAGTCTTGCTCTAGCTGAGTACGGGTGGTCATCGCATACTTTTTACCGGCAGGATCGCCATCAACCACAACATGCCAATCGATGTGTAATGCCTTCGCTACTTTGATTAAAGATTTTAAGCCCGATTGAGCAAACTCTATAAGTTGAACTCCTTCCGAGGCCAAATTATAACCATAAATCTTTGATAATTCGTTGAATAACCAAACTTCGGTTTCTCCTTCTACCAATAGCCAGCAGCGGGCAAACAGCGCGTTAGGGCGATGAAAACGAATATGAAAACTGATTCGTCGTAAGTCATCTTTGCTCAAGAGGTTCTCTTTAATCAGAAAAGCGCTGGTTTTATCTGATTGACGTACTAATCGTCGTATGGAAGAAAGAGGGACGGCACTGAGTAAAATACCGCTATTGGTTGTTAGAATTTTCTGCATTGGGATCAGTTGCAGTAACTCCCAAGATTTGAGTAGATTGGTTGGGTGTAGACGTCCTTCTGGGTCTTCTAAAATTAAGATAGGGCGAGCATTGGTACTAATAAATGACGATCCTTTTGCTTGAAGGTAAGCATTTAATAAACCCATTAATAGTAATTTACTCTGTTGATTTTTATTTCTATTAAGAAGACTAACAAGGCTAGCTTGATCCTCTGATGAGTGGACTTGGCCGGAGAATAGGTTTTCTCTTGGTTGTTTTATATTCGATTTGGGTAATTCTTGAAAAGAAAAGTAATGTTCAATTAAATGTTGCATCGCATTTAATGTACTTTTCATCTCCGCTTTATTGACATGGCCGGGCATGGCTAATAAGCGTCGATAGGTGTTATTTATCCTTTTTTCTACTTTATTATCGGTGGTTTTGAGTGGTTGGCGATCATCTGTGAAGATTAGGCGGCGAGCATCACGAAGACGGATGACAGGATGGATTCGTGATAGTTCAATGGCTAATTTTTTGCTGTCATGCAGCGCAATGGTTTCAGCTTTATTATTAAGAAAACCATATTGAGTTTGAATTTTATGGTCAATTCGAAATGCTGTTACTTGGTAGATCAATGTTTTTATTGGGCTATTGTTACTGTCAGTATCATCAAGCCAAATAGGTTTTATTTTTCGATATCGAGGGTTTCGATGTTCATTTCTTATGGTAGTTTTCCACCGAGTTATGATCTGAATTTGATCAGTTTGTGGTTGAGAAAGTGCATAATCAACATGAAAATCTTCAATTTCGAACTGATGTAGCTGGCCATTGATGGGTAAAACGAGGCAAAGGGCATCCAGAAGTGAGGATTTTCCCCAGGTATTTTCGCCCAGTAATGTTGTGATTTCATCAAAGCTGAGTGATAGGCGCTTGATACCTCGAAACCCTAAGATTTCAATTCGATCTAATTGCATGAAAGCCTCTCTTAGAGATGAGTTTACTTGTAGAGTATAGGAGCGAATAAAGCTAAACGATTGTATTCATCACAATTTTTTCTTTTGGCTTGGAATCAATGTGACAAAAGAAATTCATTTAAGTGAAATAGTCATAGTTTTGTCATCAAGCAAGCATTAGTATGGTGAGGTATAAAAATCAAGAAACAAAAGACTGAATAACAGAAATTCAGTGAGAAGATAGACACGATCACAGAGGTATAATGATCCAAAAAAATAATCAATCGGTGAGCTTGCTCTTAGCTCATATCAATGACACCCACTCTTATTTCGAACCAAGCT
Source organism: Vibrio casei (assembly GCF_002218025.2). Taxonomy (NCBI): domain Bacteria; kingdom Pseudomonadati; phylum Pseudomonadota; class Gammaproteobacteria; order Vibrionales; family Vibrionaceae; genus Vibrio; species Vibrio casei. The sequence continues at coordinate 723,391 of NZ_AP018681.1, read as the reverse complement.
CATTGCAATTAAAGCTGACTATTGAACAACAAACACTTCAGCCATATGTGAGTGCTGGTGGTTTTGCACGCATTGCTACTAGAGTGAATCAGCTCCGCCAGCAGGCAAAAGAAAGTGATAAAGGATTTTTATTTCTGCACGCTGGAGATTGCTTCCAAGGCACGTTGTATTTTTCTCTTTTTAAAGGAAGAGCGAATGCTGAATTATTGAATGCATTGAATATAGATGCTATGGCGCTAGGCAATCACGAACTCGACATGGGTAATGAACCTGTTGCGTATTTTCTAAAGCGAATTAATTTTCCTTTACTAGCTGGTAACTGGGATGTCTCGAATGAATCTAAAGATAAGCCAGTCAGAGTGAGCCAAGCGGATAACTTACGATCATTTAATACTAACGAGCAGTGTGCACATTGGATAGTTAAAACGGTAAATGGTGTAGACATTGCTATTTTCAGTTTAGCTTTAGATAAGATGGCTGAGATTTCTAACCCTGACCAAGATACGCCATTTATAAATGCGATTGAAGTGGCAAATTCAACCATTAAAAATATTCATAAGCATAGCGTTAAGAATATTATTTTATTAAGTCATCTGGGCTATGAAGCTGATTTGGATTTAGCGAGTAAGGTTAAGGGAATAGGTGTCATTGTTGGGGGACACTCCCATCGGTTACAGGGTGACTTTTCATCGGTTGGCTTAGAAAAAGATGATGATTATGGACAAAAAATCGGCCAAACTTTTGTGGTGCAAGCGGGCTATCATGCTTTATCTATGGGACATTGTGAAGTAACGTTTGATGCTGAAGGCAATGTTTCTCACTTTAATGGAAAAAATGAATTATTACTTGGTCGTCGTTTATGTTTAGATGCCAGTTTATCACAAGTATATGTCGATAACGCTCACGTAAAAGCCAGTGAAATGCTAAAGCAAAATCCGAACATTGTGATCTGTAAAAAAGATCCGATGGTTCACGATATCTTACTGAATAAATATATTCCTCGGGTTCGTAAGCTGCAAAAAACTATTGTGGCGAAGAGCGACTTTCCTTTACGACATGTGCGTATACCTGACAAAGATGGCCCGAGTGTGCTAGCCCCTTTAGTTGCTGAATCATTTTTATTTATGATGAACAAGCAAGGATTTGATGTGGATTTTTCTATCCATAACGCTGGTGGTGTGCGTAGCTCTTTGAACCCAGGAAATATCACGATTGCTGATATTGCCGGTAAATTATTACCTTTTGCGGTACCGATTGGTGTATATGAAATAGAAGGACGCTACCTTTCTATGATATTGGAGGGCGCTATGAATAATGCTTTTAATAATGGCGTTGAAGGCACAGGATCAGGCAGTTATCCATACACTCATAATTTACGCTATACCTATGATGCCGATAAACCTTCAGGGCAGCGCATTGATTCTTTACATATTTGTAATCGCGAGGGTGATTGGCAATTAATTGAGCATGATCGCCTTTATACGGGAACCTCTTCAGCCTACACAATGAAAGGCAAAGAAGGCTATGATGCGATTATTAATATGAGAAAACATGGTACAGTGACGAGTTTCTCAATGGCTGATTGTTTCGTTGAGTTTTTACAAGTTAATAATGATCGGTTTCAACATACATCGTCAGTATTGAGCCGATCAAAACAAAATTTAAGATAAGGGATTGGTAGCATCTAAAATATCAAAAATACCTCTTGGTGGCAGGTTCTGTAAATTGTACACTAAGCGTGTTTGGGGAGTAGTCAGTGAAAATTTGCTTGTCGTCATCTCGAAGTAGGCCACGATCATCGTGATAGATCTATTTCCGGTAAGCAAAGGTGAAAACGAAGGTTTATCACTCTGACGAGACCAACGCATATATTGATTATCAAATTTTTATTTGGTGATTTTTCATATTATGCGGAAGGTCTGGATCTCTTAATTCATTTCTTTCCGCGTTGGAGTAAGAAATGCACATCTCGACTTATGCTTATTTTGGTTTATTAACGTTATTGATGTTTGCTTTAGATGTATGGCAAACGCGCAATGGCAATGTGACCATTAAAAAGGCTGCTATTTGGAGCCTTGTTTGGATTTTCCTCGCTTTTTTATTTTTTCTTTCTTTATATAAGTTTTGGCCTGTATTTGAGCCAAATAGCCTTTATACACCTCATGATGCAGCAACCGCTTTTTTGACCGGATTTTTATTAGAGAAATCATTAAGTGTTGATAATCTTTTTGTTTTTGCGCTGATATTTGGTCGGTTTGTTGTACCGCATGAATTGCGTCCAAGAGTGTTATTGTGGGGAATCATTGGCGCTCTTATTTTACGCGGTATTATGATCGCTATTGGGGCGGAATTATTAGAATCATTCCACTGGGTATTGTATCTATTTGCGTTCTTTTTAATTTGGACGGGTTATCAGCTTACTAAGCCAGAAGAGGAAGAAGAACAAGTAAGCTCTTTGCCTGAACGTCTAGTCCGTAAGTTTTTTAGAGTTATCGATTCTTATCAGGGGACAAAGTTATTTACGAAAGATAGTCATGGATTATTGGTCACGCCATTGCTGATTGTTGTGGTCGTGATTTCGATGACAGATGTTATGTTTGCTCTGGATTCAATCCCTGCTATTTTTGCCGTGACACAAGAACCATTTTTAGTCTTAGCGGCCAATGTTTTTGCCTTGCTTGGGTTAAGATCCTTGTATTTTGTCTTAGAAGGAATGCTTGATAAGTTTGTGTACTTAAGGCCAGCATTGGCTTTTATTATGATATTTATTGGTATTAAAATGTTGTTGATTGATACGGACTGGGCTATTCCTACAATGGTTTCTTTACTCGTATTGCTGACGACCATGACGATAGCCGTTATTGCATCTATCATGAAAGAGAAGAAAGCAGATAAATCAATGGACAATTAGCAATAAAGCATCAGTAATAAAGACGAAATATAAAAACGGAGCTTCACTATGGGCTCCGTTTTTATATTAGATACAACGGTAGAATTTAGCTCACTTCTGGTTTGGAAAAGCGAGTGGTTTGGAAAAACGAGTTTACGTCATTATCGTTAATTGAGCGGTAGATGGTCTCTAATAAAAGCTTGGGCTGAACATTTGGAAATTAACGGTTTCCCCAACCTCGACACGACCACGATCTTGCTCTAATACGACAAAGCAATTTGCGGTACTCATTGAACGAAATGCTCCAGAGCTTTGATTACCGGTAGTTGACACTTCAAATCGTCCGTGTTGATTTAATTGATAAATCCCACGTTGATAATCGGTACGGCCTGGTTGTTTTTTAAAGGCGGTCGTTGTTGTTGCTGGGAGTAACGGTTGGGCTTGCCATTCACTATGTCCTGCAAGTTTCGCCAGCAGTGGTTGAACAAGAATATATAATGTGAGAATAGCGGATACAGGGTTGCCTGGTAAACCGCAAAAAATAGATTCAGAACGTTCATTGGTGGCTAGAAGCTTTCCAAAAGCAAAGGGTTTACCCGGCTTCATTGCTATTTTCCAGAAACCGATTTCACCTAATTCGGTAAGAAGATCTTTAGTATAATCCGCTTCACCAACGCTCACTCCACCGGATGTAATTACCACATCAGCCTGTTGTTGTGCTTGTTCGAAAGCTTGCTTAAGTAATACTTTATCATCTGGAATAACGCCTAAATCAATTGCTTCACAACCGAATTTTTCTAACAACACCTTGATACCGTAACGATTACTGTCGTAAATTTCACCAGCTTTAAGTGTTGTGCCTAATGGTTTTAATTCATCGCCAGTTGAGAAAAAGGCCACTTTAGGTTTGCAATAAACTGAAACCATTGGAATGCCAAGAGTGGCAATCATCGGGATATCACGCGGTGTGAGTCGGTGTCCTTTGGGAAGGACGAGTGCGCCTTGTGTAATATCATCTCCCATTGGGCGAATGTTTTGTTGGGGCTTGACAGGTAAAGCCTGAGAGAAATCGATCATTTCACCATTCGCTTGAGTTTCTTCTTGCATGATGACCGCATCACAACCATTAGGAACTTGTGCGCCAGTCATTATACGGATGCAAGTGCCTACTGGCCACTTTCCATTAAAAGGAATACCGGCGAAAGACTTACCTGCTAACGGTAAGTTTACCGTATGTGCTAAGTCTGCAATACGAACCGCGTAACCATCCATTGCTGAATTATCAAAAGGAGGAACGTGCATTGGTGAATGAGCATCCTCACTGAGAACATGACCGACTGCTTGATCTAAATTTTGTTGGATGGTCTGATCAATAGGGTCTATAGAATCAAGCATTTTTGAAACAGCAGTATCTATAGGCATTAAGCCTGGAGTGTCACAGCATCCCATCATTTATTCCTAATTGTGTATGTCGATAAGGTATCTATTATTACTAAAATAGACAAAAGATGAAATGATTAACCTCAGGTTATGCCTAATAGAATAAAGAACACACGTAATTTAAGGATGTAATTATTGTTGAGAACGAGTATCCTTGTCGTCCTCAAAATCAAACAGATTGTATGGATTTGATAAAGAGTTGGAATGTTTAAATCGGAGAACACGAATGGCAAAGTTGGAGATTCAATCGCAAAATAATCCAGAGTTAAGCGAATCTGCCGCATTGGTTCAGTCTGCATTGGAAACTCGAGGAATTGAGACACCGATGCAACCAAATGAGATCACAAAAGAAGAGAAAAAAGAACGCATTGAACATCATATGCGTGAAATTTTGACATTACTTGAACTTGATCTTGCCGATGATAGCCTTGAAGAAACGCCGCGTCGCATCGCCAAAATGTATGTAGACGAAGTATTCTCCGGGCTTGATTATAAAAACTTTCCTAAAATTACGGTCATTGAAAATAAAATGTCGTGTAGTGAAATGGTTCGAGTTAAAGACATTACTTTAACCAGCACGTGTGAACATCATTTAGTCACCATTGATGGTCAAGCCGCGGTTGCCTATATTCCACGTAGTAAAATTATTGGCTTGTCAAAAATCAATCGTATCGTTCGATTTTTTGCACAGCGGCCACAAGTTCAAGAGCGCATGACTCAACAGATCTTGGTTGCACTACAAACATTATTAGAGTCGGATGATGTCGCGGTGACCATCGACGCAACGCATTATTGTGTTAAGTCTCGTGGTGTGATGGACGCAACAAGTGTGACCACAACAACAGCGTTAGGTGGGATTTTTAAGTCTAACCCAGCGACTAGAGCTGAGTTTTTACATGGTTTAAGATAAATTCTTTCTAAGAAAAATCCGTTAACTTTATATAAAATTAACGGATTTTTTGATCGTGATGGAGCTACTTTTCATGAATTTTATTATTGGTATTGATGACTTATTAAAAATCTATTTTCCCTCGTAATTGCTTCGTTTGTCCTCTTTGTACCTTTTTATCGGTTCGCTTTCTTTGTGATGATTTGGTTGGCGCAGTTGCTCTGCGTACTTTATCTACTTTAATGGCTTCTAATATCATCAGTTTTAAACGCTCAAGGGCATCTTCTCTGTTTTTTTCTTGGGTTCGGAATTGTTGGGCTTTAATAACAATAACACCATCGGTTGTGATTCGTTTATCGGATAAACCAAGAAGCCTTTGTTTGTAAAAATCAGGCAGAGTAGAGCGTTGAATATCGAATCGTAAGTGAATAGCTGATGACACCTTGTTCACATTTTGCCCGCCAGCCCCTTGGGCTCTAATGGCCGTTAGTTCAATTTCCCAACTAGCAATTTCAACATTTTTGGATATTTTTAACATAATATGGTTATTAGCTCACATATTTGAGGGCTTTAGTTATCGAATTGTTGCTAATGTTGATGGTATGCTATTCCCATAGAAAAATTAAGTTTAAATGTTTCTATTGATATAACAGATAGCCAAAACGATTAAAATCAAACAAGAGAGGCACGTATGGCAGTAGATGTTTCTAGTTATAAAGGATTGATCTTTGATATGGATGGCACCCTTATCGATACAATGCCTTCACATCTTCATGCATGGCAACAAACTGCAGAGCAATATAACTTCCCTTTTGATCAAGAGTGGATTTATAGCTTAGGTGGAATGCCTTCTCGAAAAGTAGCAATGCAACTCAATGAACGATACCACATTGACATTGATCCTCAAAAAGTTGCAGATACAAAAACTAGGTTATTCAGAAATTTAATAGAGGAAGGCTGTGTGATCACTTGCACCTTCCAAGTACTCAAACAGTTTTATGGTAAAAAGAAACTAGCGATAGGAACCGGCAGTAATCAAGAAAATGCGATTAAACTGCTTGAATACAATGGTATTTTACCGATGCTAGATGCTGTTGTAACGGCTGCTGATGTTGAAAACCATAAACCGAACCCTGATACTTTTTTATTGGCGGCACAGCGTTTAGGATTAAAGCCAGAAGATTGTGTTGTATTCGAAGATACAGAAATAGGAAAGCAAGCCGCTTTAGCCGCGGGAATGGCGTGTATTATGGTCGTTAATGGACAGCTTATTGTTTAACTTTCGATAGATATAAGAATGATTCTCTGAGACTATTCAGAGCATCTTTGGGGAAACATGAATAATAAAAACTATTTTATTATTTCAAGTAATTCGACATCGAAAATGAGTGTTGAACCCGCGGGGATTGGCCCTGAACCACTTTTACCATACCCTAATTGATAGGGTATAAATAGTCGAAATTTTTCCCCTTCAACCATATGTTGTAAACCTTCTTGCCAACCTTTAACCACTTGATTCAACTGAAAGACAATAGGTTCATTACGTTTGTATGAGCTATCAAACTCAGAACCATCAAGTAGGGTGCCCTGATAATGTACTTTGACTTGACTTGTTGCTGTAGGGTGTTCTGTACCATTCCCTTTACGCAATACTAGATATTGTAAACCACTATCTGTGGTGATGACCCCTTCTTGATGTGAATTTTGTTCTAAAAATGCTTTACCTTCTTGAATGTTTTTTTCAGCAATTTTTTGTGTATTCATATTTCTATATAGAATAAAAGCAATGAGTAGTAATGCAATGATTGGCAGTAAAACTTTCACAGGTATACCCTTAAGGTTGTTTGAGTAAGAAGTTAATGGTTTTGGAAATACCTTGAATATCTTCATGTCCACCCACTAGAACTTGATATTTTCCATTAATGATAAAAGTTGGAACGGAGTTAAAATTGCCTTGTTTACTTATTTCCATTGCATCATTTAAATAGCGGAAAAGTGCTTTTTGTTGCAAAGCATCAAAGCTATATGGACTGATCATATGGCGAGAGGTGAATGTTTGTTCAATGGCTTTTTGTTGTTGAGTCATCGTCGAACCTTCACCAAGTTGCACTGCTGTAAATAAATCTTTCATCATTGTTTCGTCGGGTATGTGATCTGCTCCAGCCAGACTGGACACTTCATTAAGCGACATTTTGCTGTTCAAAGTTAACAGGGCTTAGATACCCAAGAGCACTGTGCCTTCTTGTCCGATTATAATCAACCTCTATGTACTCGAAGATCGTTTGACGCATCTGGTCTCTCGTCATAATCGGCTCATATTGGATCGCTTCAACTTTCATCGAATGGAAGAAGCTCTCAACACAAGCATTGTCCCAGCAGTTTCCTTTCCTACTCATACTTTGCTTTAGATTATAAACAGTTATGAGGTCTCGATAATCTTTTGAGCAGTACTGACTACCTCGATCACTATGAACGATAACCTGCTCAGGAAATTCGCGACGGAACAAAGCCATTGATAGAGCATCACAGACCAGCGTAGCCGTCATTCTGGTATCCATAGACCATCCGATTACTTGTCTTGAGTAAAGGTCAATAATTACTGCCAAGTACAACCAGCCTTCGCTTGTCGCAACATAGGTGATGTCTCCCGCCCATTTTTCATTCGGAGCCGCTGCGTTAAAGTTCTGAGCCAGCAAGTTTGGAGCAACTGGCATTTGATGCTTGCTGTCTGTCGTGCACTTAAATTTACGTGCCGCTTTCGGCGTTAAATCTTGACGCTTCATACTGGCCGCAATGGTTTTCACATTGTGGTTATCACCGCTCTCAGACAGTTCTTTTTGGATTCGCCTTGAGCCATCTCGGCCTTTGCTGTTATCAAAAGCTTCTTTGACCTTTGTATCAAGCTCTTGGCGAACTGCCTCGCGTTGGCTAGCCTTATGGCGATGTTTAACCCAGTAATAAAACCCACTTCGGGATACCCCGAATACCTTAGCCATACGTACAATATTGAAGTACATCAGGTGTTCGAGCATAAATTCGTAGCAATTTACTTTAGATTTTTCGCGAAGTAGGTGGCGGCCTTTTTTACAATTTCTAGCTCTTCTGCTTGCTCAGCCAACTGCCTTTTGAGCTTGGCAACCTCTGCGGCTAGCTCTTGTTCTCGCTGACTAGTATTGGTGTCTTTCTTCGAGTTCTTCCGCCACCCGTAGATTTGAGATTCATGTAAAGAAAGCTGCCTTGCAGCCGCAGCTACTCCCACTCTCTCTGCTAGTTTTAGGGCTTCTGCTTTAAATTCAGGGGAATGTTTAATTCTAGTTTTCTTAGTTGTCATTGTTCACCTCGTTAGTGATTGTACTCACTTAACTCAGTGTCCAAAACAGCTGGAGCGGATCAATGTGATTAAGTTGCATCACCGCAGCGTAGTAAATTAAAGCTGCAACTTGAGCTTGGTCATTAAAGGTAACATGAACTTTACCAAATTCTTGATTGGTGAGTTTCTCTAATTCAGGAATGGATGCTTCCATATTTCTGCAGTGTCCACAGGTTAATGAAAAGACTTCTGTCACGGGTTTGATATCTTTTTGAGTTAGTGGGGTTGCAAGTTGTTGGTATTGTTTGCCTAGTTTCGGCGTGTCACTTTCTGAGCAAGCAGAAAGAAAAACGAGTATGAATGCGAATAGAGTAAAAAGTTTAAAATGTTTAGGCATGGGCTCTTTCAGCGTTGTTGTATAAGTAATAGTTAGTAGAACACTTAGTACGAGTAAAGTTCCACTCGGAATCAATGTTCTATTTGAAAGTTAAAGATATTCGTAATCTTACAATTAAAATAGGCCTTGATGATACAGGTTATTTTTATTGGTGAATGCGTTACATCAACAGATGCCTATATTTTTTGTATATCCTCGCATAGATTAAAAACTTTTTCACAATAGACAATCTATAGGTGGTTATCTATTTATATTTTCTCTGTTAAATAGTATAAGAAAAGCCTGTATTGATAAATTATTCACGTGAGTTATAAATGGATCTTTTCACAAGCAATAAACAACATTTTAATTTGATTGGAGCTATCACAATTGGTTTGATTTTTTCTCCTTTTTCTTTAGCCAATACTGAAGGTTCAGCCATTACGCCTTATATTATTAATGGCAATCAAGCACAAATCAGTCATTATCCCTATATGGGTCTATTGACACTTAATTTTCTTGACCAATCTAGCCCTAATGTCGTGACTTTTTGTGGTGGGACTTTATTGAATGAACATTATGTTTTGACTGCAGCACATTGCCTGTATGCCTCAACAGAAGAAAAAAAAGAGGAGTTAGAACGCTTAGAAGTTGCTTTTAATATAGAAACCATCTCGAGTGATATTTTTGTCTCAAATAATCGCTATCAAGCCTCTGAAATTTATTATCCGGATACATATAACAACACCACTCTTGATGATGATGTCGCTATTATTAAGTTACGCAATCCGGTGGACTTGAACCTTATTCCGGCAGCTTCATATGTGAAATTAGCACCGTCAGAGACTTATCGACAGCCTGATTTCCCTTTTACATTGATCGGTTATGGGAAAATAGCACCAGATGCTTACGTCTCTGCAGGTTCAACCAATCAATCAGATACTTTAAAAGAAGTTTCAGTAACTTATTTAGAGCCTATGGAGTGTGAAAGTTCATTTGCCGATACTAAGATTTCAGAACATCAGATCTGTATCACTGGACCTATAATGAATCAGCTTCGATCTGGTGGCTGTCAAGGCGACTCTGGTGGACCGTTATTATTTTCTGAAGGTGGGCAGCTCTACCAAGCGGGGATTGTGAGTTTTGGTCCTGACTTTTGTGGTAGACCTGATATAGAAGTTCAAAGTGTTTTTACTGAAGTGTTCGATTACCAAGATTGGATTGCTTCGGTATTAAATGGAACGGAAACGGCAAAACAAAAAATGACAGCGACTAATAACATGGATAACTCAGGAAGTGATTCAGGTGGTGGCGGTTCGTTAGGTTGGCTTACTATGTTTATGTTGATAATCCTAGAGTGGAAGCGTAGAAGCAACCAAGCTGTACTTTGAATTTAAGTTGTATTTTTTAAACGAAATACGAGCAATAAACAAGAAATATGTAAAGAGATCCTATGCTATAAGTTGCATGGGGTCTCTTTAACGTTATGGCAGTAACATAATCACTAATGGCTTAGTAATTAGTTATTCTCTTGAGCCGATAATTTTTCAGCTTCCAGTTGAGCGGGGGTTTTATATGCTTTTGTGTTCCATAATGGAACCGTTGATAGGCTGTGCTTATAGCTGCCTTCAGTTTCTTTGGTACTATACGAAAGGTAAAGTAGGGTTTGCGAGTTTGCATCGAAAATACGACGAATTTTCAAGGTTTTGAATAAAACACTTTTAGACTTTTTAAAGACTATTTCGCCTGACTTGGATTTATCAATAGTATCAATCATTTCAGATGTTACTTCACCGGTTTGACGACAAGATATTCCCATATCCGAAGGATCTGCAAAATCTAAATTCGCTTCGACACTTGAAATATGACAAGTGATGCCCGTTACGATTGGGTCAGTTAATACATCTATTTTGATGTCTTTTGTTGTGAAAATACCCAGTGATACGTCACCAACTTCATTACTATCACAAGCGCTAAGTGATAATGTTATGCAAGAGATTAGGGCAATTTTTTTAATCATTTTCCTTTCCTTTGGAACAAATTAAATGTAAACAAATGAATCAGAATGATTCAATAGTAGTATCTTCCTGTCGGTGTGTTTTTAAATTCTAACACAGCAATGAAAAATACGTGTTGATATAAGAAAAATACTTATAAATAAGATGTTTAATGAAGGTATGATTTTTAATCGAAGGCTTTGCTGCTAGCCGATGTAGGTTGTAACTGTTAGGATGCGAACACGAATCTTATTTTCAATGCTAAAGTGAGCCAAAGGAATCTATGCAAACTCAAATTGTAAATTATCTTAATGATAAAAATAACTGGCTCGCTGAACAAGTTAATGTTGCATTTCCAACACCTCAAAGTATTGAAGGCCGTGACTTATACTTACAAGCTGAAAAAAGTAAAGAGTATAAGCTGACTCAACAATTTCAATTGTTATCATCTACATGGATAGATGATGTTGTACTGGTCGATTTTCATCGTTTAACTATTATTTTTTCAGTTTTACAGGCGACTCAATGGGCCAATGAATCAGAAAAAGAAAAATTAGTTATTGAGTTTTTAACTCAGATTATTTTAAGTGATGAATACCAATTGTATGTTGGCTTTATGGGAGCCACTCCTGCCGCGGCATTGATTGGAAAGCTTGATATTGAAAATCAAGTGATGTTGCTTAGTGATGTGGTTATTGCACCAGAATATAAAGAGAAAAATCAAGTTAATGATTTTATTTCGGATGTTTTACGTTATTTAGCAGTGAATGGAAAAAATATAAGCTCTGTTATCCATCCTACTTTAGGTTAAATACTAGATGACGAATAGATACAATGATATTTATTCGTTTTAAATAGTGATCCTGTTTATAAATTTTAATTTTTATATTGTTTGATCTAACACAATATTTGTTGCTCTCTGTCTTTTTTGTTCTTTAAAAGCGACACTCAAGTTCATGATATATGAATAGGGTATTCAGATGGATAAGGACAAAATTAGATGTGTGATCTTTGATTGTGATGGTACTTTAGTCGATAGTGAACGTTTAAGTTGCCAAGCTCTTGTTCAGGTTTTTGCCAGTTATGGTGCTGAGATTTGTTTTGATGAATGTATGGCGCATTTCCAAGGTGGAAAAATGTTCGATGTATTGAAAGAAACAAGTAATAGGGCTGGGCTCACTATCCCAATGGATATATTGGAGCCTAAGTATCGTCAATGTATGCGCCAACTATTTGATGAAAAACTGAAACCGGTTTCTTCCGCATTAGAAACGGTTCAATATTTGATTGATAAAGGTATTGCGGTTTGTGTTGCCTCAAATGGTTCTACCAATAAAATGGAGCACTCTTTGGCTTTAACCGGTATGTTACCTTTGTTTAAAAATAAAATTTTTAGCGCTTTTGATATTAATAGCTGGAAACCAGAGCCAGATTTATTAATGTATACCGCTATGCAAATGGGTTTTTTAATCGAAGAATGTTTGTTTGTTGACGATACGGAAAATGGTGTTTGGGCGGGTATTAACGCCAATATAAAGACAATTCATTATTGCCCAAATAATACGCATAATATTGTTCATCCATTGGTCGAATATATTCAAGACCTATCTGAGTTGAAAGCGTATTTTTAAAGATCGTATTGATTGAACTTAGATTATCAGAATATTTGAAACGTGCGAATTCATGCCTGTGTGTGGGCAAATAGTGATGTTCAATGCAGCACACAAACGGTATAAGCATGAGAAAATTCAGATATGCGATGAATCCTAGATTTTGGTTCTAGCGTGACAACTCCGCAATCCACACAAATTATTTCTTTTTGATCACTCGATAATAAAAACTCATCACTCGAACAAATTGGACAGCAGAAAATATCCAAATCAGAATCACAAGCGGAGGATGGTTTGTCTGTAGGTTTATTCATCATTCTTACCCTTTGTCATTATATCCTTCGTACTTGAAGTTGCAGTGTTGTTGACGGCGTTCATTCGCCTCCCTACAACTCCAATTACTTTGAGTATAGATTAATACGCATAACCGACAGTATCGTTGTATAGGTTTGGTGTTATTAAATATCTCAATAAGCGAGTATCTCTACAATAATATGGGTATGTTAATGTATTTTATTACGTATAATTGAGTGTAGTATCACGAATCGATAATCAATAGGCGGGGCATATTTATTTTTCTTGAGCACGGTATTTTATGGGTTTCTTTCTGTTAGGGAGGGCTCTTGTGCTGAATGATGATGTTCATCCGAAGGCATATTCATCATCAGTGTCCTTGTCGGGTAAGCCACATCAGCGCCATGTTTGTGGATAATCTTGATGGTTTCTAATAATACGTTTTGCTTTACTTCATGGTAGCGAACCCATTCGACGGTTTTGGTGAATGCATAGATGAAGAAATCGAGTGATGATGGGCCAAAAGTATTAAAATTCACAATGATGGTTTGGCGGGAATCGATATCGGGGTGATTTTTTACCATGTCAGTAACATCTGCAATGATGGCATCAATTTTATTTGCATCTTGGTAGCGAAGGGTAATATTTTCATTAATCCGACGGTTATGCATCCGAGATGGGTTTTCTACAACTATATTACTAAAAATTGCATTGGGTACATACAAAGGTCGTTTGTCAAAGGTGCGGATAATCGTCATTCGCCACCCTATTTTTTCAACGGTGCCTTCAATATTTCTGTCGGGTGAACGGATCCAATCTCCAACTTTAAAAGGCCGGTCAAGGTAAACCATCATGCCGCCGAAAAAGTTAGATAAGAGATCCTTAGCCGCTAAACCAACAATCAGACCACCAACCCCACCAAATGTCAGCAGGCCTGATAAGCTTAGACCTAAGGCTTGCATGATGGTCATTGCACCAATTATAAAGATAATAATGCGGACAACTTTTGATAAAGCATGAACCGTCGTTTCATCGCGTTTTTTATTCTTGAGAACGATGTCTGAAACATTGCTCACTAAACGAAATAAAGTCCAAATGACGAGTACAATGCCAATCAAGATCTGGACAGTATGGAGCCAGCCGATAGGGCGGTCAAAAACATCCTCTAATAGTACCCCAATACCGATGAGCATTGGCCAGCACCAAATAAAAGTACTAACAGGTGCTTTTAAGGAATGGATAATAACGTCATCCCATTGCAATTTTGTTCTGTCAGTAATACTCACTAAACGAGCATAGACAATGCGCCAAATAATCCAAAAAATAAAGCTGCATAGGCCAATGATAAGAAGATCGGTTGCCCAGCTGTAATTATGCTCTACGATCAAGTTTTTGGTGTGGTTAAACAATTCTTCCATTTAAATTCGTAAGCCTTAATGTATTGAATTCAAGGTCAGATTAGACGCTATCAAAAATTAGGGTTGCTGCCTACTCTTTGCTATAAATGAACTTATCTGCGGTTATATTTAAGCGTACCGTAAGTTGGCCGAAAGTGACACGAACTTTGGCTATCACAGTGGTCAGTGGTATTATCCTTACCGTTTTTATTGATACTGACAGAAGAAGCCAGTTTCGACAACGTTATGTGGAAGGTTATCCCACTTTCGCAACCGTGGGGTTATTTGCCAGTTTAACGGCTGAGTTATCAGCGCCATGAAAATACATTATGTTGTGATTATGGTTATGATCGGATTATTGGCCATATAGGGCTGTTAACATTGGCTTACATGTTAGCGAAATCTAATTCAACATTACTCAAGTATCCTGAAGATAATATATTGACTGACTAATGATATGTTTATCTTAAGTCTTAGAGAACGTGATACAGAGTTAGTCATACAACAAAATGGACAGCAAGGCGATGCTGATGCATGCCGGATTATAGAAGAGGTTTGAATGCGTACGATTGGTAATATTTTATGGTTTTTGCTCGGGGGAGTGTTCATGGGGCTATTCTGGTGGATAGCCGGTGTGTTTTGTATCATCAGTATAATTTGTATTCCTTGGGCTAAATCGTGCTTTGTGATTGGTGCATTCACGTTTTTCCCTTTTGGAAAAGAAGCGGTGAAACGTAACGAATTGAGCTTTAAAAAAGATGTTGGAACGGGCGTTCTAGGTATGATTGGTAATGTTGTATGGTTTGTCTTTGCCGGTATTTGGCTTGCCATTGGGCATTTAACGTCAGCATTAGCGTGTTTTGTCACGATTATTGGTATTCCGTTTGGTATTCAACATATTAAGCTTGCATTGATTTCATTGGCCCCGATCGGTCAAACTATCGTAAAAAAATATTAATGCAGCTCATACCAATTGTACTTATTATCTGGTCATCTAATTAGTGTCATGGGTATAAAATCTCTGCGCTGTTCTGTCAATGAGGCAATAGGCTATAAATTAATAAGCTATAAATTAATAGAGAATAGACTTTCTTTTACAGAGTTCAGGTTATTTATTTGTTGTGTTGAGGGGTGTTATGCAAGCAGAAGTTAAATGGGTAGATGGGTTTCAATTTGTTGGTGAGTCTCAATCTGGGCATGCCGTTGTTATGGATGGTAATGGCGGAAAAACAGGACCAAGTCCTATGGAAATGGTGCTAATGGCCGCTGGTGGTTGCAGTTCTGTTGATGTTATTGACGGTTTGCAAACCGCTAACCAAGCGGTATTTGGTTGTGTCGCTAAATTGACGACTGAACGTCGTGAAACTGCTCCTCGAGTTTTTACTCATATTAATATCCACTTTGAAGTCTCTGGACAAGATCTAGATGAAAACGTGGTTGCTAACGTTGCTGCTAATTCTCTTGAAAAGTACTGTTCTGTTTGTCTCATGTTAGGCGCTGGTATTGAAATGACCCACAGCTGGGAAATTATCGCATTGAGATAGGTTGATTTGTGACCTAATATCAAAACTGATTAGGATAATGAATAACTTTGACGTTAAATTGAAACATGATTGAGCTTATTACTGTAATTTGGCCATACTTTTTGAAATAAAAGTTTTTTTATTAAATTTTGATGGAGGTGACTGATGGATAACAAATTAGTTGCGATTATTTTAGCGGTACTTTTACCACCTGTGGCTGTTTTCTTAAAATGCGGTGTTGGTAAAGATTTATTAATTAACATCGTATTATGCTTCTTTTTCTTCTTCCCAGCGATGATCCATGCATTATGGATAGTGACGAAGTAATCATGTTTGTTAAGTTGTAAGGTGTTACGGCATATCTAATATCGCTTATGAATAAAAATTCGCTCCATGTTCATGCTTGGGGCGAATTTTTTATACGCTTTGTGTATTTTTTGAATGACTGAGTACCTATTTTAAGTAGGGGTATCGTATGCAATACGTAAAAATAAAAGAAGCTATTGTTGAGCAGATAGATTCGGGAATGTTAACGCCGAGACAAAAGTTACCATCAGAGCGGAAGTTAGCTGAATCATTTGATACGACACGTATTACCTTACGTGAGGCACTTTCTTTATTAGAGGCAGAAGGTCAAATTTATCGTGAAGATCGCAGAGGTTGGTTTATCTCTCCTGATCCTTTAGTTTACGACCCTACACAAACGTTAAATTTTACCAATATGGCGTTATCGCAAGGCAGAGTCCCTGAAACGCAGCTTGTTTCAGCAAAGTCTATGCTGGCGAATAAGCAGGCCGCAACATTGTTAGATCTTGCCCCTTTTGCTGATGTATACCGCTTTGATTGTGTCCGTTATCTTGATGATCGGCCGGTGGTCTTTGTAACAAATTTTGTCCGACCTGATATTTTCCCTAAACTATTGAGCCATGACTTAACGCAATCACTTACTGATATCTACCGTGAGCATTACGGACAGGTATATCAACGAATTCGTTATCGTGTTAGTACTACTTCATTATTAGGCAATATGGCAAAAGCGTTACGTGCCACTGCTGGCAGCCCTGCAACGTTAGTTGAGCGTGTCAATTATAATCAAAAAGGGGAGTTGATCGATTGTGATTTGGAATATTGGCGACATGATGCAATGTGTATTGAATCGGTCGCGGAGTTAAACATCGATTAGTTGAGGTCGTCGTCAAATAATAGCGAGATATTAGTTTACACATCGAGTTGATAAGAAAAACAATCAATAATGTCACCTGAAAACTGATAAGATCTTTTTATTACTAATAAAGCCTTTGTTTATATGAAATTACTACGCAGCACCATCCATCCGGATATTCTCTCGCTTGATGAACTGAGTATTATTCAACGTTTAGCAACACGCGCCATTGTTTTGAATGGAGCCGATATCTTACTGCTCTATACTGAGCGTTATCATGACTACACTCTGCCTGGTGGAGGATTGGAGGCAGGTGAAGATAAAATTGAAGGCATGATTCGAGAATTACAAGAAGAAACCGGCGCTCAAAATATTCGTGATATTGAACCATTCGGGCGTTATGAAGAATATCGGCCATGGCACAAAACGAATGCGGATGTCATCCACATGATTTCTTACTGCTATACCTGCAAGGTTGATAAGACATTAGGCCATACCCGTTTTGAAAGTCATGAAATTAATAATGGCATGAAGCCGATTTGGATTAATCTTGAAGAAGCCATTGAACACAACCTAAGCACCATAGCATTAAGCGATAAAAAGGGCTTATCGATAGAAAGAGAAACGTTTCTTTTGGAAATGATTTTTAACCAGAAGAAAGGGAAACAAAATTAAGTATTTTATTAGTAATAGTGCTTTATATATCGCTTTTAAAAGTTGTTTCTTTTCCAAGACTATAATTTTTTAGCTTATATGTTAAGGTTTGTTGCTAAATATTGAAAAGGAAGATAAGCATAGTTATGAAATGGTTATGGATTGTTTTAGTGTCGTTGCTGTCGTTTCAAGTACTCGCCGCAGCAGAAGAAAAATATTCAAAAACAGAGATACTCGACCGTCCGTTAATGGAGCGCTATATTCTTGATGAATTGAAATCTTTGCGTATGGATCAACAAGATTTGGAACGTCGACTAACCATACAGATCACTGACCGTGAATTAGACGTTGCAGATAAGTCGCTCAACTACTCAAATATTACCGTTACTTATTTCTTCTATATTATTGCGGGGGTGGCGTCTTTAGTGGCATTAGTCGGTTGGCAATCTCTTAAAGAAATCAAGCATAACACCAAAGAAATGGCGGATAAGCGTTTAAACGAAATCACCATGTCCTACGAGAAAAAATTCGGTGCTTTAGAACGGGATTTGAAACGTAAAACGCGCATTATTACCGAAAATAATCGAGAAATTGAGATTATCAATGAGGTACATAATTTATGGCTTCGGGCGCAAAGTGCGCAAACACCGGAGCAGCAAATTGAGACCTATGATGAAATTCTGAAGATACGCCCAGGTGATTTAGAAGCACTAACGCATAAAGCGGATGCAGCAATGGAAATCAATGAATACCATTGGGCATTAAGTATATGTAACCGAGTCTTAGAAGTGGATGACAGTAATGGCCATGCGCTTTATCAACGTGCTTGTGCTTATTCTCGTCTTGGTGCAGAAGAGCAGGCCATTAATGATCTTAAGCTTGCCATTGAATCAAGTAATTCATTACGAGAATTAGCCGCAGAAGAAACGGATTTTGAATTACTTCGTGGCAATGTTCGCTTTGAAGCTTTGATTGATCCGACTGAACACTCATAGATTTGTTATTAGGAATTCTTCAAAATGGGAGCTGAGCGTAATCCATCATCTCGATTTATTTCATTGTGGAGAGGTGCGCTTGCTATCTCTCCATTAAGCCTTGCGGTGTTGCCTTGGGGGTTATTGGCGGGGTCATATGCCATTGATATTGGCCTCACTCCAATTGAAGCTCAGGCACTGTCTGCGATTTTATTTGCAGGGGCTGCTCAGCTTGTTGCAACGGGCATGTTTGATGCAAACGTTGGCATTTGGACGATGTTAGCGACAACTTTTTTTATTACCTCGCGCCACTTTCTGTACAGCATGTCAATGCGAGAAAAAATCAGCCCATTAAGTACTCCTTGGCGTTTAGTCTTGGGGTTTTTACTTACCGACGAACTGTTTGCCGTTTGTGGTCATCAAAAGCAAAAAGAGTTTAACCCTTGGTATGCTTTAGGCGCAGGGCTAAGTTTTTATCTTGTTTGGAATATTGCAAGTTTTGCTGGGATTGTCGCGGGAAAACAGATCCCAAATTTGAATCAATGGGGATTGGAATTTGCGGTGGCGGCAACCTTTATTGCGATTGTCATTCCTACCATTAAAAATCTACCTATTTTAATTTCTGTGATTGTGGCTTTAGTGGCTTCTGTTTTGTTCAGCTATTGGAAGGTTGAGGGGAGTTTGATTATTGCCAGTATCTTAGCGATGATTTCGGGTTATTTGGCCGAAGTTAAACTATCTAAATCAGGGGTGAAACCTGTGATCAACAACGAGGTGGAGTGATGATTCTGCTCTCTATTTTTGCTATGACAGCGGTTGTTTTTCTGAGTCGATACCTTTTTTTGGAACCTCGCTTACCTATAAAGATTAATCCAAGTGCTCAGCGCCTTTTAAATTATTCTAGCCCCGCAGTATTAACGGCTATTTGGGCTCCTATTGTGTTTGTTCATGATGACAAATTAGCGGTAAACTTAGGTAACCCTTATTTGATTGCGGCGGTTATTGCTGCGCTAGTGGCATGGAAGACCAAAAATGTTATTGCGACGACAATATTGAGCATGGGCTGTTTCTTTATGTTGAATACGCTTTTGTAATATTTAACGTTTTTCTCCTCCGTACTGCGGTGGTTATTAATTAAAGCGTTATTTTATGACTAAACCATTACTTTGTGACTAAATCATTGTTCATTAAGTTATTGTTGACTAACCCATAAGGTCGATCTTTAAAAACTTCTGGTTGGTTCTTTACCGTTGGTGCATTTTTGACGCCTTGCCAATTTAATAACATGATCGCGAGCACATTACGATGTTCACCTTTTTGTAATGCAAAACTTCCGTCAGTTGATGGAATCATGTCGTGGTTTATATCAATAGCGTGAGCAATGGTTGATTGGGTATCGGCAAGAACCGGGGAGTGTAATTTGTTTGCCAGAAGATAACTGATACCCACTTCAGCTACCACATCCTCTTTTGTGCGAGTTAAAATCTGATCGATATTATTATCAAAATAGTCATATATCCAAGCAAACTCGTTGGGATCAACAGACTGTTGATAATATTCAGAAGCGGCAAAGATAATATGCGTTAATCCATAAATCTTATTCGTAAATTGTTGATCTGATAATTGCTTATCTTGGCTATCTGGGTAAGTGTTTTTAAATGCATGAATAAAGTCATCGACGATATCTTGCTCTCCTAATTGACGCAACCAGTAAACTTGATTGGCTAATTGTGCTGCCCACGCTCGAATCATTTCTGGATTGGTTGCATAGGGTTTAAAATCGAACTGTTTAATGAGGTGACGAAGTTGCACGTCAGCTTTATGTTTTAAGCCATATTCATTGGCTCTTGCCATCGAACCGAGCATATCAAGACCAATGAGTAGGTATTCTGGCTTGTCTTTTGTTGCTTGGTAGCGAAGTTGGCTGCGAGTTGTCTTTTTCTTTCTGTATTCTTCCAATCTTTTTGAACCATATTCCTTTGCTTGTTCTTTGGTGTGAATACTTGCAGCAATGCCATTTAAGGTACTGGCGACTCTAGCCATATCTGACCATACTGCTGCTGAATATTTAGGGTCTAAAGTTTGGCGATACATCCGTAGTCCGTAGTGACCAGCAGTACTTGCATTTAAGGTATAGAGCTCATTTTCAAATGTTTTTTTGATTCGCTCGGCATCGTCTTGATAGCGTGTTGTGTGTAATGCTCGAAACTCAGGTGAGTGATGATCTTGTAAGGGGTTTGTTTTAGCCAATAGAGTCGGACTAAACGGCACGTGAAGTAGCGTTAAAATAGCCAGCGTGAGCAGTGTTCTCGCCTTTACTTTTGACATTGATAAGTTCCTATCAAGAAATAGATAAAAGAGGTTAACGATAATTGTTGACCAGAAATGTTATTGACGTGAAACTTTTCTCTATTCTTTGAACCAAAATATAAAAATCAGGCGCATATTACTTCATTTATGGTTGGTGACGATGGTCATCATCAAATGGTGATATCGGAATGGTCCTTTTTCCCATCACAAATGATATGGTATTAGAATTAAATAAGACAATAAGGTGTTCCCATGCAGATTAAAGTTGATACTCACACGCATACTTACGCAAGTGGTCATGCTTACAGTACACTGATTGAAAACGCTCAAATGGCGAAAGAACATGGAATGGCAATGTTTTGCACAACTGATCACTCATCTGCAATGCCTGGTTCTCCACATTATTGGTTTTTTAACAATCAACGAGTTGTGCCTAGATTTTTAAATGGTGTAGCCGTTTTACGAGGCGTTGAAACGAATATCATGAACGAGCAAGGTGAAGTGGATCTTCACCCGAGTTCTTATGAACATTTAGATTGGATTATCGCCAGTTTTCACGAAGCGGTTTTTCGTTTTCAAGATAAAGCAGGACATACTCGTGCTTTAATTAATACGATCAAAAGCGGTAAAGTCGATGCTCTCGGCCACTTGGGAAACCCTAATTACGATTTTGATTTTGAAGCCGTTGCGTTATGCGCTAAAGAGTACAATGTCGCGATTGAGTTAAATAATTCTTCGCTTAAGGGGGGAAGCCGAGCAGGCAGTGAAGAGCGCTGTGAAGCGATTGCGCGCGTAGTGAAAGAGGTGGGTGGCTTTATTACCACGGGATCCGATGCTCACTTTTGTTATGACTTAGGCAAGTTTGAAAAAGTCAGTGCTTTACTGGATAAAGTCACCATGCCAAGCGATAAGGTGATCACTCATACGCCCAAGCAGTTTCTTGATTTTCTCGCATTACGTGGCCGTAAACCCATCACTGAATTTCAAGGTATGTAATCTTCTTTTTTGAATGTTAATCACCGATTGTAAGCCTGCATGATACATTATATCGGCAGGTTTTTCGTCGCATAGTCAATGAAGACTCGCAAGCGCGTCGGCATGTATTTACTTGGCGCGTATTGCATAGCAATCACACCATGATAATTCCCTTTAATCGTCCAATCTTTCAATACCTGAACGACCTCACCATTTTGTAGTGCTTCTTTGATGACAAAATCGGGGAAAATACCAATACCTAAACCATCTTTTACTCCATTTAATCGCATTTGCGAGTGGTTTACCGCATAGCGTCCTGAAACTGGAATGGTATGGGTTTCATTACCTTTTACAAAATCCCAAATATGATCGGTTTTGGTTTCGCCAAGGTATAAGCAATCATGAAGTGATAATTCTGTCGGCTCGGCTGGTGTGCCTTTTAAATCAAGATATGTAGGGCTAGCACATAAAGATAAATTTACCTTTCCAAGTTCTTTTGAAATGAGATTTTCATAAGGCGCATCGGTTAAGCGAAACATAATATCGATGCCTTGTTCGAGCATATCAATATCGCCATCAGAGACTTTAAGTTTCAATTCAATATCTGGATATTGTTGTAAAAATGGCGTCACAATGGGTTGAAGAAGAATGCTTAAAAACGCTTTTGGAGCAGCTACCGTAATAGTGCCTACTGGCTCTAAATGCTCTTCATTCGATACTTCAATGGCAAGCTGAGCAGCGTTCACCATAGCGACAGATTGTTGATAAATTTTCTCACCAGATTGTGTGATTTGTAATGTTCGTGTCGTGCGATCAAACAGTTTTACAGAGAGTGAAGCTTCCAAGCGAGTGATGAGTTTGCTTAAAGCCGAAGGCGTGACACCTAATTCTTTTGCTGCTGCCGTAAAGCTGCCTTTATTGACCACCAGTATGAAGGTGGCTAAATCGGGCAAAAGAGCAATCAATCGAGAATTAAGCATGCCATTATCTCCAAGCAGTGAGTCTATTTGTGAATTCAATTCACTAATGTTTTTCCATGCAGGGGGATAATAGTCTTTTATGGCATAAACTAGAATAGATGGTAGGTTTTTAATTGAAAAAATCATAAATATAAAAAGGAAATTTCATGTCTTCTGCATTCTACAGTCAAATTAACCAACAAATTGAAGATGTTAAGTCTGAAGGTTTGTATAAATCTGAACGCATTATCACTTCTGCTCAAGCGGCTGCTGTCTCTATTTCGACTGGTGAAGAGGTATTGAACTTCTGTGCGAATAACTACCTTGGCCTTGCCAATCATCCCGCATTGATCGAAGCAGCAAAACAAGGGATGGACGAGCATGGCTTTGGCATGGCATCCGTTCGTTTTATTTGTGGTACACAAGATTCACATAAAGAATTGGAGTGTAAGCTTTCTGAGTTTTTAGGCATGGAAGACACTATTCTTTATACGTCATGCTTTGATGCCAATACAGGTTTATTTGAAACGATTCTTGGCGCAGAAGATGCAATTATTTCTGATGCATTAAACCACGCTTCAATCATTGATGGTGTGCGCTTATGTAAAGCAAAACGATTCCGTTACAGCAACAACAATATGGCGGAACTGGAAGAGCAGTTGATTGCAGCGAATGAAGCTGGCGCGCGTCATAAACTCATTGTTACTGATGGCGTATTCTCAATGGATGGTGTGGTTGCTAACTTAACTGCTATCTGTGATTTAGCCGATAAATACAATGCGTTAGTGATGGTCGATGATTCTCATGCTGTTGGGTTTATGGGGGAAAATGGTCGTGGTACTCACGAATACAATAATGTAATGGGCCGTATCGACTTGATCACGGGCACACTAGGCAAAGCCATGGGCGGCGCTTCAGGTGGTTATACTTCTGGTAAAAAAGAAGTGATTGATTGGCTACGTCAGCGTTCTCGCCCTTACTTGTTCTCAAATTCAGTGGCTCCAGCGATCGTTTCAGCTTCTATTCGAGTGATTGATTTATTGGCCGAAAGCAGTGATTTACGCGCGAAGCTTTGGGATAACGCTACGCATTTTCGCACTCGTATGACCGAGGCAGGCTTCACAATGGCTGGCGCGGATCACGCGATCATTCCAATCATGTTAGGTGATGCAAAAGTCGCGGCTGAGTTTGCAGAGCGTGCACTTGAAAAAGGCATTTATGTTGTAGGTTTTTCATTCCCTGTAGTGCCTAAAGGCCAAGCGCGTATTCGTACTCAAATGTCAGCAGCACATAGTCGTGAGCAATTAGATCGCGCAATTGATGCTTTCATCGCAGTTGGTAAAGAAATGGAGATCATCTAAATGTCAGTTCAATCTATGGGTAAAATTAAAGCACTCTCTAAGCTAAAGCCTGAAGAAGGCATTTGGATGACAGAAGTTGATATGCCTGAAATGGGTCATAACGACATCTTAATCAAAATTCGTAAAACCGCTATTTGTGGTACTGATGTTCATATATATAACTGGGATGAGTGGTCACAAAATACTATTCCTTACCCAATGGTTGTTGGTCACGAATACGTGGGTGAAGTGGTTGGTATTGGTCAAGAAGTAAAAGGTTTTGAACTTGGCGACCGTGTTTCAGGTGAAGGCCATATCACTTGTGGTCACTGTCGTAACTGCCGTGGCGGTCGTACTCACTTATGTCGTAATACAACGGGCGTGGGTGTAAACCGTACCGGTGCGTTCTCTGAATACTTAGTGATCCCTGCTTTTAACGCATTCAAGATCCCAAATGAAATTTCAGATGATTTAGCTTCCATCTTTGACCCATTTGGTAATGCCGTTCATACAGCGCTATCGTTTGATTTGGTGGGTGAAGATGTGTTGATCACAGGTGCTGGCCCAATTGGTATTATGGCGGCAGCAGTGGCAAAACATGTTGGTGCTCGTCACGTTGTTATTACTGATGTGAATGAATATCGCTTAGACCTTGCACGTAAAATGGGCGTCACTCGCGCCGTTAACGTCGCCAATGAAAAGCTAGAAGATGTGATGACTGAACTGGGTATGACGGAAGGTTTTGATGTGGGCCTAGAAATGTCAGGCGTACCATCTGCATTTAATGCCATGCTAGAAGGCATGAATCACGGTGGGCGTGTTGCCTTACTTGGCATTCCACCATCTGACATGGCGATTGACTGGACTAAAGTGATCTTTAAAGGTTTAGTGATCAAAGGCATCTATGGCAGGGAAATGTTCGAAACTTGGTACAAGATGGCGAGCTTGATTCAATCAGGCTTAGATCTAACACCAATTATCACGCATCACTTCAGCGTTGATGATTTCCAAGAGGGCTTTGACACTATGCGTGGCGGGCTTTCTGGGAAAGTGATACTAGATTGGACTAAGTAATTAGTCATTGAAGAAGCGCACTTTCGGGTGCGTTTTTTGTGTCTATTGAGGGAGATAATAAATCATTAAGCCGCAAAGAAAGCATTGTTTGACGTATAAAATTTGGACTTATAATATGTTATTAATGTGGCGGTTTGTCTTGCCTTAAATAAGGTTAGCACGATTTAATGCTTTGGGGATGTTATTCGGGGCAGGAAGCTATTGGCTGTGGCATTGCTAGAAAGTAGCCTTGATACATATCAATATTAAGGGCGCGCATGGTGTCTAATTGGTTTTGGTTTTCTATGCCTTCAATAACCGTTTGAGCCTTAAATATATTCGCCATTTTCATCGCTTGGGTTAAATTGGTTTTATTACCTTTCATAAATTGGTTCAGTAAGCTTTTGTCTATTTTTAAGACGCTCGAGCAAATAAGACTCACGCGATTAGCATTTGAATGTTCTGAACCAAAATCATCGATAGCGATATTAAAGCCATAATTATTCAAGTTACCTATTGATCTTTGTAGTTCATATAAATTATCACATCCTACTTCTAGCAACTCTAAAACAACTTGTTTTGAGCTGATGTTAAGCTTTTTCATTTCTCGTAAAAAGCGTATGTCGTATAGGCAAGGTGAATGAAGGGTTTTAATTGCATCAGGAAGTAAATTTAAAAACAATTTTTTGTTGCAGTATTGGGAAGAAGCAAAATTATTAAGGTGTAAAATTCGACTAATTTTGTCAATCGTTACTTTATCTTCTTTGTCCGGATTTTGATCTGAGAAATAAAACCCAGGGCAAATAGATTCACCTGATACATCTTTTATTCTTAAAAGTGCTTCCACACCTACAATGTTATTATTATGGTTGAAAATAGGTTGAAATACACTGCTAAGTAGAAAGCTTTTATACTTAGAGATATGGTTACCAAATTTGTCTTTAAATAAAAATATTTTTAAGTTTTCAAGCATGAATTAAGACTCAGATTATACCAGTATTTACTAATTAATGTAGTAAACAGAGTGATGAACATCTATCAATATTATCGATATAAATGACTTTATATTAATCTGTTAACACATTTTCATTCCTACCTTAACGTATTTATAACCATTGGTTTTATTTATTATCTGTCGTCAAAAAAATCTTTGTCTCGAATGTATTTACTCATTAAATGATAAGAGAATGGCCTAAGTAGCCAGCTTAATATAGAGCGACCAAGTCGAAGAATGGTAGGTGTATTTTCGTGAATTCGTTCATTATATAGCCATAGCATTTTGCCAGTATGCCAATACATAAAAGGAATAGGAGGAAGGAAAGTAACCATGTCAATATCACAGCATATACGAAAAGTACGACGTGCAAGTTGATAGTTTTGACGAAATCGCCAACCACCAACGGCAGGTTGGCCAAAGGTAACCACTCGTTTAATGACATTAGGGTACTTTGTTTCTAAGTAGTCAGCGATCACTAAACCAATAGCGCCACCGGATGAATGACCAGTGACACTGATTCTTTTACCGCTGTTAATTAAAGGTGTTAAAATAGTTTCTAGCCTTACAATGACCGAGTCTCCAAGCGTATCTTGCCGATGAGCGGGCATGCTTTCTTGATGTAACAGATAATAAAAACCAGCATGAATTGAATAGTTTAAGCCAAGTGTTGTTTCGCATGAACGAAGCCACATTGCGAGATTGATAAACCAGTCTGAAGGGCTATGGGAGCCTTTAATAACAACGATAACCTCTTCTTTATCTTTGCTCCACAAAACACGTATTAAAGTTTTGCCTTTGGCATTTTTAATTATACGTTGTCCGTTAGGATCAAAACCGTATCTTGTTTGCTTAAAAACCCTTGGGTAAGCTAGTCGACATAAAACCGCATAACGTTCGTACTGATATCTTTTCAGAGTTTTCAAGGCATTCATCATGATTAGAAATTCTATTAATCAGAATGCCTATGATAGGTTAAGAAATTATGACTGAGGAAGTTTACATTCGTAATGTGCGTATTTTATTTCTGATGGGCTTGATCCATCGTTGGATTTTGTCTTTGCGAACCAGAAGTAACAATAAGGCAGCCATGATATAAATAGTAGGCTCAACAATATCTGATTTTACAGACCAGTAGTAGTGAATAGGCGCAAGGATGGCGGCAAGGTATACCCAGTTGTGTAATTGCTGCCATTTCTTACCTAACCGACGCTGCATTCTTTGTGTTGAGGTTAGTGTTAATAAGCACAGGATTATCCATACCGTTGCTCCGATCACTAAATAAGGTCTCTTAATAATCTCACTGCCAATTAACTGCCACTCTAATGCTAAGTCTAGCCATGAATAGCTTGTAAGATGAATAATTGCCCAAACAAAACTATATACACCAAGTAATCGACGGGTTCTTATTAATTGCCCTTGTTTTAGTTTTTGTGCAATAGGGGAAATCAATAGAGCCAAAAACAATGTATTTAAAGCCGCTTTTCCTGTGAAGTGAATGATCGGTTGAACTGGGTCTGCTCCTAAATGACCATTTAAGACTGCAAATAATAGCCATGTAAAAGCAAACAGTTGAGCCAAATGAATAAACACTTTTAGCCCAATAATATGATTGGGTGAAAGTTTCATGATCAATAATTCCGCTTTAGGTCTAAACCTTTATATAAGGATGCTACCGTTTCGCCATAACCATTAAACATTAAGGTATCTTGGCGGCGAGAGCTAAATAAACTGCCTTCACCTATGAAACGTTCACTTGCTTGGCTCCATCTTGGGTGATCTACGTTAGGGTTTACGTTGGCATAAAAGCCATATTCATTGGCTGCAAGCAGGTTCCATGTTGTTGGTGGTTGTTGTTCTAATAGGTGAATTTTCACTATGGATTTAATGCCTTTAAAACCATATTTCCATGGAACAATTAATCGAAGTGGAGCGCCATTTTGTGGTGCAAGTGTTTTTCCATATAAACCGACTGTCATCAAAGTAAGTGGGTTCATAGCTTCGTCGATAGTTAGGCCTTCTACATAGGGGTAATCAATCCCGCCACCAACAGAATATGATTTTTGTCCTGGCATGCGTTCTGGGTCATAGAGTGTTTCAAATGCGACGTATTTAGCTTTACTGGTTGGCTGAACGAGTTTTAATAATGACGCGAGACTAAATCCTAACCACGGTACATTCATAGACCAAGCTTCTACACAGCGATGGCGATAAATACGCTCCTCTATCTGCATGCTTTTCATTACATCGTCCATATCCAAAGTGACGGCTTTAGCCACTTCGCCATCAATAGTTATTGTCCAAGGTGTGGTCTGAAAGCCTTTAGCTAGCTCAGCAGGAGACCCTTTGCTACTACCGAATTCATAAAAATTATTATAAGTAAGTACTTTATTTTCTGGTGTTAATGTTAGTCCTTGCGTGGAGTATTGGGAGTCTATACTTTGCAATGCAACCCGAGGATCTTGGTATGGTTCATTATCTTTTTTGGACGAAAATACATCAAATATCCCCGCATTTGCTTGTGTGGAAAATGGAGTTATTGCGGCGGCTATACCAAGCTTCTTAACAATTTCTCTGCGTTCTTTATAGATAGATTCAGGTGTTGAATCTCTTTCATTCAGAAACCAAGAAGGGCGATTTTTAATTAGCATACGTTCAATCCTTTTAAAATGGTTTAGTTAAGCGTATATCACTCATCATAACGAATACTTAAAAGACCGTATGAGTTGTTAATATCTTTCAACTTACTCTCTCATTTTCTAACTTTTTGTAAATAAATGATAAAATATCTATTAAGATTGACTTGCACGTCAACTCAGTAAGCAAATGTTACAGAAAATAATGTTAATGTTTGTTTCGTCTTATTGATTATCATTATAGTGTGGGTAATGTCGTTTGTGTTTTTGGGGCGATACTTTGCGTCGCCGTCCATTTTGCAAATGACGTGTTCAACGATGATGATTTATTGTAATTATGCCATCAGTGCATACTCATGCTTTATGCATTGCCAACATCACATTAGCAGCGACGGTAGAAAGAATATGAAACAAAATGTGGATCAATATAATTTTTTAGCCAAAGTGAATCATTGGTTGTCAGCGGCGATAATCATTGGTTTATTTGCCGCAGGATTATGGATGGTTGACCTAGACTACTATAGTGCGTGGTATCAAGATGCTCCGCATTGGCATAAATCGGTGGGGTTAATGCTTGCTGCATACACGGTTTTTCGTGTTATTTGGAAAATGTTGACATCATCACCTCAAATTGAAGGATCTCATTTTGAGAAAGTGGCTGCCAAAATTGCTCATGCTTTGATGTACCTACTACTCTTTGGGATATTTATTTCTGGTTATTTGATTTCAACTTCAGATGGGCGTGGCATTGATATTTTTGATTGGATCACCGTCCCTTCTTTAGGCGCTTTATTTGAAGACCAATCCGATATTGCTGGCATGCTACATTACTATTTTGCTTGCGTACTCATAGGGCTAGCTTCCGTTCATGCGATTGCGGCCTTGAAACATCACTTTGTTAATAAAGACAATACCTTAAGAAAAATAACAGGAGCAACAAAATGATAAAGATGGAAATGAAAAAATGGATAACGACTGCCGGTTTATGTGCCTCTATCGTTTTTCCTATGGGAGCAATCGCTTCTGATTATAATATTGATACTAAGGGTGCTCATGCCTCTGTTAATTTCCGAGTAAGTCACCTAGGTTTTAGCTTCACACAAGGTCGTTTTAATGATTTTGAGGGGACCTTTTCGTATGACCCTAAAAATGTAGCAGCGTCTAAAGTGAAGGTTGTGGTTGATACTAGCAGTGTTGATTCAAATCATGCCGATCGTGATAAACATATTCGAAGTGATGACTTTTTGAATGTAAGCAAATTTTCAAAAGCAACATTTACAAGCACCAAAGTGACGGATAAAGGTGAAGGAAAATTATCCGTTGATGGTAATTTAGAACTTCATGGTAAAACCGTACCTGTGACTATTGATGCTGAATTTATTGGGGCAGGTAAAGACCCATGGGGCGGTGAGCGCGCTGGTTTTAAAGGGACGACTCGTTTGGAACTTAACGATTTTGGTATTAAAGAAATGGCAGGCACTAGTTATGTTGATTTAGACCTTTATGTCGAAGGCATAAAGCAATAAATACACGATAAGGGTAGCAACATATAGTGATAAAAGGGCTCATTTTTATCAATGAGTCCTTTTATTTTACGGATATTAATCATAGATCGTTGGGATTGGTTGACGTTTGTGTTGTGTTGCTTTGTATACGCTCACAAGTCGGTCTATCACATCTTGGCTTACTGGTAAGCCTTCAAGGAAATCATCGATTTGATCGTAAGTAAGGTTTAAAGCATCTTCATCCGCTTTTTGAGGCGCTAGCTCTTCCAAATCTGCGGTTGGTATCTTCTTCACTAAGCACTCTGGAGCGCCTAACACTGCAGCTACTTGACGAACTTGACGTTTATTTAATCCAAATAAAGGCGCTAAGTCACAAGCACCATCACCAAATTTAGTATAAAAACCTGTAATATTTTCGGCTGAATGGTCCGTTCCAAGTACGAGCCCCCCAACATAACCAGCGACTTCATATTGAGCCACCATGCGAGCTCGAGCTTTCACATTACCTTTTACAAAATCTAATTTAGCCGGATCGGTTGGTAATAGATTGGTGTGATGAAGTGCTGCATGAGTGGCGGAGTTAATACCCTCAACACCTTGCTTTATATTGACGGATATTGAGTGTGTTGGTTTAATAAAACCTAATGCCAGTTGAGCTTCTTCCTCATCTTTTTGTTCACCGTAAGGCAAACGTACGGCTATGAATTGGTAATCATTAGATTGTCTTTCGTGATTCAGTTCATCAATAGCGATTTGTGCAAGTCGACCACAAGTGGTGGAGTCTACACCGCCACTTATTCCTAAAATTAATGATTTGCAGCCGGATTCATTCAGCTTTTTCTTGATGAAAGAAACTCGACGAGAGATTTCAAATAGGGGGTCAATAGTGGGTAATACTTGCATTTCTTGACGGATGAGTTGTTCCATGGAAAGTCCTTATTGTACCGCAATAAAATAAACGTATTTATCATATACCTAAATGTCTTGAATTTGCTAGGGGCTGTTGAGGTTAAAAGGCATGATTTATGTGTGTTATTTGCATACAATTCAACTTGACTGTTTAATGATCCACTTAGAGTGAATAAGGAAAGAAAATGAAATCTAACATTGCCATTTTTGGTAGCGCTTTTAATCCGCCAAGTTTAGGGCACAAAAGCGTATTGGATTCATTGACTCATTTTGATCAAGTAATACTGGTTCCTAGCATTGCACATGCATGGGGTAAAAATATGCTCCCATTTGAGATTCGCTGCCAAATGATCGAAAAATTTCTTATCGATATTAATCTGCCTAATGCGATGCTGAGCCGAATTGAAGAAGAGTTACATCAGCCTGGCGACAGTGTCACTACTTTTTCTTTGCTTAATAAGTTACAGCAACAATATTCTCAAAGTCGCTTAACTTTCGTTATTGGTCCGGATAATTTCACCAATTTTTCAAAGTTTTATAAAGCGGAGGAGATCATGAGGCAATGGTCGGTATTAGCCTGCCCAGAAACATTACCAATACGCAGTACCCGCATAAGGGAGCAATGCTCTGGTGGTGGAGGTATCGATGATTTAACGACGCCTTCAGTGAGTGATTTTATTCAACAGCAAAGGCTTTACCGTTCTTAGATTGTGATTATTATCACATGATGGGTAGAGATGCCTTTATTTCTTATATTTTAGGTTTTTCATCTCTACAGGATTTAAACATTAATTCAGTGAGGTATTGGCAATCGCCAAACACAACTCATTGGCATGATTTTCGGAGCCATTAAAAAAATCAGTAATTACCTTTTCACGTTTGATGCCAGAAGCGCGAGCTTTAAGGGCGTCACGAACATTGATGGACATTTGAAAAGATAAAGCATTTTTTCCTTTTTGACAGGCCTCTTGTAAGGTAATACTGCCATTTGAGAGTATTGGTTTTAGAGATTCCAATTCGAAGTTTAACGCTTTTAACCAAGTCATTAGTTGAATGTTTTCCGGTGAAAAAGAGTGCAAAGCCAGTTTTTCAAGCAGGGCGGACATTAGCGGTGAAGGGCTGACATAACCAGCTTGATGAGAATAATGACTGCGTGATCGTGCAGATATTTCTATTTCTAATATCTGGCTATTGGGAAAGTAGGTTAGGGCTGTTAAGCATTCAAGTGGTAGCCAAAACGCTTCTTGGGCGGAGACTAAATATTCTTCCTTCCCTACTCTTACCGAAAGGTAACCACTCATCACATAAAACAACTTATGTTTGATGGTTTTCTTTCTTGCGGTGATAGAAAGAAATGGATGATGGGTTGTGTTATGCGAGATTAAATAATTCATTTCATCAAAAATTTACATTGTTGGATGGCGAAGATACCTTAGAGGCATCAATATATTTAGAGGTATTAGTATATTAAGAATATGCTAACCGCGTGATGGCTATATTGGGCGCTAAGACTAACGCTTTCTGTCTTTGATGCCAATCTTTAAACAAAACTTAGGTTTGATTTCTAGTATCCGTTTGTTTGAGGACAAAAATTCAACCTATGTATGTTCACTATTCTTGTGAATTAATGTACTTTACGCCCTGATTTTTAGCTTTACGTTGAATAACTGCTGTCTATTAAAGTCGGTGCAACGTAAAATAACCTGTTTATTCATAACTGCAGTAAATCAATGAGTATAGATAACGATCCTTACAAAGAAATTCGTCCATACAACGATGATGAGATCCCAGAGGCACTTGAACGTTTAATTAACGATGAAGAATTTATCAATGCCATCATCAAATATCGTTTTTCTCATAAACCAACTTGGTTTAAAAAGTTGGTGTCTCCGGCGATTAAAATCTACTTAAAATTTAAGTGGTCAAAACTAAAAACCGTTGAAGACATACAAAGAGAAGTTGAGTTATATATGGGCTCAACATTAGCAAAGACAACGAATGGTGTGACGTATTCAGGTTTAGATAAGCTTGACCCTGAGCAATCTTATTTGTTTGTTTCAAACCATCGAGATATTGCGATGGATCCTGCCTTGGTTAACTGGGGCTTATACAATCACGGGCATAGAACGGTTCGTATTGCTATTGGGGATAATCTCCTGAAAATGCCTTGTGCTACTGAAATGATGAAACTAAATAAAAGTTTCATTGTTAAGCGTTCGATAAAGGCCCCTAGAGAGATGATGAAAGCGATAGGTTTACTATCTTCTTATATAAAACACTCTCTTGAAACCAATAATTCAATTTGGATAGCGCAAAGAGAAGGTCGAGCTAAAGATGGTAATGATTTGACTGAACCCGCTATTTTAAAAATGTTTCACGTAGAAGGACGTCGTCAAAAAATTCCTTTTGGTGAGTACATGAAATCTTTAAAAATTGTTCCAGTTTCAATTTCTTATGAAAATGATCCATGTGACATCGCTAAAGCGACAGAGCTTTATGAAATTGAAGTTAATGGCCATTATAAAAAAACAGAATTTGAAGATATTCAAAGCATCGTGAAAGGGATTATTGGTGATAAAGGTCGTGTGCACGTGAGCTTTGGAGATGTGATTACAGACGATTTTGAAACACCAGAGGACATGGCACTTGAGCTTGATCGCCAGATTCATGCTTTGTACCGTTTGTATCCGGTAAATTTGTTGGCTGCGGGTAAAGAAAGTGATTCAATTACGGCGGAAGTCGAAGCAAATTTTGCAAGAAAGTTAAAGCTATTGCCAGCAGGAGCTCAGCAGAAATTAGTGGAAATGTACGCTAACCCTGTGGCTAAAAAAACGACCTTAGATTTAAATTAATTATTTATTTTTATTCTATCAATTAAAAAATAATTTAGAGCTAAAAAAGCAACGGTTTATTTTAATATCGTTGCTTTTTTATTTAAATATCAATATGTGCATCTAAGTGTCTGGGTTTGTCGGTTTTTTAAAGGAGCCGATTGATAGATCATCAGTATTACTGTTTATATTCTTGGTTTCGGTGAGTTCTTGATCTGCAGTTTCTTGTGCTTGTTCAGTATCCTCATTTTTAGCTTTTTCTGTGCTACCCGTTGGTAAATCTCGTTGTTGAAGCTTATCCTTTTTCAATGTGCGGTGCAGCAGTTGAGTATAGATAGGTTGGCCGCCTAATAACTGAGCCATAATGGTGGCGCCGAGTGTGGTTATGATTAACGGTAATATCAGGTGATAATTATTTGTCATTTCGATAACAAGTAAAATACCAGTAATTGGCGCTCTTACTGTAGCAGCAAAGAGTGCTCCCATACCGGCAATTGCAAACATACCCGGCTCAATATTTAATGAAGGATCAATATTTAACGCCATTTGTCCATAAAAGGTTCCAAACAAAGTACCTAAAGCAAGCATAGGGGCAAAGATACCTCCTGGTGCACCAGAACCAAAGCAAAGCAAAGTTGTTGCCACTCTTGCTAGAAACAAGATGAAAAGCAAGTTAACACTGTAATCTCCATTAGTGGCACTGGGTATCAGTTCAATGCCCCCTCCCGTTAATTCTGGAAGATATAAAAGTAGTAAGCCAAAGATGCCACCAATGGTCGTTCCTGTGATCAAATAACGTTTTCGATCATTACGATGAATTAATACAAACATATCTTGCGACCAAGTCACCATACGATTAAACATTACACCAAATACGCCAAAAATAAGCCCTAGAACTAAAAATAACCATAGGGTATCTAAATCTGGAGGCAGGTATTGAGGCATGGTAATAACCGCATCTTGTCCCCGTATAGAACGAAATACAATGGTCGATACTACGGATGAGATAATGACAGCTTTGATTGAAAGGAGGTTATAGCGAAAATGTGGACGCATTTCTTCCACAACAAACATAATGCCAGCAAGTGGGGCATTAAAGGCGGCAGCTAGGCCACCTGCAGCACCACTTGCTAATAATGAATGGCGACCGTCGGGATCCTTTAATTGAAAAATATCAGAGACCATCCGACCGACATTTCCTCCCATTTGGACGGTGGGCCCCTCTCGGCCTAATACCATGCCTGAGCCTAAAGAGCCTAAACCACCAAAGAATTTTACGGGAATCACTCGCCACCAGCGAACAGGACGAATATCATCCATTGCCCCTTCAATTTCGGGAATACCAGATCCAGCGGCTTCGGGGGCGAACCGATTAACCAAGTAATAGCCAACAAAAGCGAGCGTGGCACTGACAATAATCGCAGCTAGCCAAAGAGGAAGTAGGGAGTTTAATTCTTGTTTCAGCCAGTCGGTACGTGTATTGGTTACCCAATGCACACCCATTTCAAAAAAGGTACCAATTAAACCAGCAATTAACCCTACGACAGCAGAAAGCAATAAAATCGACATGGGTGTTTTATCTCTCGATAAAATTACACCGACAAACTTTTTAGATTTGTATTCAGAAAGAGATTGCCTAAACGATTTAGAGTTGGCCATTAAATACTGATTATCCTGCAGTTATAGTGAAAACAAGAGAATCGAATAATATTCGATTCGAATGATAGTAATGTCTTATTATACGAAGCATAAATATTATTACATCAAATTGTTACGAAAAGTTATTTTACTTAGATCAGTATAGATTCCACTCAGACTATCAATTATAAAATAAATTTTAAATATTAGGCGAAGACAGAATAATTTTGAGGGCTTTTCTTGAGTTCTCTGTCTTTTGTGCCATGCTTTATGCAAGCAGAAGAATTCAAATTTCACATGGAGGAAAAAATTTTCTGCTGGCGTAATGCACCGAATCCCGCATTACGTGTTTTTTAAAGTGCTGTATTACAATTTGGAAAGTAACGTTTTAAAAATATGAAAACCTCGATAATGATCAATGGGTTAAATCATCCAATTGATTCGCATACTCACGATTGAGTTACGAGGAGAAAAGCGCACTTCAATTGGTGCGCTTTTTGCTTTTATCTAGGAGATTGATTTTTTCAACGTTTTATACAGCTAGTGATGATTAATCCTAAGTAGAATTCTTCTCAAAATTGAATCATTTGCGTATATACTGCTAGCTCTGCTAAGGAGTATTTATGGTACAGCGAGTCGCAACAAATATTATTACTGGCTTTTTAGGCGCAGGTAAAACCACAACCATTTTGCATTTACTGAAAAATAAGCCAAAGAATGAAAATTGGGCCGTTTTGGTTAATGAATTTGGTGAAATTGGTATTGACGGTGCACTAATGGTAGAGCATGGCGCAATGATTAAAGAAATACCAGGTGGGTGCATGTGTTGTACCGCGGGAGTTCCAATGTCTGTCGGCATTAATGCCTTACTCCGTACTAACCCCGATCGCTTATTAATTGAGCCTACAGGCCTTGGGCACCCGAAAGAGGTGATTGCCAAGTTGTTGTCTGAGCAATTTTTACCTTATGTTGATTTAAAAGCTACCGTTGCTTTAGTCGATCCTCGACACTTATCGATCGATAAATATAGCGAGAATAAGAACTTTAATGATCAGCTTGATTCTGCACAAATTATAATGGCGAACAAAGTTGATCAAGTAGAAGAAATCGACCTTGTTCAATTGTCTATTTGGTTTGAATCTTTTAAACAGAAGCATGCCGCCAAGGCTGATCAACTTCATTTAATCACGTCGATTCAAGGTGAGCTTGACTTGTCAATGTTAGATATTGATAGAGTCCATTCTAATACAGATGAGCCGAGCCATAGTCATTCCCATCATCATGCCGATTTTGAACCACAATTTGCTTTAAAGCCTGGTGAGAAATTTATTCGTAAAGAAAATAAAGGGCAAGGTTATTACAGTTGTGGTTGGTTATTTGGAGCTGAATACACCTTCAATTTTGACCAACTGTTTTCGATGTTATCTGCTTTAACGGCTGAGCGTGTCAAAGCCGTGGTCAATACCGATCAAGGTTGCTACGCCTTTAACGTTTCAAATGGTGTTGTATCGGTTAATCAAATGACATTAGAAGGGTATGAATCACGAGTTGAAGTAATTGATAGTCAGCTAATGCCATGGCAGCAACTAGAAGATATATTACTTTCTATCGCTAAAAATAAATAACGTTTTGGCAATTTAATATGCAACGTGCAATTTTACTAGGTTCGCTACATACTGAAATAAAAATGGTTACGGCAATGATGGAAATCTATTGCCGAGCCCATCATTTATACAAAGAAAAAAGCGCTAGGAAAAGCTACCACCAATCAATAAAAACGAGCTAAAAGATTAAAACAATTTTTATAAATAACGCCTATTAACGTTTATTGCGTAGATAACGTTTGCGACGTTCTTCCTTCTTTTTAATTTGCGCTTCTTTTTTACGCTCAGCTTCAATTTCTACTTCGATCAATTCTTGGGTGATCATTTCTGGAAGCTCTAAGGTAACGTTCCCTAAAGTACCACTACGCAGTTCATGTAATAGAATTTCAGATGCTTTGTGCAAATCGATACGTCCACCAGCACGAAGCGCGCCACGCTTACGTCCAATCTCTTCCATCCACTCAACATCGCTTTGTGGTAATTCTTCAATGTTGTAACGCGCTTGTAGTAGCTGTGGATAATGTGCGGCTAAGTATTCTACAGTATAAAATGCTACTTCATCGTATTCCATGGCGGTATCTTTTACTGCGCCTGTTGCTGCTAAGCGGAAACCAGAATGTGGGTTTTCAACTTTTGGCCATAAAATTCCAGGAGTATCAGAAAGGACGATACCATTTTGTAAGTTAATACGTTGTTGGCGGCGAGTTACCGCAGGTTGGTTACCAGTTTGAGCAATCATTCTTCCTGCAAGAGTATTGATTATGGTTGATTTTCCTACATTAGGAATCCCCATGATCATAGTGCGTATATCTTTACCAATATCAGAGCGGTGTGGTGCAAGCTTGCGGCATAATTCCATGATTTTGAAAACTTCTTGTGGGTTTTCAGTAGTAATTGCCATGGCTTTTACGCCTTTTTCTTTTTCAAAATGATCAATCCATAATTGAGTCAATTCAGGATC
The DNA here is from genome assembly GCF_002218025.2 of Vibrio casei. NCBI lineage: Bacteria > Pseudomonadati > Pseudomonadota > Gammaproteobacteria > Vibrionales > Vibrionaceae > Vibrio > Vibrio casei. Next base: position 685,160 of record NZ_AP018681.1, on the reverse strand, counting down.
AGATAAATCACGTTTGTTAAGTACTTTAATACAAGGTTTATCACCACGCAGCTGTGAAATGAGAGGGTTTTCACTTGAAAAAGGTATCCGAGCATCAAGAACTTCAATGATGACATCAATTTTGGGGATCACTTCTTCTATCTCTTTACGAGCTTTGTGCATATGCCCCGGAAACCATTGGATTTTACTTGCAACCATATGAAAAATTTACCTTTTATTTTTATGGTTAGGCTGGTGGGGTATCAGGTGGGGTACCAAAAGAGAAATCAGACAGAGGGGTACTGGAAGTATTTAACGACCACCTGAAGCCACGTCAGCAATGTTGTGATCATTTTAACACTTTAACGGTTAGGACGAAAATCTTAGTCGATTAAACTTTAACTAAAAAGGGCGCAGCTAGCCGGGTTATTGGGATATCTGATTAAATAACGTTATCTGAATAGATATCCCAGCAATGCCAGGTCAAGAAAGAGCGGTTTATGAGAAGAGTACAAGCTCTATCTCCAGCTGAGGAAAATGAAACCATCTCTATGAGTCATATATAAATTACACGTATATGAGTTACTGTTTTTAGTATTACAACCAACATTTATGTTATTTCAATTGCTCAAAGCGCGTATCAATGAGATTTTTAATGATTTCATTGATATTACTGTCCTCTTGTTCGACCAGCCACATCAATCGTTTCTTCGTTCTTTCGTGAGCTTACGAGAAGATAGTGTACATAGGTATTAAGAAGCGGCTCTGGCCGAAAGCCAGAGCCTGTTTTGATTAGATATTGGACTGATAATTCCAGGGCAAGAACTGTTGTGGATTAGCCTTAACTTCACTTTCCATTCGCTGTATCGTATTAAAGTAATCCAGCACATTTATACCCGCTTCGGCTGATGTCGCTATCATCGCCATGATCACATCCGCAATGCTCGCACCAGCCTGTGTTTTATGGAACAGGGCATTTTTTCGGTTGCGAGCAACTAGCTTGAGTGCTTGCTCCGCTCGGTTATTATCCAGCTGTGCTCCCTCGAGACGGCAGAAGGCGGTCAGCCCCTCATAATGCTTAGTAAAATAATTAATTGCTTTACCAAGCCCGCTGTTTTCTTCTGTACTTCCCCTGTTCAGCTCGGCCTGACCCCAGTTTCGGATCTGCTCCATTACCGGAAGTGATAGCTTTTTATGCCAAGCTAACCGTTGCCCCGCGTTAAGTCCTAGCTCCCTGGCTTCATCATCGTGTCGCCAGATTTCACCATACCACTGTAGTACTTGCTCCACTTCATCTGGAAACTGATTAAGGACTTCGGCAAACTGCCGTCGTCCGTGACTGTTGCACAGACTGTGTTCGACCACGTAATCAAGCGATGGGCGGTTGCTGGATAAGGCATCACTCATCAATATCGGGGGCGCGAGTGTCCGGCCACGGTCATGTAAAATCTCGTCGATGAACTCGCCGGCATGACCGATATTGGTCTGATACAACACGACAGTACGACCCTCTTTTAAGCCCGCGACTAAACCGGAGCTGTAAACACCACTGCGCTCTCGGGTTTTTGTTCCATTTCTCTGCGGCTTTTCTATCGGGACTTTGTCTAAAATTCGGTTGGTCGTGTCATCTAAATAATAGTGCTCTGCGTTTGCGGCAAACACTCTTAACAAGTTATAAATGGGTTGCAAGCTATTGGCGACTAACTCGACTTGGTCAAAGATGGTTGAGGCGGTCAGTTTAATCCCCATCAGCGCTTGCGTACTCTCCTGACGATAGTAGGGTGCACCTGCAAAAAACTTGTGAAGAGCCATCAGGCTGCGGGCACTGTAACCATACTTCTGGCTTGGCTCTCCATCATTTATCACGTCATTAGGTAACTTGGCAGTGAAGTACTGACCACAGGCATTGCAACGTAGCCGCTCCATAACGTGTTGCTCTGGGACGAACGGACTTTGCCCAGTGATCCGCAACAGCGTAGCGGGCTCGTATTTATATAACTTGCCTTTTTGACACTCGGGGCAACTATCGCCTTTCTTTAGATCGTCCAGTTTATGCTGAGTGACTTTCGGTTTCACTGGTGGTGTGCTGGGTTGGGTATTTTTAGGCTTAGGACGTTTTTGACCGCGGTTTTTGTTTTTCTTATTTTTCTGGCCGAGTAGAGTGTCCATCGTTTCTGATGACTTGACCATGCCAACCAACTTACGCAATTTATGCAGGGTGATATCGTTATCAGACAGACGCTCTTGCAAGGCAGCCAGCGTCTTTAATGCCTTCAACAAGATGTGGCAATCTTCCGCACTCAGTGCTAAGTCGTGCTCCTTTGCCTCGTGCACTCGCTGGATAAGCCCGTCCAGCTCTTCGCTGTCAATATCGGTAAAGTCTTGCGCCATTTAAGTTCCTGTCGGCTGGCTTGCAGTGCTGATGCGCTCAATTATTCCAGCATTGTGGGATCAGTCAACATGATCGTGAGGATCGATAACTTAAGGGGGAATAGTGTGCGTACGGTCATACTTTTTGCCAGCCAGGCAGCCCCACCAACAGAGCTTTAAGCTGCTTCGCGGCGACAGGGGTCACCCCATCTTGGTGATGACGGGGCCAATCTTGAAAGCGGCCTTTGCTCAGGCGTTTATTGATTAACCAGAAGCCAGAGCCGTCATAACATAATGCTCTAAGCATGGTTTGACGGCGGTTGGTAAACACAAACAGGGTTCCGCTACGAGGCGACTGTTTTAGCTGATGACGACACAGGGCGGCGAGTCCATCAATACCACAGCGAAAATCGGCTGGTTGAGTCGCAAGCAGGATTTTACTCTCAGCAGTCAGGTGGATCATTTTACTTCTCCTGCTTCTTGTATCAGAGCTCGCAATAAGTCAGGAGAGACAAGGCCGCTGATACAGATCTGACTTGAATTAGGAAGAGTGAGCTGAAGGCTCAGGTCTGATTTAGGTAGTAAATCAGGCTCTATCTGTAACGGAACAAAATCAGGAGCGGACGACTTAACGGGAAGTTGCTTGCGCCAGTCATTGAGCTGGGTGGTGCAGATCCGTAGTGCTTTGGTCACGTGACTGATCGGATATTCTTCAAGCAGCTTGAGTGCTAAGCAGCGTAGTTCATCGGGGATACTGGCATGTTTATTAATGCGGGTTTGTCGCCAGTGCTCAAAGTCAGCAGTGGCCTGAATCAGGTTTTTCTGGTTTTGCATGGTGCCTTCCTTATATTGGATAAGCACTTAGTAAACCAGAGCTGGCGAGTTAAGTTGAGCTATGCTGCCGTAAGCTCACCGTATATCTGGCTGCTTAATAACAACAAACCTGAAAGCCGCCAAGGCAAGGTTCAGCTGATTGACGCTAGCTTACTGTTCCGCAAGTTGCGCAAAAATTTGGGTAACAAAAACTGCGAGTTCTCACCAGAGCACATTGCAGAAATTGTCTCGACCTATTTAGATAACCAACCCGTTGAGCGTGCTATCGACGATAAAGGCGATTCAGTCGGTATTGCAGCGCAAGTATTCAATAATCAAGATTTTGGCTACCACAAAGTGAACATTGAGCGCCCAGATCGCCGAAGTGCCCAATTCCGCTCTGACTTAATTGAGCCATTACGTTTTGAAAAATCGCTGCGTGAAGTGATGGAGTACTTGTACGCCGAATATGGCGAGCAAGTCTATGACGCTGGTTTTGTAAAAAGTGATCTGCTCCAGCCAGACTGGACACTTCATTAAGCGACATTTTGATTTTCAAAGTTAACTGGGCTTAGATACCCAAGAGCACTGTGCCTTCTTGTCCGATTATAATCAACCTCTATGTATTCAAAGATCGTTTGGCGCATCTCGTCTCGCGTCATGATCGGCTCATACTGGATCGCTTCAACTTTCAATGAATGGAAGAAGCTCTCAACACAAGCATTATCCCAGCAGTTTCCTTTCCTACTCATACTTTGCTTTAGATTATAAGCAGTTATGATGTCTCGATAATCTTTTGAGCAGTACTGACTACCTCGGTCACTATGAACGATAACCTGCTCAGGGAACCCTCGACGGAACAAGGCCATTGATAACGCATCGCAAACCAGAGTTGCCGTCATTCTGGTATCCATAGACCAACCGACTACTTGCCTGGAATAAAGGTCAATGATTACCGCCAAATACAGCCAGCCTTCGCTTGTCGCAACATAGGTGATGTCTCCCGCCCACTTTTGATTCGGAGCCTCTGCCTTAAAATCCTGAGCCAGCAGGTTCGGAGCAACTGGCATTTTATGTTTGCTGTCCGTCGTACACTTAAACTTACGTGCCGCTTTCGGCGTTAAATCCTGCCGCTTCATACTGGCGGCAATGGTTTTAACATTACGGCTATCACCGTTCTCAGCCAGCTCTTTCTGGATGCGCCTTGAGCCATCACGACCTTTGCTATTATCAAAAGCCTCTTTGACCTTCGTATCAAGCTCTTGGCGAGTTACCTCGCGCTGGATGGCCTTGTGGCGATGCTTAATCCAGTAATAAAACCCACTTCGTGAAACACCGAACACCTTAGCCATGCGGGCAACTCTGAAGCAAAGCAGGTGTTCGAGCATAAATTCGTAGCAATCTACTTTAGGTTTTTCGCGAAGTAGGTGGCGGCCTTTTTTACTATATCTAGCTCTTCAGCTTGCTCAGCCAATTGTCGTTTGAGTTTGGCAACTTCAGCGGCTAGATCTTTTTCCCGCTGACTGGTGCTGGTGTCGCTCTTAGCTGACTTACGCCAACCATAGATCTGGGATTCGTGTAACGACAGTTGTCTCGCTGCCGCAGCTACTCCCACTTTCTCTGCTAGCTTCAGGGCTTCTGCTTTAAATTCAGGGGAATGGATAATACGTTTTTTCTTGCTTGTCATGGTTCACCTCGTTAGTGATTGTACTCACTTAACTCGGTGTCCAAAACTGCTGGTGCGGATCATTAGCAAGGCTAGCTTCTAATCCACCAAAAATATTAGAGATTTTATTTTTACAGCCAATAATAACAAGTTTAGCTTCTACTTCTTCAACAAGATCTTCTAAGTGTTTAATAACTTCTCCGGCCGCAAAATGAATATTAGATACTGGATAGGGGCTAGCTTGACTGAGCTGGTGTAATTGTTCAATACGTTCTAATTCTTTGCCGGGATGAAAATTAAATAAGCCTTCATTTCGGTATAAAAATTGGGTATTCATAATGCCTTTTTCAACATAAGCAAGATGCAATTCTGCCTGATTTTGTTGTGCAATAACCCCTGCCTTTATGACTAATTGATGTGCGTGTAAATCAGTAGGATCAATCGCGACAAGAATTGTAGGATAAAGTATCATTATTTACTCCTTTATATTCCTCGCCTAAACATATTCTATTATATGGCTTAAATAAAACAGCTGTCATAGAATGTTCTATACCAGCTGTTTCATTGCATTCAATGAGCAATAATTGATTAACTTTTAAGTAAACTAATCATTTATAGCTTTGCTTCAATCATCGCTTCAAGTTTGCCTTGGTCAACTGCAAAAGCACGAATACCTTCGGCTAATTTTTCGACCGCCATCGGGTCTTGATTGTGTTCCCACAGAAATTCAGGGTGGGTCATTTTTGATGGTTGAGATTTGATTTCTGTTGTAGGTGATAACTTTTGAATGACTTCACCTTCGCTATCTTCTAACTCTTGGAGTAATTGAGGGCTGATGGTTAAGCGATCACAGCCTGCTAATTCAAGAATTTCTCCAGTGTTACGGAAACTTGCGCCCATCACAACAGTATTGTAGCCATGCTGTTTGTAGTAATCATAAATTGCAGTGACCGATTTCACGCCCGGATCTTCTTCAGGAGCAAATTCGCGGCCTTCTTTCGCTTTGTACCAGTCCATGATGCGGCCAACGAATGGGGAAATAAGGAATACGCCAGCTTCAGCACACGCGCGCGCTTGAGCAAAAGAAAATAGAAGCGTTAAATTACAGTTAATCCCTTCTTTTTCAAGAGTTTCTGCGGCGCGAATACCTTCCCACGTTGATGCTAATTTAATTAAAATACGATCGTTGCTAATACCGGCATCATTATACATTTTAATCAGTTGGCGCGCTTTCTTTACGCTGCCTTCTGTATCGTACGAAAGACGAGCATCAACCTCTGTTGAAATACGGCCAGGGACAACTTTTAGGATTTCTTTACCTATAGTAACTGCCAGCATGTCACATGTGTCTTGAACTTGTTGCGCTTTGTCTTGGCTTTGCGCTTTTGCGTATGCAATAGATTGATCAATTAAAGGTGCGTAATCTGCAATTTGCGCGGCTTTTAAAATCAAAGATGGGTTGGTTGTCGCATCTTCTGGCTGATATTTAGTGATTGCTTCAATATCACCAGTGTCGGCGACAACGGTGGTTAGCGAGCGAAGTTGGTTTAATTTACTACTCATTTTCGGGCCTTTAAAAGTGAATGAACTAGGGTGAGAGAAAAGCGACAAGTTTCAGAATTTATTGTAGTTGGTATTCCTTGCCTCATCATCGAAATAACTGGGTTTGAAGTCAAATATAACTTCCTAAAAGCACCTCTAGATCTCACTTTTTTTTTCGCAACCGCTTGCGTAATCGTTAGCATCAAAACGCTATAATCACATCAGGCGGAGGATCAGATAATTAGTTTGCAGCGTTAATTGCACTTGGCTTATCTTGTTGGCTAATATAATCACGTTGCAACATATACATTCGTATTGCATTACGGTATTGCCCATTCATAAAGAACTCTTCAATCAATAGTCCTTCACGTTTAAAACCAAAACTTTCATATAAATAAACGGCCTTTTCGTTTTCATCTGAAACTTGGAGGTACAATTTATTAATATTTAATATTTTAAATGCATAATTTACGGCATTTTCAATAATAGCTCTTGCGTAACCGCGCCCTTGAAAGTGTGGAGCGATGATGATCTGAAATTCGGCTGTACGATGGATATAATTTATTTCTACTAGTTCGACTAAGCCAACATGTTCACGATCGCCATTTTCTGCAATGAAGCGGCGTTCATTTAAATCATGAATGTGTTTGATGTATAGACTTTCTAATTCCATAAATGATTCATAAGGCTCTTCAAACCAATAAGACATCACACTGCGATTGTTATTTAAGCTATGAATAAAACGTAAATCGTCTTTTTCAAGTGCACGTATACGAATGGTTTCCGACATAATGGACTCTTAGTATTTTTTTAGTAAGTAATTAACTGAAGTATAAAGGATAGTTTGAGGCTTTCAGAATGAAAAATATCTTGGATAACGATAAAATTTAATGCTCAAAGACTGGTGACGCCGTCACTTTTTGGTGGTTTACATTGTAAATCAAAAAATAATAAATACCTGTTTGATACCATCAGGAGAATGATTTTTACATATAAACCAGATTATTTATAAGGATGTCAATCAAGCTATTGATTTATAAAAATAAATTGTAGGCTCGAGTTTCCCGTTAGCACTTAATGCAAAATTTGGAATGCGACCCGCTTCTGTATAACCCATGCGCTTATACAAATCTGAAGCTATATCTCCTAACCTTGTGTCTAGAACGAGAAGGGTACGTTTTTGTTGCTTCGCTTCAATTTCTAACTGAGACAATAATTGTTTACTGATTCCTTTTCCTCTATGACGAGTATGAACCATTAATTTTTCAACTTCAGCTCGGTGTTGAGCGTTGGATTTACCAGCCAAAGAAAGCTGCACACATCCTACAAGTTGCTCACCTTCAAATGCTCCGATCATGATGCGAGAGGTGGGGACACTGTCAAGTTCTAGTTGCACAGCAGACCAGTATTGCTCGGCTTGTTCGTTTTTTACTGGGGGCAGAAAACCGACTGAAGCACCACTGGATACGCAGTCTTGTAGTAGGGCGGTTAAGCTACTCAAATGAGGAGTCAGATCGCTAATTAATAAAATTTTCATCGCTATTTCCTTATAACGGAGTAGGGCAAAAAACGCCCGACTATCTATATACTCAAATAAATTAAAGTTGAATCAGCTATAGTCGTCTTTAATTTCCGTGTCTAAAGCCTGGTTTAATCTCGCTGAAACTTACATATTGATATTACTTGAGTATATTGTTGAATATTTTAATATTTGTCCAATTATTTGATTTTAGGGCGTTGCTGAATTTCGTTGAGCATGTCATCCAATCTTTCAAATATACGCTCACCATCTACTCCAATGCCATTATGCTCATATTCGTTTGTTATCCATGCCTTGCTGTTAGGGATGTTATTTAATGATTCTCTTGAATAATCAAATTCAACATACATATCTTCAGCGTAAACAGCGCAAGCAATGGGGACCGTATTTTGGGCTAATTGTTTAACGTCATATAACGCGCTCCAATCTGATTTGTTCGCCAGAAGTTGGGCGGTTTGTTTTAAGGACGTTAAACATGCCATTTGATCAAACATCCATGGATACACCATTTCACCTGTAAAATAAAAAGGTTGGGATGTGCTGTAATGAAATTCAGGATAAGAGTCACGAACACGATGGGCAGACCAGGCTGATTCGGTTCTATTTTCATCATTTTTAGAACATGGTTGACAATAAATAGACTCATGCAAAATGGCATAAATAGGATTGGTCTGATAAGACTGTTCCGCGAGCATTGAATTCAAAAAAGTGTAGCTGAGTTGCTGCTTATTGTTAACTTCTACGAAGGCATTTTCCAATAAGTAATACATTGGTAGTGCCGCGCCTCCACGCCCAAGATTAATGCCAATCATTTGAAATTGCTCGACGGTAAAATGTTGGCCATTTGGCAGTTCTACTCTATTTTCCTTGAGATGTTTAGCGATGCGTTGACACAAAGTTTGTGCTTGAGGAAATTGAACAAAGAAAGCGTTGTTTTTTTGTTTTACACGTTGATAAGTTGCTTTGTAGACATCGTCGGCATGTCTTGTTAGAGAAGGTACACCACCAGTGATATAAACGCGTAATAAACTATCAGGGAATAAAGATAAGTAAGTTAATGAACAAAATCCACCAAAGCTTTGACCAAGAATTGCCCATTTTTTTACGTTAAATTGTTTGCGAATTGCTTCTGCATCTTTAACTATGCTATCGGCTCGAAAGTGAGTCAAATAATCACATTGTTCGTCTGGGGTGAGCCCGGTTAAAGTCTGATGTGTAACAGGTGAACTCAATCCTGTGCCTCGTTGATCGAGTAATAATATTCGATATTGCTTTAATGCTGTTTTTAACCACCCAGATTGCGTGTGACTTCTTGGAGAAGGAAAACCAGGCCCACCTTGAAAATAGACTAACCAAGGTAGCTCTTTATCTTGATTATCAATCGAGATGACTTCACGAGCGTAGATTGTTAACGTTAATCCATCTGGATTGTTATGATCTAGAGGTAATTCAAAGGTATGAGGTTGATAAAGGACGCCTTGATCAGTAAATGAAGATAAAATTTCGCAAGGATGCTGCACAGGATTTTCCTCTATTTGAATGTATGCAACACCTTACAAAGAAATAGCGTTTAAGGCTATGACTTGATGACATAAATGCGGTTGTAAGTGAACTGTTTAAAGAGATAGATGATTGGATAAACGATCGAGTTGATATTTTGGGAAAGTTCAAAGGCTGTTATTTTATCAATGCTAGTGTGGAATTTGGTCATCCTGATTCCAAGATTAATCAAGTGTGTGCTCGTTATAAGCGCCAAATTATTGAAATGATCAAAATCTACGCACAATTAGATGAGGCAACGGCTTGCCAGCTATCAATTTTAAAAGAAGGCGTTATTACGACAGCTTATACTCAACAAGATAAAGAGGCGTCAAAAAAAGTGATTCCCATCCTTGAGCAACTCTTTAAACTATAACCATTGAGTTTGTTTTCAACATTGATTTCAAATGTATTGTTATATTTAATTCTCTATGGATTATAAAGGCTAAATTATGTCCTCATTACGCTTATTCTTTTCTACATCAACTAACCCATTGTTTAATCTAGCGGTTGAAGATACGATTTTCCGTTCGATGGCTGCCGACCAAAAAGTCTTATTCTTATGGCGAAATGATAATACCGTTGTGATTGGTCGTGCTCAAAACCCATGGAAAGAATGCAATACGCAGAGGATGGAGCGCGATGGGATTACTTTAGCTCGCCGACAAAGTGGAGGCGGTGCAGTTTTTCATGATCTTGGCAATACCAACTTTACTTTTATGGCGGGAAAGCCTGGTTATGATAAAACGGTTTCCACCGATATTGTGCTGAATGCTTTAGCTGAATTGGGTATTAAGGGTAAAGCGACTGGGCGGAATGATCTGGTGGTGGAAACGGAAGATGGGGATCGTAAGTTTTCAGGTTCAGCTTACCGAGAAACAATGGATAGAGGCTTTCATCATGGCACTATTTTATTGAATGCAGATATGAACCGTTTGGCTGATTATCTCAACCCTGATCCCAAAAAACTCCAAGCTAAAGGGATTACTTCTGTTCGTTCAAGGGTGATTAATTTGCAACAGCTTGATCAATCGTTAACGCATGAAACATTATGTACGGCTATTACACAGGCATTTTTTAAATATTATGACGAGCAAGTGGAGCCCGAATTTATTTCGCCGGACGTGATGCCTAATTTACCTAATTTTGAAGCTACCTTTGCCAAGCAGAAAGATTGGCATTGGAACTTTGGCAATACACCCGAATTTACTCATCAAATTGATGAAAGATTTATATGGGCTGGGGTCGAAGTGCACTTTAATATTAAAAAAGCTCATATTGAAGAGGTTCAAATTTTTACTGATAGCCTAGAACCAGCACCATTAGAAGCTTTACAGCTAGCACTGCATGGGCAGATGTATTCTCATGAGGGAATCAATGCAGCGATTGAGTATGTACAGAATCAATATCCAAGTAATCATGATGAAATGGAACAAGTAAAGGATTGGTTATTAGTACAACTCTCTTAAAGCGTCAAAGAAATGACATGTGGATGGATGTTCGATATGGATATGCACAGGTTATTCATGCTGCTATTTGGCGATTTATCAATCATTTAAGGGTTAATTTAAAGATATTTCAATATTCTTTACGAAATAGGTGTACATCTGAGTTAAACCCTGTAATATTTACCTCGCTCTGTTGATAAGAGTGATTAATGAAACAATTTAGTAAAAGTAGAATCCTCAATAACATCATTTGTTTTTAGATTTTCCCTTCGCTTAATAAAACATTAAATCGTTCAACGTAGCACCCGTCGCATTTAGCGACATTAATTTATGAACTGCATTTATTGCACACAAGATAAGGGACATAATATGTCTAAAACAACTGGTATCGTTAAATGGTTTAACGAAGAAAAAGGTTTCGGCTTCATTACTCAAGACAACGGCGGCGCTGACGTATTCGTACATTTCCGTGCTATCGCTTCTGAAGGTTTCAAAACTCTTGCTGAAGGCCAAAAAGTGTCTTTTGAAGTAGAGCAAGGCCAAAAAGGTCTTCAAGCTGCGAACGTTGTTCCTGCTTAATAATTGATTTTTTAGCTCATTAGTTTACTAATAGCTGAAAGATACACAAACGCTGGCAGTCGTCAGCGTTTGTTTTATAAGAAGACAAATGAAATTTCGTCTATAAATGGTTCAAATAGAAAATAAAAATAAGCCAAGATAATCAATTTATAATCTTCAATAAATAATTTGAAGAAAATGTGAAAAATTAAAACATTCCAAGCATCTGCTTTATCGTAAATGTCTCATGTTGTATTCGGTTCACTAAGCTTTACTCGACCAACCCACATAAGTGTTCCTCGACCTCAGCTCAAAAAGATAAATTCTGCTTATCCCGGCTTAATCATAGGGTCTCCATATTCGATGAATGATGGTATTAGTATGTCACTAAATATCGTTTGGATTAGACCGTTATTATTAAAATAAAAAGGATAAATTATGTCTCGTTCAAGTGGCAGAAAGCGTTTTTGGTTTCAGCATAAACGCGACCAATCTCAAGTAAATAAATAATCTTTGGTTTGAATTGTTAAGGCTGTTCTTAATCAAAGTGAAGTTAATTAATACCGCCTGTAGGTATATTTCTTGATAGAAAAAATGCACATCGTTTTGTTATGATGTGCTTTTTTTATATTTGTACATATCATGACGATGCCCCATACTCATTCATGTTGGCCAAATGACCCAGTTGTTAATAATGTGTTCTCTTTGAAAATAGACTATCTAAATTGCTTTCCTTTGTAAGGAATCTAATGTTAAAAGTCATTTTAAAAAGAAAAATGGTTGAAGGTAAACGTTATAAGATTAATCTGGATGGCTATGACTTTAGTCAACTAGGGCAAAATTTTCTATAGTGTGTAATGGTGGCGTTTTGCGATCATTATGATTATCCTGAATACAAAGAAGGCAATATTGATGATAATTAGTTGAATAAAATGGTATTTTCAACAAGACAATAAGCATTTGATGTGTCAAAACGAGACAGCTTGGCAGATTAGTGTAAAGCCTAACCATATTTGAATTTATGTTGGGATGAGTATCCTAAAATAGTTAGCTTTGAATACTAGGCCGTGAGTTTGGTCTTAATTATCTGTGTTCAGGAATTAAACAGTTTTTTGATTATTCCAAGCCGATGTTAGCAAGTATCGTAGTATTACTTGATTGAAATAAGTTATTGATTTTCATAACAACTGCATTGGAATGAATACTAATGTGGAGTGAGGGATTCCAGTGAACGACGCTCAAATAGCAATGAATGCATTGCTGAAACAAATTGAACAAGCGGTGATAGGGCAAGACCATGTTGCAAAATCTATCGTTATTGGTTTATTAACGCGTGGACATATTTTGCTTGAAGGGTTACCTGGTACGGCTAAAACCCGTTCAGTGAAAGCTTTAGCGAATACACTTGATGCCAGCTTTGGTTTACCCCAGATTTATTACCATCGGATATTACTGGTACGGAAATGGTAACTATTCACCCACGAGCTATTGACGACGGTTTACGCTAAAAAATACTGGCGCCTGATAATCAACTCTCAACATGTGATGTTCGACGATTTCACGCAGCCATTTATAAGCAGAGACCTGCTGAAGTTTGGCTGTTTCTATCAGCGAGAACATTCGTTCGCGGAACTGGTCGCCTCGATATGAGCGAGTCACGTAACAACACTTCCTCATCAGTATGTAATTACGGAGAACTCGCTCCGCTGCGTTGTTTGTTAACGGGCACTCGGAGTCGTCCATAAACCGCCAGACCATGGCATCATCAGCGATGAGGTTTCGACATCTACCTCGATATCGTTTTGAGCATTGATAACTACCCAATTTGAGCCAATGAAGCCAGCTCTTTCGTAATCGCCTGAGTCGGCGGTAATATTGGCTTTCGGTAATTTTTTCTTCGATATATCGGTGATGACACCTGAATACGCTATGAGCGATTAAAGCGAGTTTTTCTCCGATTTTTTGGTTTTCAGGACAAACGCTTTCCTCGATAGCGATGACGTTCCTTAATATGTGAGCCCAGCATAATTGGCGCTTAGATTCGTCGATATATTTGTAGGCAGAATATTGGTCAGTCACTAAAAGGTGTGAAACCGCTTCACCAAGTAGTCGTTTGGCAGCATGTTGGTTTCTTCCACTGTTAATTTGGAAAAAGGCTACGTTATTGCTGAGTGCGGCCCACATCCAGCGTTTATCATTATTGCGCTGATGCGAAGTCTCATCAGCCATAATCAGTTTAGATGCTTTGACTGTTTCATGAATTTGAGTATGAGTATCGGCTAAGTATTCAGTGACTCGTCCTTGCGCCGCTGATATTGCACCTGTTGAGAAGTTAAGCTGGAAGACGTCTTTCAACATAGATTGTATTTTACCTATGCTTTGGTGGTGCTGCGTCGCCTGGATTGCGATAAAGCTATGTAGATTTGACCCCATTTGAACATCGGGCACAGACTCTGGAAGCTCCGCTTGATGCTTATCACCACACCATGAGCACTCGCCTTTAAAAATTTGATGTTCAACAAGCGTGTATGAGATATCTGGCAAGTCAAAGATTTGGTGTCGTTTATAAGGTTTTCGATTTGGAATAACACACCCACCGCAGTGGCATATCTTATTCGGTAAATATTGCTCAACCGAGGCGCTCTCTTCAATAGGATGAAGCAGTCGGCGATGGCCTTTATGACCTGGTTGAGCTCCTTGCTTTTTTCCAGATTTCTTCCGATTCGGCGAAGTATTTTTAGCTTTATTATGCAGGGGTTGTTGAGATGATGGCACAGAAGAGTTGCGACTATTTTGGTTTAGCCTATCTTCAAGCTCAGCCAACTTATTCCATAAAAAGTGGATGATATCTTTCGCCTCTTCAGGCGAATCGAAATCTGGCGGTGGAGGTAATGTTTTCTTATTCATACCTCCAGATTGCCACCACAAAAAGATCACTCAAGTTGAATGTGGGATCAAGTTAACTCAGTCACATAAATTTGCTGTCAATAGCTCCTGGGTGAATAGTTACCGGAAATGTACCAAGAAATCGAGGGGCATCATCAATTATCTTTTCAACCCGGGCCGATTTTTAATCATATTCTGCTAGCGGATGAGATCAATCGAGCACCAGCAAAAGTGCAAGCAGCTTTACTTGAAGCGATGGCTGAAGGTACGGTGACGATTGGAAAAAGTAGCCAGAAACTCCCTGAACCTTTCATTGTTCTTGCTACGCAAAACCCCATTGAACAAGAAGGGACATACCCGTTGCCGGAAGCGCAGATGGATCGCTTCATGCTCAAAGTGACCGTCGATTATCCAGAAGATGAGGCCGAGCTAGATATTATTCGCTTGGTGCGAGGTGAAGAACTTCAAGATGGAAAAATGGCTTCGGAAATTGTTGGGCAAGATAAAATAACAGTGCAGTTAGTGTTGGATGCTCGTCAGCAGTTAGCTGATATTGAAGTACCAGAACTGGTTGACCGTTATATTGTGAATTTAGTGATGGCAACTCGTCATCCTGAACGTTATTCAGACAGTAATCTGGCGAATTGGATTGAGGTTGGCTCAAGCCCTCGAGCCTCTATTGCATTAGATAAATGCGCCAGAGCTAATGCTTGGTTAGCTGGTCGGTCACATGTCGAACCCGATGACGTAAGGATTATTGCAGCTTCCGTATTGGGGCATAGATTAAATTTAACTTATCATGCGGCTGCTGACGGGATTGATCATCAAGATGTTATTAAAGCATTACTGGATAATGTAATGGTTGGCTAAGGCAATTATACAGAGGTTTTTATGGCCAGAGCATCCCGCTCTAAAGTTGTAATGAATCATAAGCCTGAATTGGATTCTAGGGTTCATTGCTCATATCCTCAATTAGTGGCGATGCAGCCGCACGCTGATTTATTGGCATCTCATTCTTTGCTAAAAGTACAAAGTATTTTATCTGGTCGTCATGCATCAAGATTTCGTGGTCGAGGGTTAAACTTTGAAGAATTGAAACATTATCAGCTGGGAGATGATATTCGTAATCTTGATTGGCGAGTGACCTTAAGAACAGGGAAGCCTCATGTGCGAGTGTATACGGAAGAAAAAGATCATCATGTCATTCTGTGTGTCGATCAACGTTCAAATATGTATTTTTCTTCCATTAATATTATGAAATCAGTAGTTGCGGCAGAACTCGCTAGTGTGATGGGATTTTCCGTGATCAAAAATAATGATCGCGTGGGTTTGTTACTTCTAACCGATGAAGGTATTCAACACTTTAAACCCACACGAACCCAATCTGATTTTTTGCAGCAATTAAGGCACTTATCTACGGCAAATCAGACATTATCGGTTCATTCTAAACCGAGTGAACATAATCAATTTGAGGCTATGTTGGATGATTTAATGAAGCTCAAATCACGTAATGCCTTAATGGTAATTGTGAGTGATTTTTATCAATGTAACTCGGCATGCTTTGCTAAATTACAGCATCTTCAGCAACATAATCATGTTCTCTGTTTACCGGTTACTGATCCATTAGAGCAATCTTTTGGGCAAGAAAATCAATGGGTCATTTCTGATGGCACGTTTCAGATGAATATTGATAAGGATAATCAACTTAAAGAAGCCAATCAATTTTTACACCGTCATTATATGGAGCGTAAAGAGAATCTTAGCCAAATAATGGCAATGAATCGTTTACCTTACATAGAGTTTGATACGTCAGGTAAACACTTAACGCATTTGTCTTTCACGATGGGGAGGGCGTATGGTTAACCCTACACCACCGTCATCTATTACTTTAAAAAGTTGGATGGAAGCACCTCTTCCTGATCCTGTCTCTTTGTGGCCACAAACTATTGGTTGGCAAGTGTTACTCGTTGTGATTTTACTTGGGTTCATTCGTTTAGTGATATGGCGTATAGAACTTTATCGATTTTACCGTTATCAACGTGAAGCGCAGCACGCCCTTAATCAAGATTCTGGGATGTCTGCTACTCAATCGGCTCATTATTATTTTCAAGTGATGAAAGCGATTGCTCAATATGTTGATGCTAGCAGTGCACCTTATTACCGAGTTAATTTTACAAAATTTTTAGCAAATTCCTTTTCGTTGCCCCCAGCAAACTGAATTGGGAAAGCCCACTAATGGATAAATGGTTAGCAATACAGTTAGACTCCGCTATACCATGGAGCGAGCAAAATAGTATTGATGTGAAGCAGTATTGTTTGGCTTGGATAGCCCATCACAATAATAATAAAAAACCTAAATTAAGGTTAGGGCTCTGATTATGGATCTTGAATTATTACACCCATTATGGCTACTCATCTTGCCTTTACCCTTGGTTGTGTACTGGCTGACTCCGCGTTACACCACCACACGTTCAGCGATTAAAGTTCCATTTTTTCAGGAATTAAATCAAGTGCTTAATGTGAAGTTGGATAAAGGGGTTACGGTAGAAAAACCTCTATTGTGGCAACGTGCATTTATTGTAATTTGCTGGAGTTTAGTTGTGTTGGCGCTAACAAAGCCAATGCTGGTTGGTGCGCCACAAATTCGTGAAGAATATGGTCGTGATGTGATGGTGATTGTTGACCTTTCAGGATCGATGAATACGCCAGACTTTATTGATGACCAAGGTAAAAAAGTTACCCGTTTACAAGCTGTAAAGTCAGTGTTAAAGACATTCGCAACTAAACGAAAAGGCGATCGCTTAGGGCTAATTTTATTTGGTGATTCCGCATTCCTACAATCCCCTTTTACTGCGGATCATAAAGCGTGGCTTTTGTTACTTAATGAAGCTCAAATTCCGATGGCAGGACAAAGTACCCATCTCGGTGATGCGATTGGTTTAGGTATTAAAGTATTAACAGAGGGTGATCAACAAAGTTCAAAGACTGAAAAATTAGCCATTGTACTCACGGATGGTAATGATACTGATAGTTTCGTTGCCCCTTTGGATGCCGCTAAAGTAGCTCAAGCTAAAGGGGTTAAAATTCATATGATCGCCATGGGTAACCCAAAAACAGTTGGGGAATCTGCGTTAGATATGGAGACGATTAGTCAGGTTGCTAAGCTTTCTGGTGGTCAAGCCTTTCAGGCATTAGATAAGGATCAGCTAGAGCAATCTTATGAAACTATTAATGAATTAGAGCCTCAATTGTATCGAAGCACGACTTACCGTCCGAAATTGTCATTGCACGCTTATCTTGTGATGATCGCGCTTGTGCTTGCATTGGGGGTTTATAGTTGGTCCACAGTGAAACAAATTCGTCAACATCGCCAATTGATCACTAAGCAGGAAAAAGGGAATCATAAGGAGGATCATCGTGTTTGATTTTGTTGAATGGTCTCATGCTATGGCTCAATTTCATTTTCTACGTCCATGGTGGCTGATCGCATTTTTTCCTTTTATTGGGTTATTGTTGATTAAATGGAAAAGTGAATCCCAAGTTTCAAATTGGCAGAAAAAACTACCAAATCATTTACGCGTTGCTTTAACTGTCGGTGAGAATGGGCTAAAGCGTCGATTACCAATCGTTATTTTATCTATTATTATTGCATTGGCTATTTTGGTGTGCTCGGGGCCAACATGGAAAAACAACCATCGCCATTTCATCAAGACCAAACCCCTTTAGTGATGGTGCTCGATAGTGGTTCTGCAATGCAAGAAAAAGATGTCGCACCTGACAGGTTAACCCGAGCGAAACAAAAAATGGAAGATATTCTTGCCCAACGTTCAGGAGGCCTTAACGCTCTGATCGCTTATGCAGGTAGTGCGCATCTTGCTATGCCATTGACGGAAGATTCCTCTGTTTTTAAGCCTATGCTAGAAGCATTAGGGCCTGATGTTATGCCATTAGCAGGTAAAGATAGCTCACTTGCTATCCCTCTAGTTGAGCATCAGTTAAAAGGCTCGCCTAATGCAGGAACTATCCTTCTTATTACAAACGATGTTAATGCTTCAAGTGTTTCAGCTTGGCGTCAAGCCTTGAATAAAGAAATGCCAGAGACACAATTAATCATTCTGGCGGCTGGTAATGTCGATGCACCAAGTGATATCCCACTTAGACTTGATGCGTTACAGCAGCTAACCAGTGAAGTGAATGGTTCGGTAATCACTATGTCTGTGGATGACAGTGATGTGAAAACCATTATTCGCCGAGTTGAAAATCATGCTTCTCTTAATACAAAAAATTCTCAACCATGGCAGGATATGGGATATGGATTATTGATACCCATTGCTGTTTTATTATTACTTTGGTTCCGTCGAGGTTGGATAGTGCAGTGGGCATGTGCAGGAATACTGATCAATAGTATTGCTTTGAGTGCTTTATTATTGAACTCTCATTCAGCTTATGCGGTACCGGTGAAAAGCACAGCCCAGCCAGAAGCAGCACAAGTAGCGGCCTCGTTTTCATTTGGAGATAAAGTGATGCAAGCTTGGCTTGATCTATGGATGACGCGAGATCAGCAAGGCCAATGGTATTTTAACCGAGGGAATTACTTGAAAGCAGCCAATCATTATGATGATCCATTACATAAAGGTGTGGCTTTTTATTATGCTTCTCAATTTGATGCCGCTTATAAAGTATTAAATCAAAATCATGATTTTAATATGCAACTTCATGCAGCGAGTGCATTAGCCAGAGGTCGTCAATATGTTGCAGCAAGAGCATTATTATCTAAGTTAGTCCATCAACAGCCTGATAATAAGATTGCTCAGCATAATCTGGTTATTGTTGTTGCGGTGATTAAAGAGATTAATGAATTTAGTAAGAGCCAATCTGAAGGAATGGACGCTAGTCAAGATGCGTCTCATGAACTGGGAAGTGAACCTCAAACGTCTGATGGCGCAGAAACTCAGGTCACACAAGAAGCATTGCTTGATGACAAAATGACAGCGGATCAATTGTTGGAAAGCGATGCGTCTATAGATAAATGGTTTCAACGAGTGGAAAGTGATCCGAAACAGTTTTTACAATCAAAGTTTTCTATTCAATACCAGCAGCAGAGAGAGGAGAAATAATGCGTTATTTTTTCACTATGGCATGCATTATTTGGACTTTTTCTCCCCCTGCTTATTCTGTGGAAATGGTAGACAATTCTCACAATACGCTTGGTGTTAAGATTTATAGTTGGGTAGGTGCAAAGCATGACATAGCCTCTTATCAATATGACCAAAATTTTGTGCCTATAAATAAATCAAATAATAAAGAAAAGCCTCTCAGTGCAAAGGCCGAAGAAAAGGGGACTTTACCAACGCCAACGGCGGAATGGATGGTCAATGAGCCGGCTGCTTGGCATATCGTAATTGCGGTGCCAACATGGTTCACAAAGGGGACACAAATACCAAAGTTAAATATCCCTAATTTAATTACGACACAACGCGCTCTAACTCCCAATAAAATGTCGAACAGGGTTAATGGTCAGACTTGGACCTATCAACTTTGGGATATCCCGTTATTTA
The DNA here is from genome assembly GCF_002218025.2 of Vibrio casei. Classification (NCBI taxonomy): domain Bacteria; kingdom Pseudomonadati; phylum Pseudomonadota; class Gammaproteobacteria; order Vibrionales; family Vibrionaceae; genus Vibrio; species Vibrio casei. Next base: position 665,261 of record NZ_AP018681.1, on the reverse strand, counting down.
TGACTCAAGATGGACTTTATCATATTCCATCCATGCCGATTGATGTCCATGTAGCGGATCCTAAAGGTGGAGAGCCACACACCATTCGTTTATGGACAAAAGAAGAATGGGTGGGTGTAAAATATCCTACGGAACAATTGTCGTCATCTTCCCACTGGATTGCAGCTCCGAAGGCTTCTTTAAATGAAGATTGGCAGGTGAGCCAGTCATCGTTACATGTTGGCGATAGTATTACCCGTACGATCACTTTACGGGCTCAAGATACTTTAGCCGTTATGTTGCCTAACCCTAGTGATGTGATTTTAAATGAGGCTTATCAGGCTTACGTATCTCCAAGTCAAAAACAAGACAGTCAAGATCGCGGCATTTTTAGTGCTAGTCGAATAGAAAAAACGACTTATGTTTTACAAAAAGGGGGGGAATTAACGTTTCCAGCTGTTGGGGTGCCTTGGTGGAACACACAGTCGCAATCATTAGAATTGTTGCATTTGCCTCAAAAGACATTTGAAGTTAAGCATACCTTGAAATCATGGCTACAGTACTATGCGGTTTATTTGATTGCGGTGTTTGTTTTTGTTTTTAGTTTTGGTGTCATATTGTGGCAGGGGGTTCGTTATTATCATACTCACCCGTTACCGGAATGGGCGTGTTTTTATCGAGCATTATGGTATAAAAACTGGCCGATGTGCCGCACCTTTTTGTACCGACGCTTGCGAGAAAAAACGCAACAAGTTGCGTTAATGGATTATGACATTGACTCTATTTGGCAAAAGAGAGTAAAAAAAGCGCTTTCTGATCAATCGGATAGATCCACTATGTTATGGTTGTGGAGGCGAATTAAAAGACAACCATACTCACAGACACTTAAATATGAATATCAGGCTATACCAGCATTAAACCGAATTCGCATAAATAAAAATCATAAGTTACTTTGATAGCTAATATCAAACCATGTAGAAGGCTCGCATTTTAAGAGCCTTCATGCCTAAACTCCAACAGCAAGACTCAAATATCATCGGGCTCCATATAAGAGTGATATAACGTTGAGAGCACGATGATTTTAGCCTATGTTTTTTAAAAACATCACGTCATTGAAGTGAAAGTAAAAAGCCTAATAATTATAGTGTTCACGTACGGTTTACACTTCAATTATTGGCTTTATTTTTAGAGTGGTGAAGATAATTTGATTAAATTAGAATTAAAAACTAGTCTCAACCCAACGAGTTACTTGGAACTCATCATCACATACTGCAATGTAGCGCCATTTATCAAAGGTTAAACAAGGGTGTGAGGTTGAAAAGGCAATCATATCGCCGACTTGTAAATCGCATCCTTCTTCTACCGTCACAAAAGTATGCTGATCCATTACCGCAATGGAAGTTAAGCCTTCAATGGAAATAGTTTTGCCATCGCGGTAACCATGTTCGGCGATCGGCAATCCTGCATCAAAGGCCACATCACGTTTCCCCATTCCTACAATTGCTGTGCCAGCTTCTGGTCTTGAAATAACATAGGCCCACACTTCTAAAGCAGAGCTTAAATCACCACCTAATTCACAAGCAAAACCAGAATTATGTTGTGCACGGTTCATCACTGCATTTTGCGCATCTTGATAGATACCAGTGTCATGAATTAAATAGCAACCAGGACGGAGGATTGGCGTTAAATCGTGATGTGCACTGAAGGTTTCCGCCACGATGTCGTACCAAGCAGAACCCGCTCCCGTAATTATAGGCGATACTTGTTGAATAAGTTCTTGCTGTTTAAAGGTTTTTACTAGATCAATCGCAACGGTTAAAAATTCGCGGATCTGCTGCTCAGCGTTATCGCCATGAATAACGCCTTCGTAAACTTCAATACCTTGCAATGTTAGCGCTGGAGTATTGGCAATCACTTGAGCTAGCGTCTCAACTTCTTCTGGTGTTCGACAGCCACAACGACCGCCGGTCACGCCCATTTCAATTAATACATTTAACTTGATGTTACGAGCTTCAAAAAAAGTGTTGAGCTGATGTGCATTGGCAACTGAATCCACGCAGCACAAGTAGTTTACGTGCTGTTCTTCAATTAAATTTGCAATGATAGCCATGTTGGCTTTGCCAACTAATTGGTTTGCCATAATGATATTTTTTGCACCAGCCTTCGCGGCGATTTGTGCTTGAGCGGGAGTGGCAATCGTGATCCCCCACGCACCTGCATTTAATTGTTCGGTGAAGAAATCCACAGTCATTGTGGTCTTGCCGTGAGGAGACAGTTTTACTTGATGATGATCAGCAAATTTTTGCATCCAATTTAAATTGTTGCTGAGTGCGGATTGCTTAATGACCGCAGTGGGCAAGCTAATTTCTTCATTAATTAGGCTATAAATACCTTGTGGGTTCTCTTGCGCCCATACCCCTTTGGTTCCGATATTATTCATTCATTCAATCCTTCTAATACTGGTGATAATATTATCTTTTATGATAGTAACTAACATTTTTTATTATTGTTAGTTTTCTTTCTTAAGTGAGTAACATTATTTAATCTATTGATTTAAAGCGGATTAACCTTATTTATTATTATTTCATGTTAGAAACTATCACACATAATCTAGGGTTTTGTGTGGTCTCTCACTTTTAAGTTGAGTGACACACACTAACATTCTCATCATTAAGAGGGTTGTGACATGAGCATCGAAGTAGACATTGTTTCTAAAATTACGGAATGTTTTCCATTGTTACGTGAAGCTGAAAAAAAAGTCGCACGGCTTGTTGTCGATGATTTAGAAATGTCAGCTAAGGCGAGCATTACCGAGCTTGCTCAAGAAGCCGGCGTCAGTGAAGCAACCATTACACGTTTCGCTAAAGCGGTAGGTTGCATCAATGTTCGAGACCTTAAAATAAAGTTAGCGCAGTCTTTAGCCGTTGGACAACGATTCATTATTGAGCCACCAGAAACGACCGGTTTTCAAGGTATTTATGAATCGATTAAAAGCATGGCTGATGCTAACCGTAAATTGGTTAATGAAGCTGATGTGAATAAAGCGGTCGAATATCTACTTGGGGCGCGACAGATTATTTCGATTGGTATGGGCGGTGGATCAACGGTTATGAGCCAAGAGTTTCAATATCGCTTAGTACGTTTAGGTTTTGCGACAGTGGCTTATAACGATGGCTTATTAGCGCGTATGGTTGCTTCAACTGCAGACAGTAATGATGTGCTAGTGGTGATTTCAGCAACTGGGTATACGCCGGAAGTGGTTGAACCAGCATCGATAGCCAAGCAATACGGTTTGAAAATTATTTCTATTACACCGGCTGGTTCGCCTTTAGCTCAGCTTAGTGATGTGACATTGCCGATTATCAATAACGAAGGTGATTTCATTTATAAACCTTCAGCATCACGTTACGCCATGATGGCCTTAATCGATGTGATTGCAATGGAAGTCGCGATTCGTCAGAAAAGTCGTTCACGAGATAAATTACGCCGCTTGAAACTGGCATTAGATAGCCACCGTGGTGGTGATGATCGTCAGCCATTAGGTGATTGAATCTACAGAATATAAAGCGCGACATTATTTTAAAATGAAGAGGTAAACATGCAATTCGATACACTTTTTAGACATGTTCAAGTTGTTGATGGAACAGGAAAAGATGCTTACTTTGCTGATGTCGCAGTAAAGAATGATCGAGTTGTGGTGATTGGTGACCTAGCCAATACAGAAATATTCGGCAATGGGCGAGTGATCGATGGTAACGGCTTAGTATTAGCACCGGGCTTTATCGATGTTCATACACATGATGACACTAACGTTATTCGTTACCCTGAATGTTTACCAAAAATCAGCCAAGGTGTTACGACGGTGATTGTTGGTAACTGTGGTATCAGTGCTTCACCGGCAGCATTTGCTGGCGACCCACCAGATCCGATGAATTTATTAGGTAAGCGTGCGGATTTTAAATATCCAAGTTTTGAGTCGTACGCCAAGGCGGTTCAGGAGGCTCAGCCAGCGGTTAATGTTGCGGGTTTAGTTGGGCATACTACATTGCGAAATAACGTGATGGATGATTTATATCGAGCGGCTTCAAGTGATGAAATTGCTCAAATGAAATCTTGCTTACGTGAAGCGATGCAGCAAGGCGCATTAGGTTTGAGCTCAGGTTTGGCTTATTCCAGTGCGAACTCAGCTCCGACAGAAGAGGTAATGCAACTTGCCGAAGAACTTGCAGAGTTTGACGGTATTTATACCACTCATATGCGTACAGAGTTCGAGCAAATTTTAGAAGCGATGGATGAAGCGTTTCGCACTGGAAAGCACGCCAAAGTACCTGTAGTGATTTCACATTTGAAATGTGCTGGAGCCGGAAACTGGGGGCGAACGGCTGAAACTATTGAGTTAATGGAAAAAACCGCCAAGCATCAAGATGTGTCATGCGATTGTTATCCGTATTCGGCCAGTTCATCCACGCTTGATTTAAAGCAAGTCACCGAAGACATTGATATTTTTATTACTTGGTCAGATGCAAAACCTGAGTATGCAGGAAAAATGTTGAAGGACATTGCTTGTGATATGGGTCTACCCCTTATGGAAGCGGCAAAAGCGATGCAGCCAGCCGGAGCGGTGTATCACTGTATGGATGAAGCCGATGTAGAGCGCGTATTGAAATATCGTTTAACTATGGTGGGCTCCGATGGTTTGCCTAATGATCCGCATCCACACCCTCGTTTATGGGGTGCGTTTCCAAGAGTTTTGTCCCATTACACTCGTGATCGAAAAATTTTCAGCCTCGAACAAGCGGTACATAAAATGACAGGTATGTCAGCCAAACGATATTGCTTAGCAGATCGGGGGGAAATAAAAGTGGGTGGTTACGCTGATTTGGTGTTGTTTGATGCCCAAGAGATTAAAGATGAAGCCACATTCGAAAATCCAATTGCTGCCGCAAAAGGTATTTATTGTGTAATGGTGAATGGGCAAGTCAGTTATTCAAATGGCAAGGTTGATAGTAATCGACATGGTCGTTTTTTATATCGCCATCAACAGTAATGATGGCAAGTGAAAAGAGTTAGCCGCAAGGCTTAATGTATTTATTGAATGTTCTAAAAAGTGGAGAAGATTATGTCTATCAAACGTTACGGTGTTGAAGGCGGTACTGGTACGGGTGGTCAACATTTACCGTTTGCTCGTGCGACAGAAGCGGGTGGTTTTTTGTACGTTTCGGGCCAGACCCCAATGACTGATGGTGAAGTGATTGAAGGTGGAATTGTTGATCAATCTCGTCTTGCGATTCAAAACTGCGTCAACATTATGGAAGAAGCTGGTTACGGGCTTGAAGATGTCGTACATGTGAAAGTGGTTCTGACAGACTCCCGTTATTTCCAATCGTTTAACAAAGTTTTTAAAGAATTCTTTGGAGCAAACCCTCCCGCACGTATTTGTATGGTGTGTGATTTGGTGGTGGATGTAAAAGTTGAAGTTGATGTGACGTGTTATCGCAAAGATCGCGTTTAGTTTCATTTAATTGAAACTAAAGAAAAAAGTGAAATAAAAAGAAAGGCTGGCAATGAACCAGCCTGCTAATAAAGCAAAAAAGACTGTATAAACAGTCAATCACTGAACAGCACTGACTAAGTCAAAAGAAGACAGTGGATGTCCAATAATCAAGCGAATCAGTATAAGGGGTGCGTTATGCACAGTACACTGTTTCTCACCGGTTTCGGTGCGTATGTATTATTTTTAATCTGGTTAGGGTGGTTTGTTTCCCGTAATCAGAAATCAGGGGAAGATTTTTTACTTGGGGGAAGAGGGTTACCGTTATTTCTCATATTAGGAACGACAGTTGCGACGATGGTTGGTACGGGTTCAAGCATGGGCGCTGTTGGCTTTGGTTATGCTAATGGTTGGGCGGGTACTTTATACGGCATAGGCGGTGCCATCGGCATTATTCTATTAGCGTTGTGGTTTGCTCCAATGCGTAAACTAAATTTTATGACAATGAGTGAAGAGTTAGCTTATTACGTTGGCGCGAATAAAACCGTTAAGAATTTAGTGGGCGTATTAATCTTTGTTGCTTCGATTGGTTGGCTAGGAGCACATATTTTAGGTGGCGGTTTATACCTTGCGTGGATTGCTGATATTGACCTTACGACGGCAAAAATTATTATTGCTGCGGCATTTACCATCTATGTTGTGATCGGTGGTTATACGGCAGTGGTATGGACGGATACTATTCAAGCCATCATCCTATTTACCGGCTTTATTCTTATGGCGGTGATGTCGGTTAATTATATCGGTGGTCTCGATCATTTATATGATGGTATGGATGCAGCAGCCACTAGTTTCCTTGCGATTGATAAACTCGGCTGGATCCCGGCGCTTTCACTGGCGACAGTTGTCGGCGTTGGTGTGCTGGCGACGCCATCATTTCGCCAGCGTATTTATTCAGGAAAAGACGTCAAAACGATTCGTCGCTCATTTATGGCATCAGGTATTTTGTATCTATTCTTCTCGATTATTCCTGCAATCATAGGCATGTCAGCTCATGCGATCAATCCTGAGTTGAATAACCCTAACTACTCATTCCCATTTGTGGCGGCTACAGTTTTACCTGTTGGTCTAGGTTTAATTGTATTGATTGCTGGCCTTTCTGCCACGATGTCGAGCGCTAGTTCAGATGCGATTGCTGGTGTCTCTATCCTACTTCGTGACGTGTATATCATGTTTACTGGTACGGTACCGCCTAAGAATAAAATGGTGTTGTATTCTCGTTTATCACTGGTGATTGTGATTGGTTTCGCCTTGCTGTTTGCATTAACGTCCAACGATATTATTAGCTACATTACCAAAATGATTTCAACGGTGATGTCTGGCATGTTCGTCTGCGGAATGTTAGGCCGGTTCTGGAGTCGTTATAATTGGCAAGGTGCCATTGCAACTTTAATTGGAGCATCCACTGCCTCTATTTCTGTGATGTTTAACGCTGATTGGACCACTTTTTGGGGAAATCCATGCATTCCATCCGTACTCTTTGCGTTAATTGCTGGCGTGTTTGTGAGCTTATGCACACCGGTTAATTCGGTAACGAAAGCACAAGCTAAAGCGATTTTAGATGAAGAGCGAAGTGCGATGGAAGGTGGCGATTCGGATATGCCCGATACAAAAGCCAAAGCTTCAACATTAAATGCAACGAAAACATCCGTCGCTAAATAATGACATTAAGTGATTAATACTCAATAAGATACTGGCTTGATAACCATTCAACCAGTGTCTTTTTCGTATCATAATCCAAATTGAAATTATTTTTGAAAAACTACAAAATGATTCCTTTTATTCAAATTACTCATGTAGAACAGGCGGTACCGCTAGCTAAAACCTTAGTTGAAGATGGTTTATCGGTTGCAGAGGTAACCTTTCGTACAGAAGCGGCGGTTGAATCCATTCGTTTAATGCGGGAAGCGGCAGAGAGTATCTTAATTTTATATTTGTTTGACGTTCAAGTGCAGACTTATTGTTTACAGAAATAATCCCCTAAGGGTGAGTAGGGGAACTGTCTTTCCTTTATTAACACCCAAGTCGTATGATTTGGGTGTTTTTTTATTATTATCTTTCTGATCCAAATTCTATTCTTACCGTATTCAATACCATTGTGCATTTTTTATTTGAGGCTATATGTTGAAATGGACATGGGTATTGATGGTGATGGTTCTTTCATCTCAATTCGCACACGCTGGGATCACGTTAAATAATGGGTTGAAATTCGTTGGCGAAGCGCGTTTGAAATATATGTTTTGGAATGTCTATGACGCGCAACTTTTTACAACGTCAGGGCAGTACGTACCAGGCGAATACCCTATACAACTTACTTTAACGTATTTGAGGGATTTTACCGCCAAAGATCTTGTTAAAGCGACCAACGAGCAATGGCAACATCTTGGAAAATTCGATCTAAAAAATACTTATGACAAACAGCTGTTATCCCTTTGGCCAAATATTAAAAAAGGTGATTCATTAACATTACTCACCAACGCTAAAGGTCAAGCGACTTTTCTTCATAATACAAAGGAGTTAGGCGTTATTAATGGACGTGATTTTGCGGAAAATTTTCTCGCGATTTGGCTGGATAAAGATACATCCCACCCTGAGTTTCGCCGAGAGTTGATAGGGGATAAGCCTTAGCCATGTAATTGAAAATGATAATCAAGGAAATAATTATGAATTTATTTAAGTCTCTTTTGATCCTCTTAAGCATGTTGTTCATCATTAGCTGTTCAGCACCAGAAGTCAGTCATTATAGTGGTAGCCAACCTAATTTTGATTTTAAAACTTTTTTTAATGGAAAGTTAAAAGCTTATGGTGTCGTTCAAGATTACAAAGGTGAATTAACTCGAAAATTAGTGGTGAATATGGATGCTCGGTGGGAAGGTAACATCGGCATAATTGAAGAAGATTTTGTTTATGATGACGGTGAAACACAAAAGCGTATTTGGAACATTACCTTAAATGAGGATGGAACGGCTGTAGGGCAAGCTGATGATGTTATTGGTGATGCTATTGGGCGCAGTCAAGGTAGTGTTTTCCATTGGAAATACAGAGTAGTGCTACCTTATAAAGGCGACACACTAGAAACCGATTTTGATGATTGGATGTATTTAGTCACCCCTGATAAATTGATTAATCGTACCAGTATAAATAAGTTTGGCATTGAAGTTGGGCAAGTAACCTTAGTTATAGAAAAATAATTTGGGTATAGGTAAGAGAATTATAAGTAAGTACTATTATGCTCCTGAGGCGACCGTGTTTATTGAGCATAATGACTAAGAGTCACAATGTAAGCTGAAATTTTAATCAAAAAGATGCACAACTCTCAAATTTGTAAACACTTGTTTGAATTAATGGTCAGATGTCTACGATACTGATGTTTATATCAACAATACAGAGCAAAGGAATCGTATGTCAGTCTCTCAATTTTCAGGATTAGAAATGTTGCAAGCTATGTTGGATGGAAAAATCCCCCCAGCATCGATTACTCAAACGATGCCATTGAAAGGCATTTCTGTTGAATACGGTAAAGTACAGTTTGAAGCCACCGCGGATGAAAGACACCTTAACCCGCTTGGTGGCGTGCATGGTGGTTTTCTAGCGACAATTATGGACTCTGTGACTGCATGCGCTGTACACTCTGCACTAGAAGCGGGAATCAGTTATGCAACCATCGATTTGAATGTGAAAATGCTTAAACCTGTACCTCAAAATATACCCTTAATAGCGGAAGGAAAGTTAATTAACCTTACTAAGTCGTTAGGTATCTCTGAGGGGAGTTTAAAAGATAGTGAAGGCAAACTGTATGGCCATGCCACTGCCACTTGCATGATTTTACGATAACGATAAATCTTCAATTAAAAAATAAAGCCATGTGCATGATTGGTCGCATGGTTTATTTAATTTAAATACTCAGGCTAATGAAGAAATGCCACACTACCAATAACATCGAGTTGTGTATCCAGATGCTGACAACGAGGCTTTTATCGGCAGTTGATTGGCATCGTTATAAGGAAATTCGGCTAAGCAAGTTTTACCCACCCGGGTGATATTTCTTTCACTACCCAGCGTTATAGCTACATCAATCCCTTTTAATTGTTTAAGCATTGCTTTGGTTGCGCTTGGTGAGTACTGGCTGACTAATACGACTTTATTCCAACCTTCTATTGAACCACGATCAATGGTAGAACCTAATTTTTTTATATCTTCATCAGATGGAAAACTTTCACTCCTTCTTTCCAAATCAATAAGTGATAAGAATGCAACTTTTTGCTCTGAAAATGTTTTTACATAAGCTCTGGCGTGAGTTTTATTGGATGGAAAATCGTAGATCTGGTGATGTTGAGAGTGGCTGTAAATGGGCAAATTACTTGCGAGTAAAGGTGTATTTCGCAACCCTTCACCAGAATTTAGGGCATACACATAGTTATAGCCAGTTACGACATTAGCTTTAGATTGATTAAAAGCAGAAAAGAAAGTGATAGCGGCGTTGTCTGTATTATTTTTTTCTAAACGAGCATCAATTGACTTTATTGTGTCATCTAATGATATTTTCGTTTGTGATAGCCCATATAAATTGATCGAGATGTCGAGAGGCTTTTGTTCTTTAAGCGTTGCGGCGCTTAGTAAGAAGCTAGCAAATAAGATAGGAAGAAAGTAATACAGCATAAAGGTTATCTTATAAAATGTGATCTAAGTCACTATTTTATGCTCTTTGTCTTCAGATGCAATAATTGTGATCAAGAAAATATAAAAACTTGTCATTGTAAACATAATGTTAACTAATCGATGAGGAATAGATTCATGGATAAATTGACTTTCCAATGAAATTAATCATTGAAGTTCTGATTTTGTAAGGATAAGTTAACAACAAGGAACCTAAATACTCGTTTTTTGGATTGGTTATTGTATCTAGATGATTTTTATTTTGATCCAAAGCGCTCACATAATAAGGAAAATGTCGTTATGCAAAAAATAGATGATGTAAGAATTAAACAAGTTAAAGAACTTTTGCCACCAGTGGCCGTTTTAGAGAAGTTTCCAGCAACAGAAATGGCGAGCGCGACGACATTTCAATCTCGCCAAGCAATACACAATATTTTAGAAGACAAAGATGATCGTTTATTGGTTGTGATTGGACCATGCTCTATTCATGATACTGAAGCAGCCCTAGAATACGGTAAGCGTTTAGCTGTGTTACGTGATGAACTGAAAGATAACCTTGAAGTGGTTATGCGTGTATATTTTGAAAAACCACGAACCACGGTTGGTTGGAAAGGTTTAATCAACGACCCATACCTTGATGACACTTATCAATTGAATGATGGCTTGCGGATTGGACGAAAATTGTTGCTGGATTTGACTGATTCAGGTATGCCAACGGCAAGTGAATTCCTTGATATGATTACTCCACAATATGTTGGTGATTTGATCAGTTGGGGAGCGATTGGTGCGCGTACAACGGAGTCTCAAGTACACCGTGAATTAGCATCAGGTCTTTCTTGCCCGGTTGGTTTTAAAAATGGTACCGATGGCAATATCAAAATTGCGACCGATGCCTGTAGTTCAGCTGGTGCTTCTCACCATTTTTTATCCGTGACTAAATATGGTCATTCCGCGATCATTGAAACAGCAGGCAACCCTGATTGCCATATTATTCTTCGTGGTGGTAAAGAGCCGAACTATAGTGCAAAGCATGTTAGTGAGGTGAAGTCACAACTTGAGTCTCAAGGACTACGCCAGAAAGTGATGATTGACTTTAGCCATGCAAATAGCTCGAAGCAATTTCAACGTCAAATGGTCGTTGCAGATGATGTTTCAGCTCAATTGTCTTCAGGTGAAGATGCCATTTTTGGTGTGATGATTGAAAGCCACCTTAACGAAGGTCGTCAAGATCTTGTTAATGGCAAGGTTGAAAACTATGGTCAAAGTATCACAGATGCTTGTATTGGGTGGGAAGATACTGAAAAAGTACTTCGTCAATTAGCGGATGCGGTTGCTGCTCGCAGGGCCTCTAAGTAAATTATTGATAAATAAAAACTTATAATCAGGTAAACTTAACGCCCAACTTAAGATAAGTTGGGCGTTTTTATTTTAATGAAAAATAGCTATTAACATATTTTATGTAAAAGCCTTTGCATCAAAGCCCATAGAACCAAAAAACTCAACTTGTTCTTCAAGTGATAAAAATGTCCATGCAACAAAACGAGTCATTTTATGACCTTGTGACATATGAACTACTTTTATCTGTTTTGCACTTAAATTCTTTAATTGCTGTTCTAGCAGCGGAACATTTTCTTGCTTTGAAACTAAGCTAGTAAACCAACAAACTTGGTCTGAAAACTCTAAGCTTTCATTGGCCATTTGTGTTAAGAAAGCAATTTCTCCACCTTCATAACAAAGCTCATTTTCTGTCCCTGCAAAATTGAGTATCGGTTTTCCATCTGATTGTAGTGATGCAGCTTTGAATGACGCAGAATTTGCAGATGATGACTTACTTAAATTATGCACTTTTCGTAGGCTACCTTCTGCGGCTTTCTCCATCGATTCGTGGAACGGCGGATTACACATAGAAAGCGCAAATGTATCTTGAGGTTTAATAATACCTTTAAAAATACTTGCTTGATCGCTTTGAAGCCGAACTTTTATTTTCCCTTTCAATTTTCGGTTTGCTTCAACCAACAATTGGGCTGTTTTGACCGAAATAGGATCAATATCCGACCCAACAAAATTCCAGTCATAACGGGTACTTCCTAAAAGCGGATAAATACAGTTTGCGCCAGTACCGATATCCAAGACAGACATTTTATGATTAGCAGAACCTTTCGGATGATGTTCTTCGGATTCTTTATCCATTTCCGTCATGTTTTTAGGTAATTCATTAAGTGTGTTAGAAAGTAGATCTGCTAAATAATGAATATAATCAACACGACCAGGAATTGGCGGGCATAAGTAACCTTGTGGGATTTGCCAGAAATCCAATCCGTAATATGCTTTTAAAAGAGCCTCATTTAACGCAATGACGGCTTTGGGATCACTAAAGTTCACGGTCTTTTCATCACGGGGATTTAACATGACAAATTGACTAAGGTTGGGATTTGCTTGTTCTAATTTGTCAAAATCATAACGTCCTAAATGAGCATTACGTGGGTGTAAACCGCCTGGTTTTGGAGTCATTGATTCAGTTTTACGATATGACGTCTTTTTACCTTGAGAATGAGATTTTTTCGGCGACGGTGTAGCGATGTTTTTCTTCGAACGCGTATTGTGAGACGATTTCTGGTGAGGGCCAGATGACATAAATAACTCCAAGGTATTAAATCGGAAAATAGTAAGGTAGATAAAGTCTAGACGGCGTGGATAATAGCGTATTTACCCTGTGACAGGGAATATTTCTCATAGGGCTGATTAAGCATGATGTCTCTAAAAACCGTAGTTTTTGTCTGTGTATATCGTTTGAGGAATTTATTGTTTATAATGTTGTTTTGTATTCCTTTGAGTGAAACATAATGAAATTAATTTTAGTAGTATTAAGCACGGTCATGGCGTCAATCAGTTTTAGTACGGTGGCACAGGATTGTTCTGGTAAAACGGCTTGTGAGGCCAAAATTTGCCAAATTGAAACACAATTAGATTTGGCTAAACAATATAACAACAACCAAAAAGAAGCCGGATTAAACAAAGCACTCGAACAGGCTAAAGCACATTGTACAACTGACGGTCTAAGTGATGAACTTAAAGATAAAATTGATGATGTGAAAGAAGATATGGCCGAGCACCAAGATGATTTGAAAGAAGCGATCAAAGATCAGAAGCTGGATAAAGTAAATAAATACAAAGAAAAATTAGCGGAAGACAGTAAAGAATTAGAAAGGTTAAAAGCTGAACTAGAAACCTTAAAATAAGCTGTGAATTATTCATAAAAAGAGGTGTTTCATTCGTTGGGACACCTCTTTTGGATCTAGTGAGCGTTGTAATTAGTGGACCTTGTAATCAATCACTGTGTTTGTATTTTAGCTAAAACCTACCAGTAATACTAAGCCCCGCGTATTTAAATTGTAAAATAACGTTCACCTACTTGAAACTAATCGTTGCCTACACTAAAAACAGAGCTTGGTAAAAGGCTCATATCTTGTTTTATATAGTACTAGTCGATAGGCGAGGTTATGACGAATACTTTAGTGAATATTGCAGGAAAAGCGCTTGATATTGTTTCTACTCCAGAATCAATTCGACATTTACGCCAACAAGAGGTTATAACAAGTCGACAAAAACGTAAAAATCGAATGTTATCTTCAGCTCAGTTCCAAAATGGTACTGCCATTACTAAGCTTCCCAAACAGTATAGCCATCAATCTACCTTTCAGACTTTTTGGAAATATACCGGTGAAAGACATCATCTTAAACCTAAAAATGAATTACCGTATATGCTATTAGATGCTCATCAACTCAGGCAGGTAAGCGATGAATTGAGGATCACATGGTTAGGCCATTCAAGCTTATTTATTGAGATGAGCAAACAACGAATATTGATCGATCCCGTTTTTGAACATGCCTCTCCAAATATTGTTAAAGCTCTATTTAAACGAAATGTAAGTATACCGACCACCCGCGAAAACCTCCCCATGCCAGATGTTATTGTTATTTCTCATGATCATTATGACCATTTAGAAAAAGAGACCATGCAATTTTATGCGGATAAAAATGTACATTTTCTTGTGCCCTTAGGCGTAGGTGAGCACCTTGAGAAGTGGGGAGTATCGCCATCAAAGATAAAGGAATTTGACTGGTGGGAATCAGCGGCGATTAAGGGGGTTATTTATACGGCAACGCCAGCTAATCATCAATCGGGTAGAACCGGGCTAGATACGAATAAAACATTATGGGCTTCGTGGTGCATTCACAGCCAACATTCATCTGTTTTTTATAGTGGTGATACGGCTTATGATAAACATTTTAAAGAGATTGGTGAGCGAATGGGGCCTTTTGACGTAGCTTTTATGGAAGTGGCAGCCAATGTAAAGAAAGGGCGTGGTTTTCCGGTCGAAAATTGGGGGCACATGCAAGCAAGGCATACTGTTAAAGCATTCCATGATGTTAAGTGAGCTTACGAGAAGATAGTGTACATAGGTATTAAGAAGCGGCTCTGGCCGAAAGCCAGAGCCTGTTTTGATTAGATATTGGACTGATAATTCCAGGGCAAGAACTGTTGTGGATTAGCCTTAACTTCACTTTCCATTCGCTGTATCGTATTAAAGTAATCCAGCACATTTATACCCGCTTCGGCTGATGTCGCTATCATCGCCATGATCACATCCGCAATGCTCGCACCAGCCTGTGTTTTATGGAACAGGGCATTTTTTCGGTTGCGAGCAACTAGCTTGAGTGCTTGCTCCGCTCGGTTATTATCCAGCTGTGCTCCCTCGAGACGGCAGAAGGCGGTCAGCCCCTCATAATGCTTAGTAAAATAATTAATTGCTTTACCAAGCCCGCTGTTTTCTTCTGTACTTCCCCTGTTCAGCTCGGCCTGACCCCAGTTTCGGATCTGCTCCATTACCGGAAGTGATAGCTTTTTATGCCAAGCTAACCGTTGCCCCGCGTTAAGTCCTAGCTCCCTGGCTTCATCATCGTGTCGCCAGATTTCACCATACCACTGTAGTACTTGCTCCACTTCATCTGGAAACTGATTAAGGACTTCGGCAAACTGCCGTCGTCCGTGACTGTTGCACAGACTGTGTTCGACCACGTAATCAAGCGATGGGCGGTTGCTGGATAAGGCATCACTCATCAATATCGGGGGCGCGAGTGTCCGGCCACGGTCATGTAAAATCTCGTCGATGAACTCGCCGGCATGACCGATATTGGTCTGATACAACACGACAGTACGACCCTCTTTTAAGCCCGCGACTAAACCGGAGCTGTAAACACCACTGCGCTCTCGGGTTTTTGTTCCATTTCTCTGCGGCTTTTCTATCGGGACTTTGTCTAAAATTCGGTTGGTCGTGTCATCTAAATAATAGTGCTCTGCGTTTGCGGCAAACACTCTTAACAAGTTATAAATGGGTTGCAAGCTATTGGCGACTAACTCGACTTGGTCAAAGATGGTTGAGGCGGTCAGTTTAATCCCCATCAGCGCTTGCGTACTCTCCTGACGATAGTAGGGTGCACCTGCAAAAAACTTGTGAAGAGCCATCAGGCTGCGGGCACTGTAACCATACTTCTGGCTTGGCTCTCCATCATTTATCACGTCATTAGGTAACTTGGCAGTGAAGTACTGACCACAGGCATTGCAACGTAGCCGCTCCATAACGTGTTGCTCTGGGACGAACGGACTTTGCCCAGTGATCCGCAACAGCGTAGCGGGCTCGTATTTATATAACTTGCCTTTTTGACACTCGGGGCAACTATCGCCTTTCTTTAGATCGTCCAGTTTATGCTGAGTGACTTTCGGTTTCACTGGTGGTGTGCTGGGTTGGGTATTTTTAGGCTTAGGACGTTTTTGACCGCGGTTTTTGTTTTTCTTATTTTTCTGGCCGAGTAGAGTGTCCATCGTTTCTGATGACTTGACCATGCCAACCAACTTACGCAATTTATGCAGGGTGATATCGTTATCAGACAGACGCTCTTGCAAGGCAGCCAGCGTCTTTAATGCCTTCAACAAGATGTGGCAATCTTCCGCACTCAGTGCTAAGTCGTGCTCCTTTGCCTCGTGCACTCGCTGGATAAGCCCGTCCAGCTCTTCGCTGTCAATATCGGTAAAGTCTTGCGCCATTTAAGTTCCTGTCGGCTGGCTTGCAGTGCTGATGCGCTCAATTATTCCAGCATTGTGGGATCAGTCAACATGATCGTGAGGATCGATAACTTAAGGGGGAATAGTGTGCGTACGGTCATACTTTTTGCCAGCCAGGCAGCCCCACCAACAGAGCTTTAAGCTGCTTCGCGGCGACAGGGGTCACCCCATCTTGGTGATGACGGGGCCAATCTTGAAAGCGGCCTTTGCTCAGGCGTTTATTGATTAACCAGAAGCCAGAGCCGTCATAACATAATGCTCTAAGCATGGTTTGACGGCGGTTGGTAAACACAAACAGGGTTCCGCTACGAGGCGACTGTTTTAGCTGATGACGACACAGGGCGGCGAGTCCATCAATACCACAGCGAAAATCGGCTGGTTGAGTCGCAAGCAGGATTTTACTCTCAGCAGTCAGGTGGATCATTTTACTTCTCCTGCTTCTTGTATCAGAGCTCGCAATAAGTCAGGAGAGACAAGGCCGCTGATACAGATCTGACTTGAATTAGGAAGAGTGAGCTGAAGGCTCAGGTCTGATTTAGGTAGTAAATCAGGCTCTATCTGTAACGGAACAAAATCAGGAGCGGACGACTTAACGGGAAGTTGCTTGCGCCAGTCATTGAGCTGGGTGGTGCAGATCCGTAGTGCTTTGGTCACGTGACTGATCGGATATTCTTCAAGCAGCTTGAGTGCTAAGCAGCGTAGTTCATCGGGGATACTGGCATGTTTATTAATGCGGGTTTGTCGCCAGTGCTCAAAGTCAGCAGTGGCCTGAATCAGGTTTTTCTGGTTTTGCATGGTGCCTTCCTTATATTGGATAAGCACTTAGTAAACCAGAGCTGGCGAGTTAAGTTGAGCTATGCTGCCGTAAGCTCACGATGTTAAAGCGAAAAGCTTATTTCCTGTTCATTGGTCTACTTATGAGTTATTTACTCATAAGTGGGATGAGCCGATACAAGATTTGATGCTAGAAGTAAAACGTAAGCCCATATCATTATTAACCCCCTTAGTTGGCCAAAGTATTTATCTTCACTCACCTCAGGCTAAAATAAAGTGGTGGGATGAGGTAAATTACCTGTTAGAAAGTTCGTTTGCTTAACATATTAAAAAATCTTGTGACAAGAATAACTCGGGAAATAAGAAAGAAAACCGATGAAAGTTGAAAAGTATCAGCATAATTGAGTTTGGGTGGTAAACTTGCCTTTATCAGTAGGGGGCTTTCCTACTAAATTTCTCTTTCTATTTTCTGTACAATTAGGTTCATTATGTCGTTCCAACTCTTAGGTTTATCTCTAGTTATTCTTGAAACTCTTCAAAAGCTTGGTATGACTAAGCCTACCCCTGTGCAATCTGAAGCTATACCATTGATATTACAAGGTCGTGATGTTCTAGCGAGTGCGCAAACAGGAACAGGAAAAACCGCGGCATTTGGTTTACCTATTATTCAAAATATATTGGATTCGAAAATGCTCTTGACTGATATTGATCGTGGCGCGGATAAGAAACCGAAATCTAAAGCTGCAAGCGTTCAAGCATTAGTGCTTACTCCCACTCGTGAACTAGCACAACAAGTATTTGAAAGTTTGGTTTCTTACAATCAAGGCTTGAAAATCGTTGTGGTATATGGAGGAACCAGTATGGGGGTCCAGACTAAAAATCTTGCTTCTGGTGCTGATATCGTGGTGGCGACACCAGGGCGTTTATTGGATCACTTATTTGTAGGAAACATTCATTTAAAAGACACAAAAACCTTAGTGCTTGATGAAGCTGACCGCATGATGGATATGGGGTTTATGCCAGATTTACAAAGAATTTTACGTAGAATGAACCATGAAAAGCAGACATTGTTTTTTTCTGCAACCTTCACGAAACGTATCCGTGAAGTGGCTTATAAATTGTTAAATGATCCTGTTGAGATTCAAATTGCATCGGAAAACAGTACCGCAGACTTGGTCGAGCAAATTGTGTATCCGGTGAATAAATCTCGTAAGCGTGAGTTATTGTCTTATTTGATCGGAGCAAGAAATTGGCGTCAAGTGTTGGTCTTTACTAAGACAAAACAAACGTCAGACGCTCTGGCGAAAGAGTTGAAATTGGATGGTATAGAAGCCGCTTCGATTAATGGTGATAAAACTCAAGGCGCCAGACAAAAAGCATTGGATGATTTTAAGTCTGGAAAAATACGAGCATTGATTGCAACTGATGTAGCCGCTCGTGGTTTGGATATACAGCAATTACCACACGTGGTGAATTATGAGTTACCGTTTCAGGCTGAAGATTATGTCCATCGCATTGGACGAACAGGGCGTGCGGGTGAAGTAGGGCAAGCAATATCACTAATGTGTCCACAAGAACAATACTTACTTGATGCGATTGAAACGCTACTGAATACTCGGCTACCTCAGCAGTGGTTGCCAGGTTATGAGCCTACTTTTGAAGAAGAAGATCCAATGAGAAAGCGTAGCCGATCGTCTGAAAAACGTAAGCTTAAAGCCAAGCTTAATATTCATCAAAAGAGAGGCAATCACCGCTAATTTCATTTAGATCTTTTGGTGGTGATATAATCATTTGTTTTAAGCTTTCTGGATGTTCAAGATATTCATCTTTGATATGAAGTTGGATACCTAATAATCGATTGAACTGTTTCCAATGCTCAAAAATGGCAATATTTTGACAAGAATCGTTGAAGGCATGTTGCATTAGTGGCTCTAATGTACTTGCCGCATGTGAATAGATGGATACTTGCCAACGGAGTGTTTTAACGGTAATCGGTGAGTTCGGGTAATCTTGTTTGAATTCAGAAACCAGTTTTTCAAGTACTTGATTATCTTTTTTACTTGGTTCCAGAAAATAGTTAATCATTTTCTTTTCTTGCCTGACTGCATCCGCTAAAAACTTTACAGCACGAGGATCGCTCAAGCTACAAGCCAGAATTCGATTCATCAGTTTATAGAGTTGAACATTGGCGGGTAAACCTTTTGGCAATGATCCGATTATGTGCTGATAATAGTGTTGAAAATTATGGTAGATGTAATCACTAATATGCTGCCAAATCTTCTCTTTACTGCCAAAGTGATAGCGAAGTAGGCTATGTGAAACGCCAGCTTGTTCACTGATTAAACGCAGTGATACTTTTTTATAACCATGTTCACAAAATAACCGAGCAGCAACACTAAGAATATCTTTCTTAGTTTGTTCTGCTTCTTGAGCACTACGACGGCCTTGTTTTTTATCTATTACCAAAGTCACTATATTCCAACCAAATGATTCACCAAATGAATATATTATCCATTTGTATAGTATAATGGCTTGACGTTGATATTGCTTGTAATATTTTTTAATGCCACTCAAAGTGAGATGAAAGTGGCATTTAACTGGTTGTGTTGAGTGCTTATTAAGCGGTATAAGCCGCCAACTTTTCTAAAAGTACGTAAACGTCATTTTTTGAGATATCGTTATGGAGTACCAACCTTAAAGGGTTACCGTTACTGATTATAATGCCATCTTTTCGTAAATCCCTTTGCAATTGCATCATATTGATGTGTTCAGCTACCGACGTTAGTACGATATTAGTCTGAACTTGCTCTAGATTGACATCAAATGCGGATAGTTGATTTAGTCCATGGGCTAAAAGTTGAGCATTTTCATGATCAACTTTCAATTGTTCGACTTGCTCAGTTAATGCTAGTTTTCCTGCCGCAGCAAGAATACCGGCTTGTCTCATACCCCCCCCAAGCATTTTTCTAATACGTCTCGCCTTATTGATAAAGGCTTTATTACCTAATAGTAAAGAACCAACAGGAGCGGATAACCCCTTTGATAAACAAATAGTCATCGAGTCGAAGTAGCAGGAAATTTCTTTTATATCAACATTTAATGCGACCGCGGCATTATAAACCCGTGCACCATCGAGGTGTAATTGTAAGTTATGTTTATGGGTAAATTCACGAGCCTGTTTTAAATAAGCCAGCGGGAGTACTTTTCCACCAATCGTGTTTTCTAAACTTAGTAATTTGGTTTGAGCAAAATGGATGTCGTCTGGTTTGATTGCAGCCTCAAGCGCTTTTAAGCATAAAGTGCCATCAGGCTCATTTTGAATTGGTTGTGGTTGAATTGAACCTAAAACGGCAGCGCCACCGCCTTCAAATTTATAGTTATGAGCTTGCTGACCACACAAATACTCATCACCACGTTCACAGTGTGACATTAAACCTAGTAGGTTTGCTTGAGTGCCCGAAGAGGTAAATAAGGCGGCCTCAAAACCATGGTGTTCTGCTGCCCAAATCTCTAAAGCGTTAATGGTTGGATCATCTCCATATACATCATCACCGACAATAGCATTAGCCATGGCAATACGCATTGCTTCAGTCGGTTGTGTTACAGTGTCAGAACGAAAATCCATAGTATATTCCTTATTATTACCCTAGAGATGGCTAGTTATATATTAATCAAAGTAGCCGCATAATTTTGCTTTGCTAATACAGGTGATGGTTTTCGCATCTGTTATTTTATCATGACGAATCCAGTGCTCTATTGTATTAAGATCGGCTTTAATCACTTCAATAACTTCGTCTTCATCAAGACTTAATGATGCGGTTTGATTGAGATCAGTTGCAACGAATAAGTGTTGTATTTCATCGCAAAATCCAGCAAGAGGTGTACATTGACCAAGCGGATGAAAAGTATTGGCCTGATAACCGGTTTCTTCAGTGAGTTCACGGCGCGCGCATTCAATTGGAGCTTCATCATTCTCAATAGTTCCCGCGGGCAACTCAAGAATCCATTTATTCAGTGACGGACGAAATTGGCGTAGTAAGATGACCTGATTGTTAAGAGTGATGGGCAGAATAACTGCAGCGCCGGGGTGAACAATAGTAGTATGACGCACTATACGCCCATTTGGCAGATGCGAATCTTCTTCGATTAATTCAATGTTTTTCCACCGATGTATCGTCTGCTGGTTCATAAAGATCAAGGATCCGTTTAATCAGTTAATTTGTCATACTGCCACCGGGGCTTTAAATTGAAAAGGTTTATTAGATAACATTTTCTTTGGTCGCTCAAAACGTACTCTACAATTAGCAATCTAGTTGATCTAACATAAGAAAAGTATTCCCCTTTTGCTCAGAATAGGCGAGAGTAATGGTTTAAATCAGTCTTTAGGGGAAAGCATGGAAAGAACACAAAGTCGAACTTCAGCTCAGCGCTCATTGTTATCGGAACGAATCAATAAACTGGTTCAGGCATTATCCGATGGTGTCTATGAAAGAGAAGATACGATAAAACTGTGTTTGCTTGCAGCATTATCCGGGGAAAGTGTTTTTCTACTCGGGCCTCCCGGTATCGCAAAAAGTTTGATTGCAAAGCGATTAATCCAAGCATTTGAAAGTAGTAGTTATTTTGAATATCTTATGACGCGTTTTTCTACCCCTGAAGAAGTGTTTGGCCCATTAAGTATCCAAGAATTAAAAGATAATGGCCGCTATGTTCGATTAACGGAAGGTTATCTTCCAACGTCTCAAGTTGTTTTCTTAGATGAAATTTGGAAAGCAGGCCCAGCAATATTAAATACGCTGTTAACTGTCGTGAATGAAAAAACATTCAAAAATGGTAGCGATGTTGAGCCGGTGCCAATGCGTTTGCTTATATCTGCGTCAAATGAACTTCCGACACAAGACAGTGGTTTAGATGCGTTATATGATCGAATGTTAGTTCGCGTATTTGTCAATCGAATTCAAAATAAACAAAATTTTCGTTCTATGCTAACCGTGGGTACGGCACAAGAAGCCAAAGTCTCGGAAGGATTAGCAATAAAAGATGAAGAATATCATCAGTGGTTAAAAGAATTGGATCAGCTTGAATTATCAGAATCGGTCTTTGAACAACTATTTCATCTTAAAAGTATGATTGAAGCCAAAGAAAATTCACCGATTCAAGAAGGGCAACCGCCTGGTGATATGTATGTATCGGATAGACGCTGGAAAAAAGCGGTAAAATTGCTTAAAGCTAGTGCCTATTTTAATGGGCGTGATGCTATTAATGTTTTGGATTTGATGTTATTGCAAGACTGTTTGTGGAATTCGCCTCATTCACGCTTGGCCGTTAGGGAATGCATATCGACTTTTGCAAAAGAACATGCTTTTAACCAAACTCATTTACGCCAAAGAATAGAAGTTCAGCAAACTCAATTATCGCAATTAGAAACGGAGATCACTGACCATTTTTCGATGATATTATCTTTGGATACTGAAGGGACTATTCGCCGTAAAAATGTGTATTCTTATAATCTTTCAAGCGCTAAACGTTATCAAGTCGGTAATATGACAGACTTAGTCAAATTGGTACTATTACAAAGTAATATGTCAGTTACTGATCATGAAACGGGCGATAGTCGTTTGGTGTATATTCCGTATAAAGAATTAGAATCATTGATAAAAGCAGGGGGAGGCAATGGTTATGGTTTTGTGAATAAAAAAAACACATTTTGTCATTTTCACTTTGAAGTCGACGTGAATCAACGTTTAGTGATCAAAGATATTGCTAATCGCGCTATTCCCGTTGCATTGGTAACAGATGATACTTTTGAACAATCCGTTTTGGACAATTGGCATAAAATATCTGCATCCGTTACTAGGGAAATGAAAGGTATCGAATTTGATGTCCTAAATGCGATGACAGAGTTTCATTCAAGTCTTCCTCATAGCTTTTTAGATAACTCATTGCCATTATTCGTTGAATCTAGCCTACAAGAACTCACAAGCTTAGTGAAAGAAGTTCAAGAAGAGAGCCTGTTGACAGTAAATAAAATAAGTCGCCTTGATGAAGTATTTAAATGAGTAGAGTGAAGCCTTCTTTATGTTAGGGATAGACGCACTGGATATTGCTGTTTTATTAGCAGACACAGAAATGGTGGAAGCAGCACTTCATGATTTAATGGGGCGTTCACAATTAATGCCAATGGTTGAACAGAATAAAAAAATCAAATCTTTAGTGCGATCCCAGTTAAATAGATGGAAAAAAAAGGCGAGTGTAAAAGTTAAACAAGCTGTGCAATCAGAGGATCTTCAAAGTGAACTCTCACTTTATCAAGAAGTGATTCATTGGAATGAGCGCCAGTTTTTGTCCAATATTGATGATTTAATGGCTAAGTTAGAACCTATTTCGACGTTTTATTTAGAAGCTAATCGACTCGTTAATGGAAATAATGCTCGTTTAAATCCCATGTTGCCACATTTCTTTTGTCATCAATGGTATAAGTGCATCATTGAAAACGTGAAGCAAGTTCAAGAAGAAACGTTAGAAAAAGAAAAGCAACAACAATTGGATGAACTATACCAACGTCTTGAAATGTTAAAACAGATGGATAACCTTGATACCCATCAAGATACGGCTTCGATTGCAGGGCGTTTGTGGGATATGACCAGTGTTAACCTATCTAAAACGGATTGGTCTGTCATGAAATCGCAGGCGGATTTCTTAAAAAAACATCCAAAACTTCAAGAAATAGCCGAAACGCTTGGAAGAATGGCAAAGCAAGATCCTGATCCTAATGAACCGTTGCAATACACTCAAGGAATAGAGTTTGAAGAGGCATTATCTCAACAAGCAACCGATGATATTGTTGGCATACATGAAAGTAATGACCTCAATAAACTGCTCCCCAATGAATTATTATTTCTTGCTTACCCAGAGTTGGAAGTGGTTTTTTATAAGCACCTAATTGATAAACGTTTAATGAATTATCAAATGCAAGGAAAGGTGCAATCCTCTCGAAAAGTGAAAGCAATGGAGCCTCATCCCGCGAAAGCGGAAGAGGATACCGGGCCTTTTATTATTTGTGTCGATGCTTCTGGTTCAATGCGTGGTTTTCCTGAACAATGTGTTAAAGCGATGGCGTTTGCTCTTATGCAAATAGCATTAGCAGAAGATAGAGAGTGCTTTGTCGTGTTGTTTTCAACCGATTTTGTGACTTATCAGCTAACCAAGCAAGATGGGCTACGTGAGGCCAGTGATTTTCTTTCTTATACTTTTCATGGTGGAACCGATCTTGAACCTGCCATTAATGCCGCGATAAAAAAAATGCAAATAAGTGAGTATCAACAAGCAGATTTAGTGGTATTGTCTGATTTTATAGCTCCTAAACAATCGAAAGAGTTAATCAAACAAGTCGATGAGCTTAAGTTGAAGAAAAATCGTTTTCATGCCATTAGTTTATCTAAATATGGTAATCCAGAATTAATGAACATTTTTGATCATCACTGGGCTTACATGCCGAATATGACGCAACGTTTTATAAAGCAGAAATAGACTGACATTGACTTCTTAACATCAACTTGTGTGTTTTTCGAACGGTTGGTGTGGTTTTTAATCGTTTGAATCAAAAAAATAAAATTTCTTGTTGACTCATTTTACCAGTCGAGTAAAGTACGTTTCGTTCTCGCGACAAAGCTGATTCATGCAGTTGCAAGTGAAAATTTTGCGGTATGGCGAAAGCGATACCAAAGATGGTGTCTTAACTAATGAGTTAGGCGCATCGCAATAAAGTATTGCGTGCCCTGGTGGTGGAATTGGTAGACACAAGGGATTTAAAATCCCTCGGCGTTCGCGCTGTGCCGGTTCAAGTCCGGCCCGGGGCACCATCTATATTAAAGGCTTATCAGAAATGATAGGCCTTTTTTATTGATATTTTTCCCTCTAGTAAATCACACCTACTTTCAGATCTTTTTATTCATTCATATTCAACATGACTGTCATCAAATTACCGATAATTGTAAAGAAAATTTTCATAACGAACAGTCTCATAATAGGTTTTATATCAAGATATAAATAGAATTTTTATAGTGTAAGAAACTTGCTTTATTACGAGTAAAGCGTCATACATAGGTCAGAGAAGTGTTAAATTATAAATAATGACAATCAGATGAAATTTAGCTAACTTGTTGATAAAAAAATAAATTATAAAATTAATATACACTTGTACGCTCGAAAGTATTTGCAGAGATATGTGAAGTGGGTCAAAATTCTCTTTATTAAAGAACTGGTAAGAGTTCTTTTTAACATTTTTATAGGGCAAAGACTGATTATGAAAGTCGTTGATATCATCAAGCACAAAACAGATTCTTTAGCGAAGCATCAATTTGAATTAAAAGATTTGATGTCGCCAGTATTGAGAGAATACTGGGCTGATTTTATTAATCGAGCAAACTCTCAACAAATCTTTCCTTGGCTAAAAGAGCATCAAACTCCAGCGGTTAACGAAGAAGTTGCCCCAGTTGCGGTTCCTGATATTGAATTGTCACCTGAAGCGGAAGCTTTATATCAAGAACTGAGTGGGAAAATCGGTGAAGAGATACATGTTGGTGATTGGTTAACTATCGATCAAGAACGAATTAACGCTTTCGGTCAAGTGACGGAAGATATGCAGTGGATTCACACCGATACGGAAAGAGCTGAAAAAGAATCTCCTTTTAAAACAACGGTGGCCCATGGCTTTCTGACCCTTTCTTTATTGTCTCGCTTAACGGATAGTGTGGATGAAAAGAACCCACCATTTCCAACGGCAAAAATGACCGTGAATGTAGGTTTAAATGAAGTTCGCTTCCCATATCCAGTAAAATCGGGAAACTCTGTAAGAGCCCGTAGTAAATTGTTAAAAGTCACCCCGATTAAACGTGGTTTAGAAATAGAACGTGAAATTAAAGTAGAAATTGATGGAGTAAGACGCCCTGGTTGTATTGTCGTTTCCGTAATTCGTTTATACTTTTAAGTTCTACGCACTAAGTTTTAATGAGCGCTGATATCAATCAGCGCTTTTTATTTTGTAATTATTACGTTTTGATAGAGGCCAATATGGCAAGAACTGCAGCCGCTTTACACATTTTAGTGAAACATGAATCTCAAGCAAAAGACATTATTGAACAATTGAAAAAAGGCGCGAAATTCCAAGTATTAGCAAAGAAATATTCAACTTGTCCGTCTGGTAAAAAAGGTGGGGATCTCGGCGAATTCCAAAAAGGAGCGATGGTTCCTGCTTTTGATAAAGCTTGTTTTAATGGAGAACTGTTGAAGCCGCTATTAATTAAAACCAAGTTTGGTTGGCATGTGATCAAAGTCTTATATAGGACATAAGCTTGAAACCGTAACTCGAGTGAGAGCTTAATACGATGCAGTGGTGCTTCACAATAAATTGTATTTACAAAGGATACTTAAGATTGATTAACATTGAATGATTTTATTAAACCATTCAATGTTATGGCACCTTAGGGCTTGGCTTTAGTAAGTTTCAAATTCAGCTACACTAGGCGTACCATTTGAACTTATGATATTGAAGTTTATTTTTTTCAAACTAATATTAGCAAAATCAATTTGACCAACGGATGTTCCCATTGCGATTTGATCGCCGGTATCATGATTAACTAAACTCCAGCTTTGGATACGGCCTTCAAATCCGGCAGCTTCCCGTATAATGACAGTACTTACGGTTTTTTCGCTGTCCCATTTTATAGAAATCCGTCTGGTACTGCCAGATGGAGACCAATATTATCATTTTATTTAATATCATTGGATTACATGATTTTTTGCTTTTTCATGGCTATAATTTTTGCGATCAATTTCACGTATTTAATGACATGAAGGAATAGAATCGATAGAATCGTTGTCTTTTCGATAAGGCAATGGGCATTTTCCTTATTGATCATTGGAAATGTTTGGTTCAATCGCACAAAATTACACTGCAACTTATTGAAATCTTTTGGCATCGAATAAAGCGGGAATGTGTCGAGTTCAAGTACCACGACGATTCTGTGCTAGATTGAGTATTATTGGAATATATGTTGTTTATTTATCGATAAGTTTTCTCTTGAGATTGTCTTATCATTAATAAGTGATGTATTGGTAAAGCGGCGTAATTAGTCGCATACCGCGTGTTCGTTTAGCTAAAGGTTTGGCCGCCACTTAGCTAAACATAAGGACACACTTTGGTGGTTACGCATAGCTGGCCGTTACTTTTGTGATGGTTTTTGTAACAAGCTCAGGTTAAATTTCCTGAGCTTTTTTTATATCTGATGAAAAATGTTATAAATTGGAATAATCCTCTTTTTTATCAAAACAAATGTGTCACAATTCTTCCTCTCATATTCAGCCTAGAAGTTCACCTTTTATATGAAGATTTTACACACCTCAGATTGGCATTTGGGCCAGAATTTTTTCACTAAAAGTCGAAAAAAGGAGCATCAAGGATTTCTGCAATGGCTTTTAGATCAAGTTCAAAAACAAAGTATTGATGCAGTGATCATTGCAGGTGATGTTTTTGACACTGGTTCACCGCCAAGTTATGCGCGCGAAATATATAACCAATTTGTTGTCGATCTTAATCGGTTGGGATGTGCTTTGCTTGTACTAGGAGGTAACCATGATTCGGTTTCGATGCTGAATGAATCGAAAGCGTTATTGGCGTGTTTAAATACTCATGTTGTCGCGAACACACATGAAGGCGTAGAAGATCAGGTTATTACCATTAATGATCGTAATGGAGAGGCGGGGGCTATTGTTTGTGCAGTACCGTTTGTTCGGCCGCGTGATGTTGTGCAAAGTATGGCTGGTGAGAGCAGCTTAGATAAAAAATACGCGTTGGGTGAAGCGATTCAAGCGCATTATGAAAGCTTATATCAATGTGCTCAGCGACGCCAAGCTGATCTTCAGGCGCAAACTCAACGTAAAATACCGATCATCGGAACTGGCCATTTAACCGCTGTAGGGGTGACGGCATCAGAATCGGTTCGTGATATTTACATCGGCACATTAGAAGCATTCGATGCCTCTGCATTTCCTCCTGTTGATTATATGGCATTAGGTCATATCCATCGCCCACAGATTGTTGCTAAATCGGAATCGATTCGTTATTGCGGTTCTCCCATTCCTTTAAGTTTTGATGAAGTGAAAGGTAATGGTCAACAAGAAGGTGGAGTGGTGTATTCCAACAAGCAAGTGGTTATCGTCGAATTTACCGAGCACGAAAAGCGTATTCAGCCACTTTCTATCCCTTTGTTTCAGCCGATGTCAGTCATTAAAGGCAGTTTGGAATCAATCGAAAATCAACTTCTCCAGTTCAAAGATACACAGCAAACGACCTGGCTTTGTATTCAAGTTGAAATTGATGATTATTTATCTGATTTGCAGCCAAGAATTCAAGCATTAACCGATGGTTATAACGTCGAAGTACTGCAGTTGAGACGTTTACGCAGTGCACGTTCACAGGCGCTAAGTCAGACAAGTAATGAAACGTTATCTGAACTTTCACCTTTTGATGTCTTTGAAAAACGCCTCCAATTAGAAGTCTTTGAAGGGGATGCTAGCATCGCAAGAAAAGATCATATGGTGAAACAATTTAAAAAAATAGTCGATGATGTTGAGAATATGGGAGAAGCCAAATGAGAATTTTGAGCGTTCGGTTTTGTAATCTCAATTCATTAAAAGGTGAGTGGAAAATCGACTTTACTCAATCACCGTTTGCTGAGAACGGTTTGTTTGCCATTACCGGGCCAACTGGAGCCGGTAAAACCACATTGCTTGATGCTATTTGTTTGGCTTTATATCATCAGACGCCACGGTTAGGGTTAATTTCAACATCATCAAATGAAATCATGACGCGTGGCACCGCTGAAAGTTTGTCGGAGGTCGAATTTGAAGTCAAAGGGCAGGCGTATCGTGCGTTCTGGAGTATGCGCCGCTCAAGAGGAAAGGCCGATGGAAATCTTCAATCCTCGGTTGTGGAATTAGCGGAAGTCAAAACCGGTAAGGTGTTAGCAAGCCAAGTTAAACGCAAAGATCTTTTACTTAAAGAACTCACTGGGTTGGATTTTTCGCGTTTCACGAAATCGATGATGTTGTCCCAAGGGCAATTTGCCGCGTTTTTAAATGCAAAAGAGTCCGAACGAGCCGAGTTACTTGAAGAGCTCACTGGGACTGAAATTTACGGTGTCATTTCTGAAAAAGTATATGAACATTTTACAGAAGTGAAACAACAGTTAGCAGAATTAGAATCACAAGCGAAAGGCGTTCAACTATTAACCACCGAGCAAGTTTTTGATCTTAATGAGGAATTATTGGGCTTAAAAAGCCAGTTACAAGTTGATAAAACTCAGTTACAAGAGTGGTTGGAACATGCCCAATGGTGGCAACGATATCATGCAGGAAAACAAGCGGTTACTGAGTCAGAACAAGCGCTTGAACAAGCAACATTAGAGCAAAAAGAAGCACAATCTGATCTCAATAAGTTGGCACAAAGTGAACCTGCTGAAAAGCTTCGATTTCCCTTTCAGCAGTGGAGTGACGCTGTCACTAATATTGATTCTATCGAACAACAATACAAGATCAAAAAAGAAAATTTCCATTCTCTAGAGAAAGATAAACAACCAAAGTTAAACACTTATGATCAGGTAACTTTAGAGCATGAGCAACAAAAGAAAGCCCATCAAGAGCTGTTGGTTTTATTAGATGATAAGGTACTGCCATTAGATTCCCAACTCTCTCAACTTGACGCAAAAGTGATTGAGACAGGTTTACAATATGAACGTGAAACTAAGCGTTGTGATTCAACGTATCAAGAAATACGCCAAGTAAAGGAAACGCTACAAAGCCAACAACAGCAAAGTGTAATTAGCCAAGCGTACTTACAGACTCATTCGAGCGATGAGGTCCTATCTCAATATTTACACTCTTGGACGCTGCAAGTTCAACAGGTGGGAGATAAAAGTCAGCAATTGTTTGAATTAGAAAAAACCATTGAGCAGGATAAATTAACGGAACAAACATTAAAAAGCGATATTGAACAACAACAGAAACGCGTTAATAGCTTTTATCTGGATACGCAAAAAAAACAGGCCATACAAAAAGACGCTAATGATACTTGGGCTGGGATTAATAGCGTAGAGAGTAATGCTAATGAAAGTCTAAATAAACAACTTGAGTTGAGAAATCAACAGTTGAATCTGACTTATCAACTACGAGTAAAACAAGAGGCTTGGTATAAACTCTCACAGAAAATCATAGCTGATCGCCAAAGCCTTACAGAGCAAATCAAACAGCAAGAACAGCTTGATTTATATTGTGCTTCATTACGCCAAGCATACAAAGACAAGGATGCGTTGATTCAAAGTTATAGCCAGTTGATTGATCAAGATATGCATCTTGCTGATTATCGTGCCCATTTGAATCAAGGTGAGCCTTGCCCCTTGTGTGGTTCACAAGAACACCCAGCGTTGAAATCGGGTGTCATGGTTAATCGTTCGCAAGTCATTCTTGATAAGGAGCAAGCAGAAAAAGATAAAAAAGAAATTGAATCGAAAGGTATTCAAGTAAGAACAAAGCTAGATTCGGCCAATCGTCACATTGAAGAGTTGGGTAAAAAACAATCGTTAGATAAGGCAGACTTACTTGTTATAGAAGACGATTGGAAGCTGCGATTAAAAGATGAAATTTTGCCGTGGTTTTCAATTGAAGATCAAACTCAATTGAAAAAATATGAAATTGAATTGCCACAAAAAATAGAACGATTAAAAGGTCAATTATCTCAACACTTACACATTGAAAAACAATTGAACAGTGCGAAAGAAGCGTGGCAGTTAAGCGAACGTGAATTAGAAAAAGCCACAACAGTTCTAGAAAGCTTGAAGCATCAATACAAAGTATTATTACAGCAGTATGAAGAGCGTCTTCAAGTTTATCAGCGATTAAAAGAGGAAAGAATTACTGCCTATAACGCGCTATGTGAACATTGGCAATCCTTAAATTATGATTTACCTCTCTATGATGCTGAGCTGAATGGCAGTGATATTTCTAATGTAAGCCAATGGTTAGAAGAGAAGCGTTATGCTTTGCAACAGTGGCAAGCTCACCAGCAACAATTCAATGATCTGAAAAATAAAATTGAACAATCACAGAACACATTAACGCATTTAGAAAAAGAATCTTTGGGGCAGCAACATAGCTTGCAAGATATCCGTACAAATTTGAACCGCCAAACGGAAGCTCGCGCGCATTTAAAACAGCAAAGACATGCGCTCTTCGGTAATCGTTTGGTGTCAGAAGAAAAAAGTAAGAGTCAAAGCAAACTAGATAATAAAGAACAGCAAAAACAACAAGCTCAACACGCGCTGTATGCTTTGCAAACGCAACTAGATAAACTGATTGGTGAACTTGAAACTACTCGCTCGCAAAAAGAAAAGCAAGCCAAGCTCTGTGATACTTATTTAGAAAAATGGCTTGAAAAGCTCTCACTTAGTCCATTTGAAGATCAATGTGCATTTGAAGCTGCATTACTCGAGGAAAAGGAACGACAAGAATTAGTTTTAATTCAGCAACGTTTAAATAATCAGCTCGAGCGTGCAACGGCTTTGGTCGAAAACGCGAAACAACAGTGGTTACGTATTCAAGAGCATGAAAAATCGGCACAGTGGTTGCAGACTAGCCAAGAGACTGTGTTAATAAATCAACAAGAACTTAGCCATGCCGTAGAACAGAAAACGTATCGCTATGGTCAAATAGAGCACGAATTATATTCAGATAATAGTCGCAGAGAAGGGCAGAAAGCCTTATTTGAAGAGATTGATAAGCGACAAGCCGAGTATGAAGATTGGCAATATCTTCATGCTTTAATTGGCTCGAAAAGTGGCGATAAGTTTAGAAAATTCGCACAAGGGTTAACGTTGGATAATTTGGTTTATTTGGCCAATCAGCAACTTTCACGTTTACATGGGCGATATTTGTTACAACGAAGTGGCCGACATATTGATAATGAGGCCGATCCCAATGTTGTCGTATTGGCTGATGGATTAGAGCTGTCCGTTGTAGATACTTGGCAAGGCGATACTCTCCGAGACACTAAAACGTTGTCTGGTGGTGAAAGTTTCTTGGTCAGTCTTGCACTTGCTCTCGCGCTTTCTGATTTAGTTAGTCATAAAACCAGTATTGATTCGTTATTTTTAGATGAGGGCTTTGGCACACTTGATGCTGACACACTAGATATGGCTCTGAATGCTTTAGATAACCTTAATGCTTCAGGTAAAATGATCGGCGTGATCAGTCATATTGATGCAATGAAAGAAAGGATTCCAGTGCAGATTAAAGTGCATAAGAAAAATGGTTTAGGTATTAGTGAATTAGATAAACAATATCGGTTTAAGGAAGAACAGGTAAGGGATAAAAAATGACAACAATACTCGTAGATAACCGCAAGATAAAACCGTCAAAAGTGGTCTGTGTTGGGCGTAATTATGCTGAGCATATTAAAGAGCTTAATAATAAGATTCCTGATCAAATGGTGGTATTTAATAAACCGAATACCTCGATTACTACTGAGTTAACGTCTTATCATCAAGAAGTTTTGCATTATGAAGGTGAGATTTGTTTTACCATTAAAAATAAAAAGATCTACTCTGTTGGCTTTGGTTTAGATTTAACAAAAAGAACTCTTCAATCAGAATTAAAGTCTAAACAGTTGCCGTGGGAAAGAGCAAAAGCCTTTGATGGCTCGGCGGTCTTCAGTAAATTTATCCGTTTATCTGAAGGGAATTGGCAAGGTTTATCGCTTGAATTACTGATTAATGGTGTTCGGGTTCAGTCAGGAGGTGTTAATAACATGCTGTATAGTCCCGATGATATTGTGCGAGAAATTCAATCGTATTCCACTCTCAATAATGGCGATGTGATCATGACGGGAACACCAAGCGGAGTAGGTACTGTACAAATGGGGGATATCTTTACGGGTAGAATAAAACAATACGATCAGGTTTTGATAGAGTCACAATGGATTGCAAAATAATTTAGAAAATTTATGAAAATGATGATGTTAAAATTTTGTTTATGCTTTCATTTATAAATACTAATATATTTATACTACTGTTTTTAAAGTGTTTTAATTAAATATTTTCCGTGGGATAATGCGAGTATTGTTGCTGTATTGTAAATTAGAAAAACTAATGTGAAATTGCATGTTTTTTCATTGTATTTTTTAACTAATGGCTCATATAATTCGCGCCATTGATAGTTGAAACAGAGTGAGAACAGAGATGACACAAGCAATTTTAGAGTCCGTTGCCACAACATCTATGGATAATAAAAGCTACTCGGTTAGCGTCAAAGGATTGATGAAACATTTTGCTGATGTATTATTTGGCAAAACAACAAAATCAAACAGTTATGTGAATGATGCGTCTGCATTGTCTTCACATATACAAAAAGATTTGGGCCTATACTAAGTCTCGGATTTAGATTTGTTAAAATAAAATAACTCGTTTGTAAAAAAGCTGACCTATGAGTTGGCTTTTTTTTATTGTTTTTTTCCTTATTTTTACTATTCAGTAAAACTATTTAAGTCATTAAACTAACGTTATATGCTGATTTTTTATCATATTGAAGAACATGTTGCTTTTTTATGAATTGGTCATATTGTAATGATTAAGTAAAGACAGCAGAATATTCTGAGAATAAGAAGTCGTTCTGCACAGTTCGCTTTACTTAGAGTAGAGGCAATAATTTGTACTACACTCACTTCATATTCCTAATATCCAAATGCCAGAATAGTTCGTTATTTATTCGATGATTATAGAAGGCAAATAATAAATTTATATTAGGACGTGTTATGGAAAATACAGTCACACTTTCAACTGAAAACTCCGATACAAAGCCTCAATCTGTATCTCTGATTCGCTCGCTTGGCCCCGGTGTCATGATGGCTTCGGCGGCGGTAGGTGGATCTCATCTCGTGTCTTCAACGCAAGCAGGAGCCATTTATGGTTGGCAACTTGCTCTACTTATTTTATTGGTGAATTTATTTAAATACCCATTTTTTAGAGCGGGTGTTCAATATACCGTTGGGACTGGCCAAAGCTTAGTTGAAGGCTATCGCCAAATGGGAGTAGGTTATCTTTGGTTATTTAATGTCCTTAATTTTGTATCAGCTTTTGTCAATATAGCGGCTTTACTGCTATTTAGCTCAAGTTTAATGGGCTATTTTTTACCGATAATACTTCCACTTCCGTTGATTGCTAGTGGTATTTTACTAGTGTGCTTATTTATATTAGGTGCAGGGCACTTCCATGCTTTGAGTACATTATCTAAAGTGATTATGGGAGTATTGGTGATTACAACAGTGTTGGCGGTGATCATTGCTGCTAGTAATGGTGCGGTTGCTCCGGCTGATTACGTGAGCCCTTCACCATGGACAATGGCGGCCTTTGGTTTCATTGTTATTATGATGGGTTGGATGCCTGCGCCAATAGAAATCTCTTGCTTTAATTCATTATGGTTAAAAAGTCAGAGTAAAGAACAAAAAGTAACGGCTCGTTCAGCATTGTTTGATTTTAACGTGGGCTATATTGGGACGGCAATCTTAGCTATTGTCTTTTTATCATTAGGCGCGCTTGTGCTTAATGGAAGTGGCGAACCATTACAGACTTCTGGTATTGGTTTCTCGCATCAACTGGTTAGCATGTATACAGCTTCAATTGGTGAGTGGTCACGCTATTTAATTGCCGTTATTGCGTTCTTTTGTATTTTTGGTAGTACGATTACATGTATCGATGGCTATTCGCGAGTATTAACCGAAAGTACGCTATTGCTAACCAGAAAAACGAGCGAGGCTGAGCCTAAAAAAACCAAGGTATTACTTGGTGGCTGGATGGTATTGGTGAGTTTATTATCATATTCAGTGATTTTGTTTTTTACCTCTTCTTTAATGTCGATGATGCATTTTGCAATGATTCTCGCTTTTATGACAACGCCGATATTTGCCGTTTTGAATTACTTGTTAGTTAGTCGGACTCCTTTGCCTAGTAATTTGAAATTTAGCCGAAAAATGAAATGGTTAGCTTATGTAGGCTTTGT
Source organism: Vibrio casei (assembly GCF_002218025.2). Lineage (NCBI taxonomy): Bacteria > Pseudomonadati > Pseudomonadota > Gammaproteobacteria > Vibrionales > Vibrionaceae > Vibrio > Vibrio casei. The sequence continues at coordinate 630,075 of NZ_AP018681.1, read as the reverse complement.
TTATCTATTTGGCTTTTTAGCGGCCTTTATATGGTGGAGTTGGTTTATGTAACATGTCGACGACAGCCATTTATAAGGTAACACTCATATAAAGTGATATGTTTGAAATGAAATATTAAAAAAGGCACTCAATTGAGCGCCTTTTTTAATGACTGAGTTATTATTATTTCTTACGACAATACTCTGCAATTAGGTACATAGATTGACCATTTGCTTTACCTGAAATTAAACGAGGATCCGCGTCTAAGCTAATGCCACGAACGACTGTGCCTTGTTTGATGATGGTTGACGATCCTTTTACTGGAAGATCTTTAATTACGGTCACATCATCGCCTTTTTGAAGAATGACACCGTTAACATCACGTGCTTTTTCTTCGTCTTCATCCATTCCGATTTCTGCCCATTTCTTGGTTTCGTCTTCCATGTACATCATATCGAGCAGTTCGTTTGCCCAAGTTTCACCTTTACGAGAAAGATGAGTGAGTTGACGCCACGCCAATACTTGAACTTGCTGGACTTGACTCCACATGCTGTCATTTAAGCAGCGCCAATGATTAACATCCATGGTATCTGGGGAGTCAATTTGTGCATGGCAGATATTGCATAACATTGCAGCGTAATCGACGGTAATGAGTGTTTGAGGCGCAACCGCATAAGGGGCGAGAGAAGATGTTGATGAGCATAGCTCACATTTAGATTCACAGCGTGCCAGTAGCGTTGCTTCAGTAGACATAAAAGTTACCTAAGTTGTTATGTTAATGACTTTATATTTAGCCCGGTTTTTTCCTAAAATAGGAACCCATTTTCATAATATAGAGAAGAGCTAAGTCATTAATAAATGAATAATAAATTACAGTGTCACATTTTACTAGATATCGAGATGAAAGTACATTTATCAAGATGGTAATCATTATAGACGTTGGTTATAGGATCATTATTGCGCTCAAACAATATTTTTCTAATCGACGTGTATTTGGCGGTGATGTCTCATGAGAAAGTTTATTATTTTTTGTGAAATATCCAATCACGGTTTTACTGATTTTGATCATGAAATATGAGGGAGTTATTATTATTTTAGTATAGAGCTAAAAAATGATAGGAGTATAGTAAGGGCAGCATAAGGTATTGTTCATAAAGGGAACATTTCTCTTTGCTATTTACTGTGAAATTGTATTTTAGTCCGATAAGGAGAAGCCAGTGCGTTATACAAGAGCAATGAGAATGGCAGAGCTAGGGGCCAATATTATTATTGCTGAAGACTCAAGAATTCAGTTTTCAGATGCTTTAAGCCTTGTTCAAATTGTTACCCAAAATGGTGGTTCAATCACGGTGGAAAAAGCATATCATCATACTGAAATTGAGCAGATGGTTGCTATTGCGGCAAATAAAATCACGATTAAAGTTTAGTTTTTAAGTTGATGCTTTCTACTCATGTAGTTAAATTTTAAACATTTTAGATAAGGTTTGTTTCTCTTGTTTACTTAGCACTGGTGATGAAAAATCATCAACTTGGATCATCTTGTCGATATAATTATTAACCTTCTCAAGTTGAGGAGGAGTAAGGTCAACAATTTTTTCAACTAGGGTATCGATAGCATCATTTTTTGAGGAGTGTTCATTATGATCTGCTCCAGCCAGACTGGACACTTCATTAAGCGACATTTTGCTGTTCAAAGTTAACAGGGCTTAGATACCCAAGAGCACTGTGCCTTCTTGTCCGATTATAATCAACCTCTATGTACTCGAAGATCGTTTGACGCATCTGGTCTCTCGTCATAATCGGCTCATATTGGATCGCTTCAACTTTCATCGAATGGAAGAAGCTCTCAACACAAGCATTGTCCCAGCAGTTTCCTTTCCTACTCATACTTTGCTTTAGATTATAAACAGTTATGAGGTCTCGATAATCTTTTGAGCAGTACTGACTACCTCGATCACTATGAACGATAACCTGCTCAGGAAATTCGCGACGGAACAAAGCCATTGATAGAGCATCACAGACCAGCGTAGCCGTCATTCTGGTATCCATAGACCATCCGATTACTTGTCTTGAGTAAAGGTCAATAATTACTGCCAAGTACAACCAGCCTTCGCTTGTCGCAACATAGGTGATGTCTCCCGCCCATTTTTCATTCGGAGCCGCTGCGTTAAAGTTCTGAGCCAGCAAGTTTGGAGCAACTGGCATTTGATGCTTGCTGTCTGTCGTGCACTTAAATTTACGTGCCGCTTTCGGCGTTAAATCTTGACGCTTCATACTGGCCGCAATGGTTTTCACATTGTGGTTATCACCGCTCTCAGACAGTTCTTTTTGGATTCGCCTTGAGCCATCTCGGCCTTTGCTGTTATCAAAAGCTTCTTTGACCTTTGTATCAAGCTCTTGGCGAACTGCCTCGCGTTGGCTAGCCTTATGGCGATGTTTAACCCAGTAATAAAACCCACTTCGGGATACCCCGAATACCTTAGCCATACGTACAATATTGAAGTACATCAGGTGTTCGAGCATAAATTCGTAGCAATTTACTTTAGATTTTTCGCGAAGTAGGTGGCGGCCTTTTTTACAATTTCTAGCTCTTCTGCTTGCTCAGCCAACTGCCTTTTGAGCTTGGCAACCTCTGCGGCTAGCTCTTGTTCTCGCTGACTAGTATTGGTGTCTTTCTTCGAGTTCTTCCGCCACCCGTAGATTTGAGATTCATGTAAAGAAAGCTGCCTTGCAGCCGCAGCTACTCCCACTCTCTCTGCTAGTTTTAGGGCTTCTGCTTTAAATTCAGGGGAATGTTTAATTCTAGTTTTCTTAGTTGTCATTGTTCACCTCGTTAGTGATTGTACTCACTTAACTCAGTGTCCAAAACAGCTGGAGCGGATCATTATTCATATTTGAAATATTCCTTAATATCCACTTTTTGAATGTATCGGTTAAAGCCAAGGCAAGTGAATTTATTCATATGACTTCTTTATATCAGTCAGAGTAGACGTTGTGTTTAATTTGTGTAAACTTACTGACAATTGTTTCAGGAGTATGAAATAGGGAAAATAATGGCTAAATTAGTATTCTGGCTTGTACTGATTGCAGTTGGTGTTGCTATTGGTATTAAGTATCAAGATCCTATTCTGGATGTATTGAACTTGAGAGATATGGAAGAAGCTCAAGATACGTTAGAAGATGTTACTGGTAGGTTTCAAAGTAGTATGGATTCACTTTCAGACACAGTAACTCAATTGGGTCAAAATTAACAACGCTGACACGAGTATTAGTCTGTAAAAAGGCCTTACCTAATTAGTAAGGCCTTTTTGTTGTTATTTTTTGATTGGAGTGTAGCCATAGCTTTCAATTAATGACTGGCCTTCTTCTGACATTACATAGTCTAAGAATTTTTTAGAGCGAGTTTCTAAATGATCTTTTTTATAAATCAGTAGAAAAGGTCGGGATAATTTGTAGCTACCACTTGAGATGTTATCTTGTGTGGGTTTAACATTATCAAATTGAATCGCTTTGATTGATTTATCTACCGATCCCATCGAGATAAATCCAATGGCTTGAGGGTTATGATTAATTAGAGTTTTCATCATACCATTGCTGTTGACTACAAGGTTTTTAGGGTTGATATTCGATACGCTTTGGTTGTTGACGACCTTTGTTAAACCAAGCAAGCTCTCAAAACTATAACGTGACCCCGATGACGCTTCACGAGTAACGACGGCGATCGCTTGGTCATGGCCACCGATTTCCTTCCAGTTTTTTATTTCACCAAGATAAATTTTTGCTAACTGTTGTCGAGTTAAATTTGAGACCGGATTGGCGATATTTGTGACAACAGCCAGTCCATCAAAAGCAATTGGAACAATGACAATGTTCTCATTTGCTTCCGCTTCGGTTAAATATCGTGAGCTCATTCCGAAGTCAGTGACTCCTTTCATTGCCAAAATAATTCCTGCTGTAGAATCTACCCCTTGAACCGCAATATAATCGTCAGGATGACTTTGGTTATATTTTTCAGCAAGAACATCCATTACTCGAGTGACAGACGTAGAACCTGATACGGTAATTTGTTTGGCTTGCGCCATTGAAATTAGTACCAGAGAAAGAAAAGTGGCGAGTAGCACTCGTAACATATGGATCTCCGAATAGTGGAATAAATAAAGTGTATTTATTGTATGTCGGTTGTGTGACATTTTTGTGACTTTGAAAAAGAAGTAAACGTAAGGTAAAGCAGAGATTAATCGTATTTTCGAACATAAAGTGGGAAATATGTTCGTTTGTAATTAAGGAGGTGATTTGAAATTTCAGCTCTATACTCTTTAAAAGAGGTGGAGCATGATTTGCGAATTAGAGTGGCGCCGTATTACAAAAAGAGCTGAAGAACTTTGTCATTATCGGAATGAAAGTGTGCCTGTCGCACAGGGAAAAGCATGCTTTGACGTGGGAGCGATCCATGTTGTTTTTTCAAAAGCCGTCTTTTCTGTTGATTCACTGCATTGCAACCATATATATGATGTCGCAAAACTGGTTTTTGATAAGGATGAAGAGGTGTGGCGTTTGTTTGTCCGTAACCTAGGCTCTAAGGTTAAACACACGATATGGCTGCCTCATGGCTCAGTACCTAAAAGCCAAGACCCTATTTTATTGATTGAGGTGGTTGAAAAAGATACGGATGAATGTATTTGGATTTAGGTTCATTATATTTATTTCATAATAATAATAGAAACGCGGCTCGTTATTGAGCCGCATTTTATCTAATTAAATCAACGTAGAATAGCTCTAAAAGAACGAATATTAATCTTTCTTTATTGAGAAATTAATGCTGATTAATCTTCAAGTGGAACAAAATACTGTGTTGGCTTCGCAATAATATTTCGGTTTTCTAAGCTAACATTGACGAGTGCTACCTCCATAATATCACCAAGCTTAAACGCTACGACTTTATCAACTTCAATGGTTCCAAGTTCACGAGACGCGGAAATTCGTTCTTTGCTATCGACAATTTGTGAACATGGTATAAATACTGCCGCACCATTTTCTAATAAACGTGCGCGTGCTCCAGCTCGATTAATGTCAAAAATTTCGGCTTGATAAAGAGTACCATTTTCAGGCTCATTGATCAGCGTTCGAGCGTATAACCAGTCTCCAACATTACGTTCAGCCATGCCATGGTATCGGCGACACAGAGATAATTCTTCACCAATACTTTCATCAGGGACTTGTACTGGTGTTTGATCTAAAACGAGTGCTTTTAGCATGCGATGATTGATCATATCGCCATATTTACGAATAGGGGATGTCCATGTAGCGTATATTTCCAAACCCATTGCGTAATGAGGATCCGGCATGTGGTTAATCTCACTATATGCTTGGCATTTACGAATTCGATTATCTAAATAACGAGCATCTTGTTGAGCTAACCAACGACGAAGAGCACTAAAACCTTCAAGTGTAGCAATCGACTCCACCGTAAAAGGGAGGTCGCCATCTGGATTCACTAATTCAATAACATCTTTTAGTCTGTCTTCTTTAAAGCCTGAGTGAGTGTTAAAAATGCCAGAATTAAATTTGGCTTTTAATTCTCTACCTGCACAAATATTGGCAGTGATCATTGACTCTTCAACGAGTTTATTTGCAGTACGTCGTATATCCGCATGAATGGCAACTACATCATTATCTTCGCTTAACTCAAAACGGTAATCAGGACGGTCTGGGAATACAACAGCATTATTAACTCGCCACTGGCTACGAGTTTGAGCAAATTTATGAAGAGTACTCACGACTTTTGCAATGGTGTCGTCCGGTTGCCAATCGCTGCTGTTACCGGTTTCTAACCAGTCAGAAACATGGTCATAAACTAGGCGAGCGTGTGATTGAATATTGGCAGCAAAAAACTGAATGTCATCACCAATTTCGCCATCTTTAGACACTGTGACTTGGCAACATAAAGCGACACGTAATTCGTCTTGTTTCAATGAGCAAAGATCATCGGCTAAATCACGAGGAAGCATCGGAATATTACGGCCAGGTAAGTAGATGGTAAAGCCTCGCTTGCGTGCGACGTTATCCATTTCTGAATCTGGTGTGATATAGGCCGTGGGATCAGCAATTGCGATAGTAAGAGTAAAGTCACCATTGTCAGTTTCTTCAGCATAAAGAGCATCATCCATATCTTTTGTTGATGCTCCATCAATTGTGACAAAAGGCGTCGTTGTCATATCAACACGCTGTAAGCTTTTATCATCTTTTAATTGCCATTCTTCGCCGCTATCTAATCCTTTTGGTTCACTATTTGGTAAGTCGTTTTGCGCTAGTGTTACCCACCACGGGGCTATTTTATCGTCTGAATCCGTGATTTTCTCTGAGATCTCAACAAGAAACTGGTCTGAATTGGTTGTAGAATCATTAGACTTAAGAGGGTGTTCAACTAAATGAGCGACAACCCAATCACCTTCATTTAATGTTTCAGGATTCACGCCTTTACGCGCTTTAGCTTTTAACGATAGTTTTTTTAATTGTGGGTGATCCGGTACAACATTCAAACGACCTTTAAATTTTTTGACGCGAGCGATGAAACGAGTAAGCGCAGGCTCTACAAGTTCATCTGGTTCGGCGCTTTCTTTGTCATTTTCAGAACGAATGATCGCAATGACTTTATCTCCATGAATACATTTCTTCATAAAAGCAGGCGGAATGAAATAACTGGTTTTACTGTCTACTTCTAAAAATCCAAAGCTTTTGTCTGTGGCTTTCACCGTCCCTTCTTTTTTAGGAAGGGTTTCTTTCATTTGTTGTTTAAGCTGAGCAAGTAGAGGATTGTCTGAAAACATGTGATCAATTCTTTATGAGGTAATTGGAAAATATCCAAGAAGCGATTTAAAGTGGCATCTTGAAGTGACTAGTGGACAGTACTTGGCACACTATAATCATTGCATAGTGGGATTACCAATTAATTACGAGTTTTGAGTGTAATGAAAATGATAAAATAGAGAACCATTAAAATTTATAAAACGAGAGCTATAGACGTCCAGAAATTAATACGTATAGATACTTTTGTATGATATTTGGACTTTTTGAACAAAAACGTGATGAAATTCAATTTTTCCTAGCTTTTTTTATGTTTATCAGGGAGAATACGCCTCCCTTAATGATGTCCCGAAACAGCTTAAGGCGTTTTCTACCTAATCCATGATTTTTATGGAACACGAAGTTAGGGTAGGTATTAGAGGTAGTTGAGCTTAATGGGACCGAAATTTTCCTTAAATAAGTAGGAACCCCATGTCAGAAAATCAAATTAAATTCGTCGATCTTGATCTTAACGAAAACCTTCTAACCGCACTTAACTCTATGGGTTTTGAAAGCCCAACTCCAATTCAAGCCGCTTCTATTCCTTTTCTTTTACAAGGTAAAGATGCGCTAGGTAAAGCTCAGACAGGTACTGGTAAAACAGCCGCCTTCTCTTTACCTGTTCTAAATAAAATTGACCTAAATCAACATAAACCACAAGCGATTGTGATGGCTCCAACTCGTGAGCTTGCGATTCAGGTTGCTGCTGAAATTAAAGTACTAGGCCAAAACATTAAAGGCTTAAAAGTTATTGAGATTTACGGTGGAGCTTCTATCGTGGATCAAATGCGTGCGCTTAAAAATGGCTCACACATTGTTGTTGGTACTCCTGGTCGTGTTAAAGACTTAATCAACCGTCGTACTCTGCATCTTGATGAAGTGAAAACATTCGTCCTTGATGAAGCTGATGAAATGTTGAAAATGGGTTTTGTTGACGATGTTACTTGGATCATGGAGCAAGCTCCAGAAAGTGCGCAACGCGTATTGTTCTCTGCAACTATGCCTCCAATGGTAAAAACGATTGTTGATCGTTTCTTACGTAATCCTGCTCGTGTTGATGTTGCTGGTGAAAACCGCACGGTTGCTAAAGTAGAGCAGCAATATTGGGTAGTGAAAGGCGTAGAAAAAGATGAAGCAATGACTCGTCTACTTGAAACAGAAGAAACCGATGCATCAATCGTGTTCGTTCGTACTCGTCAAGATACTGAGCGTTTATCAGATTGGTTATCAGCTCGCGGTTTTAAATCCGCTGCATTACACGGTGATATTCCTCAAGCGCAACGTGAACGCACTGTTGATAACATCAAACGTGGCGTAATTGATATCCTTGTTGCAACTGACGTTGTGGCTCGTGGACTTGATGTACCTCGTATTACTCACGTATTTAACTACGATATTCCATTCGATACTGAATCATACATCCACCGTATTGGTCGTACTGGCCGTGCTGGACGTACTGGTAAAGCCGTATTGTTGGTTCGTACTAACCAAATTCGTATGCTTCGCACGATTGAGCGTGTTACTAAATCAAGCATGGAAGAAATTCAACTTCCTAACCGCGATAAAGTGGCAGAAGCTCGTCTTATTAAGTTAAGTGCAGAATTAGAAGCAGAAAAAACTAGCAACACTATTGAGAAATTTGCTGAATTAATTGAAAAGCTTCAAGTGTCATTAGAAGTTGATGCCGCAACATTAGCTGCTATTTTATTGCAACGCCAACAAGGTAAACGTCCATTGTTCTACACTGGCGCAGATCCTATGATCGAAGCCATTGAGCGTGATAGTAAGCGTCGTAAAGAACGTCGTGATAATCCTCGTGATGCAGGTCCTAGTGGACGTGATGGCGGTCGTTCATTTGGTGGCACTAAGCAAGATTGGGATACTTACCAATTGCAAGTTGGCCGTGATAGTGGTGTCCAAGTTAAAGATATCGTTGGTGCATTGGCAAATGAACTTGGTTTAACAAAACATTCAATTGGTGCAATTAAACTGGCTCAAGGTCATACGTTTGTTCAGCTTCCAAAAGCAATGACTTCTGAAGTTGCTGGTAAGCTTAAGAAGCTGCGCATTCGTCAAAAAGAAGTAAGCGCAGTTGTATGTGATTTTGATGATTTCCGCGAATCTCGTGGTCCTCGTACTGGCGGAGCTCCACGCCGTGATGGTGGTGCTCCACGTGGTCGTGGTGGTGAAGGTCATCGTGGTCGTCGTGAGGGTGGCAGTGGTACGGGTAATGGTGAGCGTCGCTTTGATCGTAACCGTGGCCCTAAAGCTGGCAAGCCAGCCGCTCGTCCAAGTCGTGATGTATAAATAATTTAATCAGTTTTTGATTAATTTATAAAAAGCCGAGATACGTTAAGTGTCTCGGCTTTTTTTCTGCTTAGGTCTCGTTCTAAATAAGATTCATGTCATAAACAAACGGATTGATTCGAATTTATTTTAATTTCAAAAGAAATCATCTTTTGCTTTAGATCAAGTCATTCGATACAAAATACACTTTGTTAATAAAAAAAGTTGAAAGATTAAAAAATTATTGAATAATGGTACAATAATTTCATTGTCACGAAATGGAATTCGTCTCTCAACCATCACAGCACAGAGAAAGTTCATGTCAAATCAATATGTATTAGTTATTAACTCTGGTAGTTCATCGCTTAAATTTGCCGTCATTAATTCAAAAACTGGAGAGGCCGTTTTAACTGGGCTAGGAGAGTGCTTTGGATTAGAAGACTCTCGCATGAGTTGGAAGTATCAAGGCAACAAGCAACAAACGTCTATTGTTGGTGAAGAGAATCATCATCAATTAGCTATCAGTAAATTGGTTGGTATTGTCAGTGAATACGCTTTAACAGATGCTGTGATTGCTGTTGGGCACCGTATTGTCCATGGCGGAGAAAAATTTACGAAAACCGTTAAAATAAATGAACAAGTTCTTAATGATATTGAAGCGGTAAAAGAATTAGCACCATTACATGCCCCTGCGAATGTTATCGGTATTAAAGCTGCCTTAAAGGCTTTTCCTGATCTTCCTCAGTTTGCTGTTTTTGATACCGCTTTCCATCAAACCATGCCGGCTAAAGCTTATACTGGAGCAATAGATAAAACCTTGTATGAAGATTTTGGTATTCGTCGTTATGGTTTTCATGGTACTAGCCATTATTATGTGAGTCGTGAAGCGGCAAAAATGCTGAATAAACCAATAGATGATTCGAGTTTTATCTCTGTGCATCTTGGTAACGGCGCATCAGTTTGTGCGATTAAAAATGGTAAAAGTGTTGACACCAGTATGGGCTTCACACCACTTTCAGGCCTTATGATGGGCACACGTTGTGGTGATCTTGATCCAGGTATCATTGAGTTCTTAATGAACAAAGGTTGGACCCAAGAGCAAGTGTTCGAAACCTTGAATAAAAAATCGGGTTTTCTTGGTGTATCGGGATTAACCAGCGATGCTCGTGGGATTTTAGAGGCAATGGAAGAAGGGCATGAAGGTGCAAAATTAGCTTTTGAAGTGTTTACTTATCGCGTGGCTAAATATATTGGATCTTACATGGTAGCGCTCGATCATTTAGATGGGATTATCTTTACCGGTGGCATTGGTGAAAATGCGCTTCCAATCCGTCGTGAAATTTTAAAATACCTGAAAATCTTTGGTTATAAAGAAAATGAACAAGCGGATGCGGATGCGCGCTTTGGCGAAGAAGGGATTATTACAACAGCCGATTCACCTGTTGCTATGGTTATTCCAACCAATGAAGAATTTGTGATTGCACAAGAGTCAGTATCTTTAATGCTGTAATTTGATTCGAATTAGAATAGAAAGCCACCTTAAAAGTGGCTTTTTGTTTTAATAAATCGCTTAAAAAGTAATGATTAGCAGTTTAATGAGCGACTTTGCAATTCAAATATTAACTTTTCGGCACTACATTCAAATTTAATTTTAGCCGTCAGTTTATTTTCATCTTCTGAAAGATCATCAATCTGGTGTTCGTAGTTTGGATTAACGCGCTCTGCTAATTTTAAATAAGGTTCAAGCTGAGCAAGTAAAATTTCTTTTCCTTGGGCAAAAATGGTGACTTCTGCGATATCGTCACCTTCTTTAATAATAAATCCCATTTCTGCGCTGCAACCACATGCTTCACAAACTTCGTTTTCTGTGGTTTCTACTTCAGTTGTCATGCCATAATCCTCTTCTGAACTTTATATCTTATTTTAGGTTAAAACGAGCCAGATACCTTGAGCAAGAACAATGTTTCTTCAGGATTGGTTAAATTGGAATGATAACCGGAATATTATATTGAGGATGTGTCATTATCATTGTTTTTTGTTGGTATACATTTTCTATATTTTCAGATGTTAACGTTTGCCACGGTGACCCATCAGCGACAATTTTTCCTTCATTAAGTAATAGAATTCTGTCGGCGTATTGTGAAGCGAGGTTAAGATCATGCAGAACTACCACAATTGTGGCTCCTGACTTTGCCATTTTTCTTGCCAGCATTAAAGTATTATGTTGGTGCGATAAGTCTAAGGCGGAAGTCGGTTCATCGAGCATGAAGATTTTATTTTCATTCGATTGGCTCAATTGCGTTAGTACTCTTGCAAGGTGAACTCTTTGTTTTTCGCCACCAGATAACGAAGGGTAAAGGCGATTTTTAAGATGATCTATGCCGACATTTAGCATGAATTCTTCTGATGTATTTTGAAGTTCAACGTTAGAAATAGTCAGAGGTAATCCACCAAGTTTGACTACTTCTTTAACCAGAAAAGGAAATGAAAGTGTGCTGTGCTGGGGTAACATACCTAAATGCTTTGCAAGTATACTTTTGTTCCATTCAGTACTTGGTTTCCCAAAATATTGAATGGCAGGGGGATTGAGACTTTGAGGATTATTTAACTCATGTTCTCCGCATAATATTTTCAGTAAACTGCTTTTTCCTGCTCCATTTGGGCCTAATAATGCCGTTACTTGTCCCGCTTTTATTTCAATATTGATATTATTGAGAATGACTTTGGAGCCATATTTTAGGTTCAGATTAGACGCTGTAATAGCATTAACCGTTCTGTTGATTTGTTTGCTTGGATTCGTAAGTTTGTTCTTTGTAGGAAAGATCATTATGCAAACTTTCCTTTTTGTTGGAATAGTAAGTAAAGGAAAAATGGAGCACCGACAATCGCGGTGACAATTCCAACCGGAAGCTCTGCTGGTGTAACTGCAACACGTGCAAACATATCTGCAATCGTTAAAAGAAGAGCGCCTAGTAGTATGGATACTGGTAATAAAACTCGATGATCAGGGCCAACAAGCATTCTGCCTAGGTGTGGGATTACTAACCCTACGAATCCTATTACGCCACTTAAACTGACGGTCATACCTACCCCAATCGCGGTGAGTAAAATTAATTTACGTTTTAAAGATTGAACAGGAACACCCATGTGTTTAGCCTCTGGCTCGCCAAGTAATAAGGCATTTAAAGGCATGGCTTGTTTCATGAAAAGAAAAGTGAGTAATACCAAGGATAAAGAGGCTAACGTTATGCCTGGCCAAGTTGCGCCAGCCAGTGACCCCATAGACCATAACGTTAAGTCACGCAGGGTTTGATCGTCAGCAATAAAGTTAAGATAGCCGATAGCCGCACCGGAAAGGGCACTTATCGCCACACCAGCGAGAAGCATAATCGTCACGGACGTACCTAGGGCGCTGGTACCAAGTTTGTAAACAATGATAGTTGTTAAAGCGCCTCCAATAAAAGCAAAGATAGGAATAGCAGCAAGATTCATAACGATTGGATATCTTTCACTAAAATCAGAAAATAATACAATTGCTATTGCCGCTCCTAAGGCTGCACCAGATGAGACACCAATAATACCGGGTTCGGCTAATGGATTACGGAATAAACCTTGCATTACTGCGCCGCATAAACCTAACGTACCTCCTATTAACATACATAATAAAGTCCTTGGTAGTCTAACTTGATTAATAATCAAAGAAACATATTCGGGCAAAGGTTTAGATGTTGGAAATAAGCCTTGTAAACTATGCATGAGCGTGATTTTCATTGGCCCAACAGTAATTGAAAATACGGCTGTGGTGACAAGTAACAATGTAAAAAACAGCAGTAGATAGGTAAGTGAAATTTGACGTAACATGCTCGGTTCTCGATTTAATCCGTTAAGGGTATATCAGTGCTTGAATTCGCAGAGCTTCAGCTAAACTTTTCATACCTAAGCCACCGACTAAGGCATGCCCATCAATTGTAACGATTGATTTGGTTTTACCTGCTGGCGTGGATGCCAACATAGGCAGCTTTTTGATGACAGCATCAGGGCCGCCAATTTCATCGTAACTACGACCGCTAACAAGAATGACATCTGGCTGCATCTCGATCATTGATTCAACAGAAATAGGCTTGTATGAGTTTAATTGAGCTGCCGCCGGATTGATGCCGCCAATTAAATTAATAATGGTATTTGGTGTCGTACCACTTCCCGCGACATTAGCAGGGCGCCCAGAGTGAATAAGTAAGAAAAGCACTTTTTTCTTTTTAGAAATAGCATGGCTTTGTAAATCTGCAACTTGCTTATCGACTAACAACTTTAGGCTATGTGATTGAGATTCGCTATTCGTAAGTTGAGCGATTTGGTCAATACGAACTTTAAGGCCATCGACCGTAGGTTCGGAGTTGACGATAGCGACTTTAATATTACTTTGTTTTAAAAGATTTAAGGTCGTATCTGGGCCCATTTCATCAGATCCAATTATCATTGTTGGTTTTAACGCAATTAAGCCTTCCGCAGACAATTGTCGGTGGTACCCAATATTGGGCAAGTTTTCTCCTGTGGGTTGAACACTTGTGGCGTCAATGGCGATGACATTCTTAGTTGCCTTTAAGACTTCTATGGTTTCAGTGACAGAAGCACCTGCACTAATGATTCTTTCTTGTGCGGTGACGAAAAGTGGTGTGGATAATAGTATGGCAGCACCGGTGAACAAAGATACCGTTCGTAGTTGTGTGAATATGAGCGATATTGAAAATTTCATTTAAAGGTTATCCTCCATTAGGATTTGAGTCGCGGATATTTTTTGTTCTTGTAAAAACGTGAATAATTTAACCATGTGTTGGATCTCTGCACTTTTATCGGCAGCAATGACAATATTTTTTTTCGGTGCCGATGTAACTAGGGTGAGTAAGGCGTCTTGGAATTGCTCCCAAGTTGAATAAGGTTTTCCATCAATTGCCCAATAAGGAGCAGCTTTTAGTATATTTAATGTGATTGATTGCGCATCAACCGACTTAGATTGACTGGTGTTATTTGAAGGAAGTTCGACTTCTAATGAGGAAAGTTTTACCGATGCCGTTAAAAGTAGAAAAACCATCACAATAAAAATAATATCTAATAACGGAGTAAGATCAGGCGTTATCGTATTGATTTGTTTTGGATTGTTTGAGCGTATCATTCAAAAGCCTGTTTGTTTAATGTCGTTTTATTTTTTGGTTTTTCGCTTTTACTATCGACACTATTTATACTCTTAACACCGGATAACCAAAGGTTAGTGCGATTCAGGCTGTGTTCTAATTTTGCTAATAGACGCTCTGACCACAAAGTAAATAGCTGAGCCCCCACAATGGCTGGTAAGGCTATAATTAACCCTGCAGCAGTAGTTTTCATCGCTAAGCCTAAACCATCGGCTAAATCGTTTGGTGTAATATTTCCAGAGCTCATTGCCACGCCTTTAAACATTTCAATTAAGCCTAAAACCGTCCCCAACAAACCGAGTAATGGACTAATCACACCTATGAGGCTCAGAACCCTCAAACCGCTTTGAAGCTGGTGTCTTTTTTCTTGTAACCAAATTTCTAATAGATCTTCTCTTAAGCTTTTTTCAACATGGAATTGACTTAAAAGAAGGCTGGTGCCTTGAAAGGCTAATGATTTTTTTTGTGATAAAACACCTATAATTTTATATATATCCTCAGGGCTAGAGGGATCGGCATTGCCTAATAAATATCCAATTTTCTTTCGTCCAGAGTGAACGCTAGAAATTACATGGATAAACCGCTCAGTGATAATAACGAGTGTTAATAATGAACAGATCATTAAAGGCCAAGCCATTAAGCCGAAGTGCTGTTGTATTTGATTGATAAATTCCATGATTAATCCAATTGAAAACGAATAGGGACTTGAACGCGATGGGCAATAGAAATGCCATTAATTTTTTGCGGTGAAAACTTCCATTTTTTAATGGCATCTAATGCGGCTTTATCCAACATGTCTGCTCCTGATGAGGAAATAAGACTTTGTTTAAGTTGATTTCCATTGGCATCTAGCCAAATTTCATAGGTGGCTGTGCCTTCAATACCTTTACGTTGCGCGAGACGTGGGTAGCGAGGTTTACTCGGAGGAGATAAGAAACTCGGTTTTTCAACCATTAATGGCTTCTGTGTTACGCCTTGTTTTGCTGCCGTTGCCTGTGAATTTTGTTGTTGAGGGTTAGGTTCGGTTTGCTGTGGTTTCGTTACGTTTTTTTTAGGTTGTTGTATTGGTGTTTTCCTTGTTTGTGCTTGGGATTTAGCTTGTTTGGGTTTAGTGGCTACCCTTTGTTTAGCCGCAACTTCTTTATAAGCCGGTTTTTTTTCGGGATTGATTTCTGATTTTTTAGGGGGAGTAGCCTTCGGCAAGTTTTTTTCTGTTGGTGAGTCCGTGTTGTCTTTGTGCTGTTTTGTGGCGGTTTCTGTTGTGCTTTGGTGAGAAGAAGGCAGTGGTTGGCTCTTTACTGCTGAGACAAGATTGATTGAAACAGAAGAACTATTCGTTCCTGTTGGCATGGCAAATGCTTTTTGTTCATTTAATAGCGTGACAATTGCGGTATGGGCACTAATAGAAATAAGCGCAGCAAATGTATACCTTTTTAAATTCACAAAAAATTTCCTTTTCCCATATTCCACATGTCATTATTTTTAGATTATTGATCATGATGCGAATAATATCAATTATCAATTGCATTATCATTTGTGTGTATTATCATTTCAAAAAACCTGACTAAATAATACCATTCTAAAAATGAAAGATTGGTCAATAAGGGCTATTTTAAAATGGAAAATAACAATATAAACCAAATGGTTATCGATGAGATATCTCGAGATCCAAGTATGTTACCGGCTGTTTTGGCTGATAAGTTGAAAATTAGCGAAGGAGAGGTTATCTCTTTATTGCCACCAGATATGGTCGTGGTGGTTGGTGGTGAACATATACAAAGTATTTTAGAACAATTACCAGAATGGGGACCTGTCACCTCGATTATCCATTCGTTCGGTTCAATCTTTGAAGTTAAAGCTCCTTTTCCTAAAGGTAAAGTAGCTCATGGTTATTATAATTTAATGGGAAAAAATTCAGAGTTACACGGTCACTTAAATCTGAGTTTAATGGATAAGTTAGCATTGGTTTCTAAACCATTTAGGGGAAAGGAAAGCTACTACTTCGGTTTCTTTGATGCAAAAGGGAATAGTGTATTCAAAATCTACTTAGGTCGTGATAACAAGCGTGTATTACTTAGTGACCAAGTGGAAAAATTTAAATCATTACAATTAGCTTTTACTCGATAGGGATTAATAAATGGATAGTACAACCAAACAAGAACGTCTTCAAAATCGTTTAGGGCCAGAGATTCAAGAGTTCAGAATAGAAAGAAAAACAATACAACTTGCAACTGTCGATCAAGATGGCAAACCAAACGTAAGTTACGCTCCTTTTGTATGTAACCAAGATGGCTATTTTGTCCTCATTTCTGAAATTGCACGTCATGCGAGAAACTTGGCTATTAATCCTCTGGTCTCATTAATGATTATTGAAGATGAAGCACAAGCGACTCAACTTTATGCTCGCAAGAGACTGACTTTTGATGCCTCGGCCAGCATAGTGGAGCGTGGTAGTGAGGTCTGGGGACGCGTAATCCCAGAAATGGAGCAACGTTTTGGAGACATAATTCAAGGCTTGAGTAAGTTAGACGATTTCAAATTATTTTGTTTAAAACCGGAAAAAGGGCTTTTTGTTAAGGGATTTGGTCAAGCATTTCAAGTTTCAGGTGATGACCTAGTGGATGTGGTTCACCTAGATCAAGGTCATAAAAAAATCGTAAATGAATAATATTCTAATTTAGTTGTATCTAGAGTATTTGAATTTCAGGGAAAAAGGGGGAAGTCTGGTGGCTTTCCCCTTGTAATCTATACTGATATGAAATGCATTATTTGGGATGAAGTAAGCTTATTGGCACTGTGTTGTCTTGGTATTATATTTGGGTAATTGCTTTATTTCTGTTGATAAATCATTGATTCTCGTACTGTGAGATGGGTGAGTCGACAACAATTCAGGTGGCTGGTTTCCACCTGACGCCTTCGCCATATTTTTCCACAATTGAATACTTTGGTTGGGGTCGAAGCCCGCTTTTGCCATTAAATCGATACCCATAATATCGGCTTCAGATTCTTGTGTTCGTCCATAAGGCAGTGTAATACCGTATTGAACGCCTAGGCCCAGTGCACCCATGGTGAGATCTCTATATTTACCATATCCAGAGCTAGAAAGCGCAACATCAGAAATTTGTAGGCCTGTATTGGTAATTTGGCTGCGAGACATGCGTTCATTACCATGGTTAGCTAATACGTGTGCCACTTCATGGCCCAATACTGTGGCGAGTTGATCTTGATTGGTGGCAACATTAAGTAGGCCCGTATAAACGCCAATCTTACCGCCTGGTAGAGCAAAAGCATTAACTTGTGGAGAGATACAAGTCATATAATACCTTTGAAAAAGCCCCCAACCAATCAAGGCTAGGGGCTTAGATTATCTAACTACTTTTACTTTACAGCCCACCAATCATCAAAGGATGCATAGTAGACAGTACATTATTTTGAAAGCCTGATGTTCGACCAATAGCGTTTGCGATAGTCTCACCATCTAGTTCTACAGTCGTGTTAACCACAGGATTAACAGTGACATTGTTATTGTTAACATTGTTCATCTGTTGGGTGCTTGCTGCCGTTGGCTGAGGTGGTACTACTTTTGGCATCGTTGGCACTGTAGGAACTGTAGGCACACTAGGGGCTGGGATTGTCGGGAATGTCCCTAGATTCATCTTATAACTACCAACTGCCGTCTGTGCATATGGATTATAATAATTTTCTATAGACTCAGATTTGTTATTGATGACACTCTTATCAGTGTTTGAATTATCAATGTTATGAGTTGAATTTGAGTTGTTAATATTATTAGTATTGTTTACATCATTTGAATCACTATCATTTGATTGTTTCTTATCATCAGATTGCATCCAACTTGGAAGCATGCCCACCAATGCCCCCTTGATTTTATCTGCTAAATTACTAAACATATTCAACACATTAGCACCAAATTCTCTAATTTTATTACTAACAGTATTAAATGCTTCAATAGCCCACTTCACACCATCAACAATTGCGCTTAATGCTTTAGTGAGTAATATTAAGCGATTTAAAAAAGGTTGGATTGCAAGCCCTAACATATAGCCTAACGGTTCGGCTAACTTCATTAATGTATCGAAAAACTCACTTAACTTACCTTGGGTATCTTCACCAAAAGCTTTAGTAAAACCATTATAAAATTTTAAGGAGAAGTTACTCATACTTGTGGAAATGGTTGCAAACATCGAGTCAACTTTTTGTAAGCGTGTGATATCTTCATCAGTTAAGCCAATGTTGTTTTCCTCGTATGACTTAGTAAGTTGGTTTACTTTTTCTCTGTTTTGATTCATTGCATTGTTTAACTTGCCTAAATCACTAGCCAATGATTCAAGTACAAATCTACGCTTGCCTTGATCATGAATATTCTTGTTAACATCTGCAAAAATACGGTCAATCATTACACCCATGTTTTTATCTGCATCAGCAAAATAGGCTTCAACACTCTGTTTATTGGCTTCTAATGCTCCACTGCGTACAAGTGCATTGATCAGATCGCCTGCACCGCCACCTCCAGTAAATTCACCTTCTTTATTAAAGCTACCTTCAGATAATGCTTCCCCGATTTTCTCCTGTGTATCGCTGAGCATGTCGATTTGCTTATCGAGATTAAACTCTTCACTTACCCCCTGTGAAATGTAAGCACGCCGTTGCAAATCATCTTGATCTGCTCCAGCCAGACTGGACACTTCATTAAGCGACATTTTGCTGTTCAAAGTTAACAGGGCTTAGATACCCAAGAGCACTGTGCCTTCTTGTCCGATTATAATCAACCTCTATGTACTCGAAGATCGTTTGACGCATCTGGTCTCTCGTCATAATCGGCTCATATTGGATCGCTTCAACTTTCATCGAATGGAAGAAGCTCTCAACACAAGCATTGTCCCAGCAGTTTCCTTTCCTACTCATACTTTGCTTTAGATTATAAACAGTTATGAGGTCTCGATAATCTTTTGAGCAGTACTGACTACCTCGATCACTATGAACGATAACCTGCTCAGGAAATTCGCGACGGAACAAAGCCATTGATAGAGCATCACAGACCAGCGTAGCCGTCATTCTGGTATCCATAGACCATCCGATTACTTGTCTTGAGTAAAGGTCAATAATTACTGCCAAGTACAACCAGCCTTCGCTTGTCGCAACATAGGTGATGTCTCCCGCCCATTTTTCATTCGGAGCCGCTGCGTTAAAGTTCTGAGCCAGCAAGTTTGGAGCAACTGGCATTTGATGCTTGCTGTCTGTCGTGCACTTAAATTTACGTGCCGCTTTCGGCGTTAAATCTTGACGCTTCATACTGGCCGCAATGGTTTTCACATTGTGGTTATCACCGCTCTCAGACAGTTCTTTTTGGATTCGCCTTGAGCCATCTCGGCCTTTGCTGTTATCAAAAGCTTCTTTGACCTTTGTATCAAGCTCTTGGCGAACTGCCTCGCGTTGGCTAGCCTTATGGCGATGTTTAACCCAGTAATAAAACCCACTTCGGGATACCCCGAATACCTTAGCCATACGTACAATATTGAAGTACATCAGGTGTTCGAGCATAAATTCGTAGCAATTTACTTTAGATTTTTCGCGAAGTAGGTGGCGGCCTTTTTTACAATTTCTAGCTCTTCTGCTTGCTCAGCCAACTGCCTTTTGAGCTTGGCAACCTCTGCGGCTAGCTCTTGTTCTCGCTGACTAGTATTGGTGTCTTTCTTCGAGTTCTTCCGCCACCCGTAGATTTGAGATTCATGTAAAGAAAGCTGCCTTGCAGCCGCAGCTACTCCCACTCTCTCTGCTAGTTTTAGGGCTTCTGCTTTAAATTCAGGGGAATGTTTAATTCTAGTTTTCTTAGTTGTCATTGTTCACCTCGTTAGTGATTGTACTCACTTAACTCAGTGTCCAAAACAGCTGGAGCGGATCATCTACCGAAATTCCAGTCTGATCAGAACCTTGTTGAAGTCGTTCATAGCGTTGCTGACCTGAAGTTAACCCCTGTTTGACTGCCATGCCCCCCAAGGCTATACCTGCACCTGCCATTAGCGCGGGATTAAGCGCAATAGGTAACATAGTTCCGCTTTTAACGTCCTTACTACCTTTACCACCACCGTCATTTTTAGCACGATTCTTGGCTTGTTGTTTACGTTCGTATGCACTGCGTTGCTTTAGCTCTCTAGCGTAATGGGAGGTTGTACGGGAATACTCATCTCGAATTTCTTCTTCTGTCTTCTTACTATTTAAAACAGATTTGATATTCATCTTTTGCTCAAGTGTTAATCGTGCGTAACTTGCCGAGCGGAATTGTCTAAGCTTCCAATCGTTGAACTTGGCCTGTTGTACACGTTGCTTTTGAAGTCTTCGCTGTTCTTCCCTCTGTGCCTTCTCATGTGCACGTTTTTCTGTTGCTAACGTTTTCTTAGTCTCTCGCTCTTCTTGTGCGTTAGTTCGCTTATCATCTTTGAGCTTCTTATCATTGTTCTTTTTGTGTAAAGCGAGTAATTCCTTTTGTCGCTTCATTTCTTTTCGGTGAGCCGATTCATTGATACGATTAAATTTCTTTTCGAACTCTTGAAGCTCCCTGAACAGCCTACGTTTGTTCTCAAATTCTATACTAATTCCATACTCTGCTACATTATCCATGCCTAACCCTCATTTTTATTATTATTCTGTTCAATCTCAGGATCGATAATTCCCATTACAACCAAGTCAAGGTAAAGGTCTTGAACCTCGGGATCTTGTGGGAATTCGTGGTAAAGCTTAATGATATCTTTCTTATATCTGTCGCTGATGAAAACATCTTCAAGCTCATCAAGTTGTGCTAATTCAAGAAACGCTTTCCACTCGATTAGCTCTTTCAAGTCATTGTTGAAAGGGCGGATTACCTTCATAAGTTCAATATCTTCACCCTCTACAGTTACTCTTTGCATAACAAGCTCAGGAAGGGGCTTAGATAGCTCATATAAGCGTGATTGCGCCCCTAATGAATAATTCAGCGCATTAGTGATTACATCCATTTATTTACCCTCCTCTAGTCCGTATTTATAGGCACACAATAAAATGATAAAGTTTAAAATAATAACTGGTGTATCGATTCCTAGCACTAGCCCTAATAAGTTCCAAAAGGTTGCTACTGCGAAAAGTTGTAAATGTTTAATCATAAAAAATCCTTTGTCTGTTAATTGGTTATCGTCTACCTTGAGCTTGTCGGATTGCCTCTTGTTGTGCTTCCTTGTTCTTCTCTTCCAAGTGGTGGCTGTACTCTATGTTGTTTTTTAGTACACTGATGTTGTATTCATCCACAAACTGCTTAAATGAGAGGTTTAAAGCACGTTCTAGAGGTATCTGGGAGGAGATAACCCACTGTATTACGGAAGCGTATTCTTCGCCATATAAGGCGGTTAGGGCGTCTGTTTGTTGTTGAATTAAGTCGCTTGGGCGGTTGGCATTCTTAGCACTATTGATCGCATTCTTGATTTCTAATCGTTTATCTTTATCCGTTTCTTCAGCTAGTTGAGCACGTAGATTATTCGTAACTATTCACCCACGAGCTATTGACGACGGTTTACGCTAAAAAATACTGGCGCCTGATAATCAACTCTCAACATGTGATGTTCGACGATTTCACGCAGCCATTTATAAGCAGAGACCTGCTGAAGTTTGGCTGTTTCTATCAGCGAGAACATTCGTTCGCGGAACTGGTCGCCTCGATATGAGCGAGTCACGTAACAACACTTCCTCATCAGTATGTAATTACGGAGAACTCGCTCCGCTGCGTTGTTTGTTAACGGGCACTCGGAGTCGTCCATAAACCGCCAGACCATGGCATCATCAGCGATGAGGTTTCGACATCTACCTCGATATCGTTTTGAGCATTGATAACTACCCAATTTGAGCCAATGAAGCCAGCTCTTTCGTAATCGCCTGAGTCGGCGGTAATATTGGCTTTCGGTAATTTTTTCTTCGATATATCGGTGATGACACCTGAATACGCTATGAGCGATTAAAGCGAGTTTTTCTCCGATTTTTTGGTTTTCAGGACAAACGCTTTCCTCGATAGCGATGACGTTCCTTAATATGTGAGCCCAGCATAATTGGCGCTTAGATTCGTCGATATATTTGTAGGCAGAATATTGGTCAGTCACTAAAAGGTGTGAAACCGCTTCACCAAGTAGTCGTTTGGCAGCATGTTGGTTTCTTCCACTGTTAATTTGGAAAAAGGCTACGTTATTGCTGAGTGCGGCCCACATCCAGCGTTTATCATTATTGCGCTGATGCGAAGTCTCATCAGCCATAATCAGTTTAGATGCTTTGACTGTTTCATGAATTTGAGTATGAGTATCGGCTAAGTATTCAGTGACTCGTCCTTGCGCCGCTGATATTGCACCTGTTGAGAAGTTAAGCTGGAAGACGTCTTTCAACATAGATTGTATTTTACCTATGCTTTGGTGGTGCTGCGTCGCCTGGATTGCGATAAAGCTATGTAGATTTGACCCCATTTGAACATCGGGCACAGACTCTGGAAGCTCCGCTTGATGCTTATCACCACACCATGAGCACTCGCCTTTAAAAATTTGATGTTCAACAAGCGTGTATGAGATATCTGGCAAGTCAAAGATTTGGTGTCGTTTATAAGGTTTTCGATTTGGAATAACACACCCACCGCAGTGGCATATCTTATTCGGTAAATATTGCTCAACCGAGGCGCTCTCTTCAATAGGATGAAGCAGTCGGCGATGGCCTTTATGACCTGGTTGAGCTCCTTGCTTTTTTCCAGATTTCTTCCGATTCGGCGAAGTATTTTTAGCTTTATTATGCAGGGGTTGTTGAGATGATGGCACAGAAGAGTTGCGACTATTTTGGTTTAGCCTATCTTCAAGCTCAGCCAACTTATTCCATAAAAAGTGGATGATATCTTTCGCCTCTTCAGGCGAATCGAAATCTGGCGGTGGAGGTAATGTTTTCTTATTCATACCTCCAGATTGCCACCACAAAAAGATCACTCAAGTTGAATGTGGGATCAAGTTAACTCAGTCACATAAATTTGCTGTCAATAGCTCCTGGGTGAATAGTTACGATTATTCAATCTCTTAGTATTAATATCCGTTTGTAGATCGGGTAACAATTGGCACTCATAAAGAGGCTTAATAAACTCGAAAAATAAACTGATATTCTCAAACACTCCACCTTCAATTTGTACCGATTCCAAAAATTCAAGAATGCTTCGATATGTCTCTGGGGTTATGTCTGTAAGCGGTTTACCTTCAATTTCATTCAAGATTTTGTAGACAGTGGGGAGATGCTTCACCCGTAAAAAAGGGGGCGATAAGCCCCCTGATTGATTAGTAGTCATTTTAATATCACTCCGTTGGGGTAGGGGTAATACCTAAGCTTGGGAAAAACGTTTCCTTGATGTCATCAAAGTGACTCTGTAACACTTTAAAAGTTTGTGTTGATTGCAGTGGTTGGATTAGTTGAGCTTGGAACAGCCACATGAATACATCAAGAGAATTAATGCCCTTATCTTCAAGATACTGGTCAATATCTTGGATATGCTCTAAATCATCATTCACTAGAGTGCTTAACAATAAAGTTTGCAATGATTCGAAATGCTCGACGGAAGACTTTTGCGCTACAATACTAAATAAGATAGTGTACAAATCGGGGCTGTCTTTTTGATCAGACAAGATGCCCACACACGGAACAAGGATTTTACTAAGTTTGAATAACTCAATGTTTACAGTAGATTGTTTCAGCTTTGAAGCTTGAAGAACAACATCATCAAATTCTTTTTTGATTAATTTCATTTAAGCATACCCTCCAAAATTGCTTGATCTGCAACAATATTACCTCGTAAGCACTCAAGGTACTCATCTCGCCAATTTAGCCAATACTCGTAATGTTCTTCTAGTGGTTTAAGCTGAGCGAATCGGTTGTTGTGCCAGTCATAAACAATTTGGTCGCTAAAAACCTGTTTATCTTCGAATTTCGTAAGTTCACGTTGATTTTTCAAGATAGTAGAACGGAGTTGATTGATTTGGCTTAGCTTATATTCTGTAGTAATCATTTTTATTATGCCTCTTCTGTGTAATGTTTAATTGTGTCTGTGTCTTTAATCTCGCCACTTACCAACTTTTGATAAATATCCATCTCAAAAAGGTATTGTTTGGAGCTGGGTGATCTGCTCCAGCCAGACTGGACACTTCATTAAGCGACATTTTGATTTTCAAAGTTAACTGGGCTTAGATACCCAAGAGCACTGTGCCTTCTTGTCCGATTATAATCAACCTCTATGTATTCAAAGATCGTTTGGCGCATCTCGTCTCGCGTCATGATCGGCTCATACTGGATCGCTTCAACTTTCAATGAATGGAAGAAGCTCTCAACACAAGCATTATCCCAGCAGTTTCCTTTCCTACTCATACTTTGCTTTAGATTATAAGCAGTTATGATGTCTCGATAATCTTTTGAGCAGTACTGACTACCTCGGTCACTATGAACGATAACCTGCTCAGGGAACCCTCGACGGAACAAGGCCATTGATAACGCATCGCAAACCAGAGTTGCCGTCATTCTGGTATCCATAGACCAACCGACTACTTGCCTGGAATAAAGGTCAATGATTACCGCCAAATACAGCCAGCCTTCGCTTGTCGCAACATAGGTGATGTCTCCCGCCCACTTTTGATTCGGAGCCTCTGCCTTAAAATCCTGAGCCAGCAGGTTCGGAGCAACTGGCATTTTATGTTTGCTGTCCGTCGTACACTTAAACTTACGTGCCGCTTTCGGCGTTAAATCCTGCCGCTTCATACTGGCGGCAATGGTTTTAACATTACGGCTATCACCGTTCTCAGCCAGCTCTTTCTGGATGCGCCTTGAGCCATCACGACCTTTGCTATTATCAAAAGCCTCTTTGACCTTCGTATCAAGCTCTTGGCGAGTTACCTCGCGCTGGATGGCCTTGTGGCGATGCTTAATCCAGTAATAAAACCCACTTCGTGAAACACCGAACACCTTAGCCATGCGGGCAACTCTGAAGCAAAGCAGGTGTTCGAGCATAAATTCGTAGCAATCTACTTTAGGTTTTTCGCGAAGTAGGTGGCGGCCTTTTTTACTATATCTAGCTCTTCAGCTTGCTCAGCCAATTGTCGTTTGAGTTTGGCAACTTCAGCGGCTAGATCTTTTTCCCGCTGACTGGTGCTGGTGTCGCTCTTAGCTGACTTACGCCAACCATAGATCTGGGATTCGTGTAACGACAGTTGTCTCGCTGCCGCAGCTACTCCCACTTTCTCTGCTAGCTTCAGGGCTTCTGCTTTAAATTCAGGGGAATGGATAATACGTTTTTTCTTGCTTGTCATGGTTCACCTCGTTAGTGATTGTACTCACTTAACTCGGTGTCCAAAACTGCTGGTGCGGATCAGGGAGTGAGTGTCTTTAGAAGTTCTGCTTGGGCGAGTTGTCGAGCGATGTTGTAATCAATAATCATACACCCTCCTTTACCCATACGTTTTTAGTGCCTTTTTTGACTTTGGAATAACCCAAGCTTTCCATTGCGGACACTAAAAGAGAGTTATCTTTCACTGAACATTGAGCTTTAATATCCTCGTAGCTAAATTCGGCTATACCATCCAAAAGGGTACTAAGCTCAGCTTTAACAGTAGCCAGTTGCTTAAATTGCTCTAAGTTTGGTTTATTAGCTTTAACAAGATCGGCTTCATATGATCTGCTCCAGCCAGACTGGACACTTCATTAAGCGACATTTTGCTGTTCAAAGTTAACAGGGCTTAGATACCCAAGAGCACTGTGCCTTCTTGTCCGATTATAATCAACCTCTATGTACTCGAAGATCGTTTGACGCATCTGGTCTCTCGTCATAATCGGCTCATATTGGATCGCTTCAACTTTCATCGAATGGAAGAAGCTCTCAACACAAGCATTGTCCCAGCAGTTTCCTTTCCTACTCATACTTTGCTTTAGATTATAAACAGTTATGAGGTCTCGATAATCTTTTGAGCAGTACTGACTACCTCGATCACTATGAACGATAACCTGCTCAGGAAATTCGCGACGGAACAAAGCCATTGATAGAGCATCACAGACCAGCGTAGCCGTCATTCTGGTATCCATAGACCATCCGATTACTTGTCTTGAGTAAAGGTCAATAATTACTGCCAAGTACAACCAGCCTTCGCTTGTCGCAACATAGGTGATGTCTCCCGCCCATTTTTCATTCGGAGCCGCTGCGTTAAAGTTCTGAGCCAGCAAGTTTGGAGCAACTGGCATTTGATGCTTGCTGTCTGTCGTGCACTTAAATTTACGTGCCGCTTTCGGCGTTAAATCTTGACGCTTCATACTGGCCGCAATGGTTTTCACATTGTGGTTATCACCGCTCTCAGACAGTTCTTTTTGGATTCGCCTTGAGCCATCTCGGCCTTTGCTGTTATCAAAAGCTTCTTTGACCTTTGTATCAAGCTCTTGGCGAACTGCCTCGCGTTGGCTAGCCTTATGGCGATGTTTAACCCAGTAATAAAACCCACTTCGGGATACCCCGAATACCTTAGCCATACGTACAATATTGAAGTACATCAGGTGTTCGAGCATAAATTCGTAGCAATTTACTTTAGATTTTTCGCGAAGTAGGTGGCGGCCTTTTTTACAATTTCTAGCTCTTCTGCTTGCTCAGCCAACTGCCTTTTGAGCTTGGCAACCTCTGCGGCTAGCTCTTGTTCTCGCTGACTAGTATTGGTGTCTTTCTTCGAGTTCTTCCGCCACCCGTAGATTTGAGATTCATGTAAAGAAAGCTGCCTTGCAGCCGCAGCTACTCCCACTCTCTCTGCTAGTTTTAGGGCTTCTGCTTTAAATTCAGGGGAATGTTTAATTCTAGTTTTCTTAGTTGTCATTGTTCACCTCGTTAGTGATTGTACTCACTTAACTCAGTGTCCAAAACAGCTGGAGCGGATCAATACTTGGCTAGTGATTTACGTGCAGAACTTAGAGCTTTCTCCTCATCTGCCAACAAATCAGCGTTTGCTTGGTCAACTTCTGCTTGATAAGTTTTCTTCACATGTTCGATGATTACTTTTTTATCTGCTTCTTGCTCAGCTTCAGACTTTTCAAAAATCAACCAATTATGTTTAAAAAAATGCAAGTGGTGATTGTCATCAGAAACTTTGTGTGTAGGATTCTCAATCAAGTAATTTGAAAAAGTAATAAACTTGTCACGATCTAACATTTGGTGTAGTTGTACCGATACAAAGCGATCTAGGCACAACTCGCTAAAGCTTGGTGTAGGGTTTGTATTAGCAATACCCACACCAATGTCATAGCGACTAACATAATTACTAATGCGCTTATCAAGTTCGGCTTGATTTACAGTTTCTAATTCTAAGGTGTTGTAGTATTCGTTCAAAAAGTCATTTAACGATTTCATTTTTATTCCTTTTATTTTATAAGTTATTTTGTTTTAGTTTGGCAATGGCTTGCTGCTTGATATCATCTTCAGACCGATTAAGACGCTTTTTAACTATGCTTTGTAAATCCCTCAACTTTTCCGTAGCTTGTTCTGTTTTGATGTCCGATTTAACCTCGACTTTTGAAGCTGAAGGGGTAGAAGTTGGGGCTGATACTGGCTGTTTACTTCCAATGATCGGCTTACCTAGGTATTCAAACAACTCTGATTCAGTCATCAGAAGATCGATCAGTTTCAAGGACATCGCCTTCTTGGCTGTAAAAGTTTTAGCTTCAGTTTTAATCACATCTTGCTTGGTCATCTTGCGGTTAGTGCTTACGTGATTAACAAAGGTGTTGTACGTTTCATCAATCTTCGCTTGCAAATCGCTAATGAAGTCAGCTCGGAATGCACCATTTTGATCGAATGGTATTTTCGAATTACCGGAGAACACGAAAGTTCGATCCAAGCCTTTTTGCTCAAGGGCTTTGCTATCGTTAACCAACTGCATTACGACTCCGATTGACCCGATGTTATTACTTTCAGGGTGTGAAATGATTTGATCTGCAATAGAAGCCCAAGCATAAGCTGCTGAAGCACAAGTTCCGTCTGCATAAGCTACAAGTTCAATACCGTGTTTTTGTGCTAAGTCTTTCACTTCTTTACAACTACTAAATACTTTATACGCTTCACCGCCTCCCGAGCTGATATGAAGAAGTACACGCTTAATTGAAGTGTTTTGTGTATAAGCAAACATTTGATTCAAAATTGACTGATAGCTTGTCATACCACACAAGGCTTCTAGATTTCCCATACTACCAGCCACCAAAATACCTGAAATTTGAATCAAGCCAGTATTAGCGGGAAGGTTAGCTTTAAGTGATTTATACTTTGCGGTGCGCTCTTGTTCAGCCTCAAGCTTCTGTTGGGCGGTCGCAATAGTGTGATTTTGTAGAACAGAATTAACATTGCTAAGGAGACTGGGTGTTGCGAGAAGTGGGGTATTGCTGATTTTTTGTTGTTGTAATGTAATCATTATTTACCTTATTTATAAAAATGAAACTTTAATAAAGTGACCTTTGTCACCGATTGGAATAGGTTTATTTGCTCTGATTTTTCGGTAAAGAGTATTTAGACTAAAACCGAGAACATGATTATTAATATTGTAAAAGTTTTTAATCCCATGTCGGAAAATTGAGGTTTTACCATTTAGGCTGTCGAAAATAATAATCGTCTTATTATGTGCTTCCTTGATATTTTCGGATTTACTAATCACACGACAATTATTAAAAGTGTAATTTCCATCGTCAAAAATACGTGCGATTTGAGGATTCTCTATTTTTGTGTAATCTCTTCCCCTTTGTCGTTCAATTTCTAGAAATTCCATGAATTGCCAAATGTCGATGAATTCGCATTTAACAAACAAGTAGCTTTTATGCTTACCGCATCGGTATTTCATACTTCCTAAAACACCACGGATTTTTTTAATGTGATTTTTGAAATGTGGATATTGCTCTTGTAGTTGTTGATCTAGTGTCATTTGCTGACCTCTTATTTTCTGGTGGTAGTTTTTTTTTTAAATTTTAATGTGCTTAATATTATTGTAACTATTATATAATTTAATCGCTTCTTGTATTAATTCAGCTTGTTTGGGGTCTCCGTAAATAAACAAGCATCGATGGCGGTGGGTATATAAAGTCGAGAGTTTGATCTTATTGTTCAGGAGTAAACTTAAAACTTGATCTACTGACTTGTACACTTTGCGCCTTTTGTGGCTTTGTGTCATATGTGTTTCCTTGAAAAAAGGGTGTAGCCTTGGCATTGGACAAGGAGAAGAAAACCAACGTCAAAGCTACAGATAGATTTTAGAAATTAGGAGATAAAAAGGGGAAATAGGTTAGTGCTAAGTAAAATCTTGCAGATAGTAGTAAAAAATAAACCCCAAGATTAAAAAGGAGAAATCAGGGGTTTAATAAACTGTTATCAAAGTTTTTAGAGAGGTAAAGATTTTAATAACGTTTTGGGAGGCAAACTACTACCAGAATATAAGCTAGCAACAACATAAAATGTTTAACTTATATGTATATTATAACATTAAATTGATTAAAATGCAATACTTTTACTTGCATTAATATAAAAAACCTGCTATGTAAGTTCTGTTTGATTGTTATTTAACCCAAATAATTCACGCTACAGATTTTATTTTAGAAGGTAAGTGATTAGGGCTTGAGTTAATATAAATGCTGTATTTCAAAGTCTGATAATTTTCTAACCAAATAAGAAACATCTCTTCCTTTG